>ONAJ01000040.1 GCA_900315775.1 uncultured Prevotella sp.
TTCAACTTTTGCCAGGGATAAGGATTAAGGTACCCAAAAGGCATTCAACCTATGGCAGGGTTAAGGTAAAAAACATTCAACTTATTTTAGGGAAGTACACACCGATAAACAAAGGGCTTGTGACAAAAGTGACAAAAGTGACAACAAAAACAAAAAAATGTGGTAATTATTGGTGGTGTTTCAAGAAAAATTACTATTTTTGCAGACAGTTATAACAACGAAACCTAAATAATAAAATGAATATTGTAGAAAGATTTCTGAACTATGTGAAGTTCGACACCCAGTCGTCGGAGGAGAGTGAGAGTGTGCCGAGTACTTCGAAACAGCTTGTTTTTGCTGAATTCCTGAAGAAAGAGCTCGAAGATGAGGGGCTCGAGGACGTGGAGATGGACGAGAAGGGGTACATCTATGCCACGCTGCCGTCGAACATTAAGAGTAAGGTACCCGTAATAGGATTCATATCGCACTACGACACGTCGCCCGACTGTAGCGGCAAGGACGTGAAGCCGCGCATTGTGGAGAAGTACGACGGAAGCGACATAGTGTTGTCGCCGGGCATTGTGAGCTCTACGAAGAAGTTCCCCGAGCTGTTGAGTCACGTCGGCGAGGACCTCATAGTGACCGACGGAACGACGCTTCTTGGTGCTGACGACAAGGCGGGAATAGCCGAGATAGTACAGGCTATGTGCTGGTTGCGCGACCACAAGGAGGTGCGTCACGGAGACATCCGCATAGCCTTCAACCCCGACGAGGAGATAGGTATGGGTGCTCACCACTTCGACGTGGAGAAGTTCGGATGCGAGTGGGCATACACTATGGACGGAGGCGACCTGGGCGACCTGGAGTTCGAGAACTTCAACGCGGCAAGTGCAAAGATACACATCAAGGGCATCAGCGTACACCCTGGATATGCTAAGGGCAAGATGGTCAACGCCAACCGTCTGGCGGCAGAGTTCATAGGTATGCTGCCTGCCGACGAGACACCGGAGACGACGGAGGGCTATCAGGGGTTCTACCACCTGCTGGGCATCGAGTCGGGCATTGAGTCTGCAAAGCTGTCGTACATAATCCGTGACCACGACCGCGAGCGTTTCGAAGACCGCAAGAGCTTCATAACGAAGTGTGTTGCCGACATGAATGCGAAGTACGGCGAAGGCACCGTGAGCGCCGAGGTGAAAGACCAATATTATAATATGAAGGAGAAGATAGACCCCAACATGCACGTCATAGACATAGTGCTGAAGGCTATGCAGGAGTGCGACGTGCCCCCACGCGTAGAGCCTATTCGCGGCGGTACGGACGGTGCACAGCTGTCGTTCAAGGGTCTGCCCTGCCCCAACATCTTCGCCGGCGGAGTGAACTTCCACGGGCCCTACGAGTTTGTCAGTATCCAGGTGATGGAGAAGGCAATGAAGGTCATTGTGAAGATTTGCGAGCTGACGGCGGGATACAATGATTGATGGTGGATGGTTGATGGTTGATGGTTGATGTAGGATGGACTTAGAGCCGATGATAAAAGACTTGGCGCTGATGCTTGTGGTGGCAGGCGTCGTGACGCTGATTTTCAAGAAGCTGAAGCAGCCGCTGGTGTTGGGATACATAGTGGCGGGTTTCTTCGTGTCGCCACACATGCCCTACACGGCGTCGGTGGTCGATTTGGAGAGCATAAAGCTTTGGGCTGACATCGGTGTGATGTTCCTGCTGTTCTCGTTAGGACTGGACTTCTCGTTCAAGAAGATTCTTAAGATGGGAGCCTCGCCCATCATCTCTACCATAACAATAATATTCTGCATGTCGATGCTCGGCGTGTTTGCGGGCAAGCTCTTCGGGTGGAGCAAGATGGACTGTCTGTTCCTCGGAGGTATGCTCGCCATGAGTTCCACAACCATTATCTACAAGGCGTTCGACGACCTGGGGCTGCGCCAGCAGCAGTTTGCCGGACTGGTGATGAGTGTGCTCATACTGGAGGACATCCTCGCCATCGTCATGATGGTGATGCTTAGTGCCGTAGCCAGCGGCTCGAACCCCGACGGCAGCATGATGCTGAGCACCATAATGCAGTTGGGATTCTGTCTGGTGCTGTGGCTCATCGTGGGCATCTTCGCCATTCCTCAGTTCCTGCGCTCCGTGCGCAAGCTCATCAACAACGAGGTGCTGCTGGTGGTGTCGTTAGGACTATGTTGCGCTATGGCGGTATTCTCAACGAAGATGGGTTTCTCGTCGGCATTCGGAGCGTTCATCATGGGTAGCATCCTTGCCGAGACCATCGAGGCGGAACGCATAGAGAAAATAGTAGAGCCGGTGAAGAACCTCTTCGGAGCCATCTTCTTCGTGTCGGTGGGAATGTTGGTGGACCCCGAGATACTGATGAAATACGCCGTCCCCATCCTTGCGCTGGTGCTTACGATACTCGTAGGACAGAGCATCTTCGGTTCGCTGTCGTTCCTGCTGGGAGGCGAGTCGCTGAGGGCGGCAATGAGGTGCGGATTCTCTATGGCTCAGATTGGTGAGTTCTCGTTCATCATAGCGTCGCTGGGACTCTCGCAGGGCGTCATCAGCGGGTTCCTCTACCCCGTCGTGGTGGCGGTGTCGGTAATAACGACGTTCCTCACACCTTACATGATCCGACTGTCAACACCCGCTTACAACAATCTGGAGAAACACCTGCCGAAGTCGCTGATAAAGTCGCTGAACAACATGAGCATGAGTCAGCCGGCGACGACGAAGCAGAGTCTGTGGAAGCGACTGCTACGCCAGATGTTCGTAAACACGCTGGTCTATTCAATACTCACCACAGCAGCAACAATGCTAATGCTGACGTTCTTCCTGCCCTTCGCAAGAAAACTGCTCGAGGCGTGGGAAGAAGACTGGTACGCCAACGCCCTCACAGGAGTGCTTACGATAGTCCTCATATCGCCGTTCCTGCGAGCTATGATAATGAAGAAGAACCGCAGCGAGGAGTTCAAGGCGCTGTGGGACGAGAGCAACTACAACCGTCCGGGACTGCTGTTCACCATACTGGTGCGCGTAATCATAGCGCTGGCATTCATATTCTACATATTCCACTACCTGTCGCACCTCACCAACGCCATAATAATGACCATAGGACTGGTGGCTATAGTGGTTATGGTGTTCTCAAGAACAATAAAGAGCAGGAGCATCCGACTGGAACGACTCTTCATAATGAACCTGCGCTCGAGGGACATACAGGCACAGGTGAGCGGCAAGAAAAGACCGCTCTACGAAGGACGACTGCTGGACCGCAACGTGCACATAGCCGACTTCGAAGTACCCATGAACTCGTTGTGGATGGGAAGCACTCTGCGACAGCAGAACTTCGGACAGAAATACGGTGTGCACATAAGCAGCATACTGCGTGCTGGCAACCGTCTGAACATTCCCGACGGCAACTACATGATATTCCCGGGCGACCGTCTGCAGGTCATAGGCTCCGACGAACAGCTGATAAAGTTCCGCAACGCCATAGAGACGGAGGTCATCGGCGAGGACCTGGAAATGGAGCACAGAGAGATGAAACTGCACCAGCTAATCATCAGCAAGGACTGCCCCTTCGTGGGTAAGACGCTGGAGGAGAGCGGACTGCGCCACAACTACAACTGCATGCTGGTAGGTCTGGAGGAAGGAAAGGAGAACCTTTCGTCGTTCAGTCCGAAACGTAAGTTCAAGGTAGGCGACATAATATGGGTCGTCGGCGAGGAGGAAGACCTGAAGATTCTGGCCGACATACAATAATAATAAGGAGGAGAAATCAATACCACTGGATGGCATTGCTGTAGCTGCTGCGCTTGTCGTACTTAAGCGCATCGGTCAGCGTGGCCGCGTTACAACGGAACGAGAAGTTATACGACGTGTAAGGCGCAAGCACCATCTGACAGTTCATAGAGAAACAGTGTAAGTCGCGCGACATCGAGGCGGTGGTCATACTGAGCTTGTGCGTCTCGAAGTCGTAACCGCTGGAGAACGATATGTTCCAGCCGTCACTGATACGGATGTTACCGCTGAAGTTCACGTTCTGGGTATATTTATAAGGATAGCGCATCTTCTCCTTGTCGAACGTGCCCGAGGTGTTCTCGCGCATAGTGATGCCGTAGCCTATGGTGAGCGACCAAGGTATGGAGTAGCGCATGTAGCCGTCGGCGTCGGTCTCTGCCTTGCCGGGCTTCTTGCGGGCGCCGTTCTTTCCCTCTTCCATCTTGTCGTCGATGTTCGACTCTGTCTCGTTGACGCTGTTGTTGCGCTTGTTGTTCTCGGTAACTTCCTCGCCGCCGCCACCGCCGAAGAGCTTTCTGAGTTTCTCGGGATTAAGGGTGAACGAGAAGTTCTGCGACATTCCCTGGAAACGTCCGAAACGGCCTCTGCTATACTCGGTGTGGGTACCTACATAGGGGTTGCCCTTCTCGTCGAGGTCGTAGGCATAGGTGGCGAAGACTGCCGTCATGTTGAACGTGTAGCTCTTCCACCACTTAAGACGCAGGTTCATCGTAAGGTCGCTCCAAGGACGCACCTCGGCTGCCGTATTGTAACTCATGCGGGCTCCGAGTTCGTCGATAATGCTTATCTTCTTCATTCCGGTAGAGTCTTTGTCGCTGAGCACCTTCATCTCAATGTTGTTCGATATGCTCATATCAATGAGGCCTGTCTTACCCTTTCCCGGAGGCGAGAACACTCCGGTGTTGTAGGGCGAATACTCAACAATGCTTACCGTACCGTCGGCGTCGGTCTTCACGTAGGAGTCGTGGTAGCCGTAGCGTGCCGCACCGAAGTCGGGGGCATAGCTGAAACCTACCTTTGGCGTGAACACGTGACGGACAGCCTGAATCTTGTCACCGAAGATTTTACGCGAAGGAATGTAGAAACCGTATATCTTCGTGGTGGCGTCGATACCCATACGCCAGCTATAGACGTTGTAGAAACCGTATGTGGTGTCGCGCTTCTCTACCTGCTTCTCCGTATCCCAGGAACGATATACCTTGTCGGTGTACATCCTGTCGGTGAAGGTGAAGTTTGGCGTCAGCGTGAGGTACTTCAGCACCGTAAAGCTTGCCGAAACGGGGACGGTATGCTGCATGCCGTTCTTCCAGTCTTTTACGAGGTTTGACTTCAGTAGCTTGTTCTCCTTGGTCTCTATGGAGTTCTTCAACTCACCGGTATAGCTGACGGATATCTTCTCGTACCAACGCTCTTTCGCTGATGCTTGCTTGCGCTTGAAGGGATAAAACCTGGAAACGTTGATGTTCAGGTCGGGCAAAGTGACGGCTAACGTTGAGTCAATCATGTTCTGCGTGATGTTGGAACCGCCGCTGACCGTCATGTTAAGACTGGAGAAGGTGGTGGTCCAGTTTACTGAAGAGGTTCGGGTGCTCTGCGTCATCGCCTGAGGGTTGTAGAGCGACGTAAGATTGTTGCGCTCGTAACTTATCGAGGCGAAGTTTACACTTGCCGAGAACGTGTTGAAGGGGTTTGCTTTGGCGTCCTGACGATGGAGCCACTGGAACTTTATACTCTCGCGCTTGTCCTCGTCAATTCCTTTGTCGCCGGTCTTGGTGCTCTGATAACTGAAGTAGAAACTGCCGTTATGACGGTAGCGCTTGTTGTAGTTCGAAGCGGCACTAAGACCCCACGAGCCCTTGGTGAATATCTCGCCGAGAAGCTTCAAATCCCACTTGTCGCTCATAGCAAAGTAGTAACCTCCGTCGCGCAGATAGAAGCCTCGCGTTGACTCGTCACCATAGGTAGGCATAATGAAACCGCTGCTGTAACTCTTCGTGAAGGGGAAGAAACCGTAAGGAATAGCTATAGGCAGAGGGACGTCGGCAACGACAAGGTAGGCAGGACCGAAAGTAACATCCTTGCCCGGACGGACCTTAGCACGCGAGAGGGCTATGTAGAAGTCGGGATGCTCCTCGTCGCAGGTGGTGTAGCGCCCGTGTCGCAGATACATGAAACCTGTGGAGTCGCGCTTGGAACGCTCACTCTTCAGGAAACCGTCTTCCTGCTTGGTGTAAACGTTGCTGATGAGACCGCGCTTGGTCTTGAAGTTGAACGCCATAGTGTCGCTCTCGTAAGTGTCGGAACCCATCTTAAATATAGGTGTACCCGACAACACGCCGGCTGTGTCGGCAATACCCGTAGCGTGAACCATACTGCTGTCAAGATTCATCCTCACCTTCTCGGCATCGAGGTCCATGTTGCCGTATTTCACCTTCGTGCTGCCGTAAAGATAAGCCTGCTTCCTGCCTGCGTAGTAAACTATGGAGTCGCTCGCAGTATATTTCACGGGGGAGTCGATACCCTTCGACTTCGCCCTGTTCAAACTGTCAGCATGAATAGAGTCGTCAACGGCCTTGTTGTGCTCACGAATAGCAAGTTCTAAGGAATCTAAAATAACGCTGTCCTTGAGAGTGCTGTCTCTAAGCGTACTGTCCTTAAGCGCCACACTCAGCGCGCTGTCCTTAAGCACCTTGATGCTCTCGGGGACGGACTTCTCAGCGACAACAGTATCTGCATCTTTGCCGCCCGACAAAGATACAAAATTCCCGTTGCCCGCCATAGTAAGTAGCATAACGGACAACAATACAAATATGACGCTCTTACGTCTCATCAGCGTGCAAAGGTAAGGAGAAATAAGAAAAATAAAGAGCTAATGAAGTTAAAGAAATTAAAGATGAATGAAAATTATGAATTATGAATTATGAATTATGAATTATTTCGTACCTTTGCCCCGCTTTACGGTCCCGTAGCTTAGCTGAATAGAGCGTCAGATTCCGGTTCTGAAGGTCTTGGGTTTGAATCCCAACGGGATCACGAAAGATTAAAAGGCTACAAAGAACAAAGCTCGCTTTAAGTTCTTTGTAGCCTTTTAAGATTTTGTAGGATGGCAGGCGCCAGCCTACAGGGATATTTAATCCCTTCGGGATCACTTATTTACCTAAATCTTCTATCAGCTTGTCAAAGTCTGAGAGGAATGTCTGGTCTTGAATCCTCCAGAATTTCTCATACTCCCCTAACGCTTTGGCTTCAGCTTCCTCGTGAGTCACGGAACCTGCATCGGGCAGAATGTCAGCATCCGACACTTTCAGATAGTGCTCCAAAACCTGTTTCCATTCAGCCATCGTTGTCAAGACATGCCGCCTCGCCCTTCGCTCTGCTATTTCTAGAAATGCCGTTGTCAGCAAGTTCAGTTCATCCACTTCCTTCTCTGACAGATAATTCTTGGCTATCGTCACATCACTTTTAACGACTCTGCCATCAGGCGCATTCTTCCACGTCATCAGTCCCATGTGAGGCTTCTCCGCATCAGCACGATCATAGACGATCTCTGCTGCCGTCTGATGAGTCACAGCATAGTGCATCATGTTCTGTACTGTCTTATAGAAGGTACGTGTTATCTCGCTATTCTTGTCATAGTCGCTGCTGCACTCGGCATAGATGTCCGTTATCTTCTGATAGTAGCGACGCTCTGAGGTACGTATCTCACGGATGCGATCCAGCAATTCCTCAAAGTAGTCAGCCCCA
>ONAJ01000039.1 GCA_900315775.1 uncultured Prevotella sp.
GTCTCAATGCGAGTTCCTGTAACTCTGATAATTCTAAAACTTCTTTTGTCTCCATCTTAAAACGCTGTTTTTTATTCAACGTTTTTCAGGGTAAGACATGTCAACGAAACTGGTGAAAATGTGGTAAAAGTAGGCTTGTTACGACTTCAGCACCAAAGCACTTTATACCAAAAGTAGGCTACTTTTGGGGTAAAAGTAGCCTACTTATAGGTGCGAGTAAGCGGTTGTTTGTTTACTTAACCATTATTTTCTTGCCGTTAATGATGTAAACACCTTTTGTAGCTTTGTTGACACGCTGACCAGCGATGTTGTATATAACCTGCTCGCCGCGCTCCATAGCTGCGTTGATAGCTTTGATGCTGGTAGCAGTTCCTGCAACCTGCTTAGGCTCGCCGAAGCCACCGCGCTTGTTAGCGGCACGTACTGTCAGCATTTCAGTCTCAGCATTGATTTCAATGTTGTATGTGATATCCTTTGTTATAGCTACGAAATTACCGTCCTTCTCAATGAGGTAAGCTATAGCACCGTTGTCGGCAGGAGTGATGGTTACAACACCATTCTTGTACTCTGCGTTAGGAGCCTCGAGCTGTGCAGCCTCTTCCTTTGCTGTAGTAGCCCATTCGCCAAGAACATAGTCTATGGTGTATTTACCAGCCTGCTCAGCGTTGAGGATAGTGTTAAGCTCAGTGTTTTCCTTCTGGAAGGTAATGACGTTAGATTCAGGAGTGATGTTCTGACCTTCTGCGTTCTTTGTACCATACTCACCAGCGATGCTGTAGTCGCAGTTGATGCCCTTGAGGTTCCAACGTGTTGACTCCAACTTACCTGGTTCGAGCAGTGTGGTGTTAAGATAGATGCAGACAGGATGGTTACTCCAAGCACGTCCGAGGTTGTACTTGTCGGCATTGTTCTCTACAACGCAGTTGTTGAATACGTACAGCTCAGAGTTAGCCGAGATAGTAGCGCTGCTACGCTTCTCGTTGACAATCTTCATGCCCTCGAAGAATACACGTCCGTCGCCGCAGAGGTAGTCAACGGTTCCGTGCATCTCACCGCCTTCGAAGTAGTAGAGACCGCCACTCTTGTTAGAATAGTATGTATCCTGGTAAGACAAGTGACGAACGTTCTTGTTGATAGTCTTTGTACCCTTATCGTGAAGTGTTGGTGCACGACCAGCGCTACCAGCTCCGTAGTAGTCGAGGTCGTTCTGCAGAGTCAGATCCTGTATGTACAGACCAGTACTTGTGTTGAGGAAGAGGTCAGCGCTTCCGAGACCTTCCACCTCTACTGGAGGAGCGTTTCTGATTATGACCTTATCCATAGACTGTCCAATCATAGAAACGTTAGTACCGCTGATGCCGGTAAGTGTTGACTCGCCGAAGTCGTAAGTACCGTTCTGCAGGAATATCATGGTACCTGGTTCAGTAGCAGCAGCGTTCAGAGCGAGTACGAGGCTTGCACCGTCGTTTACAGGAACGATGTAATAACCTGTTGCCTCATCCTTCTCCATGAAGTCGGTTACGTTGTAAACCGTCACCTTATGCAGGTAGGTCTGCTCAGCGAATGTGAATGTCAACTCGCCGTCTGCGCCTGTGTAGTTAACTGATGTTGTAGCACCGTCAGTTTCTGCCTTTGCAGGTAATTCGTTGAGAACAGCAATCTGTGGGTCAAATACAGTGACAGTAGTACCGTTTCCATACTGACAGAGAGTCAGCACAACCTGAGCCTTACCAGTAACCTTAACCTTAAATCCGCTGCCTGCTGGGAAGTTCCAGCCGTGATTATTGTAGTATGCAGCACCTTCGCTGACGGTGAAGTTTTCGTGATCCTCAGGATAGAATGTAGGCTGTGTGAGGTCGTAAGTCTGGATGCTGCACACTGTAGGATCGTCCTCAATAGGTGTCACGCTGGCATTAACGCTAACGTCACCATTTACGATATCAGTAGGCTTAACCTTAATCTTACTTGCATATACCCATCCGCGGAACTTTTGTCCTGAAGGGATAGTCAGGTCAGCCTCAGTATAAGGAATCTCACCGATAGGATCGCCCTCATAAACAGTCTTGGTACCCAACTTATTACCGTTCTGGTCCTTATAAGTAATGACAGCCTCGCTAACTTCTGTAGCCTCAGCCTTGAAGTAAGGCAGATACTGAATATTATCGAATGTCAGCGTTGTAGCCTCACCTACATAAAGATATGTATAGACAGAACCGTCCTCGTGATAACATTTATCAGTCTTTGGATTCAGTGTAGCAATAACTTCACCATTACCATCCTTAACATTGAAAGTTCTGCTGGTATATTGGCAACCACCGATGCTGAACCTCACTGTTCCGTCAACAGGAACAACAATGGTAGCATTGCGGTAACCGTGATTGTCGCTATTGTAAGTACCGCTGAAGGTTACACCTGAAGGCAGAGAAGAGGGATCGAATTCACTGGGAAGAGCATGAAGATCCATCGCGAAGTCAACAAACGAACGAGGAACAGTCTCTTTGAATTGAATCTTGCAGAGCACACCCTCGCTACCAGTCTTACGGTTGATGTAGATACCTGTAACGTCAGCTCCCAGCTCGACAACAGCCTTACCAGGACTCTCGCTGACAGCAGCGGTAGTAATAAGGTCACCCTTAGTAGCAGTCTTACCATCACCATTCAGTGTTCCTTTGCTGATGTTCAACTCATAACCGTCTGCCTTACTGCGGTCACCGAAGACCAGCGTCAGCTTACCAGCTACGGCAGGTTTCTCGAAGAATGCCCATCCTTCACTATTCATCTTGATACCTTTCAAACCGTTCTTTGTACCAACCGGGTCATTTACGGTAGCGCCGTAGTACAGTCCGTTGTCAGGATTTTTCGAGGGAGGATTCTCCGTATAGTCCCATGTTAACGTAACGAGACCATCAGCATGTGCCAACCCTCCGAACAGCATGACGAGCACGCTGAACAGTAAAAAACGTAGATTTTTGTTTTTCATAACTGTAAGTTTTTAATGAGAGTAATTAATATTATTGTTGTTAAGTAGTATTTGCCCGCAAAGGTACGAAGAAGAAAATAAAACACCAAAGAAAAGTCAAAAAAATTAGATGGTGAAAATTACCTTCATTGCTATGTTGCGCCCCATATTATAGATGCCTCCCTCTTTCAGTCGGCTGAGGTGATTCTGATAAGCCCTGTTGAACAGGTTGTTAACAGAGAGGTGTAGTGAGGCGAAACGCTTGCCGTGAATGAGGAAGTCCGTTCCTGTCACCACGTTGAAGAGCGTGTATGACGGCGTTGGCGTCTCGGTGTTGTTAAGACGATAGACGTTGTTTTGCTTCAGGTAACACTCCATCTGCGCCTCAGCGAAGAGGTTCTTTATCCACGTACAGCTACCCTTGATGTCGTAGTGAATGGTTGACATCCATCGTGGAGCCGGCGTGAAGGGCAGGTATTTCGTCTCTTCGGGCTGGTGCATCTGCACGCTGTTGACATAAGAGAAGGAGTTCTCCCAATGAAGGTGATGAACGGGGTGCAATATCACCGTTGCCTCGCCACCGAGTATGCGTGCGTCGCCCTGAGTGAAACGGAATATCGACGTTCCTTCGGCAGAGACGCCACCCGTTTTCTCGGCAAAGATATAGTTGGTAATTCTGTTGGCAAAGAGCGACAGCTTTGCGGAGAAATACTCCGAGGAGAAGTCGAGTCCGAGGTCGCCCTGCCAGCTGTATTCCGGCTTCAGGTCGGCATTACCCACCTCGTAGCGGAACGTTCCCTCGTGTTCTCCGTCGCTGCCCAGCTCACTCATGTTCGGAGCACGGAAGCCTCTGGCTATGTTCAGTCGGAGGTCGAGGTTCGGGGTGATATTCCATATAGCGCCTATGCTTCCCGTAACGGCGTAAAAGCTGCGCTTACTGGTAGGCGACGGCTGTTGGGCTATGGTGTTTATGGGTTCCCAGTTTACGTGACGGTGGTCGAAACGCAGTCCGCCGCTAACGTGAACGGGTCCGAACGACTCGCTGGCGGTGGAGAATATGCCGAAGTCTATGAGGTGATATGCCGGAATGAGCGCCTCGACACCTTTGTTCTTCGACTGTTGCCACATACCGTTGGTTCCCACGTTGAGTTTCCAACTGAAGGGGAAGACGTAGCGCACATCGTAGTTTATGGTGTGGAGCATGAAGTCGAGTCCCACCTGGTTCTCCTCGTACTCCTGACGACGGTTATGCTGGTAGCCCACGATAGCCTTCAGCACCCCGTCGCCGACGTAGAACATATTGTCTGTCACCACCTTATAATGATTAATCTTCTGGAACGGGTCCTCGTCGGGCGCCTCGATGATTCCCGGACGTTGGTGGAAGTAGCTCATCTTGAGCAGCGAGTGTCCCCAGCGCTCCTTCATACCGAGCATTCCCTTCAAGGCACGTTCGCGGAACTGCGAGTTGTGTACTCTTCCGTTGACGGGGTTACGAAACTCTCCCGCCCAGCGTTGTGTCCAGCGCCAGTTCCACACGAAGCCCTTCTTGTTGCCCTGCGTATTGGCAGAATAGGCAAAGAGATGACTGTTGGTCTGGTATTCCGTCGATGCCGACGCACTCATCTCGCCCTCCGCCATCAGCGGTGCGTCGTGAAGGAGTATCACTCCCGCCATAGCGTCGGAGCCGTACATCAGCGACGCAGGACCTTTCATTATCTCTACGGAGTGAACCGCCTCGCCATCTACTTCTATGCCGTGTTCGTCGCCCCACTGTTGTCCTTCCTGTCGGATGCCGTCGTTGACTACGAGCACTCTGTTATATCCCAAGCCGCGGATGACGGGTTTCGAGATGCCGCTACCCGTTGTTATCTGCGACATTCCGGGCTGATGACTTATCGCGTCGATGATGTTTGTCGATGAATGACTCTGCAGCTCCTCAGGCGAGATAACTGCCACAGGAGCAGGGAGTTGGTTAATACGTGTAGAGCCCGTGAGTCCTGTCACCACAACTTCGCTGAGGTGAACACACGAGTCTTCCACAAATGTATTATTCTGGGCTTTCGCCGGAGTTGAAAAGAGGGTTGTTACGAGTAGTAGAACAAAAAACATTTAATTTACTTCTTTGTATGCACTATAATCACTCCGTTAGCTCCGCGTGAGCCATAGATTGTTGCGTCTTTGAGCACCTCAACATAATCTACGTCGTAGAGATTTATGAAGTCGAGAGAGTCAACAACGACGCCGTCAACGATAAACAACGGAGTAGAAGGAGCCACGAAGCTGTTCTTTCCGCGCATAGTAATCTCAGCCTCACCAAAGTTGTCGGTTTCTATGACAAGTCCGGGAATCCTTCCCTGAAGAGCAGTCCACAGATTATTCTGTCCTGAGCGGCGCAACTCGTCGCCAGAGATAGCGTTGCTGACGCCAGTAAACTCGCGACGCTTCACAAATCCGTAGCCTATATCTACCAGTTCCTGGTCCTCCACAGCCTTATAGTTAGGCTGGTCGGCAAGCCATATCTTTATACTTCTTCGTCCTTCTACAGGAATGTCGTAGTTAAGTTTCTTCACCCTAAGGTGCAAAGTGTCAGTAGGTCCTACGTTAGTAAGTCCGAAGCGTCCTTTCCTATCGCTGTAGGTGTAGAGCTTTGCACTCTTCACATACACCTTCACGTTCTTCACAGGCTCACCTGCCTGGTCACATACTATGCCGTTGAAGGGCACACCCTGTGGTTCATCGGCATTCTGAGCGCTTGCCGTCATCGCTATCGCAGACACAGCAAAAAGTAGCATAAAATTCTTAACTTTCATAATTTTAAAGTTTTATGTTGCTTTATCGGCAGCAAAGGTAAGAAAAAAATAATAATATGTAATATCTTTTTCATATTTTTTTTCGTACTTTTGCACACCAAATCACACCAAATGATAGTTTGTATAGCAGAGAAACCCAGTGTGGCACGCGACATAGCCCGCATTATTGGTGCCAACACGCAACATCAAGGGTATATGGAGGGCAACGGTTATCAGGTGACGTGGACATTCGGTCATCTGTGTACTCTGAAGGAACCCCACGACTACACACCGATGTGGAAGACGTGGAGTCTCTCTGCGCTGCCTATGATTCCCCAGCGCTTCGGAATAAAACTCATTGAGCAGGACAGCATAAAGAAACAGTTCGCCATAATAGAGAAACTGATGCAGGCTGCCGACGGCATAGTAAACTGCGGTGACGCCGGACAGGAGGGTGAGCTGATACAACGATGGGTAATGCAGAAGGCGCAGGCAAAATGTCCTGTGAAGCGTCTGTGGATATCGTCGATGACTGACGAGGCAATACGCGAGGGTTTCCAACAGCTTAAAGACCAGCAGGACTACCAGCCGCTATACCTGGCAGGACTGAGCAGAGCTATCGGCGACTGGCTCCTCGGAATGAATGCCACACGTCTATATACCTTAAAATATGGACAGAACAGACAGGTGCTCTCCATAGGTCGTGTGCAGACACCAACGCTGGCACTCATCGTCAACAGACAGAAGGAGATAGACAACTTCAAGCCGGAGCCCTACTGGGTGCTGGCAACAGTATATCGCGATACTACCTTCACGGCAACAAGCGGAAAATTCACGTCGAAGGAGGAGGGCGAGAAAGCATTCAAGACCATCGACGGAAAGCCTATAGTTATTACTAAGGTGGAGAAGAAGGAGGGCAAGGAGTCGCCGAAGCCGCTCTACGACCTCACCTCGCTGCAGGTAGATTGCAACAGGAAGTACGGACTCAGCGCCGAGCAGACGCTGAACCTCATACAGAGTCTCTACGAACATAAGTTGACTACCTACCCTCGTGTGGATACGCAGTTCCTTCCCGACGACGTGTATCCTAAGTGTCCGCAGACTATGAACGGACTCTTCCAGACGAAGTTTGCCGGTAAGGCACCCTACGCAGAGCTTGTGCGAAAACTTGGCGGCAAGCCGTTGAAGAAGACAAAGAAGATTTTCGATAACTCGAAGGTTACTGACCACCACGCTATCATCCCTACGGGAGTCATTCCCAACGGACTCAGCGACTTGGAATATAAGGTTTACGACCTAATAGCGCGTCGTTTCATCGCCGCCTTCTATCCCGACTGCAAATACTCCACCACAACGGTTCTCGGAGACATCGACGGCATTGAGTTCAAGGCTACAGGAAAGGAAATTCTTGATGCTGGATGGAGAGAGGTATATTTAGAGGAGAGAGGAGAGAGGAGAGAGGAGAGAGATATCTCCGAGGGCTCCGAAAACACCGAAAACACCGACGAGGAGCGTACTCTGCCTACATTTGTGAAGGGAGAGAGTGGAGAACACAAGCCTACGCTGACGGAGAAGATGACTACTCCTCCACCCTACTACACGGAGGCATCGCTGCTGCGCGCTATGGAGACGGCAGGAAAGTTCGTCGAGGACGAGGAGCTGCGCTCAGCACTCAAGGAGAACGGCATAGGACGTCCTTCGTCGAGAGCGGGAATCATCGAGACTCTCTTCAAACGCAACTACATTCGTCGTGAACGCAAGCGCCTTGTTGCCACAGAGACGGGAATACAACTTATTGACATCATACACGAGGAACTGCTTAAAAGCTGCGAACTGACGGGTATCTGGGAGAAGAAGCTGCGCGACATAGAGCACAAGAAGTACGAACCTGCACAATTCATAGACGAGCTGAAAGAACAGGTGACACAGATTGTCAACCAAGTGCTGGCAGACAACTCAAACCGGCACGTCACGACAATGGTTAACAAAGAAAAGAAAAAGAAATAAAACTTACGACCATAAATATGAAATTAACGAAAATATTCCTTTTATACCTCATCTCCATTCTTTTTTCCTGTAAAGAGAATCTGAATGAAGGCGTAATATCAGATACTGACACTTTGCTTGTTAATGATCCGAAACGAGCTATTGC
>ONAJ01000038.1 GCA_900315775.1 uncultured Prevotella sp.
TATTATATATATACAGACTTGCTTCTTGTACTACTTCTTCTCTGTCTATGTAAATCTTTCAAACAACGCTTGTTCTTTTTCGCCTCCCGCTGCACCGTCACCGGATTTTAGCGCGAAAGCGGATGCAAAGGTACAAACTTTTCGGGAAACACCAAAACATTTCACAAGAAAAAACCAAGAATTAAAGATATTTATCACTTTCTTGATATTAATCAAGCCATTCTATTCGAATACTTCCTCCAGATTCTCCGTCTCGAAGCTATCTTCTACACTACCACATGGGCGGAAGTTCTTTGGAATATCGAAGGAATCGGTAGGTAAATACCCTAAAGAACGGTCGGCAAAGACCTTCTGCATATAGTATGCCCATATAGGCAGCGCCATATTAGCACCTTGTCCCATTGCGGTGGAGTCAAAGTGGATGTCTCGGTCCTCACCACCTACCCAACATCCGCTGGCGAGCGCTGGTGTGAATCCCATAAACCACGCATCAGAATTTCTGTTTGTGGTACCCGTTTTTGCGCCCATGTCACACTCTATGTTATAACGATAGCGCAGTCGTCCGGCAGTACCACTCTTTACTACCGCCCTAAGCATTTCAATCATTTTATATGAACTCTCTTCGCTTATCACCTCGTTAAGGCGGGGTTGGAACTGTGCGAGGACATTGCCATCATTATCTTCAATCTTTGTAACAAACATTGGAGAGCAGTGGATTCCATGATTCGCAAAAGATGTGTATGCACTCACCATCTCGGCAACACTCACCTCGTTGGGACCGAGACAGAGTGCCATTGACGGGAATATGCCGTAGGTATTAATTCCGAATCTATTCAATATCTTTAGGAACTCCTGTGGAGTAGTAAGGCTCATGAGATAGGCAGATATCCAGTTGTTTGACTGTGCCAATCCCCACGTCAGAGGCACCATCTCTCCGTAGCGCGATCTACTTCCGTTACGTGGTGTCCAATCGCCATAAGTAACCTGTTCGTTGGGAGCAAGGTCACAAGGTGACATGCCATTCTCCATAGACAGCGCATAGAGGAAAGGTTTGATTGTAGAACCCACCTGACGACGTCCGAGCATTACCATATCATACTGGAAGTGAGAATAGTCTATGCCTCCGACATACGCTTTTACAGCTCCCGAGTGGGTATCCATACTAATGAATCCCGCGCGCAGGTACATTTTATAATATCGTATGGAGTCCATAGGTGTCATGATGGTATCCACATCACCATGATATGTGAACACCGTCATTTCCGTCTTGGTATTGAAAGCCTTTTCTATTTCGGCATCACTTGCGCCCTCAGCCTTCATTGCCCTGTAGCGGTCGCTCTGCTTCATACTTCTGTTAATGATATTCTTCACTTCCGTCTGCGACAGCGCACTACTAAACGGGGCATTTGCCTTTCTGCGATTTTCTTTAAAAAACTCTGGCTGAAGATATTTTGCGACATGTTTATAAACAGCCTCCTCGGCATATCGTTGCATCCTGGAGTCTATAGTAGTGTATATCTTCAGGCCATCGGTATAAATATTATAGTTTTCACCGTTCTTCTTAGTATTCTTATTACACCATCCGTAGAGAGGATCATTTTCCCAAGCGGTGGAGTCGATAACATATTGAATCTTATTCCACTCAAAATAGTTACTTCTATCAGGCTTCTCCGCCATGAGGTACCTTCTCAAGAACTCACGGAAATAAGGAGCCAGTCCATTCTTATGGTCAAGTCGTCGGAAGGAAAGGTTTAGGTCTTTCTGCTGTGCCTCACTACACTCCGCTTCAGAGAGATATCCGCACTTTACCATCTGTGCGAGCACTACATTACGACGTTCCTTACTACGCTCAGGGAAGCGAACAGGATTGAAATATGACGGATTCTTACACAGTCCTACCAAGAGGGCGCCCTCCTCAAGAGTCAGCTGCTTCGGTTCCTTACCAAAATAAGTATTGGCAGCAGTCTTAATGCCGACAGCGTTATGCAGGAAGTCGAAGTAGTTTAGATACATCGCAATGATTTCTTCCTTTGTGTAGAAACGTTCCAGTTTCACTGCGATAACCCACTCTATTGGTTTTTGGAAAAGTCGTTCAAGTACATTATGAGCTTTTTCGGAATACAGCTGTTTTGCCAACTGTTGCGTGATAGTACTACCACCTCCAGCGCTTGTCTGTCTTAATAGTCCACGCTTTACGATAGCACGTCCCAGAGCTACGAAGTCAACACCCGAATGTTCATAGAAACGTTCGTCCTCAGTAGCAATTAGTGCCTTTACGAGGTTCTCGCTTATTTCGTCGTAATCAACGCAAATACGATTGTCCCTATTTAAGTTCCACGTACCAAGCACCTGACCGTCAGACGAATATACCTGCGATGCATACTTACTTATTGGGTTCTGCAAGTCTTTGATGTCGGGCATATACCCTATCCATCCATTCCAAATAGCAATAAAGCCAAAGAATGACAAAAGACATCCTACAGCTATCAATCCCCAAAGAATATGTATGAATTTTCTCATCGCATTCTTATGTTTTCTATCAGTATCGGATGCAAAGGTAATAATTTTTTCACTTTAACAAAATAAATATTTTTATTTTCTTCTCACTTAATCATTTTTTTATTACCTTTGTCCCCCGATTAAAACTCCACAGAATGGGAAAGCGAGATTTTGTTACCATTGACGGCATAACCCGAGAACAGATTCTCTACATGATTAAGATGGCACAGGAGTTTGAGCGCCACCCTAATCGAGAGATCTTGAAGGGCAAGGTTGTTGCCACCTTATTTTTCGAGCCCTCGACACGTACACGACTTAGTTTTGAAACAGCAGCCAACCGTCTTGGCGCCAGAGTTATTGGCTTTGCCGACCCCAAGGTCACCAGCGGCACAAAGGGTGAGACCCTGAAGGACACCATAATGATGGTTGCCAACTATGCCGACGTGATAGTGATGCGTCATTATATTGAGGGTGCGGCACGCTATGCCAGCGAAGTATCGCCCGTCCCCATCGTAAATGCCGGCGACGGAGCCCATCAGCACCCGTCACAATGTATGCTCGACCTCTACAGCATATACAAGACACAAGGAACCCTTGACAATCTGAACATATACCTTGTAGGCGACTTGAAATATGGTCGTACCGTTCACTCCCTCCTTATGGCAATGCGACACTTCAATCCCACGTTCCACTTTGTGGCACCTAAAGAACTTGCTATGCCCAAGGAGTACAAACAGTATTGCGATGAACACGGCATTCGCTACCAGGAGCATACCGCCTTCAACGATAAAATCATCGCTGACGCCGACATTCTTTATATGACACGCGTACAGAAGGAGCGTTTCTCAGACCTTATGGAATATGAGCGCGTAAAGAACGTCTATGTCCTGAATAACGACATGCTTAAGAATGTCAAGGAGAACATGCGAATACTACACCCGCTGCCACGCGTCAACGAGATAGCATACGACGTTGATGCCAACCCCCACGCTTACTACATACAGCAGGCTGGCAACGGTCTCTTTGCCCGCGAAGCAATTTTCTGCGACGTACTGGGCATCACTCTTGACGAAGTTAAAAACGATAAAACGATAATATAACACCCATTTGTTACATGAACAAGAAAGAAATGCTCGTCGCTGCCATTGAGGACGGTACAGTAATAGACCACATCCCCGCAGACAAGACCTTCTTGGTAGCGAACCTTCTCGGATTACTTGAGCTCAACACTCCTGTAACCATCGGAAACAACTACGACTCCGAGCGTATCGGCAAGAAGGGTATCATTAAGGTAGAGAACAAGTTCTTTACTGACGAGGAGATTTCCCGTCTGTCAGTCGTTGCCCCCAATGCTGTACTCAATATCATTCACGACTACGAGGTTGCCGAGAAGAAGACTGTTCGCACCCCCGAAGAGATACGAGGTATTGTTCGTTGTAACAACCCCAAGTGCATTACCAATAACGAACCAATGGACACCCTCTTCCACGTAGAGGGTAACGTTCTCACCTGTCATTATTGCGAGAAGAAGCAAGACATAAACAACGTGGAACTGGTATAGACATTATTTTTTAAATTCAATAGGATAAACAATGGAAAGAGACAACACAATTTTCAGTTTAATCGAGAAAGAGCATCAGCGCCAGCTGAAAGGTATGGAGTTGATTGCCAGCGAGAACTTTGTTAGCGATCAGGTAATGGAAGCTATGGGTTCCTACCTTACAAACAAGTATGCAGAGGGCTATCCTGGTCACCGTTACTACGGAGGATGCCAAGTTGTTGACGAAGTAGAGCAGTTAGCAATCGACCGTGTCTGCAAACTCTTTGGTGCAGAATATGCCAACGTACAGCCCCACTCTGGAGCACAGGCCAATGCAGCAGTACTCCTTACCTGTCTGCAACCTGGCGACACCTTTATGGGATTGAATCTCGCACACGGAGGTCACCTCTCACACGGTTCTGCCGTTAACACCTCAGGTATATTGTACAAGGCTGTAGGCTACGACCTTAATCCCGAAACTGGACGTGTTGACTACGACCAGATGGAGAAGTTAGCACTCGAGCACAAGCCAAAGCTCATCATCGGTGGTGGTTCTGCATACAGTCGTGAGTGGGACTACAAGCGCATGCGTGATATTGCCGACAAGGTTGGTGCTATACTTATGATAGATATGGCTCACCCAGCAGGTCTCATTGCTGCCGGACTCCTGGACAATCCTGTTAAGTATGCTCACATCGTTACTTCTACAACCCACAAGACACTTCGTGGTCCTCGTGGCGGTATCATCCTCATGGGTAAGGACTTTGAGAATCCTTGGGGCTTGAAGACTCCTAAGGGTGTGACGAAGATGATGTCGCAGCTTCTCAACAGTGCTGTCTTCCCAGGAATTCAGGGAGGTCCGTTGGAGCACGTCATCGCAGCAAAGGCTGTTGCCTTCGGCGAAGCACTCACCCCAGCCTTCAAGGAGTGGGCGGCACAGGTGCAGAAGAATGCCAAAGTACTTGCTGAAGAACTCGTTAAGCGTGGTTTCCACATTGTGAGCGGTGGTACCGACAACCACTCTATGCTCGTTGACCTGCGCACAAAATATCCTGACCTCACAGGAAAGGTTGCCGAGAATGCTCTCGTTGCTGCCGACATCACCGTCAACAAGAATATGGTGCCCTACGACAGTCGTTCTGCATTCCAGACAAGCGGTCTGCGCTTAGGAACTCCTGCTATCACCACCCGCGGTGCTAAGGAAGACCTGATGGTTCTCATTGCCGAACTCATCGAGGAGGTCCTCAACGACCCAGAGAACGAGGCAGTAATAACAAAGGTACGCGCACGTGTGAACGAGACAATGAAGAATTACCCCTTGTTTGCTTATTAAGATAAGAGGTAAACAAACACAAAAAAGGAAGCCGAAAAGCTTCCTTTTTTGCGGTGCGTACGGGACTCGAACCCGTGACCTCCTGCGTGACAGGCAGGCATTCTAACCAGGCTGAACTAACGCACCATTCCTGTTTAGCGGTTGCAAAGGTATGAATATTTTTTGTATCTGCAAAACTTTTCTGAAGTTTTTTTCAAAAATCACAAAAAAAGTTGCATTATTGCGCAATCTTTGTATGTTGTTCCGTTGTTTATCCAGTCGTGTAGGGTTCCATAAACGGTGAAACCGCGTTCTTCGAACAAGCGCACTGAGGCAACATTATCTTTTGACACGAAGGCATAAAGTTGGTGCAGATGAAGTACTGATGTTGCATAGTCAACAAGTTGTTGCAGTATTACAGTCCCGAATCCCTGTTGACGCCATTTCTTCCTTACTACGATGCCCACCTCTGCCCTATTATTCTTCGGGTCGAAGTTTGTAAGGTCAACTATACCCACCGTTTCTCCCTCAGCATTTTCTGCTACGAGTCGCACCTCGCGGTCTGCATAAATATCGCTGTGGGTATTCAGTACATAGTTCCTCAACACATCTTTTGAATAAGGTACTGTCGTTACACCTTCCGCCCACACCTCGCTATCGTTCTCCACCTCGTAGAGCACGTCGATATCGTCAGGTTCCAATGCTCGCAGATTTATCTTTTTCATACTATAATGTTGTCGGAAGTAATCAGCACTTTTGTTTTCACGTCGTACGTAGCCACCTCGACATTCTTTTTCGGTTCAACGTTGAAGAGGTTCATTATTTTCTCGTACGAGAACTTTTCTGTGTCATAGACTACGTAAGTCTTATTGTCGTTCGATATCTCCAGCGATTGGTGTCCTTTGGCGAGGATGTCGTTGTCAGCCTCTACAAAGCGAGCCGAAAGACCGTTATCCTCCGCCAGTTGCTGACACTCGTTAATCATTTCTGTTCCGCCTATAAAAACATATTCCGAGTAGTTCGTCTTGTTGACGCTGAAGAAACCCATCATCTGTCGTGCCTTGTCGGTAATCATTCCGAGTAGCGCCGTCGATGCCTTAGCATATATTGCCAGTTTTATAGGTATTGTAAGCCACCAGCTGGCAGCACTATAGTGTTTCTTGAAGAATATCAGCATTGCCTCGTAGAACACGTGAACATATCTGAACGACGACTTCTGCGTGCTCTCGCCCTTATAGTGAATTATCGGCATCGGCAGGTACCAGTTTTCCCATCCGCCCTTCAGCAGTCTGTACGACAAGTCTATGTCTTCGCCATACATAAAGAAGTCCTCATCCAGCAGTCCTACCTGCTCTATTGCCTTTCTTCGCAGCATACAGTAAGCACCGCTGATTACCTCTATCTGCGCAGCCTCGTCCCAAGGCAGGAAGCCCATATAATACTTTCCGAACTTCTTGTTTTTCGGATGTTTTGCGCACAGTCCGCACATCTTGTAGAATGCTGTCATTGGTGTGGGCAGTCCTCTGCGGCTCTCCAGCGCTTTCTCTCCGTTGCTTTTCAGCATCATCACTCCTACCCCTCCGGCATTCTTGTGGTCGTCCATGAAGGTCACGCACTCCTCGATAGTTCTCTCACCCACTACAGTATCAGGGTTTAGTAGCAGAACATATTCGCTAAGACTACGGTTTATTGCTATGTTATTGGCGCGAGCAAATCCCAGGTTATGCTGGCTTGATATTACCTTCACCTCGGGGAAACGCTCTTTCAGGTATTCCACAGAACCGTCCTTCGAGTGGTTGTCAACGACAATCACCTCGCTTTCAATGTTCCGTAGTGCTTTCCTCAGGCTTTTCAGGCACTGCTCTACGAAGTATTTTACGTTATAGTTGACTATTACTACTGTCAGTTTCATTATCTTTTCTTTTTTTCATCCACACGTAGATCATGAAGAGCACACACACGATGACGAAGTTTATCATCGTGTTATTGTTGAAGACTATCCATACTGCCAGGTTAGCCACAACGAGAGCTACGTAAAGCACCATTTTCCACAGCAGACCCTTTATCTTCAGTCCGCAGGGCAGAGCGCACAGCGTCAGTATAATCACTATGCTCGTTACTATGAATTCTACGTTATTTTCCATCGAAAGGAGTTCTGTTTATTATTGAGCGTCCGAGAGTCACCTCGTCAGCATATTCCAATTCGTCGCCTACACTCACACCACGAGCTATGACGCTCAGTTTAACGTTGAGGTGTGCCAGTTTGCGGAAGATATAGAAGTTGGTGGTATCACCCTCCATCGTCGGGCTCAGCGCCAGTATCACTTCGCTGATATCTCCTCGGCTCACTCTCTCCACGAGCGAATCAATTTCTATGTCCGAAGGTCCTATGCCGTCCATCGGCGAAATTATTCCGCCCAGCACGTGGTAGAGTCCTTTAAACTGTTGAGTGTTTTCTATCGCCATCACGTCCTGTATATTCTCTACAACGCATATCACGCTGGCGTCACGCCTTGGGTCAGCACAGATAGGACACGTGTCCGTATCGCTGATGTTGTGACACACCTTACAGTGCTTCACCTCACGTTTCATTTTGCTTATTGCTCCCGCCAGCGCCTCCACCGTTTCGTCCTCCTGGCGCAGTAGGTGCAGCACCAGTCTGAGTGCCGTCTTACGTCCTACGCCAGGCAACTTGGCAAATTCGTCAACCGCCTTTTCCAATAGCTGTGATGGATATGTTTGTTGCATGCATGCAAAAGTACGAATAAGAAACTAAAGAACCACATATATACATTATTTTTTAATAATAATTTCGATAATAAGCGAAAAAACACTACCTTTAAATAAGTGAAGTGACCCCAAGAAGTTGGACGGGTTAAACATTTAAGTACTAAACAACGTCGTTCGGTATTTCACCGGACTCATTCCTTTTAACTTGATTTTA
>ONAJ01000035.1 GCA_900315775.1 uncultured Prevotella sp.
TCAACTTTTGCCAGGGATAAGGATTAAGGTACCCAAAAGGCATTCAACCTATGGCAGGGTTAAGGTAAAAAACATTCAACTTATTTTAGGGAAGTACATTGACAAAATGAGTGTCAAACGTGTCAAAGTCAAACGTGTCAAACTCATTTTGAAGTAAAAAATGCTCAAAGTAAATAATAATATATATATTATTATTTACTTTGCGAAAAATTGAGAATCCGAAATCGACTTTGACTTTGACACTTTGACACCGCTCCATGTGTGCGTACAACCCCTGAAAAAAGTTGAATGAATTGCCTCTAAACCCTTATATAGATTGAGTCTTCCTTCCTTTTTGGGAGGGGTTGGGGTTAGCTTTATTTCCTGAAAAGGTTGACATTTTCCTGAAAAGTTGACAGTCGTTTTCCTGATTTTGGTTGACAAAAATGTTAGTCATTAGTCATTAGTCATTAGTCAATAAGAAAATCGGGATGCCAAAAATCCGCAAAGTAATATAATAATATATATATTATTATTTACTTTGAGCAAAATCGCACTTCAAAACTCTTAATGACTAATGACTAATGACTATAATGACTGCGCTCCATCTTTTCCCAACGCAAGTAACTTAAAATGAAGCACTTATACTTTTACTAAAAAATTTCTTCGGCAAAATATGGAAATATGAAATAATCTTACTATCTTTGCAGTCAAATAGAAATTAACGCAATAGGTATATGGAGAATTTAAGATTTCAAGTGGTTGAAGAGGCTTTCAGAAAGAAGCCGTTAGAGGTGAAAAGTCCGTCAGAGCGTCCTTCGGAGTTCTTCGCAAAGAACGTGTTCACACGTGACAAGATGTACAAGTACCTTAAAAAGGACGTGTACGAGAAGATGATTGACGTCATCGACAACGGTGCTACGCTGGACCGCTCAATAGCCGACGCTGTGGCAAAAGGCATGAAGGAATGGGCCGACGAGAATGGTGTAACACACTACAC
The DNA here is from genome assembly GCA_900315775.1 of uncultured Prevotella sp. GTDB lineage: Bacteria > Bacteroidota > Bacteroidia > Bacteroidales > Bacteroidaceae > Prevotella. Next base: position 980 of record ONAJ01000035.1, read on the forward strand.
CCACTGGTTCCAGCCGCTGACAGAAGGTACTGCCGAGAAACACGACGCCTTCGTAGAGCACGACGGCAAGGGCGGCATGATAGAGGAGTTCTCAGGAAAGCTCCTCGTACAGCAGGAACCTGACGCCTCAAGCTTCCCCTCCGGCGGCATCCGCGCCACCTTCGAGGCTCGTGGCTACTCCGCTTGGGACCCTACATCGCCAGTATTTATCATTGACGACACACTGTGTATCCCCACCATATTTATATCGTTCACGGGCGAGGCTCTCGACTACAAGGCTCCGCTGTTGCGTGCACTCCACGCTGTGAACGTAGCTGCTACAGACGTCAGCAAACTCTTCGACTCGAAGGTTAAGAAGGTTATAACAAACTTAGGATGGGAACAGGAGTACTTCCTCGTGGACGAAGGACTATACTCGGCACGTCCCGACCTCATGCTGACAGGACGCACACTGATGGGACACGACAGCGCCAAGAACCAACAGATGGACGACCACTACTTCGGAGCTATTCCAGAGCGCGTGGCTGCCTTCATGAAGGAGCTGGAGATTGTTGCCCTTGAGTTGGGAATACCCTGCAAGACACGTCATAACGAGGTGGCACCGAACCAGTTTGAGTTGGCACCGATATTTGAGGAGTGCAACCTTGCCGTTGACCACAATATGCTACTCATGTCGCTGATGAAGCGCGTAGCACGCAAGCACGGCTTCAGAGTGCTGCTCCACGAAAAGCCTTTCGACGGAGTGAACGGTTCAGGAAAGCACTGTAACTGGAGTCTTTCGACAGATACGGGAACGCTGCTCCACGCACCAGGAAAGACCGCCGAGCAGAACCTGCGCTTCGCCACATTCATTGTGGAGACGCTGATGGCCGTCTATCGTCATAACGGACTCCTCAAAGCCTCTATAATGAGTGCCACAAACGCCCACCGTCTGGGTGCTAACGAGGCTCCTCCAGCTATTATCAGCTCGTTCCTCGGAAAGCAGGTCAGCGAACTCCTTGACCACATTGAGAAGGCAGACAAAGAGTCGCCGTTAGAGCTTGCCGACAAGAAAAAGATGACGCTGGCGCTGCCACAGATTCCCGAGCTGCTCATAGACAATACGGACCGCAACCGCACGTCGCCATTCGCCTTCACCGGAAACCGTTTCGAGTTCCGTGCTGTGGGCTCCGAGGCAAACTGCGCAAGTGCTATGATAGCGCTCAACGCTGCTGTGGCTGAGGCACTTACCGACTTCAAGAGACGTGTCGATGAACGCATAAAGGAATATGCTAACCGTCCGGAATTCGCTGCCGGAACAGGTCACACCGCGAAGTTCCACGCCATCATAGACGTGCTCCGCGACGACATAAAGACTTGCAAGCCAATACGTTTCGACGGCAACGGATACTCCGACGAATGGGTGGCAGAGGCTGAGAAACGAGGACTTGACGTAGAGAAGTCATGTCCGGTAATCTTCGACCGCTACCTCGACAAGGAGAGCATCGACATGTTCGAGAGCCTCGGCATCATGAACCGCAAGGAACTTGAGGCACGCAACGAGGTGAAGTGGGAAACATACACCAAGAAAATACAAATAGAGGCACGCGTACTGGGCGACCTCTCCATGAACCACATCATTCCTGTGGCTACACACTACCAGACTCGTCTGGCTAAGAACGTCAGCGCTATGCGCGACATCTTCCCATCGCAGGAAGCTACCCAACTGACAACACGTAACGTAAAGATTGTCAAAGAGATAGCCGAGCGCACAGAAATCATAGAGACACTCGTCGAGGAACTCGTAAATGCACGCAAGGTGGCTAACCGCATTGAGTCGGAACGCGAGAAGGCTATAGCTTACCACGATATGGTGGAGCCGAAGATGGAAGAGATTCGCTACCACATAGACAAGCTGGAACTCATCGTTGCCGACGAACTGTGGACGCTGCCGAAGTATCGTGAACTGCTGTTCATTAGATAGAGGAGAGAGGAGAGAGGAGAGAGAAGAGAGAATAGTGTATGCAGACATTTAAATATGAAGGACTAAATACCATTGAAACGATATGGGAGGGAGAGCGGCTTACGATTGTTGAGCCGCTTTTCTTACTCGATATATCATCCATAGCGGCATGCTTCGAACGTTATGGTCACAGCCCCCTACTCTACCTGCTGCAACGCATGAACCAGCGCAACGTAAACCCTTATACGCTGCTCGGAAACTTCGCGGGAACGGCGTTGGATGAGACTATTAGAGGAGAGAGGAGAGAGGAAAGGCTACGGGTAGGCGAGCGGAGCTCGGGAATGAGAGGAGAGAGAAATGATATTCTTTCGAGGGCGATATGGAGGAACTTCCGCGAGAAAGCGCTGGACTTCGTGTGCTGTCAGGACTTCAACAGCAAGACGTTCAAGGGCGAGGCGAAGAAACAGGTGGAGAACATTCAGGCTATCGTCAACGAACTGTTTACGCAGCACGACAGCGAGAAGGCGCTCCTGGAACCCTCATTCGTTTGTCCGCAGTTGGGTATTCAGGGACGTGTGGATCTCATGACAAGCGACATGCAGCTGCTGGTGGAACAGAAGTCGGGAAAGAATATGGCACCGAAGAAACACTACGTGCAGGTGCTGCTGTACTTCGGTGTGCTGGCAACAAACTTCGCACAACATGCGAAAGATACCGACATCGAGGTGCTGTACTCCAAATTCCCGTTGCCCACAGGACTGCGACAACTGGTTGCGGAGAACAGTCACCAGCTGATGCGCGAAGCAATAGAGATGAGAAACCAGATTGTGGCGATGCTATACACCATAGCACGCGACGGCTTCGAGAGCATACTGCCACACTTCAACACCCAGGAACTGTGTTACAACGCACCCAACGACAGATTCTTCTACACCTACGAACTGCCCCAGCTGGAACGCATAATAAAGCCGCTGCAGGAACTGCATGACGAAGAGAAGGACTACTTCTGCAGGATGATGACCTTCGTCATTCGTGAACAGATAACACAGAAGATGACGCCGGCAACGGACAAATACACCGGACTTTCAATAACGAAAAAGGAACGTAGCACCGAACTGGGCGGCTACGACACCATAACGCTGAACATCCCCGAAGACAACGACGAAAGAGAACCGGACTTCCGAAGAGGCGATATGGTGTATCTCTTTAAATACAACGTCGGAAAGGAACCCGACACCTCGCAGAGCATACTCTACAAAGGAGCACTCGACGAGTTGGGAACAACGGAGATGGTGGTGCGACTGAACGACGGACAGCAGAACGAAAACGCCTTCAGCACCGACGAGAACCAGCGATGGGCGGTGGCTCACTCTACCAGCGACTCGAACACCAGCGCTGCCATCAGTGCGCTGTACCGCTTTATATGTGCGGAGAAGGACAAACGCGACCTGTTCCTCGGACGACGCACACCGACAACCGACGACTACTCGCTGATAGTAGGCCCCCCGGGAACGGGAAAGACGTCGCAGACACTACGCCAGCTCGTGGAGGAACACCTCAAAGAACCCCTCCTCCTCATGGCATACACCAACAGGGCTGTCGATGAGATATGCGCCATGTTGGAGAGTGCCGGCAAGGACTACCTGCGCATAGGCAACGAAAGCAGCTGCGACCCCGCATACAGAGGACATATGCTGTCGGCAGCGGTGGAGAGGACACAACACATAGAACGACTGCGCGACGAGATAGAACGCCAGAATATAGTGGTAGGCACCACATCGACGATGGCGGCAAGACCACAGCTGCTGGCAATAAAGAAGTTCTCGCTGACGATAGTCGATGAGGCAAGTCAGATTCTTGAACCGAACATCATAGGCATACTCTCGAACAACAGCATAGGACGCTTCATTCTCATAGGCGACTACAAACAGCTGCCCGCCGTAGTGCAACAGTCGGAGACGGACTCTGCCATCGGCGAAGAGAGTCTGCGAAGGATATTCCTCGACAACTGCAGACAGTCGCTCTTTGAACGACTAATAAGAAACGAGAAAGCCTTAGGCAGAGAGGACAGCACAACGGTGCTGCGCCACCAGGGACGAATGCATCCCGACATTGCCGACATAGCCACAAAACTATTCTACAAAGAGGAAAACCTCGACGTGGTTCCGCTGCCTCACCAACAGGAAAGCGCCCCGTACGCGCGCGTACTTTTTATTAATAGTAGGCAGGAGGCGAAAGACTGTGCCCTGCTGCTGAAAGACATCTACGAGAGAGAACAGCACGACTACGACGCACAAAAGACGATAGGCGTCATTGTTACCTACCGTCACCAGATAATAACCCTTAGAAGGGAAATACAAAGACTCGGAATACCGGAACTGAACAACATCAGCATTGACACCGTAGAGCGCTATCAGGGCTCGCAACGCGACGTCATAGTGTTCTGCACGGGAGTACGCAACGACGAGGAACTGGAGTTCCTCACCAGCAATACATTCACAGAAAACGGCCGACGAATCGACCGTAAACTGAATGTTGCCATCACCCGCGCACGCAAGCAGTTTGTCCTTATAGGTAACGGACAACTGCTTATGCGCAACGAGTTGTATAAATCACTTATCTTGCTTATTCAGCAATAACTGGCTTGTACTTAGGAACAAGAGCCTTCATGATGCACCAGCCGATGAGGTAAGCAACTGCACAGAAGCAGAAGACTACCATGTAAGCGGCAGGCTTGCCCTCGAAACCGAAGAACGAGAAGGCTGCACCCTGCTCTGCTGCCCAGGTGAAGAACTGTCCTGAACCCATATTGATAGCCATAGAACCGAAACCACCTGCCATAGTACCAAGACCTACAAGAGTTCCGATGGTTGACTTCGGGAACATATCACCAACAGTAGAGAAGAGGTTTGCTGACCAAGCCTGGTGACCTGCACCAAGGAGACCGATAAGAATTGCTGGCCACCAAGCGCTGTAAGCTCCTAAAGGCTGTGCAAACAGACCGAGAACGGGGAAACAAGCAAAGATGAACATTGCACGCATACGACCTAAATAAGGATTCATACCCTTCTTCTCAACGAAGTACTTCGGCAGATAACCACCTCCGATAGAGAGGATGGTAACGATGAAGTAGAGTGTGAAGATAAGGGCAATACCCATACCTGAGTCTGAGGTGTAGCCATACTGGTCAGAGAAGTATGCCGGAGCCCAGAAGAGGAAGAACCACCATACACCGTCGGTCATGAACTTACCAACGAGGAACGACCAAGTCTGCTTGTAACCGAAGCACTGGAAGAAAGGTATAGTCTTCTCCTCCTTAACAGCGTTGCGGTCCTGAACGTTAGCTATGTCGGTATCCTGCTCAATGTAGTTGAGCTCTGCCTGATTGACAAACTTGTTCTTACTTGGTTTGTCGTAAGCCCATATCCAGAGAGCCATCCATACGTAACCGAGCACACCAATGATGATGAATGCCATCTCCCAACCCCACGCACGAGCGAGAAGAGGAATAGTAGCAGGAGCTGCAAGAGCACCTACAGAAGCACCACTGTTGAAGATTGATGTAGCAAAGGCACGGTCCTTAGCGGGGAAGTACTCTGCTGTAGCCTTGATAGCTGAGGGGAAGTTACCTGCCTCACCGACAGCAAGGACAAGACGACAAGAGAGGAACAACCATACACTGATAGTAGCAATAGCTACAGCAGCGTCGGAACCTGCCTGAACAAGACGAAGCGCCTCGATAGAGTCGTAACCCTCGATAGTCATCGCTGCCCATCCGCAACCAGCGTGGAGCACAGCACCTGTTGACCAAACGAAGATAGCAATGAGGTAGCCCTTCTTGGTTCCCATGAAGTCAATGAACTTACCTGCGAAGAGGTTCGCAATAGCATAGAATAAAGAGAATAGACCGGTAATGGTACCATAGTCGGCATCAGTCCAGTGGAACTCAGGAGCAATGAAGTCCTTCCACGTTAATGACAGCACCTGACGGTCCATGTAGTTTACTGTGGTTGCAAGGAAGAGCAACGCACAAATGACCCAACGCCAGTTGGACATCTTAGTAGTTTTTACTGCATTCATAATATTTAGATCTTTAATTTAGAATTTAGAATTTAGAATTTAGAGTTATCGGCTATGCCGATTATGAATTAAGAATTAAGAATTAATTGTGCCGACATTCTTTCTTTTCGTCTTGATTATAGAGACCAGAAGTCTCTTTATTTCTTCAGCATCACTATAAATCGATGTGTACATCTTTTCATCAATATCATTTATTCTCCTCAAGAGTCGTAACCAATAAAGAGTCTCATTGCTCTCTTTCAAAGAGATATGGAGTTTTGCAAGAAAATCACTATCGCTTATAGCGCACTCAGCTTCGGCATAATTTGCTCCGATACTCATCCCGCTGCGAAGCAATTGGTCTGTTATTCTCCAACCTTTGTTTTCTTTATCCAAGAAACGGCACAGATTGACTATCCTCACTGCAAACATAAGGCACTTCTCATCAATCATTACGCCAAATTCGCTCATTGCAACAGTTCTTAATTCTTAACTCTTAATTGCCGAAGGCAACAACTCTTAATTCTTAAATCTTAAATCTTAATTACTTAAGTTCAACAACCGGAATGTTGTCCTTGTCGTTATAGTAAAGATTCTCTCCCGCCATACCCCAGATGAAGGTATAGTAATATGTGCCGGCAGCAGCGTGGATGCTCCACTCTGGCGACATGATAGCCTGCTCGTTGTGCAGCCATACAACACGACTCTCCTGAGGCTCACCCATGATGTGTGCTATAGTCTGGTCCTGCGGCAGGTTGAAGTAATAATAAGCCTCGATACGGCGTCCGTGAGTGTGAGGAGGCATAGTGTTCCATGCGGCTCCCGGGTTGAGCTGGGTAAGACCGAGCTGCAACTGACAAGGACCTTCCTCGAGAACGTCGTTGACGATGAGTTTATACACTGTGCGGTTGTTACACTCCTCAAGAGAACCTACTGGTCCCCAAACGGCAGCCTTCAGAGAACCTTTGCGTCCGTCGAGGGTAATCCACTGTGTCTTGTAGTGCTTGTGGGCTGTTGCTGAGTTGAGGTAGAACTTCGCAGGCTTCTGAGCATCCTTCGAACGGAACTCCACAGACTTGTTCACATCCTTACCTTCGGCAATGTGTCCACGGCCTATGTAGAGAGCCTCCTTTGGTGAAAGGGCATACTCCTTACCGTCAACGATAACGACGCCGTCGCCCTCACCGCAGTTTACTACTCCGAGCTCTCTGTTATAGAGGAAATACTTTTCTTTTATTGTCTTGTCAACATCGAGACCGAGCTCGAGGAAGTTCTCCAGTTTCAAAGTCTTTGTGACAGGCATAGCACCTCCGTAGATAAAACGGTCGTAGTGCGAATAGGTCAGATTAATCTTGTCGGCCTCCATAACCTTCTCCATCACGAAACGCTCACGGAGGGTCTTTGTGTCGTAGTGCTTCACGTCATCGGGGTGACAAGCAGTCTGAAACTTTACATTCTGTTGAGCATTGATGCTCAGCGCGCCAAACATCATGGCAGCGATTAGTAGTGTCTTCTTCATTTGTTTTATTGCGGTTTTTCGTTATTTCGTTATGACGTTATTACGTCGTTATTTGCTAATGCGACGGCGGTTCCATACGACCAGCGCTATGGTGAGCACACTCAGGATGGCTGCTCCTATGTACTCAAGGTACTTCATGCAGGCATAGATGAGTGTTGACAGCGGACTTGAAGCGAAGTCGAGGGCTCCGGCGCCGAAACCTGCTGGCACCTGAACGGTCTTGTCGTCGGGATGGATCTGTGCCACGTGGTGGGCAGCACTTGTGAAGTCGCCCGACATCCATGTTACAAAGTAAAGACCGATAGCCATAACGACGAGTCCTACGATGAACGAGCGCAGCACGTTACCGTTAGTGTAAGGCAGCACCATAACAAAGACGTAGAACATTCCTGCGAGTGATGCCAAGGGGAGGAACTGGTTGCCTGGAAGGACAACAGCAAGGATAAGTGTTACAGGGATAAGGAGCAACGATACCACCAGCGTTGTAGGATGACCTATAACGAGGGCTGGCGACATACCTATATAAAGCTCCTTGTCGGCACCGAACTTCTTTGCGATAAGCTCCTTTGTAGCCTCAGCAATAGGCTTCAGACCTTCTATGAAGAGTGATGTGATACGTGGAATGAGCTCCATAACGGCACCCATCTTAATACCTATCTGCAGTGTTGTGGGGATATTGTCAATGACTTCGTTCCAGTCCTTACAAGCCAGACAGCCAATGATAATACCTATAAGCACTCCGAGGAAGAGAGGCTCGCCAAAGAGACCGAACTTCTTCTTCATTCCCTCTGAGTCGATGTTTACCTTATTTATACCAGGAACATAGTCGAGACATTTGTTGATACCTACTGCGAAAGGCATGAATCCCTGACAGAAAGGCTGCGGGATAGAGATGCCGTCCATACCAGGATAGAACTTCTGGAACTTCTTTGCTGTGACGTCGGCAAGGACAAGGGTGATGATATAACAGATGATAGCTGCGAAGAAACCCCACGCCACACTGTCTGTCATGAAATATACCACAGCACCGATGAATGCGAAATGCCAGTAGTTCCACAGGTCTATATTCACCGTCCTGGTGCATCCCAAGAGCAGGAGTACGAGGTTGACACCAAGACATACGGGGATGATGAACGAGCCCACGAGGGTGTTGTAAGCCACAGACGCCGCTGCAGGCCATCCCATATCGAAGACCTGAAGTTCAAGACCGTATATCTCGACAACCTTAGAGAGTGCCGGCGACATAGTATCAACGAGGAGTGCCGTGATGATGCTTAGTCCCACGAAACCGACGCCGACGTAGAGTCCGCTCTTCAGCGCTTTCGAGAATTTAATACCGATACATACTCCGAGGATGGTAAAGATAATAGGCATCATTACCGCTGCTCCCAGCCCGATAATGTAACTGAATACTTGTTCCATAGTTAGTTTGTAGTTCCTTTTTAAATAGTATTGTGATTTGCGTGCAAAGATAGTAATTTATTTACAATCCGCAAAAATTAATCTTGAAAATATATTTTCTTCACTCTATTGCTTACTGCCGTGAGTATCTCGTAAGGTATGGTGTCGAGCTTCTTAGCGAGCTCCGAGACGGTGAGGTCAGGACCGAAAATCTCAACGCTGTCGCCCTCGCTACAGGGGATATCGGTGAGGTCTATCATTGCTACATCCATACATATATTACCCACATAGGGGGCTTTCTTGCCGTTAACGATGCAGTAGCCGTTACGGTTTCCGAGGTGTCGGTTTAGTCCGTCGGCATAGCCTATAGGGATAGCTCCAATGACGCTGTCACGTCCCAGGACGGTACGACGACTGTAGCCTACGCTGTCGCCGGAAGGCACGTCTCGTATCTGTAGTATCGTGGTCTTCAGCGTGCTCACATTCTTCAACTGGTCCTCGTTGCCATAGGGGTTAACACCGTAAAGACCTATTCCAAGACGACACATATCGAGCTGTCGCTCGGGGAAGTGCTCTATGCCTGCGGAGTTGTCGATGTGACGCAGTATATGGTGCGAGAAAGCCTTCTGCAGGGCGTCGGCACCACGTTGGAACACCTCGAACTGGTGGGCTGAGAACTCGTTGAAGCCGTCGCTGTCGGAACCCACGAAATGACTGAACACTGAGCGCGGCATGAGTGCCTGCTGGTGTGTCAGCGTGTCAATGAGCTTCGGCATGTCCTCGTCAACATTAAAGCCTAAGCGGTGCATTCCCGTGTCGAGTTTTATGTGTACGGGCATTCCTGTGATTCCCTCCTTACGTGCCGCAATGATGAGTGCGTTGAGGAGTCGGAAGGAATATACCTCGGGCTCCAGATCGTAGTCGAAGAGTGTCTTAAACGACGTCATCTCGGGATTCATCACCATGATATTGGCTGTCACTCCTGCCTGACGGAGAGCTACTCCCTCGTCGGCAACAGCTACTGCGAGGTAATCTACATGGTGGTCTTGCAGTGTCTTTGCTATCTCTATGGCTCCTGCGCCGTAGGCGTCTGCCTTAATCATGCATACCATCTTCGTCTCGGGCTTGAGGAACGAACGGAAGTAGTTGAGGTTATCGACCACCGCCTGGAGGTTCACCTCGAGGATTGTCTCGTGGACCTTGCGCTCGAGGAGTTCGGAGAGTTTGTCGAACTCGAAGGAACGGGCTCCCTTGAGGAGTATCATCGGGTTCTGCTCGCCTTCTGCATGCTGCAACTGCTGGAACACCTCGCTGGCGATGAGCTCTTCTGTTGTCTCGAAGAAATATGTCTTGAGGTGCTGTTCTTTCTTCGTAGGGTAGTACTCTTTGATATTCTTTCCCACTCCGACGAGGGTGCTTACACCGCGCTCTTCCACCATCGTTGCTACCTGTCGGTAGAGCTCTTTCTCGGACATTCCACTCTGGTAGATATCACTGAGAATGAGCGTCAGCGGATTATCGGAGTTTCTTCGTTTTATGAAGTCGAGAGCTATATCAAGGGAGTTGATGTCGTTGTTGTAGGAGTCGTTGACGATGACAGCACCATACTTGCCCTCCTTCAACTCCAGACGCATAGCCACAGGCACCAGATGCGCCATTCCCGCTACTATCTGTTCTTCGTCAACACCGAGCAGCAGGGCGGTAGCAAAACACGTCACAGAGTCTTCTACATATCCTTTGTCAATAAACGGCAACACGTAAGAGCCTTTCTTGCCATCGTGCTGATAGCTCACTATCGTCACGCGGTGGTTGTCGTGCATCGTCTGCTCCGTCTGTACGTAAAGTGGTGCGTTAGCGTCGTTCATAGACCACGCCATTCGTTTGCCTTTGAAACCCATACGACGTATGCAACGACTGACGATGTCGTTGTCGGCACAATATACTATTGCCTCTGTGTCGTGGAAGAGCATGAGTTTCTCGTTACACTTCTCCTCCAACGAACGGAAGTTCTCCTGATGGGCATCACCGAGGGATGTGAACACTCCTATCGTAGGCTGTATGATGGAACGCAGACGCTGCATCTCGCCAACCATACTTATTCCTGCCTCGAAGATTCCCACCTTCGACTTCTCGTTGAGCAGCCATACGGACAGCGGCACTCCTATCTGCGAGTTGAAGCTTCGTGGCGAACGGGTACACATTCCTAAGGTGCCCTGAACACCTAACAGCAGCTGGTAGAGCCACTCCTTGACGATGGTCTTTCCGTTGGAACCGGTAATGCCGACAACGGGTATCTGGAACTCGTCACGATGACGCTCCGCAAGTCGTTGCAGCGCCTCAAGGGTATTGGGAACCTTCAGGAAATTGGCTCCAGGGAAATCTCCCTTGGGGAGGTTATCGACAACGAAGTTATGCACTCCGCGCTGGTACAGTTCGGAGATGTATCTGTGTCCGTCGTTACGTTCTGTGCGCAGTGCGAAGAACAGCGTCTCCTCAGGAAATCGCAACGAACGACTGTCTGTGAGCAGGAAACTTATCTTTGCGGGGCTGTTACCATAGCGGTGGGCTCCGATGAGGGTGGTTACTTTCTCTATGGTGTAATTCATTTGTTTTGTTGAATTTTATATTTGTTATTAAGGTGCTGTAGTTTTTCTATCGTTTGTTGTCTGAAAGCCTTATACTCCTCCGACTCAGCATTGAAAGGACGGTGGTTGAGGGCTTGTTTTATCGGCCTGTACTCTTCAAGGTACTGCAAGGTGCGCTCCGTGAGGAGACTATCCACTATCCGCTCCCACAGGTACTCCACCGCCTGCTGCGAGGGGTGCAACATATCTTCGTTGTAGAAACGGTAGTCGCGAAGCTCGTCAACCACAACCTCGTAAGAGGGGAAATAGTATGTTTCTCCGTACGTTGCGGCGGCGGTTTCTCCGTACGTTGCGGCTCTGCCGCAAACCTCCTCCGCCGCCAGCAGCAGCGTAGCCTTCGACAGCTGACTGCCGTGATACCCGTACTTAGCATAGCGTATAGGACTGACGGTGAGCACCACCCTTACGGCGGGGTTCATACGTCGCAGCACCTCGATGGTCTGCCGCATATACCCCGCACACTCCTCTACGGAGAGCTGCTGTTCGTCGAAGAGACGCTGTGGGCGCTTCTGACAGTTATCGACAACCTCGCCGGTCTCTTTAAGAATATATATGTGGTTAGTGCCGAAGGTAAGGAAGGCGACGTCGTACGACTCCCCCTTTTCTGCCAGACGCTCTACGGTGTGCAGCACACTCACGGGGTTATACATCACACCATAGGGGTTTATCGTCGCTGCAAACTGCTCCTCGGCGAAGCGCTTCCCGATGTTGTCGGCAAAGCAACTGCCCACAAACAGCAGTCTGTCGGCGATATCCACCCGCCACGATGGCTCCTCTATGTCAACCTTCGTACGAAATTCCATGATGCTGTTACGACTTACGTCTTACGACCCTTAATGCTATGAGTACCAACATCGCCACGATGAGTATGGCGCTGGTGATATAGGCTATGGTCTCTGTCACCACGATGCTCTTAGGATAGAACGACAGCTCTACGTTGTGTCTTCCCGGTGCCACACGGATGGCACGCAGCACGTAGTTCACTCGTCCTACCTCGACAGACTCTCCATCGACGGTTGCCGTCCATCCCGGGTAGTATATCTCGGAGAACACCACTACTCCACCCTTGTCGCTCTCTACCTCGTAGGTGAGGTGGTCGGGCTCGTAGCTCTTTATGGACACTACGGAGACGTCGCCCTGTGGGGTACTCTCTCCGAGGATATCCTTGAAACGCTTGTCGGCTACAGCACTGTGGCGCAGGTCGCGTCCCTTGAGTCCGTCCAACTCCTCATTAGCGTTATCCACATAGGTGATATTATCCACGAGCCACGCATTGCCGTAGGTATAAGGGTTCTGTATAGGCACCGTCTCGCCGCCCTGCAGCGGTACTATGATATACTTCGTGTTAAGCATGTTGAGCACAGGATAGATGCTGTCGCCAGAGACCTTCGTCATATCGCCTCCCGCCTCTGCTATTGCCGACATCATGCCGCGCATCTCAGGACTGATATAAGCATCGATGAGTTCCTGGTAGCGACGCAGTTTCGCAGCGTGGTAGCCGCCTATGCTCTTATGGTAATAGCTGGTGTTGTTCTCGTTGAAGGTGTTGCCCGCAAGGTTAAGTACCCTGTAGTCGCCCTCGTCACTTGTATCCTGCAGTATGAACTCGTCGGTCTTTGTCTTCTGCTGCGGCATCTCGCGTTCACTCTTCGGCACGAACATATCGTTGTTGAGGTAGCGTTTGTTTACTATCCACATATCAGCAAGACAAAGTACTATTATCGCTGCTATGGCGTACGAGCCGCGGAGTTTCTTGTAGCGGTACAGCATCATAAGCGCCGCACCTATCACTACTATCCAGAACGAACGCCAGCAGTCGGCAGTGAACACCGCCTTACGCATCTCGGTAAGGTTCTGCAGTATCGGTGTCACATACTCCGCAGGAAGCTGGTTAAGTGCCTGCATCTCGTTAGCCGACACAAAGCGGTCGAAGAATACTCCCGGCATAACGGCGAAGAGCACACATACACCAGCGGTGAAGATGAAGGAGATATAGAAACACTTATCGATCTTACTTGTCTCTCCTCTCTCGAAATACTCCTTCAGCGCCAACATTCCCAACAAAGGAATGGTGAACTCCGCAATGACAAGAATACTTGCCACCGTGCGGAACTTGGCATACATTGGGAAATAGTCTATGAAGAAGTCGGTCAGCGGCATGAAGTTCCTACCCCACGAAAGGAGTATCGACAGCACCGTCGCTGCCACCAGAGCCCACTTCAGCGAACCCTTGACGATAAACAGTCCCAGTATGAAGAGCATGAAGACGAAGGCTCCCACATATACGGGTCCTGCCGTCATAGGCTGGTCGCCCCAATACTGTCCTAACTGCTGATAGATGTCTATGAATTCGTTATCGGCATGCTCCATAGCTATCTTGCTCTGTGTCAGCGGTACCGATGCTCCTCCCTTAGTATTCGGAATAAGCAGTGTCCAGGTCTCGTCGATGCCATAACTCCACTGGGTTATGTAGTCACGCTCCAGACCGCTGTTGGTCTGGTTAGCACTGTTAGCCTTCACCAACTCGCTCTTTCCGCGCATACTCTCCTGACCGTATTCCCACGTATGGTAGAGATTGCTCAGGTTCATACCTATTCCTATAAGTGCGGCAGCAGCACATGTTGCCGTTGCCTTCGCAAAGCGCTTCATCTGCTTGTCGCGGATAGCCTCAACGAGGTACGCTATAACCATGAAGAGTACGATGAACAGATAATAATAGGTCATCTGGACGTGGTTGGCGTTGACCTCAAAGGCTGTGAATATCGCTGTCACTATGAAGCCCCACAGATAACGGCCTTTATAAGCCAGAACGATACCGGCAATCATCGGGGGGAGATATGCCAAAGCCATCACCTTCCACAGGTGACCGGCAGCGATGATGATAAAGAAATAGCTCGAGAATGCCCACACTATAGCTCCTAACGCCGCCATCCACTGACGGAAGTCGAAGGCACGGAGCAGGATGTAGAAACCGAGAAGATATACAAAGACGAACCACACATTCTCGGGCAGCCACAGGTGATAGGCATTAACGGCGGTATTCAGTCCGTTGGCACTGCTGTACGAGGGCATAATCTGATACGTCGGCATACCGCTGAAGGCGGAGTTCGTCCAACGTGGTGTCTTGCCGGTCTTCTCCTTGAAGAGACCTCCTTCCATTACTATGCCCTTACCTGCCGAAGAGTCGTGACGATAGAGTATCTTTCCCTCTATGTCGGCAGGGAAAAAGTACGCAAACGATATTGCCGCAAACATGAGGACTACCAACACGTCGGGCAGATATTTCTTTATTCTGTTCATCTGTTTTTCCATTTTGACTGCAAAATTAGCAAATTATTATGAATTATGAATTATGAATTATGAATTATTTTTTGAATTATGCATTATGAATTATGAATTATTTTGTACCTTTGCAAACAAACAAAACACTTTACAAACATGAAAATCGGTGTAATAGTGGCTATGGACAAGGAATATAACGACCTCCAGAAGATAGCCAAATCATTTGAAAACAAAGAGATTATCCTCATTAAGTGCGGCATAGGAACTGTCAATGCGGCGCTGGGAGCACAGAAACTCATCTTCGAGCATCACCCCGACGTGATTATTTCTACGGGATGTGCCGGCGGCAACGGCGACGACATCAACATTCAGGATGTCATAGTAAGCACGGAGCTGTGCTACCACGACGTGTATTGCGGCAGAGCCATCGATGACACTACGAAATACGGACAGGTACAGGGAATGCCGGAACGTTTCGCTGCAGACCCTAAACTGTTGGAGGTTGTCGATAAGATGCCCGTGAAGACTCACAAAGGACTCATCGTCACCGGCGACTGGTTCGTAGATACTCGCGAGAAGATGCAGAGCATCATTGATCTGTTCCCCGAGGCAAAGGCGGTAGATATGGAGTCGTGCGCCATAGCTCAGGCTTGCTATATTAATAAGGTGCCGTTCATCTCGTTCCGCATCATCAGCGACATCCCTCTGCGCGACACCGACGCTTCACAGTATCATAACTTCTGGAGCAACGTAGCCAACCGATCCTTCGAAGCGACAAGGACTTTCCTCGAGAATCTGTAGAATGAGGGTTCTCATCGACGATAATATATGGAATTTCGACCTCACCGAGGCGCTGCAACAGATTAGTCCTCAGCGTCGTGAGCAGGCACTGCAGTTCCGTCACGAACTGGGACAGCGACAGTGCGTGCTCTCATACCTATTGCTGAAACGTGCCCTGCACGAGGTTTACGACATCGACGAGAATCCGCTGTTCAGCTACGGAGAACACGGAAAACCTTTCCTCACCAATCACCCCGACATCCACTTCAACATCAGTCATTGCAAGGATGCGGTAGCATGCGCCATCGACGACAGTCCCGTCGGCATCGACATTGAGTCGGTGGGACGCTACAAGGACGAGCTGGCACGCTACACCATGAACGACGATGAGATAGCAACGATAGCTGCTGCCGAGGACCCCGAAGTGGTATTCATAGAGCTGTGGACAAAGAAGGAGGCGGCAACGAAACTCGTCGGCACAGGTATCACCGACAACCTCAAAGAGATACTCACCCGTGCTGAATGTGTCATAGACACAACGGTCAGCAACGACAGAAAATACGTGTGGAGCGTTGCCACAAAAAAGAAAAAATAGTTTTCCTTTGGCATTTCGCTCGCTTTTTCGTACCTTTGTCCCCTGTTATGAACGTTCTTGAGATATTAAAAGGTAACGGTGCAGGAGACAAACACATCTCCTTCGAAGTGCTGCCCCCACTGAAAGGTAACGGCACCGAAGCACTCTACGCCTCAATAGAAAAGCTGATGGAACGGCATCCGCTGTTCATCAACATCACCACTCACCACTCTGAATATGTGTATAACGAGCTGCCCAACGGACAGTTCCAGCGTCTCCGTGTACGTCGCCGTCCGGGAACGATAGCTGTCGCTGCCGCCATACAACGTAAGTTCGGCATCACCGTGGTGCCCCACGTCATCTGTAGCGGCGTCAGCAAGGAAGACATAGAGTACGAGCTCCTCGACTTGCAGTTCTTAGGCATCAGTCATGTGTTGCTCCTAAGAGGCGACAAGGCGAAGGACGACAAGGTGTTCACCCCCACACCGGGGGGTTATGCCCATACCACAGAGCTGATACAACAGGTGGTGGAGTTCAACGAAGGACGCTTCGTCGATGGTTCTCCGATACGTCATCCGGGAAGTAAGTTCACCTTTGGTGTGGCGTGCTACCCCGAGAAACACGAGGAGGCTCCTAACATAGAACAGGACATAAAATACCTCAAACAGAAACAGGACCTCGGAGCACAATATGCTGTGACACAGCTCTTCTACGACAACAAGAAATACTTCGACTTCGTGAAGAAGGCACAGTCTATGGGTGTCACCATACCCATAGTACCAGGAATAAAACCCTTCACAAAGCTGTCGCAGCTGACGATGATTCCCAAGACGTTCCACTGCGACATCCCCGAGGAGTTGGCAAAGGAGATTCTGAAGTGCAAGACCGACGACGACGCTAAGGCTCTCGGCATAGAATGGGGCATAGAACAGTGCCGCAACCTCTACGCTAACGGCATCAACAACATCCACTTCTACACGATGTCGGCTGTTGACTCCGTCAACGAGATAACAAAACAGTTAGTATAAGGACACACCAATGGTTATAGGACAGAGCGACATAAAGGAACGACTGCTACAGATGGTTAGCGAGGGACGACTGCCCCACGCACTGTTGCTCTGCGGACCGGAGGGAAGCGGAAAGATGGCGCTGGCAATGGACTTCGCCGCCCATCTGCTTACAACGACGAGTCATAACGCTGCCAACTCTGAGGCTATGCTGAAGAAATGGCAACACCCCGACCTGCTCTTCTCCTACCCCGTGATACGTCCTACGGGCACCGCCTCGGAACATAAGATGGAGAGCGACGACTTTGCACGCGAATGGAACGAACTCATCAACGAGACGCAATACTTCACTATGGACATGTGGCTGGAGCGCATGAATGCTGCCAACCAACAGGCACAGATTGGTGTCGGCGACAGCGACGCCCTGCTGCGTAAGCTGTCGTTGAAGTCAAGTCAGGGTGGTTATAAGGTATGCATAATATGGATGCCGGAACGCATGAACGACGAGTGTGCCAACAAGATGCTTAAACTCATCGAGGAACCGCCGTCGCAGACCGTCTTCCTCATGGTCTGTCAACAGCCGGAGATGCTCCTCGAGACGATACTCAGTCGTACACAGCGCATCGACGTGAAACGCATTGCCACAGAGGACATAGAACAGGCACTGATAAGCGAACGAGGCATCAACCCCGAAGAGGCTCACCGCATAGCACGCTGCGCCAACGGCTCGTGGACACGCGCTATGGAGGAGCTTAATGTCGATAACGACAGACAGCTGTACCTGGAGATGTTCATGCAACTCATGCGACTCTCCTACCAGCGCAACGTCAAGGAACTGAAGAAATGGAGCGAGACGGTGGCGGCATACGGTCGCGAACGACAGCGTAACATGCTCGACTACTTCCTCTATATGGTGCGCGAGAACTTCATGTTCAACTTCCAGAACCGCGAGCTTAACTACATGACACAGGCGGAGGAGAACTTCGCACGCAACTTCGCACGCTTCATCAACGAGGCTAACGTGGTGGAGATTGCAGAACTGCTGCAACGCTGCAAACGCGACATAGGACAGAATGCTAACGCCAAAATCGTGTTCTACGATATGGCACTCAAAATAATTGTATTGCTCATAGCAAAATAAACACTACGAGTTATGGAATATAAATATATCACAGGCAACGACAGAGGACTCTGCTGTAAGGGTTGCGGACGACAGGACAAACAGTTGAATACCTACGACTGGCTTGCCGACGTACCGGGAAACGTGGAGAGTACAGACCTCGTGGAGGTGCAGTTCAAGAATACCCGCAAAGGCTACTACCATAATGTAAATAACCTGGACCTGAAGAAGGGCGACATCGTGGCTGTCGAGGCTAACCCGGGACACGACATCGGTGTGGTGACGCTGACGGGAAAACTGGTTAAACTGCAGATAAAAAAGGCTAACCTCAAGAGTGCCGACGACATAAAGAGGATATACCGCATAGCGAAACCTTCCGACATAGAGAGATACAACGAGGCAAAGGCTCGCGAACACGCCACAATGATTGAGAGTCGTCAGATAGCTAAAGGTCTGGGACTCGACATGAAGATTGGCGACGTGGAGTATCAGGGTGATGGCAACAAGGCTATCTTCTACTATATCGCCGACGAACGTGTAGATTTCCGACAACTCATCAAGGACCTCGCCGCCACCTTCCACGTACGCATTGAGATGAAACAGATTGGTGCACGTCAGGAGGCTGGACGAATAGGAGGTACAGGACCTTGCGGACGCGAACTGTGCTGCGCCACATGGATGAAGAACTTCGTCAGCGTGAGCACAGGAGCAGCACGCTACCAGGATCTCTCGTTGAACCCGCAGAAACTGGCGGGAATGTGTGCCAAACTGAAGTGCTGCCTCAACTACGAGGTTGACGACTACATGGAGGCAGGAAAACGTATGCCATCGCGCGAGGCGGTGCTGCAGACTATGGACAGCGACTACTACCACTTCAAGAGCGACATCCTCGCAGGTCTCGTGACCTACTCTACCGACAAACGTATGGCGGTGAACATCGAGACGATAACTGCCGAGAGGGCTATGCACATCATAGAGATGAACAAACGCGGCGAGAAGCCTGTCTCTCTCGTCGATGACAACAACCAGAAGGAGGCGGAACGTCCTGTTGACCTCCTTGCCGGCGAGAGCATCACACGCTTCGACAAGAACAAGAAGAAACGCAAAAAGAAAAAATAAGGAGGATGCTATGGACGATTTTCAGTCAATATTGGAAAACGGTATCAACTTTGGACGCGGCGGCGAGAAGAAAGCCGACAACAAGGTGAAGACCAAAGCGAAGAAGAAAAAGTATATCACCGGAGCACACGGCAGCGGGTCTGCAATGCAGAAGGCGAAATATCGTGAACAGAGGGCTAACCGCAAGAAGAAATAATCTTGCCGTTAGCCCTCCGCATTATGAATTATGAATTATGCATTATGCATTAATGATGAAATAGTCGCACTCCGGTGAACGCCATAGCTATGTCATACTTGTCGCACGTCATGATAACATGGTCGTCACGCACGGAGCCTCCTGCCTGTGCTATGTATTCCACACCACTCTTATGTGCTCTCTCTATATTGTCACCGAAGGGGAAGAAAGCATCTGAACCTAAGGAAACCTTGCTGTTCTTTGCTATCCATGCAGCCTTCTCCTCACGGGTGAGCACCTCGGGACGGGTCTTGAAGAACTGCTGCCAGGCTCCTTCCTTGAGCACGTCGTCGTGCTCCTCACCTATATATATATCTATGGTGTTGTCGCGGTCTGCCCTGCGGATGTCGTCTTTGAAGGGCAAAGCCATCACCTTCGGATGCTGACGCAACCACCAGATGTCTGCCTTGGAGCCTGCCAGACGGGTACAGTGAATACGACTCTGCTGTCCGGCACCGATACCTATCGCCTGTCCGTCTTTTACGTAGCACACTGAGTTCGACTGTGTGTATTTCAGCGTTATCAGCGCTATCATAAGGTCCCTGCGTGCATCCTCGGGGAACGTCTTGTTCTTCGTAGGTATATTCTCGAACAGTGCGGGATCGTCAAGACGAATCTCGTTTCTTCCCTGCTCAAAGGTGATGCCGAACACCTGCTTACGCTCCACAGGTGCTGCCACGTAGTCCTTGTCTATCTTTATGACGTTATACGTTCCCTTGCGCTTATCGCGGAGAATCTGTAGCGCCTCCTCGGTATAGTCGGGAGCAATGACACCGTCGCTGACCTCCCTCTTCAGGATACGTGCCGTAACAGCATCACAGGTATCCGAGAGTGCTACGAAGTCGCCGTACGAACTCATTCTGTCGGCACCGCGGGCACGTGCATAGGCGCAGGCTATCGGAGAGTCGTCAAGACCCTCTATGTCGTCAACGAAGTATATCTTCTTCAGCGTGTCGCTAAGGGGTAATCCTACAGCAGCACCTGCCGGCGACACGTGTTTGAACGACGCTGCCGAGGGCAGTCCTGTTGCCTCACGCATCTCTTTCACTAACTGCCATGAGTTCAGGGCATCAAGGAAATTTATGTATCCCGGTCTGCCGTTCAACACCTCAATAGGCAACTCGCCCTCCTCCATAAATATCCTCGAGGGCTTCTGATTCGGATTACATCCGTACTTTAACGTTAATTCTTTCATATTGTATTTTTTAACTTCACTCCCACATCCACAACTCCTGGCAGCGCCATACACTTCATGTTATGTCGCAACGTCACCGACAGCGAGTCGCCCTTATGCAGCGACAGCGTCTTCAGTGGCATCGATACCTGGAAAAAAGCAGGACCATCAGGGCTCCTTGTCTCCCTGTCTCCCTGTCTCCTTGAAAACACATACGTCAGTGTGTCAACAGTCTTTGTCTTCGCGGGGAACAGGGTCTGCTCCACCAAGATACTTATATTTCCATAGGGATAATCTCTTGCCCACAGTCGCAGCTCCACACTCTCCTCCACCGTCATGTCGCTGTCAAAGGAACCTGCCTCGAATGTAAACTTATTCTGTTTTGTCCACTTCCCCCCTTCAATGTTAACGAACTTATGATACACCGTTTCATTGTTACACGAAACAAGCAGTGCTAGCATAAATATCGTTACCCATTTCTTCATCCTTAACTCTTCTTTTTCTACTATTCTCTCTCCTCTATATCTTCTATATCCTCGATATCAAAGAATTCCACATCTTCCTCCTCGTCAACGAACGACGTCATGTCTTTATCCTTATGAACAATGACGTCTTCGCTCGTTATCGCCTGTAGCTTATTGCTCTCGCTGTTAAGCTCTTTCCACAGCACGTCCTTCAACTCGTCAAGTCCTTTGTTTGCCACCGCCGAGATAAACACCACGGGCAACTCCTTGTCTCCCTGTCTCCCTGTCTCCTTAATCTCCGTACGCAACATCTCTACCAGTTCGTCGTCCAGCAAGTCGCACTTCGTAACGGCGAGTACCCTGTGTTTGTCGAGCATGTCCGGGTTGAAGTTCTCCAGTTCTTTCAGTAGTATATTATATTCGCGGAGAATGTCGTCGGAATCGCCAGGCACCATGAAGAGCAACAGCGAGTTGCGCTCTATGTGCCTCAGGAAACGCAGTCCGAGTCCTTTGCCCTCGCTGGCACCCTCTATTATTCCAGGGATATCGGCCATAACGAACGACTTATTATCTCTGTACGCCACGATGCCAAGCGACGGTTCCAGTGTGGTGAAGGGGTAGTTGGCTATCTTTGGTTTTGCCGAAGAGAGTGCTGACAGCAGCGTCGATTTTCCGGCATTGGGGAAACCCACCAGTCCTACGTCGGCAAGTAGTTTCAGCTCCATGATGACGGTCATCTCCTGCATAGGCTCACCGGGCTGTGCAAAACGTGGCGCCTGGTTTGTGGCACTACGGAACTGGAAGTTTCCCAGTCCTCCGCGTCCGCCTTTCAGCAGCACCACCTCCTGACCGTCGTAGGTAACGTCGCAGATGTACTTTCCCGTCTCGGCATTATACACTACTGTTCCGCAGGGCACGTCAACATAAACGTCCTTGCCGTCGGTGCCGTGACACTTGTCTCTGCCGCCGTCGCCACCGTGCTCTGCCTTTATATGGCGCTGGTACTTCAGGTGCAACAGCGTCCAGTAGTTATGGTTGCCGCGAAGGATTATGCTGCCACCCTTTCCACCGTCACCCCCGTCGGGACCTCCGTTGGGGTTGTACTTTATGTGTTTCAGGTGCATAGATCCCCTGCCGCCCTTTCCCGAGCGACAGTAAATCTTCACATAATCTACGAAATTACTTTCCATTTTTTCTTTTTTTCTAGGGTTTCCTAGGACCGCCTAGGCTATCCTAGCTATCCTAGGCTATCTATTACTCTCTTTATATTTCTAAAAATCTCTTCCAGCGTGCCGTGTCCGTTGACGTGGTGGTGCAGTCCTTCTTTCTTGTACCACTCTATCAGCGGCTGTGTCTGCGAATGATATATCTTGAGGCGCTTCTTTATCGTCTCCTCGTTGTCGTCGGCACGTCCGCTCTCCTCACCGCGCTTTATGAGGCGCTGCATGAGTTCGTCCTCGGGTACGTCCAACTCTATCATTGCAGCAACCTTGTCGCCACGCTCCTCGAGCATCTTCTTCAAAGCCTCTGCCTGCGGTATGGTACGTGGGAAACCGTCGAATATCACTCCTTTGTGACCTCTTCCGTATCCGTCGTACACGTTGGCCAATATCGAAATCATCAGCTCGTCGGGAATAAGATTGCCGCCGTCGATATAGCTGGCAGCGAGTTTTCCCAACTCTGTACCTTTCTTTATCTCGCTACGCAGCACGTCTCCTGTAGAGATGTGTCCCAGTCCGTAGTGCTTTATCATCAACTCACTCTGTGTTCCTTTTCCGGAACCCGGAGCGCCGAAAATTACTATATTCTTCATTTTGATTTGTTTTTGTTGATTATCCCCAACTCTTTCACCTTTTTCCTTGTCTCCTTGTTTCCCTGTCTTCTTTAATTCATACCACATGTCGGTTATTAGATCCGTCTTCTGCGTCTCTACCTCCCCAAGCTTATGTGGTAACTTATATTCTCTCATCACCTAAACCTTCAACCTTCAACCTTCAACCAAAGTATAAACCTCCTTCAGGTTCCTACCCAACTGGTCGTAGTCCAGTCCGTAGCCCACGATGAAGTCATTAGGTATCGAGAAACAACAGTAGTCCACCTTGATGTCCTCCTCCAACTTGTCTGGCTTCAGGAACAGCGAACATATCTTTATCGACTTAGGGTTGCGTATCGACAGCGTTGCCAACATCTGGTGCATTGTCTTACCTGTGTCAACGATGTCCTCCACAATGATGACGTCTCTGTTGCTAATATCTACATTAAGACCTATGACCTCCTTCACCTTTCCCGTCGATAGCACTCCTTCATACGATGCTAACTTCACGAAACTCAACTCGCAAGGTATTGTGATTTCCTTCATCAGGTCGGCAGCAAACATAAACGCACCATTCAATACAATGAGGAACAACGGGGTCTTGCCCTCCATGTCCTTGTTTATCTCTTCTGCCACAGCGTGGACACGCTCCAAAATAGTTTCCGAGGTAATCGAAACTTCAAATTCTTTATCCTTTATCTTTACCCTTTTCATAGCTGTTTAACTATTTTCGCTGCAAAATTAGTAAATTATTATTAATTATGCATTATGAATTATGAATTATTTTGTAATTTTGCAGCGAAATGAAGATTTTTACAAGTTCACATATTCGCGAATTAGACTCTTACACCATAGCGCACGAGCCTATCCGTTCCATCGACCTCATGGAACGCGCAGCGAAAACACTTACCCGAGCCATCTCCGACCAGTGGTCCGTACAGGTGCCCGTCGTAGTCTTTGCAGGTCCGGGCAATAACGGTGGCGACGCACTCGCCGTAGCGCGCATGCTCTGCGAACAGGGCTACGACGTTTCTACCTATCTGTTTAATATCAACGGACGACTCTCCGAGGACTGCACCATAAACCGTCAGCGCATCCTCGACAGCCGGAAGATGAAGGAGTTCCACGAGATTATCGACGAATTTGAACCGCCAAAACTCGAAAGCGGCACACTCGTCGTTGACGGACTCTTCGGCAGCGGACTCACAAAGCCACTCGCAGGAGGTTTCGCCTCGCTCATCAAGTACATCAACCAGAGCCCCGCTACCGTTGTCAGCATCGACGTGCCCTCAGGACTTATGACCGAGGACAATACATATAATGTACGTGCGAACATCATCAAGGCTGACGTCACCCTCACCCTGCACCAGAAAAAACTGTCGTTCCTCTTCGCCGAGAACCAGCACTACATAGGAAAGCTGCGCATCCTCGACATCCGACTCAGTCAGGAGGGAATAGACAAGATAAACACAAAATACACCCTCCAGGAGGAAAACGACGTCCGCGCACTGCTAAAACATCGCGACGACTTCGCCCACAAAGGCTCTATGGGCAAGGCTCTCCTCATCGCCGGCAGCTACGGCATGGCAGGAGCCGCCACCCTCGCCGCCAATGCGTGTATGCGCTCCGGCGTCGGAAAACTCGAAATATGCACACCACGTCGCAATGGCGACATCCTGCAGATAACAGCCCCCGAGGCAGTGCTCCACATAGACCGTGAAGAGTTCTACTTCACCAACCCCATTGACGCCACTGACGTCGATGCACTCGCCATAGGTCCCGGCATAGGACAACAGGAGAACACCTCCATAGCAATGATTACCCAGATAAGGCGCACCACCTGTCCTATAGTACTCGATGCCGACGCCCTCAACATCCTTGCCAACCACCACGCGTGGCTGCAGCAACTGCCTCACGGCACCATCATGACGCCACATCCCAAGGAGTTCGACCTCATCAGCGGCGGACCCTGTGCCGACAGCTTCGAGCGCATCTCCAAAGCCTCCAACCTCGCAGAGTCCCTGCAGTCATATATCATCCTCAAGGGTCACTACTCAGCACTCTGCATGCCCGACGGACAGGTAATCTTCAACTCCACAGGCAACGCAGGTATGGCTACCGCAGGCAGCGGCGACGTCCTCACCGGAATAATCCTTGCCCTCCTCGCACGAGGCTACAAACAGAGCGAAGCATGCCAACTGGGAATGTACCTCCACGGACTCGCCGGCGACATTGCCGCAAGAGACCTCGGCATGGAGAGTCTCATAGCACGCGACATCATCGCCTACCTCCCCAAAGCCTTCAAACGACTGGAAGATTAATATAATAAGCGGAGCCATAACTGTCCGAGCTTTTTCACACATATTTTAATATAATGTACGTAAAACGTTTGCACAGAGTCAGAAGTTATGCACTTATGACTTATGCACTTAGGACAGGAATGTTTTTCGATCACACACCGGGGGGTCGATAATACATTCCGAATAATAATATATATTATTTTATTATATATTATAATTATAATTATAATATATAATAATGGTTTTTGTCTCATAGATTGCAAAAACCTTAATGTCCGAAGTGCATAACTCATAACTGCATAACCTAACAGGTCAAATTCCGATAGTATAAGTAGCTTAATCCGACAT
>ONAJ01000032.1 GCA_900315775.1 uncultured Prevotella sp.
TTTTTGCAATCTATGAGGCAAAAACTATTATTATATATTATAATTATAATTATAATATATAATAAAATAATATATGTTATTATTTGGAATGTATTATCGAACCCCCAGTGTGTTATCAAAAAACATTCCTGTCCTAAGTGCATAAGTCATAAGTGCATAACTTCTGACTCTGTGCAAACGTTTTACGTACATGGCTACGGGTAGGCTGACGGCACCGCCCTGATTCAGGGCCCCCCTTGGATAACGGAATAACGAAACGTTACCCTATCGTTGACAACATGGGTGAAAAAGGATGATGGTTGATGGTTGAATTACAATGTATTGCCTACGGCAAGTAGGAAGTATAAAGTAAGAAGGAAGAAAGCGGAGCTTCGGCTCCGCTATTTTTCGTGGTGCGGGGTTACTAT
Source organism: uncultured Prevotella sp. (assembly GCA_900315775.1). Classification (GTDB taxonomy): domain Bacteria; phylum Bacteroidota; class Bacteroidia; order Bacteroidales; family Bacteroidaceae; genus Prevotella. Next base: position 408 of record ONAJ01000032.1, read on the forward strand.
TCTTTTGTTTCAGTAACGTAACATGCTACCAGTCCGTAGGTGATGGTGGGACGTATCCAGATTTCAGTGAGCAGGTAGTTCGTGCCTTCGGTAACAGGCTGAAGGACAGAGATTTCGTAATGATAGATGGCGGCAATGAGGACGTCGATTACAAAGATTGTCCATAAATCACGCTTGGAGTAACTCTTCCATCGTCTTCGGGAATAGAAATACGTGAGTGTAAGAAGCAGCAGCTCCGAGAGTATAAGACTGGATATGCGGAGCACTTCGCTACTGAAATCGGCGCGGACAAGGATATCGCGAATGAGTATAGTCATACCTACGCACAACGTACACCAGTAGTTGAAATGGTCTGGCTTGAGACGGTTGAAGAAGAACATCCACATCATGACCAGACATGCCAGATAAAACATGTCGAGGACAAGCTCTACCCACGTGTCCTTAAGCCCGAAATGAACAACAGCATAAAACATGACGCCAACGGAAACCATAGCGGACACGGATGTGATTAAAATGTCGATAACTTTGGCTTTCTTTTTGAATCTAACATTTTTTTCCATAATTGTTGTCGGGTTTTAGTGCTAAAGACTAAGGGCTATTCGAACAGCTTGGTGAGTTCGTGGAAGCGGATGATGGTGTCTTCGCCGAATTTCAGGAGGCTGTGTTCTGCCTGTTCGAGGGTTTTCTCGGTGTGTAGCTTTGTCTTTGAGAAGAATTTGTCGGCATAGCATACTACCTTTTCTTCGAGTGTCTCGGGGAGGAGGTCCATGTGGGGTAGTGGCAGTTGTCGTTCGAGGATTGTCTGCAGCGTGATGCCCGTTCCGGTATGGCGCTCGCACACGCGGGCGTGCTGGGGAAATCCTTCGGCACGGAGGAGTTCGGCGCCTATGGGTCCGTGACAGATGTAGGGCTCTGTGCCGTGACAGTGGATGCCCGGGGCGTCGCAGCGGAAGATGCCGATGTCGTGGAGCATTGCTGCCTCTTCGACAAAGCGGCGGTCGATGTGCAGTTCGGGGTGTGCATCGACGATGGCGAGTGCCTTGAGTGCTACGCTATGGCTATGAACAAGGAGGACGTGGCGCAGCGCGTCGTCCTCCTTGTAGTATTTATCGATGATTCTCTGATAGTCCATTATTACTCTTGTGGACGTTCTATGTAACCAAGAATATCACCACGATTTACCTTGGCGCCCTGCTTTGCGGTGACTTCGACGAGTTTTCCGCCGAGACATGCGGGTACGGACTCTATTGCGCCCCAAGGGGTCTGGATGTAGCAGAATACCTGGCTCTCGGTATATTCCTGACCGATGAACGGTTCGATGCACGGTGCGCACTCGCTGTCGCCGCTGAACTCGTAGTATATCTGTCCCTTTACGGGTGCTACTATAGGGTCTGCCTTGGCGTGCTTGAAGGCTGCCACCTGTTCCGGTGTGAGTGAAGCGCCGAGTTTTGCATCCTTTGCCTTCTGCAGGTCGGCGAGCATACGTTTCTTGGCGATGCCGCTCTTGTAGTCGCGGTACTGTTCCGGGTGCATAGCCAGTTCGTAGAGTTCCTCGTCGTCCTTGCCGTAGTCCCATCCGTTCTCGTCCATCTCCTTGCGGAAGTCGTCGAGAGCGTTAGGAATAAGAGTGTGCGGGTCGGCTGTGGTGAACTCTCTGCCCTGTTTCTCTGCGAGTGCTACGAGTTCGGGGTCTATTGTTCCAGGAATCTTTCCGCTCTTGCCGAGAATCATTCCCCACATGGAGTCGTCCATCATGACGAAGCGTCCCTTGCCCTGAGCGAGTGTGAGGAGGTTCATGAGTGCTATGTTCTTGACATACTGGCTGAACGGTGTTACGAGTGGTGGATAGCCGACACGTGGCCATACGTAGGCAACCTCGTCGAAGAGTTTTACGAGCATCTCGTCGGTGGTATATTCAGGCTGTCCCTTGCTCTTGAGGATGGTGTTGATAGAGCGGTGGATACCTGCGAGGTCTGCCATCATAGAGCCCATCATTCCGCCGGGGAGTCCGCATCCGAGCAGCAGACTTGACATGTGTTTGTTGCCTGGATTGATGAAGTATCCCAGCCAGTCGTCGATGAACTCCTGGGTGAGGGTACGTGCCTGCATGTAAGCGTTCATATTGATTTCCTTGACCTCGAAGCCTTCGTTCTTCAGCATAGACTGTACGGAGATGATGTCCGGATGAACCTTTCCCCAAGAGAGTGGTTCGATGGCTGTATCGATGACGTCGGCACCGTTGTTACATACTTCGAGTATTGACGCCATAGAGAGTCCTGGTCCGGAGTGTCCGTGGTACTGTATGATGACGTCGGGGTGCTTTGTCTTTATAGCCTTTGTCAGTGCTCCGAGCATTGCGGGCTGTCCGATACCAGCCATATCCTTAAGACAGATTTCCTCGGCGCCGGCAGCGATAACCTCGTCGGCTATTCCGCTGTAGTACTCTACGGTGTGGACGGGTGATGTGGTGATACACAGGGTAGCCTGTGGTGTCATGCCTGCCGCCTTAGCCCACTTGATGGAAGGAATGATATTTCGGGTGTCGTTAAGTCCGCAGAAGATACGTGGGATGTCAACACCCTGTGCGTGCTTAACCTTATACTGCAACTCGCGAACATCGTCGGGCACGGGGTACATTCTCAGCGCGTTGAGTCCGCGGTCGAGCATGTGTGTCTTTATGCCTACTTCGTTGAAAGGTTTACAGAAGGCACGAACGGCGTCGTTAGGGTTCTCGCCAGCGAGGAGATTAACCTGTTCGAAGGCTCCACCGTTGGTTTCCACACGGTCGAAAACACCCATGTCGATGATAGCTGGTGCTACGCGTTCCAACTGGTCTTTGCGTGGCTGAAACTTACCTGAGCTCTGCCACATGTCTCTGTAAACAAGACTAAACTGTATTCTCTTCTTCATACTTTAAAGCTTTATGTTTTTCTGTATTTTGAGCGCAAAGATAGTGAAAAATGTAAAAATGAGAAAATAATATAGTGAAAAAATGAATTTTTTACTACCTTTGCAAGCGTAATTCTTAAAGAGATGAAGGTAACGACAATTCTTTCAGTAGCATTTGCAGCGCTGATGATAGCAGGCTGCAGCGACAAAAAGCCCGCCGAACAGAAGGACGGAATAGGTTTGCAAACCAAGATAGACGGCGACTCCACACTTTACGGTCTCGCCTGCGACGGATGTACCGACTCCGTGCTGGTGTTTCTGCCTGGAAAAGGTGGCGACCCCGTCACATATAATATAATAGGTGCTATGGAGCACCACAAGGTTCTTGGTCGTCCGAGTGTTGGCGACTGGGTATGTATTATTGTTAACGGCAATGACACTACGAAGGCGGACCTCGTTATCAATCTTGATAAGCTGAAGGGCAACTGGGCGCGTCTTGAGATGCCTACGTTGCTGAAGAGGATAAACAACGACGATTTGCTCTCCGATGCCGAGGAGCACGAGCGCGACTCGATGCTGAAGTCGCAGCTTGTCCCCCAGGAGATAGGTTTCTCGCTGAAGCGTCACTACGTGGCAATGCCAATAGGACTGTGGCGTCCCAACGTGGACCCGGAGAGTCCCGTGGTGTTTCCCAAGCCGAAACCCTACACCAAGTGGCACATCTTCAACGGTCATCTGGTGCTCACAGAGGGCTCGTTCGCCATTGTCGACAGCCTGAAGAAAAAAGAAGAGAAGCACGATACCGTTGATATCATACTTCTCCAGACTGATTCCCTGCGCATACGTTACAAAGACGGTACGGAGCGGGGGTATTATAGGAAATAACCTCGCACCCACGATATTCTATTGATGAGTTGCGAAACGCTGCTCAGCCAGTTTCTCGTACTTTGTTCCCTTACGACCGTAGTTTGCATAGGGGTGGATGCTTATGCCACCGCGTGGTGTAAACAGTCCTGTCACCTCAATATACTTTGGATCCATAAGACGGATGAGGTCCTTCATGATGACGTTGACGCAGTCCTCGTGGAAGTCGCCGTGATTACGGAAACTAAAGAGGTATAGTTTCAGGCTCTTCGACTCCACCATACGCTCGTCGGGGATGTACTGGATGACGATTTCGGCGAAGTCGGGCTGTCCTGTGATGGGGCATAGCGACGTGAACTCCGGACAGTTGAACTTCACCCAGTAGTCGTTCTCGGGGTGTTTGTTGGTAAACGTCTCGAGCACTTCGGGGGCGTAGTCGTCCTTGTACTGTGTCTTTGCGCCGAGGGCTTTCAGTCCTTCGTTGCTCCTTACTCCTTTATTTTCCATATATCTTGCTGAGTGTTTCTTCCAGTTTCTCGCCACGCAGGTTTGTAGCAACAATCTTTCCGTCGGGACCGATGAGCAGGCTTGCGGGAATAGAGCTTACGCCGTAGATAGCAGAAGCGGCGCACTTCCATCCCTTGAGGTCGGAGATGTGGTGCCAGGGGGTATTAAGGTCTTTGACAGCCTTCTCCCACGCCTTCTGCTGCTGGTCGAACGATACTCCCACGATGTCGAAGCCCTTGCTGTGGTATTTGTTGTATGCAGCCACCACGTTAGGCATCTCCTCGCGACACGGTCCGCACCACGAAGCCCAGAAGTCAACCATAACGTAGTTGCCCTTGCCAGCCCAGTCGCTAAGCTTTGCAGCCTTGCCGGAGAGGTCGTTCATCTGGAGGTCAATGAACTGTCTGCCAAGCATTATCTTGTCGTACTCCTTCTGGGCGAAGTCGTCGTATTCGCCGTACATGCGCTCCAGCTCAGGTTCCATAGCCTCTGCCTCCGTCTTCTTGCCAGCCTTTACGAGTTCCTCGTATTTCATATATACTTCGGCAAAGCCCTTGTACTTTTCGGCGGTCTTCTTCTGGTACTCCTTCAGCTGTGCTGTGAGGTCCGTTGTCTGTTCAGTATTCTCTACTGGCTTTTTCTTCTGTGCCTGACATGATAGCAGGAAGGCACCCAGTAGTGTGCATAAAAAAAACTTTTTCATATCTGTAAACTTATAAGTTATAAATCAAGAAACTAAGGTAGGCTGCGAAAATAGCAGTAAGTACGGCTCCCTCCCAGCGTGCTACCGTGTATTTAGTATAGCTGAAGAGCCACAGCAGCAGGATGCCGCCGAGCATTACGGAGTAGTCAATGATGGTGATGCCCTGAATATCCATAGGGAGGATGAGTCCTGTGACACCAAGAATCATAAGGATGTTGAAGACGTTAGAGCCTATGACGTTGCCGATAGCTATGGCGCTCTTTCCCTTCTTAGCGGCGACGATGCTCGTTGCCAGTTCGGGCAGCGACGTGCCGCCGGCAACTATGGTAAGACCTATTACGGCATCGCTGACGCCGAAGGTACGTGCAATGCTTGTAGCCCCGTCAACAAAGAGGTTTGAGCCTACGACGAGACACGCCAGTCCGAGCACGATGTAGCAGCATGCCAGCCAGCTCTTCATAGCGGGCTGCGCCACCTGTTCGCCTGCGTCAGGAACGGTCTGGGGCTGCGTCTTTGCTCCCCTCACCGTGACCACCATGAATATTATGAAGCCGACGAAGAGCAGTGCGGCATCAAGGCGACTTATCTCGCCGTTGTAGGCGAAGACGAGCAGCGCCATAGAAGCAAGTACTGCAAAGGGGATGTCCTTCTTCACCGTTCCGGCGCTGATAGTCATTGGAGCCACCATTGCCGTAACGCCCACAATGAGCAGGGTGTTGAAGATGTTTGAACCCACTACGTTTCCTACGGCGAGGTCGGAGGTGCCCTTTACGGCAGACATCATACTGACGAAAAATTCGGGCATAGAAGTTCCCATAGCCACGACGGTAAGTCCGACAACAATTTCGGTTATCTTCAGCCGGCGTGCTATCTCCGATGCACCTTCGGTAAGTCTGTCGGCACCCCACAGAACGAGTACGGCGCCAAGAATTATGAATAAAGCGTCTAACATTTCGGGTGCGAAGATACAAAAAATCCCCGAATGAGAAAAACATTCGGGGACTTTCTTTTCAAAATGAGGTTAACCCACTGTTATTTGGCGTTCAACCTTCACTTCCTCCTTGATGTTCTTAGGAAGCGTTACGGAGAGCACTCCGTCGGCAACCTTAGCACCAATCTCCTCCTTGTTAACGTCGTCAGGAAGTATCAAGGTCTGCTCGTACTTAGAGTAGTTGAACTCGCGGCGCAGGTAGTGAGCCTTCTGGTCTTCGTCCTTTGTCTCCTGCTTATGCTCCATCTTTATTACGAGGTCTCCCTCCTGGTTAAGGTTGACGTTGAAGTCCTCCTTTGTCATTCCTGGAGCAGCGAGCTCTACGATATACTCTTTTTCTGTTTCCTTTACGTTGATAGCAGGTGCCGTAGCGTTAGCCTTTGGCATATAGTCGGTGTCGAAGAAATCGTTAAACACTGTTGGCAACCATGAATTACGTCTTGCAAATGTTGGATACATCATAATAATTACCTCCAAATTATATTTTAAAAGTTAGACTTATTTGTTTGTTGTTAATTAATTCTCTTTGCCCTCAGTGAGGCAATACCCGTACCAAAGAGCCGAAAGCGACAAAATGACACAAGGAAAGGACAAATTGACACAAAAGAAATAATTGTGATTAGTTGGCTTATAAAAAAATAAGTAGTAATTTTGTAGCTCAAAAGAAAACACAGCAGATATGAAACAACTGAAGATTTATGTCTTAACATTGATGGTAGCAGTGTTGGCTGCTTCCTGCGGAACAACGCGTACGGTACCTGTAACAGGACGTAAGCAGAACATTATGGTGGATAACAGTCAGATACTGACATTGAGTTATCAGGAGTACTCGAACTACATGAAGACAGCGAAGAAGTCAACCGATGCCGAGAAGACAGCAATGGTGACGAGAGTAGGTCAGCGTCTGGCTTCAGCCGTAGAGACTTACCTGAAACAGAACGGATATGCTAACGAGATAGCCGACTATAAGTGGGAGTTCAACCTGACACAGGACCAGCAGGCAAACGCCTTCTGTATGCCTGGCGGAAAGATTGTGGTGTATGAAGGAATATTCCCTTACACACAGACGGAGGCAGGACTCGCCATAGTACTCGGTCACGAGATAGCCCACGCAGTAGCTATGCACTCTGCGGAGCAGTACAGCACACAGCTGAGGCAGCAGTACGGAGCACAGATTCTGGGCGGTGTACTCTCCGCCGCAGGTGCCGGCTCCGCTACAACAGCTATAGCAGGAAATGTATATGGTCTCGGTGCTAAGGCGTCGTCGTTGAAGTATTCACGCGACAACGAGAGCGAGGCAGACCACATGGGACTGATCTTCGCAGCTATGGCGGGCTATGACCCTAACGAGGCTGTTACCTTCTGGACGAGGATGGCGTCGGGCAACAACGGCAACACCTCTACATTCTGGAGTACTCACCCCAGCGACCAGCAGCGTATTGCCGACATAAAGAGAGCCCTTCCGCAGGCACTCCGTTACTATAAACCCGTGCCACAGACGATAGTGATAAAGAGTACGGAGAATACGACACAGACAAAGAGCACTTCAACGAAGAAGAGCAGTTCGACAGCGAAGAAGAAGTCAACGAAAAAGAAGAAGTAAGCATTGAACCTGCTGAGTGTTGTACTAAGAGCACCGCGCCCTTCGTCGATGGTAGTGATGAAGGCGGAATACAGTAAGTGGTGGAGTCGCAGGGGATATATGGCGATAACCCTCTTCGGACACGTCATAACAGGCAGCAGAGAACTTGCCGACGAGCTGAACGGAGAGATGGGGCCGCTGATGAACCACGAGATGATACACCTGAGGCAGGCGCAGTCGACGGGCAACTCCTGGTGGCGCTTCTACTTGCTGTACGGATGGTTCTCGCTTGCGGCGCTCCGGTACTGCAGGAAGGTTAAGAATTCGGCATACGTGCTTAACCCCTTCGAGATGGAAGCATATAAATATATGTACGATATGGACTACCTCAAGAGGAACAACGGGTTGGCAACGGCGTGGCGAGAATACAGAAAGATGACGTTAAGTGAAAGACTGAAGGTCTTGGGAAAGAAATGACCGACGAATATAAAACCATAACGAAGACCGTTGGCGAAGGATACTACACCGAGAAACGCAGTAAGTTCCTTGCCTTTGCCCACCACGTCACAAATGTTGACGAGGTGAAAGAGGTTGTTGCGGAGTACAGAAAGAAGTACTACGATGCGCGCCACGTCTGTTATGCTTATATGCTCGGTGCCGAGAGGACAGAGTTTCGTGCCAACGACGACGGTGAACCCAGTTCTACTGCGGGGAAGCCGATATTAGGACAGATAAACAGCAACGAGCTGACAGACATACTCATCGTGGTGGTGAGATACTACGGAGGAGTGAACCTTGGAACAAGCGGACTCATAGTAGCTTACCGTGAGGCGGCAGCAGACGCGATAGCCCACGCCACCATTGAGCAGCGCCAGGTAGAGGAGGAGGTGGTGTATGACTTCCCATACGTCATGATGAACCAGGTGATGAAGGTGGTGAAAGATATGAATCCAAGAATAATAGCCCAGATGTATGACAACACGTGTCAGATACGTCTGGGCATTCGTAAGTCGTTAGCCGAGCAGTTGCGCTCGCGATTGGAGAAGCTTAGTTTTTAAATTCTGGCTTGCCTTGCATGCGCATATCGTGCTTCTCGCGCATCTTCTCCCTGTTCTCCTTATAGAGTTTGAACTGTTTCTTTGTGAGGATGTCTTTCAGCTCCTTGTCATACTTAGCGCGCAACTCCTTGTGCTGTGCCATCCTTTTCTGTGGGTCTGCTTCGGGACGCATATCCGGACGCATCTTCGGACGGAGACTGTCGTTCTTTACGTGTGGACGGTGAGGACGGTTCTTCATTTGTAGCTCAGGATATTTAGCGTTGAGTTCACGAACCTTTGTCATCTGTTCCGGGGTGAGGTCCAACTCGCGTGCCATCTTTGCCACGGGGTCCTTGTGCTTCTTAGGCATCTTCTTAAACTCACCTTGTGCCATAGCGCCTGTCATACAGAACATGGCTGCCATAATCATAATTAACTTCTTCATAACTTTCTTCTTTTTTGGGGTTAATACAATTCTTTGACCTTGAAGAAAGCGAGAGGTTTAATCCGTTAAGGTTTTTTCAAAAAACTACTGATTTTTTCATACGGCACGATGAACGACGGCAGACCGGCGGCATAGGCTGCTATCTCGTACTGCTGGTAGGTGAACACCATACCTCGGGGAGTGAGGTAGGGGGCAAACTGTGGACGAGGGATGTTGTTGATGTCGTCAACGCTGATGAGAATATCTTTAAGGTCGGCATCGGTCATTCCCTTGTCGTATTCTCCGAAGTAGTCGTAAAGTCCGTCCTTCAGGATTTTCTGGAATGCCTTTGACGACGTGTTCTTAAAGCTGCTCCAGTCAAGACGGCGAGCATCAGACTTATAGAACGTTGTGCCCGTAATGACATAGCCTCCGTGAGCGCCTCCCTGATACTCTTCGTATGTGACGGTATAGGTGACGTAATCCTCCGTTTCTGTCTCCACCTTTACATTATAATTATAATAATAGGTGGGAGTCTCTGCCCCCATGAACTCCAACTGCTCTTCGCGGTTAGGGAGCATGAGTTCCCTGCCTTTCTCTACGGCAGCGTTGAGGAGTTTCTTCTTGTCCTTAGCATCCTTGCGGGCAACGTGGAGTTCGTCGGCTATGAAGTTGAGTAGAGTGTCAACAAGTTCGTGAGGACCACCGGTAGGGTAGTCCACACGAATTGATATTTCAAGAGCTGTATCTTTCTTCTCTATTGATATGGAGTCGTAGGTGAAAGGCGCCAGCTGCTGAGAGTCAACACCAAGGGTGTCGGCATCGCTGCCGGCAGCATTCTTGCCGCCATTACACGACATGATAGCGGCACATACTATCGCAAGTATCAATAAAGTTTTTCTCATACGATGTTAGGTTTCTCGAGTCCGATACCCTTCTTCTTGTCAACAACCTTGAGGACGAGTCCCAGGATGAGGGCTGCCACACCAAGACTTGCCAGCATTACCAGCGGTGCTGTGTAGTCGAGTTCTGTAGCGCTGGCTCCTTCGGGGTTGGTCTTGTCGAGGACCTTACCGATGAGCAGTGGGAAGAGCCACAGACCGATATTCTGAATCCAGAATATCAGAGCGTATGCAGAACCGATAACCTTAGCATCGACGAGCTTGGGCACTGAAGGCCACAGCGATGCAGGAACGAGTGAGAACGATGCTCCAAGTACAAGAATTGTGGCATAGGCAATGACGATACCTCCAACAGCGCTCTCCTTGAACAGAGGGAGAATGAAGGCGAAGGTAAGGTGACAGCCGATGAGGAGCAGCGAACCCAGTACTAGCATTGATACTGCTTTTCCGTGGTGGTCAAGATAAGAACCAAGGATTGGTGTTATGAGCACTGCAAGAAGTGGGAATACTGCAAAGATACTCTCTGCTGTCTGACGCATGTAACCCATATAACAGTAAGTCACGAGGGCAACGACAGATATGAGGAGCAGGGAATATTTTGTTGCGGCACGCTTCTGGAAGTTTGATGCGAAACCTGCGGCAGCAACGACGAGCATGATGGCATACTGAGCTATTGTTACTGAAGAGCTTGCCCAGAAAGAACCCTCGTCGGGTGCTACCAAGGAGAGGTTACACTGAAGCATGTTTACTGCGTACTTCTGGAATGGGAAGATGGCGCTGTAGTAAAGCACACAAAGCAGGGCAACAATCCAGAAACCGCTGTCGGTAAGAATCTTGCCGATATCAGAAATCTTGAAGGGATCGTCCTTCTCTTCTGCTTCGCCAGTCTGGGCGTCAAGTTCGCGGTCCATGAAGAAGTAAACGATAGTCATTATGAGGGCAATGCACATAAGTACAACACCAAAGGCTACAGAACGACTTACGCTAACCTCACCGCCAAGACGTGCAAAGAAGGGTGAGAAGATCATACATGTGGCAACGCCAAGACGCGCTAACGCCATCTCGGAACCCATAGCGAGAGCCATCTCACGACCCTTGAACCACTTGACGATACCGCGTGAAACGGTGATACCAGCCATCTCGCAGCCGCAACCGAAAATCATGAAGCCGCAGGCAGCAAATTTCGCTGAGGCAGGCATTCCCTCGTAGAAAGGACTAACGCCTAATTCGTCGAATAGAGGTATGTAGTTAAGGTTGTCGGTGAACCACGCAGCCAGTCCGCTACCAGTGAAACTCTCACTCACGGCGTACCACTTCACGCATGCACCGATGAGCATTACTGCTGCGGAAAGGACGGCAGTGAAGCGTACTCCCATCTTGTCGAGAATGATTCCGGCAAAGATAAGGAAGAATGCGAATACGTTGAGGAATACCTCAGAGCCTTGCATAGTACCGAATGCGGTAGAGTCCCATCCGCGGGTTTCCTGCATGAGGTCCTTGATGGGTGAAAGGATGTCCATAAAGATATATGAACAGAACATGGCGAGTGCCAGTAGCAACAGGGCTGTCCAACGCATGGCAGCGCTGTCGCGAAGTGTCTTCTTGATTTCTTGTGTCATTTTTTTTTTAATGTTTCGTTATGACGTTATATCGTTATATCGTTATTACGTTATTTTTTATTTTAGCCAGCGGTCGAGCCAGTTGAAGTAGGTGCGCTGCCAGAGGATGCCGTTCTGTGGTTTCAATACCCAGTGGTTCTCGTCGGGGAAGATGAGAAGCTGTGCCTCGATGCCCTTCATGCGTGCTGCATTGAAGGCCGACATTCCCTGTGTGGCGTTGATGCGGTAGTCCTTCTCTCCGTGGATGCAGAGTATAGGGGTGTCCCACTTGTCGATGAAACGATGTGGAGAGTTCTCGTAGGTCTTACGTGCATTGTCTGTCTGGTCCTTGTTCCAGTAAGCGTCGTCGTATTCCCAGTTGGAGAACCAGTTCTCCTCGGTCTCGGTGTACATTGCTTCGAGGTTGAAAGCACCGTCATGAGCTATGAAACACTTGAAGCGCTTGTCGTGATGACCTGCGAGATAGTACACGCTGAAGCCACCGAACGAAGCACCTACGGCACCTAAACGGTCCTTGTCAACATAGGGAAGAGTATTTGCGGCATCGTCGATAGCTGCGAGGTAGTCCCTCATACACTGTCCTGTCCAGTCGCCGGAAATCTCTTCGAGCCACTCCTGACCGAAACCTGGGAGACCGCGACGGTTTGGTGCTACGATGATGTAACCCTGAGAAGCCATGATGAAGAAGTTCCAACGGTAGCTCCAGAACTGGCTTACGGGACTCTGTGGACCGCCTTCGCAGAAGAGCAGGGTGGGGTACTTCTTGTTCTCGTCGAAGTTCGGCGGAAGAATAATCCATGTGAGCATCTGCTTGCCGTCGGACGTCTTTACCCAGCGCTGCTGCACTTTTGGTTTGTCTAACTGTTCAAGGATGTGCTTGTTCTCGTGAGTTATCTGTGTTGCTGTAGTCTTCTCGACATTCTTAAAGTTCGGTGTTACGACGTAGAGGTCTGCCGGTTCGGTATAGCTATGACGCTCCATGAGGAGTTGTTTGTCGTTGAGAATCTGTACGGAACCGAAGTCGTGCCACGTATCGGTAAGCTGTTTTACCTCACCTTTCCAGTTTACGGCATAGAGATTTTCCGTACCGTGCCATACACCTATATAATATATAACAGCATCCTTCTGGTTGTTGCTCCAGCAGAAGTCGTCGACGTTAGAGTCGAAAGACTCTGTAAGGTAGCTCTTCTTGCCTGTCTGCAGGTCGTAGCAGCAGAGACGCAGGCGGTCTGCCTCGTAGCCGTTGCGCTCCATAGAGAGCCATGCTACGTACTTGCCATCGGGTGAGAACTTGGGGTTCTGGTCGTAGCCGACGTTGTTCTTCAGGTTCTCGGGAGCGTTGACAGCCTGGTACTTCATAGTCTTTGTAGCCTCGATTGCCGGCTCTTTGTAGTCAGCAGGCTTACAAAGGTTCTTTGTTGTTCCGTTCTCCGTGTCGTAGAGGAAGATGTCGGAGTCGGTGGAGATGCTGTATTCGCGTCCTGTCTTGGTGCGACATGTGTAGGCGATGAAGCGAGAGTCGGTGCTCCAGTCCAGCTGTTCCATACCTCCGAAGGGTTCCATAGGACATTCAAAGGGCTGACCCTCGAGGATGTCCTTGCCGGTGGGAGCGATGGCTGAGCCATCGTCTACGGAGAAGACGAAGGGGTGTTGGATGGTTTCTACATAGTGATCCCAGTGGCGATACATCAGGTCGGTAACGAGTCGTCCGGTAGCCTTTGGCAGGTCCTCGGGGTTCTTCTGTATGATGTCGTTGAAGGGAATGCTCTTTAAGATGATTACCTTTTTCTTGTCGGGTGAGAACTTAAATCCCTCAACACTGCCGTCGGTATTGCTGAGCTGTTTGCGTTCGCTACCGTCGAGTTTCATTTGCCAAATCTCTCCACCGGTAGTGAAAGCTATTGTCTCATTGTCGAGCCATGTTGGGTCAGTCTCGTTCTTTGCACTCGTGGTAAGCTGGCGTTTGTTCTTGCCGTTAGCGTCGATGACGCATATTACCTGATGGCTCTTGTTAGCCTTAACGCTATAGTAGCCCACCTGATAAACAATATGTTTGCCGTCGGGAGAGGCTGCGTGACCGCCTATGCGTCCCATTGCCCACAGGGCTTCGGGAGTCATGCGCCTATTCTCAACCTTAATATTCTGTTTACCTATGTTCACTTCGTTCTGTGCTTTTGTGCTGCCTGTGCATAGTGTGAGCCCCAGGACAACCAATGTTAGTAGTTTATTCATATACTTCTTGCTTTTTATTCTTCCTTACGGGGTCGCATGTCAGTCCGCAACCTAACTTCTTGAAAATCTTACGGTCCACTTCGGAGAGCATCACCGTAGAGTGTACCTGACAACCATAGAGTAATGGCAGTTTCTCGAGAGCTCTGCGACACAACTCGTCGTCTTTCGACAGTACGCTAAGTGCTACGAGCACTTCGTCGGTATGCAGACGAGGATTCTTGCCGCCGAGATATTCTATCTTCGTTTTCTGGATAGGTTCTATCATCGACTGCGGAATGAGTTTTACCTTATGGTCGATGCCCGCAAGATGTTTTGTGGCATTAAGCAACAGTGCGGCAGAGCATCCTAAGAGTGGAGAACTCTTTGCTGTTATTATGGAGCCGTCAGAAAGTTCCATAGCTGCAGCAGTATGTCCGCTGAGCTCTCTCTTCGCATCGGCAGCGACGGTAACACGACGGTATGCCGTTGTTATCTTAGCCTGGTTGAAGAGGAGCAGTATCTTGTTAATCTCATTCTCGTTGTCTGCACCCTCGGCCATTTTGTTTGTTGCATCGTAGTAACGACGTATTATCTCGTCACGACTGGCATTGCAACACACCTCATCGTCAGAGATGCAGAATCCCACCATGTTTACACCCATATCTGTTGGTGACTTATAGGGATTCTCTCCGTAGATGCCTTCAAAGAGTGCGTTGAGAACGGGGAATATCTCAATGTCGCGGTTGTAGTTTACCGCAATCTTGTCGTATGCCTCAAGATGGAAAGGGTCAATCATGTTAACATCGTTGAGGTCGGCAGTAGCAGCCTCGTATGCTATGTTTACAGGATGTTTCAGGGGCAGGTTCCATACGGGGAACGTCTCAAACTTAGCGTATCCGGCACGTATGCCGCGCTTGTTCTCGTTGTACAGCTGTGACAGACATACCGCCATCTTTCCGCTTCCAGGACCAGGTGCTGTGATGATGACCAACTCCCGTGATGTCTCCACATAGTCGTTCTTTCCAAAGCCTTCGTCGGAAGCTATCAGCTCAACGTTGTGAGGGTAGCCGTCGATGAGGTAGTGAACATACGACTTTATGCCCATACGTTCAAGACGGTGACGGAACTGGTCGGCAGCGTGCTGACCATTATAGTGGGTGATAACGACAGAGCCTACCATGAAGTCACGACTTTGGAACTCGTCACGAAGACGTAACACGTCCTCGTCATAGGTGATGCCTAAGTCTGCACGTACCTTGTTCTTTTCGATGTCTTCCGCGCTGACGACGATGACAATCTCCATTTGGTCGCGTAGCTGTGCAAACATCCTCAACTTTGAGTCAGGTTTAAAACCAGGCAGTACGCGCGATGCATGATGGTCGTCAAACAGTTTTCCACCAAGTTCCAGGTACAACTTACCGTCGAACTTCGCTATTCTTTCTTTAATGTGCTCCGACTGTATCTTAAGATACTTCTCGTTATCAAAACCAATCTTCATATCTTTTTCTTTTATCTGCGTCCTTGCTGTCTTTTCATCTCTTCTGCTTGCTTCTGCAGAGCTTCAAGGCGTGCTGCCATACCACTCATCTTCTTCGGATTGTTCTGGTTCTCCTTGTAGTTAGCCTCGAGTATGGCGAGCAGTTTCTCGTCATTGGTGGTCTTACGCAGGGTCCACATTATTGCAGCCGAGAAGAACAGTGAAACGAAATAGTAGAAGTTAAGACCGCTTGAATAGTCGTTGAACATGAAGAAGAACATTACTGGCATGAGGTACATCATCCATTGCATCATCTTCATCTGTTCGGCCTGTTGTCCTACCATCTGGTCGCGTTGCTGACGCATTGTCATGTAGCTGTAAAGTACGTTGGAAACGCAGAAGAGAATACATGTAAGTGAGAGGTGGTCTCCGATGAGCCAGATGTTTGATGACCACTCTATGATGGGGTCGTATGTTGACAGGTCGTCAATCCACATAAAGCTCTCGCGACGTAGCTGGATAGCGTTAGGTACGAAGTTGAACATAGCAATCCAGATAGGCATCTGTATGAGCATAGGCAGACAGCCGCTAAGTGGCGAAACACCGTATTTGGCGTATAGACTCATCATAGCCTGCTGCTTCTGCATCTGATCTTCCGGCTTGTCGTATTTCTTTGTCGCCTCTTCGAGTTTCGGTTTCAGAACACGCATCTTTGCTGACGACATGTAGCTCTTCTTTACCATTGGGAAGGTAATAGCCTTAAGGAGCAGAGTGATGAGTATGAGAACGATACCCATGTTAAGTCCTAAGCCTGTCAGCCAATCGAAGACGTAGAGCGTAAACCAGCGGTTGATAATTCTGAAAAGAGGCCATCCGAGATAAACCAGTCGTTCCATCTCGAGGTCTTTACCAAAGGCAGACTCCTTCTCTACTTTCTGAAGCAGACGGAAGTTGTTAGGACCGAAGTAGAACTCGAACTCCGAAGGTTTCTGTCCTGTAGGGTCGAAGGCTGTCTTCATCTTTGCTGCGTATTCCTTGAGGTAACCAGTCTCTTTCTCCTGAGGAATAGAAGTCATCAATGCGTTCTTGGCATATCCGTCCTTTGAGATCATTACTGCCGAGAAGAACTGATTCTTAAAAGCTACCCAGTCGAAATCTTCTTCAATAGCCTCGTCCTGATAGGCCTTCGCTTCGTTGAGATAGTCTGTGCCGCCCTCGGTCTCATGCCATGTGAGAGAAGCGTAGCGGTTCTCAAAGGTAAAGCCTTTTTCCTGTTGACGACAGCGTTCTGTCCACACGATATCCATCTGATTGTATGATGGTGAGAACAGTCCGCTCATACCGCGTGCCTCGAGTGACATATGTAGCAGGTAGTCTTTACCGAGCAGATATGTCAGTACCAGTTCTTGTCCATTACCCGCAACAGCAGTCATAGTGACGGTACTGTCGGACTGATTTGACGGGGTGAAGTAAAGGTCGCTGGTGATGATGTTGAGGTCTTTTCCTGCAAGGAGGAACTTCAGTTGCTGGTCGTTGGCATCGAAGAGTGTCAGGTCTTTATTGTCCATACGGTCCTCATAGCCCTTTATGACTGCCTTCTGAACTGTTCCGCCCTTTGTCGATAACGTCAGCTCTAACTTGTCGTTCTTCAGAATGACGTCCTTCGCCGTCCCCTGTAGTGCTGCGTGGAACGCTGCGGTGGAGTCGGCAAGAGCCGCCATCTCTACAGCTTTCTGTTTCTCCTGTTCTTTTGCTTTCTTCTCTGCTCGTATTTTCTGCTGTACCTGTGCTATGGAATCCTGTTTGCGAACCTCTTCCATCTGTTCCTGCGATGGCTGGTTCCACCATGTGAAGCCGATAAGTACAGCTGCAATGAGTATAAATCCTGTGACTGTGTTTTTGTCCATTTTTGTATGTTATTCTTGTTTGTTCTATTATAATTAAGGTGCAAAGGTATAAAAAAATTAAGAATTGAGAATTGAGAATTGAGAATTATGATTACATTTAAATCCTTTTTAACTTCTTTAACTTCCATAATTCCGTAAAAACATTTATTTTTGCACCATGAAACTTAGACAATTTGTAACGGTTTTTATTGTTTTGGCATCTTTTTTACATGTTGATGCACAGGTAAAAAGTGGTGAAATGGACATAATAGAGAGCTATCAGGACTCGCTGAAGATTCTTCGCGCTCGTATTGACTCTATGGAGAGTGTGAATCGCAGTTATGAGCTTGATAATTTCATGCGTTTCCGACTGTTTACCCCCGCTACATTCTATCATTCCGTTGCTAATGGAAAGTTGTCTTTTTCGGGAAACGATACAGATATTGTTAATCAGGAGGTTGACAATTCTCTTATGAATATATATCTTGCGAATCCGCAGTTAGTAAGGATTAGCGAGAACCGTCTCATTGAGTCGCGAAAGGTGCGTGACGTTAGCGAGACACTACACAATAACGAGAAACTTGTTGAAAAGGTCCTGCCTAAGCCAAAGGTGGATATCATAGAAGCACCAGTAGAGGTGGTGGTTACAAAGCCGAACTTCTGGACTTTCAATGGCGACTACAGTCTTCAGATGACTCAGTTCTATGTATCAGGAAACTGGTACAAGGGCGGTGAGAGCAACTATTCCGTTCTTGGCGCTGTAACTATGGAGGCAAACTATAACAATAAGCAGAAAGTTAAATGGGAAAATAAGCTGGAGATGAAACTTGGACTCATGACGAGTGAGAGTGATACTATTCATAAATTAAAGAGTACAGAAGACCTCCTTCGTCTTACAAGTAGTTTGGAGTTCCGGGCTCATAAAAGGTGGTACTATACCTTGCAGTTACTTGCTTACACCCAGTTCTATCCGGGTTATAAGAGTAATGACCGCGAGACTTATAGCGATTTCCTGTCACCGTTTAACCTTACTCTATCGTTAGGTATGACGTATAATGTAGAAGCTTTTAACAAACGTCTGAAGGGCTCCGTACAGTTGGCGCCTCTTGCTTACAGCATGCGCTATTCTGCCCGTCGTAATGTGGCTATTCGACAAAGTATAGGAGAGAACCATCATTCAATGGACGAGATTGGTATGCAGACCCTTACGGACCTGACGTGGAAGTTCACAGACGATATAAGCTGGAAAACCCGTCTTTACGGATTTACCAGCTTTAGTAGGGCTCTTGTAGAGTGGGAGAATACCATCAATTTGCGCATAAGTCGTTTCCTGTCAACGAATATCTTTGTTTATCCGCGTTTCGACGACTCTGTAGCGCGTGATAACGACTATAACTATTTCCAGCTAAAAGAGTATTTCTCCTTAGGAATAAGTTATTCTTTCTAAGCAGGCTATTCTTGTATGTCGCCTTCGATGTACAGTCTTATCTTAGCTGTCTTAGCGTTGCTTAGAACCGTTATCGTCTTCTTGAAATGTGTGGGTTGCTGATATTCTGCGTTAAACTTTATTTCTATCGTTCCAGTCTCACCTGGGGCAATAGGATTCTTTGTGAAGTTAGGTACAGTACATCCGCAACTTGGCATCGCCTCGTTGATGATAAGTGGCTGATTGCCAGTATTTGTGAATGTGAAGGTGCACTTCTGTACAGGTGTCTTCTTTGATATCGTACCGAAATTGTGCGTTGTCTCGTTGAATTTGATTTCTGCCTGAGCCATAGCCATTGTGGTCATGCCGACAATCATCAGTAATAAAATTCCAAGTCTTTTCATAATAGTATATGTTTTTATAATTTCTCAATAATAACTTCTGTCTCAATCTCTTTCTTCCATGCCTTTAGAAGCTTAAACCAGTCTTCGGCAGAGTGAACTCCGAAGTCTTCGTTATCGCTGGCAAAGATGTATTTGTAGTGTAGCTCGTCGTTGTCGGTACCTACGATGTAGGTGTAATTAACATTGTCGGCAGGCATTTCTTTGCGGATGTATTTCTTAGGGATAATGATGCCCAGTCCTACTGTCTCAATCTTATGTCCGGCAGTATCTTTTACGCCTACAGGCCAGTCAGATCCCCAGCATCCGCGTAGTCCTTCGTTGTCGGAGAACTCCTTAGAGCCCTTGACGTTGATTATACCAGTTGCGAACTCGTAGTCTTTTGCAGTATGATTAAAGAATATATCCACGTCAACATCGCGATGACCTCCATATATGGTGTATCTTGTAGTCATCGTGACAGGTTTTGCTGATGGAGTAGGGCGCCAGTTCTCGTCAACTAATTCTATTATACTACGGACAGGTCCTTGTGCGATAACCCTTTGTGTCCTGCTGTCAACATCTTCAAGCATCAGTTGATTTGTGCCGTCCCATCCGCGTAGAGCACCCACTCCGTAGGAGCTCCCTACCCAAAGTACGTCATCACCATAACCTGCTGCTTTCTGGTCAGCATCGGTGTAGAACTGTGTGTCTTTTATTTCCAGTTGCTTGTGAAACTTACCGTATGCATCAACAGTCTGTCTGTGGTCGAAATATATACGGAATGCAACCAGCTCGCTCTCGAAAGCAATGCCGTGATGATGTACGATTTGGTATGGATCTACGCCACGATCTACGGTCATCTCCTTCAAATAGATGTTGTGCTTATTCTTTATTTTTACCTTAGGATTTCTAAGAAGCAGCTCGCTATAGGTACGTGGGGCGTATTCTCTTGGCTTGCCGTCGTCCGAAAGAGTTACGGTAAAATGTTTTTTCTCGTGTTTTTTGAGGTCTGTCAGGAAACATAACTCGTCGTATATGCCGTCGCGGTCAATGTCGTCCAGCTGACAAGGCACTTCCGCACCGTTTATTGTCACCATTGCCGACTTAACCTTTGAGGTTTCTGTGGCGTATTCTTTTAGTTTGAGAACCACAGGAACATCAGCCTTTGCGAGTGCTGTAGTGTTTTTTGCGCTGACATTAAATGTTTCTTCAGCCATAGTGGTTGCAAAGAAACAAGACAGTATTATTGTTATGTACTTTCTCATTTTTTAACGTTTTTCACTTTGACTGCAAAAGTACAATAATGGTTTAATTGATTTATGTTCGTATCACATTTATTAAATCTTTTTTGCTTAAAATTTGCATAATAAAATATTTTTTAGTACTTTTGCCCCAAAATTTAATTAAAATTGAGTTAAGTGAGAACCGCTATTGTAACGCTATTCATAGTGACACTTCTTTCCGCTTGTCAGTTTAAACTGCCGGTTTCTGGACAGGAGGAAGCAAGTTCTACCTATCAGGTGGAACGCTATGACCGTTTGCAAAGTATGTACCTCACGACGGGTGATTTTACGGCACTTCAGCAGATGGAAACGGAGTATCCTATGGAAACCCGTACTCTGATAGAGAAAGTTCTCAAGATAGGAAGTGTTGACGACCCTAATATAAATAAGAAGTTCCTTGCTTACTACCAGGATTCGACGTTGCAGACCGTAATTAGTGATGCCGAAGTGGCCTATGCAAATATGGACGATATTAACTCTCAGTTGACGAAATCATTTAATAAACTGAAGGGCGAGATTCCTGATTTGGAGTTGCCGAGAGTTTATGCTCAGATTGGTTCCTTCGACCAGAGTATTGTTGTGGCAGATGAAAGTGTAGGTATTTCGCTTGACAAGTATATGGGTGCCGACTATAGCATTTATAAGCGTTATTACACTCCACAGCAACGTAGGCAAATGACACGTGAATATATTGTTCCCGACTGTCTTTGTTTCTATCTTTTGGGACTTTATCCGATGAAAGATTTTGAGACTCAATCACAGCGCAATCGTGACCTTCATATGGGGCGCGTC
The DNA here is from genome assembly GCA_900315775.1 of uncultured Prevotella sp. Lineage (GTDB taxonomy): Bacteria > Bacteroidota > Bacteroidia > Bacteroidales > Bacteroidaceae > Prevotella. The sequence continues at coordinate 21,384 of ONAJ01000032.1, forward strand.
ATGTGGGTTTGTAATCAACTTCTGGAGAATAAATTCTTTAAATCGTCGTTCGTTGACGAGGCTGAAAAGTTCGTTCGTAAGAATAATGTTAAAATGAAAGACCTACTTTCTGCCCCTGTCTAATGTCGTGTTTTTTCAAATAGTTGTTGAGCAGGTTAGTAAACTCGTAATTCTTTAATCCCCATTGCGGAGCAATAAGTAATTCAGAAGGGCTTTGAGATACAAACCGCTCTAAAACTAAATCTTCGCGTAAATATTGTATGCATCTGGCAATAAGTTTAATATAGTCCTGTGCACTATATGTTTTTATTGTGTTATTATGATACTCTTTTTCAAGTTTTGTTCCGCGAATTACCTGCATCTGGTGTATCTTCAAGGTGGTTAGAGGCAGACCGGATATGACAGGCGCTTGTTTAATAATTTCATCGTCAGTCTCACCTGGTAATCCGAGTATTATGTGACCTCCTGTCTTTATTCCTCTTTCAGCAGTCATCTCTACTGCTCTCCTTGAAGTTTCGAAGTCATGTCCTCTGTTTATTCTTCGTAAAGTATCGTCATTTGTACTCTCAATACCATACTCCACCATCACGAAAATCTGCTTGTTTAGCTCCTCCAGATAGTCCAGTATCTCCTTGTTTATACAGTCTGGGCGAGTACCGATAACTATTCCTACGACGTCTTTTACCCTTAGAGCTTCCTCGTACCTTGCCTTTAACACGTTTAGTGGAGCATATGTGTTGCTATACGCCTGGAAGTAGGCAAGATATTTCATGTCAGGATATTTGCGTGCGAAGAAAGATTTACCGTCCTCCATCTGTTCCGTAATGCTCTTTTCGCGGATACAGTATGAAGGATTGAACGTCCTGTTATCGCAGAAGATACAGCCACCACAGCCCTTCGTGCCATCTCTGTTGGGGCAACTGAAGCCTGCGTCGATGGCTATCTTCTGTACTCTAAAGGGAAATATCCCTCTTATCCAATGTCCGTAGTCGTTATAATACATATTTATATATTAGCATGCAAAGGTAATAAGTTTTGTTTAAATCTACAAGTATTATATATTGTAAATGGTCAGCAAACTTCATAATAATTAAATAAATGCCCCAAAAACAGTTAATTATAGCAAAATTAACCAAATTAATTAACTAAAATTGTTGTGATTACCTTACATAGTTAATACCTTTGCATTGTCATGAAGAAAAGAACGATTATAATAATTGCTGTAGTGATGGGACTTTCGTTCCTTGCCCTGCTTTCGCTTCAGTTGAGCTATATCGAAGAGATGGTTCGAATGAAGAAGGAACAGTTTGACGAATCTGTTACTAAGGCGATGTACCAGGCATCACGAAATCTTGAGCTCAACGAGACCCTGCGTTATCTTGAGAAAGAGACAGGTGCCGATGGTGATGTTTATTCTTCGTTCGAGTTGAAGACTATCAACTCCAAGCCGTCGCAGATGCCAAAGGCGATGATACTCCGTAATGACAAGAATTCGATAACCGCGACAACAAAGTCTATGCGGGAGATTGTGAAGAATCGCTATGTTTATCAGAAGGCTCTGTTGGATGAAGTAATATACAGCATTCTCTATACCGCCAGCGACAAGCCGTTGCGTGAGCGTATAAACTTTAAGATGCTCGATCAGGACATCAAGGCAGAGTTGATGAATAACGGTGTCAATATCCCTTACCACTTTACCGTATGTACCCAGGATGGTCGTGAAGTGTACCGTTGTCCTGACTATAGCGACAAGGGCGAGGAATACACCTATACTCAGTTGCTTTTCCGCAACGATCCACAGAACAGGATGGGTCTGGTGAAAATACATTTCCCAGAGATGAACAGTTACATCTTCTCCTCTGTAAGGTTTATGATTCCTTCCGTCGTCTTTACCTTCGTGTTGATAGTAACGTTTATCATTACACTTGTTCTGATATTCCGTCAGAAACGTATCTCCGAGATGAAGAATGACTTCATAAACAATATGACGCATGAGTTAAAGACACCTATAAGTAGTATTTCTTTAGCTGCACAGATGCTTAATGACGAGAGCGTTACTAAGAGTCCTTCGATGATGAAACATCTTGGTGGCGTAATCAATGACGAGACAAAACGTTTACGTTTCCTCGTGGAGAAAGTGCTGCAGATGTCTATGTTCGACCGCAAGAAGGCAGTATTCAAGAGGAAGGAACTCGACCTCAACGAGCTTCTTGAGAATGTGGCATCAACATTCACGCTGCGCGTAGAACATACTGGCGGACATATATATACTGATATAGAGGCAGTAGATTCAACAATTTATGTTGATGAGATTCACTTCCAGAATGCTATATCAAATCTTATGGATAACGCTGTGAAGTATCGTAAGGCAGACCAGCCTCTTAACCTGTATATCAAGACGTGGAATACCGACGAGCATGTGTGCTTCTCTATTCGTGATACAGGTCTTGGAATACGCCGCGAGAACATAAAGAAGATATTCGACAAGTTCTATCGTGTTCATACCGGCAATGTGCACGACGTAAAAGGCTTTGGATTAGGTCTTGCCTACGTTAAGAAGATTGTTAATTTACATGATGGTGATATACGTTGCGAGAGCGAATTAGGAAAAGGCACCCGTTTCGTCGTTTCACTACCAATAATAACTGCGAATAAATAAAAAAGATTATAAACCAAAAACTTTAAGATTATGGAAGAGAAAATGAAGATTTTGCTTTGCGAGGACGATGAGAACCTCGGTATGCTTTTGCGTGAATATCTGCAGGCAAAGGATTACGATGCAGAGTTGTGTGTTGACGGAGAGGCTGGCTACAAAGCATTCCTGAAGACTAAGTTTGACATTTGTGTGCTCGATGTCATGATGCCTAAGAAGGACGGTTTCACCCTTGCACAGGAAATACGTCAGGCAAATGCAGACATGCCTATAATCTTCCTAACGGCGAAGAATCTCAAGGAGGATATTCTCGAAGGTTTCAAACTTGGTGCTGACGACTACATCACAAAGCCTTTCTCTATGGAAGAACTGGTGATGCGTATAGAGGCTATTCTGCGTCGTGTTCGTGGAAAGAAGAATAAGGAGAGCTCGGTATATCACATTGGTAAGTTCACCTTTGACACACAAAAGCAGCTCCTTTCTATCGGCGATCAGCATAAGAAACTTACAACAAAAGAGAATGAACTCCTTGCTCTCTTGTGTTCTCATGCAAATGAAATCCTGCAGCGTGACTTCGCTTTGAAGACTATCTGGATTGACGATAACTATTTCAATGCCCGTTCAATGGATGTTTATATTACAAAATTGCGTAAGCATCTTAAGGATGACGGTCAGATAGAGATTATCAATATTCATGGAAAGGGTTACAAGCTGATAACCCCAGAGCAGGACTAAAAGAACAATGTAATAAGAAGAGCGACCGCTATAGATTATCAGTCTGTAGCGGTCGTTTTCTTTATTCGTGGTGGTAAGGTTCTCCTTTTATTATAGTACAAGCCCTATATAGCTGTTCCGTAAATATTGTTCTTACCAGTTGGTGCGAGAACGTCATCGCAGAAAGCGATATCTTTCCATTAGCTCTGTCGTATATGGCCGGGGAGAATCCGTACGGTCCTCCGATTACGAATACCAGACGACGTGCTGTCAGTTGCTGCTTTTCAATCCATTTCGCAAATTCAAGACTTCTGTATTGTTTTCCTCTTTCATCAAGAAGTATTACCGTATCCTGTGCCGTAAGTTGTTTCATTATCAGCTCACCCTCGCGTACTTTCTGTTGCTCTTCCGAAAGACTCTTTGTATTCTTTAGTTCCGGGATGACTATAATCTCGAAAGGCATATAATGCGTTATGCGTTCTGCATAGTCATTAATGATAGCTTGCAGGTGGGTGTCATTAGTCTTTCCGACAAGTATAAGTGCTGTTTTCACTATTTCTTACGGTTAGGGTTACGTGGGAACCATCCTCTCTCAACACGCTTCTTCTGCTCGAAGAGTTCCCCGATGCCCCACAGGAACGATGCTCCTGTGACACCCAGTATTGAGGATGTTATAACGTTCTCAATGAGGAAGGCTAATCCTATGCAAATTATTCCGATGATGAGATATACCCACCAGTAGCGGGTGCCGGTGTAGTATTCCGTCTTTATCACCAGCGGGTGGCACAATCCAATGACGAGGAAAGTGCATACTGCTATTATAATACCTGTAAAATGTAGTTCCATAATCGGATGCAAAGATAGTGATAAATATTTAAAAAATAAAAAAAAACATCATTCTTTTGGCGGTTATCTCAAATTGTATTATTTTTGTAAGCAAAATGAAAAACAATTAACCTAAACCTAAAATAAATAAGTTAACTTATGGAAAATAATGCAGCTTTAATCGCTCAATGCGAAGCACGTGCGAAAGAGTGGCTAAGTCCAGCTTTCGACGAAGAAACGAGAAAAGCCGTTCAGGCTATGCTCGACAATAGTGACAAGACAGAACTCGTGGACGCATTCTATCGTGACCTTGAGTTCGGTACGGGTGGTCTTCGTGGTATCATGGGTGCCGGCACAAACCGTATGAATAAGTACATCGTAGGAATGGCAACACAAGGTTTTGCAAACTACATCCTTAAAGCATTCCCAGGTAAGAAGTGCTCAGTAGTAGTAGGTCATGACTGTCGTAACAACGGACGTATGTTTGCCGAGTCAGTTGCAAATATATTTTCAGCAAACGGCATCAAGGTTTATCTTTTTGAGAGTCTCCGTCCTACACCAGAGATTTCCTTCGCCATTCGTCAGTTAGGATGCCAGGCTGGTGTCAACGTTACTGCGTCACACAACCCACGTGAGTATAATGGTTACAAAGCATACTGGGACGATGGCGCTCAGGTGCTCTCACCACATGATACAGGTATCATCGACGAGGTTAATAAGGTAAAGATTAGCGATGTTAAGTTCGAGGGCAACAAGGAACTCATCGTTCCTATCGGTGGCGAGATGGACTGGGATTACATTCAGGCTGTCAAAGAGGCTATGGTAGATCAGGATGTTATCCTTCGTCATAAGGACCTCAACATTGTTTATTCTCCAATGCACGGAACAGGTCGTGTAATAATACCTATGGCTCTGCGTTCTTGGGGCTTCCAGAATATCCACGTTGTTCCAGAGCAGATGGTTATCGACGGTAACTTCCCGACAGTTGTTAGTCCTAACCCCGAGAATGCTGAGGCTATGACCCTTGGTATGAAGTTAGGAACCCGTCTTAATGCAGACCTCGTTATAGCCAGCGACCCCGATGCAGACCGATTGGCTATAGTATGTCGTGACAATAAGGGCGAGTGGGTTATCATCAATGGTAACCAGACATGTATGATGTTCTCTTGGTACATCATCGCTAATAAGAAGAAACTCGGTCAGCTCAAGGGCAATGAGTTCCTCGTAAAGACTATCGTAACCACAGAAGTTATTGCTGAGATTGCAAAGAAGAATGGTGTAGAACTTCGCGATTGCTACACAGGATTCAAGTGGATAGCAAACGAGATCCGCATCTCTGAAGGCAAGCAGAAGTATATCGGTGGTGGTGAGGAGTCATTCGGCTTCCTGCCATTCGATAAGGTTCGTGATAAGGACTCACCAGCGTCAATCTGTCTTATCTGTGAAATTGCAGCATGGGCAAAGGATAATGGCAAGACTCTCTATGACCTGTTGATGGACATCTATCTTGAGTACGGCTTCTCTAAGGAGACAACAATCAACGTAGTACGTCCTGGTAAGACTGGTGCCGACGAGATTAAGCAGATGATGGAGAACTTCCGCAAGAACCCGCCAACAGACCTCGGTGGTTCAAAGGTTTGTCTCTGGAAAGACTATCAGACCCTTGAGGCAAAGTATGCTGACGGTAGGGTAGAGAAGCTTGATATGCCAGCAACAAGCAACGTGCTTCAGTGGTTCTGCGAGGATGGCAACAAGGTTAGTGTCCGTCCGTCAGGAACAGAGCCAAAGATTAAGTTCTATCTTGAAATTAAAGACAACAGCATGAAGTGTGCTGACTGCTACGACCGTTGCCTGAAGGCAGCTGACGAGAAGATAGCAGCTATCAAGAAGAGTCTTAACTTGGAGTAATATTACAGAAACTTTATAATTCTTCGGTAAATAGCCAACAGATAACGGCGAATAGGAAAGAGGCGGGTCCACACGAAAGAGTAGGCTCGCCACTTTTTGTCTGTCGTCATATCGGCAACGTCACGTCCTTTACGGTAGAAACCTATCGCTACGGCATGAACATCCTTCAACAGACATTCCTCTGTTGCTATGTTTCCATCACCACGTAGTACTACATGCTCCCCTTTGATGCTTATAATTCTGTGCAGCACATAGTGCTTAGGTGATATTTCTGCCAAAACGGGGTCTCCAACTTTAGGGTTCTCAGCCTTCTTCAGTATGGCACTGTCGCGTCGGTCTTCCAGGAAAGGTCGCATACTGAACCCGCGGAGGCGCAACGTCACAGTATGTCCTTCGTTGAGTAGTTTTATCACCTCCGGCAGAAGTGCTGCATTATCAAAGAGCTTCTCTTCTACTGTGAGACTTTTATAGTTGCTTGACATATTTTTGCAGAATCTTTGTCGGGCAGACAATGAAGAGTGTACATACCCGTAGTTTCTATTACCTTTGTTACGTTATTACATACGGCATCAAAGATGTCGTGGTCCCATTTCATTGTCGAACATGCCGGCAGGAACGAAGCGAATGCCTCAACGGGTGCCAGTCTATCTACCGAGTTTTTCTTTGCACGATCTATTCGGGTTATAGCTCCCAGCGGAGCCTTAACCTGTCGGTAGCATGGTGTTTTCCCGCTCCAGGGACTGCCGTATATATAGTGCTTCCCGTCGATGTATCTTACTATAGGATTATCGTCGTTCATCAGGTCGCAGTTGTCAATATATCTCAGCCACATACTCACTTGTGTGCTCTTTCCCGTTCCGCTCTTCGCGATGAACGCATATCCGTATCCGTCGTGTCTTACCAGTGAGGCGTGTACCATTAGTGTCTGGTGTGTGCTGCTTGAAAAAGCGAAGATGAGCATCAGAGCGTTGTTAAGTCCGAAGCACCTTTGGTTATAACTTCCATTAAGTGCACAACGACATTGACTGAAGTCTTTGTTCGTTTGCAGCAAGGCACATTCCCTTTTTTCTATATCCTTTATAATATATTGGTAGCCTCCGTCGTTCAGGCTATCTACTATGGTATCTCCGTTTCCTGTGTCGAAGGAGTCTATACGATGCCTCTCGCTTTTCGGTATCACCGGTAGCTTGTCATCAACAGTAAGATTAAACAGCAGTTCCTCGTCGCTGCAGGCATCGGTCCTGAACGGTTCAAACGAAGGCAGTAGCCGCATGTCATTAACAGACGACTCTTCGAAGTTTATCCTTACCTTAAATTCTGCTATCTGGAAGTAGTGCGTTGACTGTGGCATTTTTTTTAGTTGTTGTCAACAGCCTGAAACTGGAAGTCGGACATATCAACATTCCTAATGTCATACTTCCCGGTCTTGGCATATTTCGACTTCAGTTTATTGTAACGCTTCTGTGCCTTCTTAAGTTTTCTGTCGTAGAAGACAGTACACACTCTTTTTGGCATTCCCCTATCTTCCAGGTAGTTGCGCAGCTGGGCACTGTACTCGTTACCATGTTTCACGAAGCGTTTCTTGCCATCCATCCACACGTTTCTTATCTGTTGTATATCGGTGAAATACACAGTAGAATCGTTAAACGATGCCGCCATACCAAAGATGTATAGGGCTTCAACTTTCTTGTCTTTTTTGGGTTTCGCTGACACGCTTGTGGTTACTGTCACAAGCATCAGCATCATTACTGTTATTATAGAAAATCTTTTCATTTTATACTCCAAGATACGTTTTCAGCAACTTATTACTCGTGCTGTTACGCAGTTTACGTATTGCCTTTTCCTTTATTTGTCTCACGCGTTCGCGTGTAAGACCTGTGGCATGTCCAATCTCTTCAAGTGTCATTTCCTGACATCCTATGCCGTAGAACGATTTTATTATCTTCTGCTCCCTGTCGTTCAGGATGTTCAGTGCCGCCGCAATCTCGTTGCGTAGCGACTCTATTACCAGCGAGCGGTCAGCCATAGGCGCGTCATCGTTTACCAGCACGTCAAGCAGACTGTTGTCATCGCTATCGCTAAATGGCGCATCCACACTCACATGTCGGGTGTTCGACTTTAGTGCCACTTCTACCTTTTCTTCGGGTAGGTCCGTCTTTTCTGCTATCTCTGAGACGTTGGGACGTCGTTCGTTTTCCTGCTCAAACTTGTTGAGAGCCCTGTTTATTTTGCTTACTGACCCCACTTGGTTCTGTGGCAGGCGTACTATTCTGCTTTGCTCAGCAATAGCCTGATGGATACTCTGACGAATCCACCATACGGCATAAGAAATAAACTTGAAGCCCCTCGTCTCGTCGAATTTCTCGGCAGCCTTTATCAGTCCCAGGTTACCTTCGTTAATGAGGTCTGGCAAACTCAGTCCCTGATTCTGGTACTGCTTAGCGACACTAACTACAAATCTCAGGTTAGCCTTTGTCAGTTTCTCCAGAGCTTCGCGGTCACCTTTCTTTATTCGTTGTGCCAGTTCTACCTCTTCTTCTGCGGTGAGCAGGTCTTCTCGTCCTATCTCTTGTAGGTACTTTTCCAGAGATTCGCTCTCTCTGTTTGTTATTGATTTCGAGATTTTCAGTTGTCTCATAACGATAGTTTGTTTTCAAACGAATGCAAAAATACTAACATTCCTACACATGACAAAATTATTTTTGATTTTTTTTACATTAACAACGGGACCCAAGGTCTTTTCCCTGAGTCCCGTTGTCTGAAATAAGTGTATTTTTAATATAAGGAGATACTATTCGCTAAGGTCAACAGCGAAGTAACCTTTCTTTCCTGTTGGGAAGTATCCCTGAATGTAGAGAACTGGTTCCTTGCTTGTAGAAGCCTCTTTGACAATCTTCTGCAACTCGTCGATGCTCTTTACTGGCTGGTCATTAATTTTCTGGATAATGTAACCCTTTGTGATACCAGCTTTCTTCAGGGCTCCGTTGTTAACCTTCATTACCTCCAGACCATAGCCAATGTTCAGCTGTTCCTTTGTTGCTGCCGTTATCTCGCGGAAGTTTCCTCCCAGTACGTCCAGGTCTGCTGTCTTCACAATGTTGGTATTTCCCTGAGCGTTCTTCAGAGTAATTGTTGAAGAGTGCTTTTTCTTGTTACGCAGATAGCTTATGGTAACCTTCTCTCCAGGACGTTTGTTAGCCAGATATTCTTGTAGTTCTGCCATCTTAACAACCTTCTTTCCGTCAATAGCCGTGATGACGTCCTCCTTCTGTATGCCTGCATCGGCAGCAGCTCCGTCGTCGCCTACTTTGTTAACGTAGATACCTTCCATTGTTCCGAGGTCAATATCCTTGCCCTGTTCCTTCTGGCTGTCGATGTATTTGTTGACATCCATTCCCTCTATGCCGAGTACAGCACGTTGTACCGTTCCGTATTTCTTCAGGTCTTCCACCACCTTATTCATAATAGTAGTAGGAATAGCAAAGCCGTAGCCGCTGTACGAACCTGTCTGCGAGTATAACATTGCGTTGATGCCCACCAGCTCTCCAAGGGTGTTTACCAGCGCACCACCAGAGTTTCCTGCATTGATGGCTGCATCGGTCTGTATGAAACTCTCCACACCGTTAGCACCCAGCGAGCGAGCCTTTGCACTCACGATACCGGCGGTTACCGTAGAATTCAGGTTGAAGGGATTACCCACAGCCAGCACCCATTCGCCAACCTTCAGCTTGTCAGAGTCTCCGATAGGAAGGGTGGGGAGATTCTTGCCGTTAATCTTGATAAGGGCGAGGTCGGTATTCTTGTCAGTACCGATGATGCGTGCCGAGTATTCACTATTGTCGTTAAGTGTTACTGTCAGTTCGTCTGCACCTTCCACAACGTGATTGTTAGTTACAATATATCCGTCAGCAGAGATGATGACACCCGAGCCGGCACCCTGTTTCTTCGGTGTCTGAACCTGCTGCTTACGGGTGCCGCCATTGCCGCGATCACCAAAGAAGCCAAACGGGTCGAAGAAGTCTGAGAATGGGTCCTGAACCTCTACTACCTGAGTTTTTGAGTTCTGTACAAATTTAATATGTACTACTGCCGGCAGAGCCTTTTCGGCAGCGTATGTCAAATCTACGGGCTGACCAGGTGCCGGAGCCGAAGCCATAGCCGGAACGGGAGCCTCGTTAGAACATGTCTTAGCAAATGATGCTGTTGAGAATGCAAGTGCTATGGCGCACGATGCATAAACGAAATAATTTGATACCTTTTTCATATTATCTTACTTATTAAATCTTTTATTTCTTAGTTTTAAAAACCTGTGCAAAAGTACATGCAAATTTCGTTCCATCTGACATTTTGTCCTATCTTTTGTCCTCTTTTAACACTCAAAACCTCCTTGTTAACGGGCATTAGCGAGTAGGACTGCCATTTTTACATTCATTGATGTTATCTAATTTTTTTAATTCTAAATTATTTTTGTAATTTTGCACGCAAAATCATAAAAATAGTAATAAAATGACAATAAAAAACATCCCTGTTTTGCTGCTCACAGGCTATTTAGGTAGTGGCAAGACAACCCTCTTAAATCGTATTCTAAAGAATCAGAAAGGAATAAAGTTCGCCGTTATTGTTAACGACATTGGCGAAGTTAACATTGATGCTGACCTCATCGAGAAAGGTGGAGTAGTAGGACAGAAGGACGACTCTCTCGTGGCTCTCCAAAATGGTTGTATCTGCTGCACACTAAAGATGGACCTTGTGGAACAGCTGCGTGACATTACCCGTATGAAACGCTTCGATTATATTGTTATCGAGGCAAGTGGCATCTGTGAACCGGCTCCCATAGCACAGACTATTGTCAGCATCCCGTCCTTAGGTCCTGAATACATTATGGATGGCTATCCGCAACTTGACAGCATTGTTACCGTTGTCGATGCACTGCGTATGCGCGACGAGTTCAATAGCGGTAGCGACCTTATGCGTAACAACATCGACGAAGATGACATTGAGAACCTCGTCATCCAACAGATAGAATTTTGTAATATTATCCTTCTTAACAAGGCTTCCGAAATTACAAAGGAAGAACTCGGCAAGGTGCGCCAGATTATACGTACACTGCAGCCCAAAGCAGAGATTATAGAGTGTGACTACGGCGATGTGGATCTTGACCGCATCATCAACACTCACAAGTTTAATTTCGAGGAGGTCGCTACCTCTGCTACCTGGATTCAGGAAATAGAAGGACATGATGACGATGACGACGATGACGAAGATGAGCACCATCATGAGCACGAGCATGAGCATGACCACGAGCACCATCACGACCACGACCACCATCATCATCATCACGATGAAGGCGAGGCTGAAGAGTATGGTATCGGTACCTTTGTATATTATGCACGCCGTCCGTTCAACCTTGGACTCTTCGACGAGTTCGTAGCCCGCAAATGGCACAAGAACATCATCCGTGCAAAAGGTATCTGCTATTTCCGCGGCGAAGAAGACATCTGTTATGTCTTCGAACAGGCAGGTCATCAGGTGTCCCTGCGCAATGCCGGTCAGTGGTATGCCACGATGTCAAAAGAAGAACTGCAGGACTTCATGGAGCGTAACCCGCAACTCCGTAGAGATTGGGACGACCAGTATGGTGACCGTATGCAGAAATTAGTCTTCATAGGTCAGAATCTTGATAAGGAAAAGATTACCGCCGACCTCGACTTCTGCTTAGACTAAACTCGTACCTCGTACCTCGCACCCACGAAGTAAGCTCCCTTCCCTTTTGGGGAGGGCTGGGGGAGGTTTTACATATATACTCGCACCTAAAAGTAGGCTACTTTTGGGGTAAAAGTAGCCTACTTTTGGTATAAAGTGCTTTGGTGCTGAAGTCGTAACAAGCCTACTTTTACTGCATTTTTCCTGATTTCGTTGACAAAAATGTTAGTCATTAGTCATTAGTCAATAGTCATTAAGAAAATCGGGATGCCAAAAATCCGCAAAGTAATATAATAATATATATATTATTATTTACTCTAATGACTATAATGACTGCGTTCCGTGTGTGCGTACAACCCCTGAAAAGAGTTGAATGAATTGCCCTTAAACCCTGATAAAGATTGAATTTCCCTTCCTTTTTGGGAGGGGGTGGGGGTAGGCTTTATTTCCTGAAAAAGTTGACATTTTCCTGAAATAGTTGACAGTCGTTTTCCTGAAAAGGTTGACATTTTTCCTGAAATGGTTGACAATTCCCTAAATTTTATCTTGTCCAAATCATTGAACTACGAAGAATTTTTTGTATCTTTGTACTCGAAAAAATGTTAGGCATCTAATAACTAAAAAACATATGGACATTCAAAAGATACAGCAATATAATATGCGATCCCTGATACAGGACTTGCGCCAGATTATTGAGCAGGCTCGTGGTCAGGTGGCAGCTACAGCCAACTATACCCAAACCATGATGTACTGGCATAT
>ONAJ01000030.1 GCA_900315775.1 uncultured Prevotella sp.
TTCAACACTTAACATAGACTTAACGTTAAGTGTAGGTTAAGTGTTAGAAGACACTTAACGTGGGTTGAGCCCCGATGTACAAAGGGCGCAACGCCAAAACGTTAAGTGTTGGGAAAAAATAATTTTTTTTGTAGGTTTTTAAATTGATAATTGATTCACCTCTTAAACAAATCTTGCACCATCGTCTGGCTTCACCCAGAAGACTTTGAAGGTTTTTTCGTATTCGGGGAATTGCTCGAGATATTTTTCTGTCAAGGTTTTCTCGATGTCTTCTTTGTAGGTAGGATCGATAAGTGCGATACAGGCACCTTTGAAACCAGCACCAGAGAAACGGCCACCATACACACCTGGCATACTTCGCATTATCTCATAGATGGCAATCAACTCGGGACTGCCACATTCGTAATTGTGAATACTGCTCTCACAACTAGCGAAAGAGAGTTTTCCGAACAGCTGCAAGTTACCTGTTTCCCATGCTGTAACACCTTGGCGCACACGACGGTATTCGCTATAAAAATGCTCTGCACGACGTGCAAAACGTGCAGGCATGATATCACGAGTCTTCTCAAACGTCTCTTTTGGAACATCGCGCAGGAAGGTCTTGTCGAAAGTCTTCAGAGGCTGCTCCTGATATGCCAGCATATTCCATGCGGCAGTCTTACACTCATATACACGGAGGTTATAGTCTGAGTTTACCAGCGAACGGGTCAGACCAGAAAAGAAAATACCAATCTCGAATTCAGGCATCTCAGGGTTACGTTTGATGATGCGCCAATTGTCTGAATCACAGTCCAAAAACAGCAGTCCATCCTTTTTACCAAGAGCGATACACGCCTGATCCAGCAGTCCGTTGTTCAGTCCGATGTACTCACGTTCTGCCTCTGATGCAATCTTCACCACCTCAAACGGCTGCAACGTGATATCATTCGCCTTCGCAAATGCCATAACATACGCAATAAGAACAGCTGCAGACGATGACAGTCCGCCAACAGGTAATGAACCTTGTATAACGCCGGTGATACCACGTTTCAGTTCAAAGCGCTTACGCAATGCATACTTAGCACCACGGGCATAGTCACCCCAATGATGCTCACGTACCTGGGAAGGTTGATTGATTTCAAACTCCACATCACCCTCAAAGGTCTTTGAGGAAAGTTTTACTGTACTATTGTCTGTCACATTAAACCAAAGATCCACGCCCTTATTGATGGCGAAACCCGTAACAAGACCATGCTGATGGTCAACATGTGCACCTATCGGACAAACACGATAGGGAGAGAATATGTGATATTGATATTCTTTTTCCATAGTATTTAAAAGTATTTAGGTTGCAAAAGTAAGCATTTTTTTTGTTATTGCCAAATATTAAAATATTTTCTTGTCATTGTAAAAAAAATAGGTTATCTTTGCATGCAAAATTGTATTATTATGAAAAACGTAGTTATTGCTGCTGGATACGCAACACGTTTGGGAGAGCTTACCAAGAACTTCCCTAAGCCATTGTTGAAGATAGGTGAGAATACCATCTTGGGAAGGATGTTGGATGATATCGACAAGATTCCTGATATAGATGAACACATCATTATTTCAAATCATCGGTTTGCACCGATTTTTGAAAGATGGAAGAAGGAAGAGGGAAGATGGCAGAAGCCTATCACGATAGTTGATGATGGGACGGAAACGAATGATACTCGTCTTGGAGCCGTTTGCGACTTGCTGTTTGCGATGGAAAAACTCCATATTGACGATGATTTGCTGGTCGTGGCAGCGGATAACTTGCTATTCTTTTCGTTCCAGGAGTTCGTGGACTTTGCGAAGGAGAAGGGGACGAGTTGTATTATGTGTCATGAGCAGCCGTCGATAGAAAAGTTGCAGAGGACTGGTGTGGTGGAACTGGATGTCAACAATAAGGTACTTGGTATGGAGGAGAAGCCGCAGGTGCCTAAGAGCCACTGGGCTGTACCACCATTCTATATCTATCTGAAGAAGGACCTCGACTTGGTGCGGCATTCGGTGGAGAATGGTTGCGGCAAGGATGCACCAGGTAATCTTGCGCATTATATGGTGGAGCATACCACGATGCATGCTTGGCCAATGAGTGCAGGACGGTTTGATATTGGTAGCCTTGATACATACTACGAGGCCCAAAAACTTTATGGTCAAGAGTCTAATGTCTAATGTCAAAAGTCCAATGCGTTATGGATAGAGGTTTTGAAAACCTAAGAGTTTGGCAACAGTCTCGAATCTTTGTAAATAGTATCTATGATATTATGGAAGAGATAAAGGACTACGGCTTTCGTGACCAAATACAAAGAGCTGCTGTAAGTATTATGAATAATATTGCAGAGGGAGCAGAATCTGGCTCAGATGCCAAATATGTGAATTTCTTACAGATATCAAGAGGAAGTTGTTCGGAAGTCCGCTCTATGCTTTACCTTTGTTTAGATCGTAATATAATAGACCAAGATACATTTGAAAAATTAAAATCAGAATCAATATTAATATCTAATCATATTTATCGTTTAATAGAATCACTTAAGAAACATTAGACTTTAGACATTAGACTTTAGACATTAGACTTTAGACATTAGACTTTAGACATTTATTTATGAAGAAAATTGAATTGAATGGAAAATCTGTATTGGTAACTGGTAGTGCTGGATTTATTGGATCGAATCTGGTGCTGAGGTTGTTTAAAGAGATGCAGAAGGGTGTTGTGGTAGGTTTGGATAATATGAACGACTACTACGATGTGCGCCTGAAGGAATACAGGCTAAAGGAATTGGAGACTCTAAATTGTCAATTGTCAACTGTCAATTATCAATTTATTAAGGGTGATATTGCTGATAAGGCGCTGATTGATGGACTGTTCGAGAAGTATAAGTTTGACGTGGTGGTGAACCTCGCTGCACAGGCTGGTGTGAGATATAGTATCACTAATCCTGATGCGTATATTCAGAGCAACATGATAGGGTTCTATAATATTCTGGAGGCATGCCGTCACTCACGTGACGCAGTCAAAGGTCAAAAGTCAAAAGACGAAGGCCAGCCTCAGACCTCAGACCTTAGACCTCAGACCTATGCTGGTGTGGAACACTTGGTCTATGCCAGCAGCAGTTCTGTCTATGGTGGCAACAAGAAGGTGCCGTTCTCAACGGATGATAGGGTGGATAACCCAGTGTCATTATATGCAGCTACGAAGAAGAGCAATGAGCTGTTTGCTCACTGCTACAGTAAGTTGTATGATATTCCTACGACGGGATTGCGCTTCTTTACGGTATATGGTCCTGCTGGTCGTCCTGATATGGCGTACTTTGGTTTTACCAATAAGTTGCTGAAGGGTGAGACCATCCAGATATTCAACTACGGCAACTGTCGTCGTGACTTCACTTACGTCGATGACATTGTAGAGGGTGTGTATCGTGTGATGCAGGGCGCTCCGGAGCGTAAGAAGGGTGAGGACGGACTGCCTGTTCCGCCGTATGCGGTGTATAACATCGGTGGCGGTCAGCCAGAGAGCTTGCTGGACTTCGTGCAGATTTTGCAGGAAGAGTTGGTGAGGGCAGGCGTTCTTCCCGCAGACTTCGACTTCGAGGCGCACAAGAAACTCGTGCCTATGCAGCCCGGTGACGTGCCAACCACCTACGCTGATGCAACAGCCCTTGAACGCGACTTTGGGTTTACACCGAAGATTACGTTGAGAGAGGGGTTGAGGAAGTTCGCGGAGTGGTATAAGGAGTTTTACGGATAATCACTGCGGAGAAAGGGGTCGCGATGGAATCGCGACGTGCGGAGAAAGAGAAACGACGTGCGGAGAAAGGGGTCGCGATGGAATCGCGACATACAGAGAAAGAGAAACGACGTGCGGAGAAAGGAAATAAGAGGGTGATGACGGCTAAGGAGATTATTGACTATATGGAGTCGCTGCGGAATGAGGAGCAGCGGAGGGTACTCATGGGGTTCTTTAAGACGGGACCTGGTGAGTACGGTGAGGGCGATGAGTTCCTTGGGCTGAAGGTGCCACAGACGCGGGAGGTGGTCCGGAATGTGTGGAAGGATTTTCCTTTGAGCGAGATTCCAGAGCTGCTGATGTCAAAATGGCACGAGGTGAGGCTCTGTGGGTTGCTGATTCTGGTGGCGAAGTTTGAGAAGTTGACGACGAAGCGATTGGCGAATGATGCGGAGGCTATCAAGAAGAGGAATGAGATACTGAAGATGTATCTGCAGTATGCTGAGCGGGCGAATAACTGGGACTTAGTGGACCTGTCGGCACCGAAGATACTGGGAGCCTGGTTAACCCCCCTCTTATCCCCCGAGGGGGAGGATGAGAAACGGCGGGTGTTGGATGAGTTGGCGCAGAGCGATAATCTGTGGAAACAGAGGATGAGTATCGTTTGTACGTGGAAGACTTCACAGATGGGAGACCCCTCGTGGTGTTTGAGATATGCGGAGATACATCTGCACCATCCACACGACCTGATGCATAAGGCTGTGGGATGGATGCTCAGAGAGATGGGCAAGCGGTGTTCGATGGATCTGCTTCGGGAGTTTCTGCGACAGCATGCGCACGAGATGCCTCGCACGATGCTTCGCTATGCTATAGAGAAGATGAGTGAAGAGGAACGGAGAATATGGTTAAAGGTTAAAGGTTATAGATTATAGATAATAGTTTAGAGTTTAGAGTTTAGAGTTTAGAGTTAATATGAATATTGGAGATAAGGCGCCTGAGATTTTGGGCAAGGACGAACAGGGACGGGAGATCCGTCTGAGTGATTACAAGGGTAGGAAGCTGGTGTTGTACTTCTATCCGAAGGACAATACCAGCGGTTGTAGTGCTGAGGCTTGTAGTCTGCGCGACCACTATAGTGAGTTGCAGGGCAAGGGCTATGAGGTTGTTGGCGTGAGCAAGGACTCTGCCGCCTCGCATGTGAAGTTCAAGGAGAAGCACGAGTTGCCGTTCCCGTTGATTGCTGACATCAACCACGAACTGTTGGAGACGATGGGAGCGTGGGGCGAGAAGAATATGTACGGCAAGAAGACTATGGGTACTATACGTACTACCTTTATTATTAATGAAGAGGGCATCATAGAACAGATATTTGCCGGTAAGCAGGTGAAGACCAAGGAGCATGCTGAGCAGATACTGACTTCGAGGGCATGAGGAAAAAATATTTAAAAAATCATGGAAGTTGATACGTTTTTAGAAAAATGCACTATCTTTGCAGCCTAAGATGAAGAAATAGACAATTACAAAAAACATAGAACTATGAAAGATCTGAAAGGAACAAAGACCGAAAAGAACCTCCAGGAGGCTTTTGCCGGTGAGAGTATGGCACGTAACAAGTACAGTTACTTTGCTTCAAAGGCTAAGAAGGATGGTTATGTGCAGATAGCAGCTATCTTTGAGGAGACTGCAGCTAACGAGAAGGAGCATGCAAAGATGTGGTATAAGTACCTTAACGGCGGTAGCGTGAGTGATACCGTTACTAATCTTGCTGATGCTGCCAATGGTGAGAACTTCGAGTGGACAGATATGTATGCACGTATGGCAAAAGAGGCTCGCGAGGAGGGCTTCGATGAGATAGCTGCGAAGTTTGAGATGGTAGGTGCTATTGAGAAGCACCACGAGGAGCGCTATCGTAAGTTGCTGAAGAACATACAGGATGCGATAGTATTCTCTCGTGACGGTGATGTTATATGGCAGTGTTCTAACTGCGGACATATTGTTATTGGCAAGAAGGCGCCAGAGGTTTGTCCAGTGTGTGATCATCCACAGAGCTACTTCCAGATTAAGGCAGAGAACTATTAAGATGGTTGATGGTTGATGGTTGATGGAAGATGTAAGAAGTAAGATGTAAGAAGTAAGATGTAAGAAGTAAGAAAATGATTAGCGAAACTATAAAGTATATCGGTGTCGATGACCTCGACATCGATCTCTTTGAGAGTCAGTATGTAGTGCCCGAGGGTATGAGTTATAACTCGTACCTCATCGACGACGAGAAGATAGCAGTGATGGATACTGCCGACCAACGTAAGGGCGACGAGTGGAAGGAGAACCTGAAGGCAGCGCTTAACGGCAGACAGCCTGACTATCTGGTTGTTCACCACATGGAACCCGACCATTCGGCACTCATTGCCTGGATGTTGGAGACTTATCCTGCTCTGCAGTTGGTGTGTAGCGCTCAGGCAGTAAAGATGTTGCCAAATTTCTTTGAGGGCTTTAATTTCGAAGGACGTGTAATAACCGTCAAGGAAGGCGACAAACTTGAGTTAGGTAGTCATACGCTGCAGTTTATCTCGGCAGCGATGATACACTGGCCCGAGGTTATCATGAGTTATGACAGCAAGGACAAGGTACTCTTCAGTGCTGACGGCTTTGGTAAGTTTGGAGCGCTGGTGAACGACGACCCCGACGACTGGGCTTGTGAGGCACGTCGCTACTACTTTAATATATGTGGTAAGTACGGCACTCAGGTTCAGAGCGTAGTGAAGAAAATGGCAGCGCTCGACATTCAGGCTATATGTCCGTTACACGGTCCTGTACTCAAGGGTGAAGCACTTGCTGAGGCTGTTCGTCTGTATGATACGTGGAGTCAGTATAAGCCAGAAAGCGAAGGAGTCCTGGTTGCTTATGCAAGTATTCATGGTGGTACAGCTAAGGCAGCAGAACGTCTTGGGGAGATACTCCGTGAGAAGGGTGCTCCCAAGGTAGTAGTAAGCGATTTGAGTCGTGACGATATGGCTGAGGTTATTGAGGATGCCTTCCGCTATCCTAAGATTGTGGTAGCAGCATCGAGCTATGATGCTGGTGTGTTCCCCGTGATGCACGACTTCCTCTATCATCTACAGATAAAGAACTACCAGAAGCGTCGTTTCGCCATCGTTGAGAACGGCAGTTGGGCACCAACAGCAGGTAAGGTGATGCGCACCATGATTGAGGCGATGAAAGACTGCGAGATAGTGGAGCCTATGGTCACTATACGTTCTCGTATGAAGGCTTCTGACGAGGCTCTGCTGGAGCAGTTGGCAGACAGTCTGCTGAAATAAGTGGGTTATTTGCCCAAGAACTTGGTGTCGAGATACTGTTGGAAGTTCTCCCTATAAATATCACCTATCGGTAGGTAGGTGTCGGCATCAAGGATAACACGATTTTTATTAACCTCACGAATGTCGTCGAGGTTAACGATATAAGAGCGGTGTATGCGCATGAAGTTGTGCGGCAGCCGCTCTTCTATTTTTTTCATAGATAGCAACGTGGTGATAGGTTTCTGTTCGTTGCGCAGGTGTACCTTAAGATACTCGCTCATAGCCTCGATATAACGGATGTCGTTAATGGCTACCTTGATGATGCGATAGCCGGATTTGAGGAAAACGACAGCGTCGTTTTTAGAGGAGAGAGGAGAGAGGAGAGAGGAGAGAGGTGCGAGATGCGAGGTGCGTGGAGAGAGGAGAGAGGAGGGAGGGGCGAGGCGCTCCTGAAGACGGTTGGCAGCACGTTGGAAGTCCTGCAGTCCGAAAGGTTTCAGGAGATAATCGACGGCAGCCACCTTAAAGCCCTCTACGGCATATTCGGCATAGGCGGTGGTGAAGACGATGAGGGGTGGTGTGGTCAGCGACTTCACAAAGTCCATACCGTTGAGGTCGGGCATGTTGATGTCGCAGAAGATAGCATCTACGGTATCGTTCTCCAGAAACTGTCGTGCTTCAACGGCACTCTGGCACTGTGCTGTCAGTTCCAGGAAAGGTACTTTACCTATGTAGGTAGCTATCTGTTGAAGAGCCAGGGGCTCATCGTCTATTGCCATACATCGTATCATAGTGGTATCGTTAGTTCTACGTTATAGGTGTCAGGATTGTCCTGTATGTTCAGTGTAAAGTTACTGTCGTAAAGCAGTTGCAGTCGTTGCCTGACATTAGCGAGTCCTATGCCCCCCTTCTCAGTATTTGGTTTGTCCGCTTTGGAGTTATGACAGCGGAAGGTAAGGTGGTCGTTGTTGACGCTGACGGTGATATCGATAAACGAATCGTGCAGATAGCTGATGCCGTGTTTGAAGGCATTCTCGATGAAGCTGATGAGCATCAGTGGAGGCACCGTCTTGTCGGGCAACTCGCGCGGTAGTTCGACGTTGATTTTCACCTTGTCAGTATAGCGTAGTCGCATCAAGGTGATATAGGTGCGGATGAACTCGCACTCACGACTGAGAGGCACACCGTTTTTGTCGCCTTCGTAGAGTATGAAACGCATCATCTTCGACAGCTCCACGATAGTGCTCTTCGCCTTCTCGGGGTCTATGTCCACCAGAGCGTGGATGTTATTCAGCGTATTCATAAAGAAGTGCGGGTTAATCTGGTACTTCAGGTACTCCAGCTGGTGTTCCAAGTTTTTCTTCTCCAACGATGCCATCCTGCGCTCGTCATAGCGATGTCTGTAGTAACCCTTGATGCCCAGGTTCATGCCGAACATAAGGATAAGGATAACCACAGCCATAATGTCGTGTTCACCGACGATGGCGGGTGGTGCTATGTGTGATGGTGCAGGAGCGTGGTGAGGTGGCGGGACAGGACGCGAGGCACACTGATAAAGAGTGAACAGTGCTATGATGCTCAGTGTGATGAGTGAGTACTGCCAGCGTTTGTTCTTAAGGATGAGTATGGGGGCGAGTAGGAAGTTGTGGATGAGGAATAGTGCCAGGAAGACAATGAACTTTGGCCATATTATCCACAGGTCGCGCCACTGGAAGGTGTAGAAACTGTCGCTGACGGAGTGTATATACATGCTTAGCACTGGGGCTACGAAGAGTGTAGTCCACAGCGCTAAGTATAGTAAATTCTCTTGTCGTGACTGGTACTTCATCCAATACATAAACGCAGAGTTTTGTTGATTATTGTATTGTTACCAACCGAAGCCGCCACCACCGCCAGAAGAGTAGTTGCTCAGTGTGACATTGCTACCGCCGCTTACGGTGCCGTTGACATTCATTGTGCCACCGAGGATGTCTGTGCCGCCGCTGACAGTGACGCCAGAGGTCAGGGTAGGTGTTGACGATGTATAGACGATAAGACTCTGACTGCCTCCACCGGGACGACCTGGACCACCGCTACCTGTTGTTGTAGTAGAAGGAGTCTTGAAGGCTGCTACGAGGGTACCTCCGTTGTATAGAGCGTACCAAATGTTCTTTGTCCATGATGAAGTCTGTTTGCATGTTCCGCCGCTGATGCTGCTGCCGTTCTCCAGACTACCGATAGCTATCAGAGTACCACCAGTGATATAGAGTTTCTTACCACCTTCGGTGTTGGCATCTAATGATTTCTCTGCACCACCAGCTCCGATGGCATAGATGAGACCACCCTTGACGTAGAAGTTGCCGTTAGAGTCCATAGCATCGTTACCTGTTGAGTAGCAGTAGATGTAACCACCGTTGACGGTGAGGTCGCCTGTGCCGTTAGTGTCGGTATTATATGATGCATTGATGCCGTCATCGGTAGCGCTTACGTATGTCTGTCCTCCGTTGAAGGTGATGCTTGTCTTCGACTCGATACCCTCGCCGCCAGCACCCGCTGTGGTGACGTTGAGAACACCGTCGTTGATGAAGATGGCGCCATCCACCTTTATGCCCTTAGGTGACGACTTGTAGTCGGAGTCGTAACGATCGAGTTGCTGTGAAGAGGTAACGACAGAAAGCGTTCCTGTAGAGCTTGCCACTACAGCATTACCCTTAGTGTTTACAGTTGTTGTGCCACCTTCGAGGGTGAAGATGCCGTCAGCGCTGATACCCTTACCGCCGGCACCCGTGCTGGTGAGGTTCAATGTTCCGCCGCTGATAGTCATGTTGCCGTCAGCACTGAGACAGCTTGCTGCTTTTGTCTTCAGTTTGTCGCTGTCCCACGCACCGCCACCGCTGGTAGTAGCCACGATGTTTGTACCACTTATTATCATGTCGCCCTCAGACTTGATACACTTGCAGGCGTCGGCAGTGACAGCAACGTTGATGTCGCCACCAGCTAAGTAGATATTTCCTGTGTCTTCGTCTTCGTGACCGCCAGAGGCAGCATCGGTAGCAGCGATAGGAGTACCCTCGTCGTTGTCGATGTCGCACTGTATGCCGTCGTCACCAACACCGCTGATGTTCAGCGTGCCGCTCTCCATGAGGAAGTATTCGTTGCATGAGAGACCGTCTTTTGTACTCTTGAGGATGTTTACCGTACAGTTCTTCATCTCGGTGTAGTCACCGCTCTTGATGCCGTGAGCCTTGCTGCCGTAAGCATAGACGTTGAGAACGCCTTTGCCCTTCAGTTCCAGGTGACCCTGACAGTAGAGACACGCCTTGTCGCTGCTTGAAGAGCCGTCCTTCAGTGTGTTCTCCGTATCCTTCTTCACACTAAGTTCTATACGTTTGCCGTTGGTGATGTTGATAGGAGCACCGTTCGGATTCGTCAGTGTCAGCCCGTTCAGCGTCACAGTACATTTAGCACTTCCTCCGAGAGTCAGCGAACCGTCGTCGGATGTTCCGTAGAGGTTATATGTTATCTCTGACAAGGTGCCGTCGTCGATGAGGTCGTTGGTGATGGCATCGCTCTGTGTTATTGTTACGTGAGCTCCGCTGACACTTACGTCAACGTACTGGGCAATATTTCCTGCAACGAAAACCAGCGCTCCCGTGCCGTTATAGGTTACTTTTACCTCGTTGTCGCTGACGCTACTGTTGTCGGTAAACATCGATGTGATGTTGCCGATGGTGAAGGTCTTGCCGAGGACGTATAATGACGTGCCGCCAGAGAATGCCATAGGACCAGCCTGTTCCGCAGGGAACTGATATGTAGCACCACCAGAGGTGATGTTAAGAGTTTGTGCCGTAGCTGCTGCTATCGTCAGCATTGCGGCTATAGTGCAAAATATCTTTTTCATTTGATGTTCACTTTAATGGTTCTGTTGCTATTCTTTACAATATATACACCTTTGGGGAGTGATGAGCCTTGTGGCATCTGACGTCCCTGCATATCGTAGATGACGGTGTTGGCGTCAGTGATAATCTGATTGACGTTTATCTGGTTGATGTCCGATGTACCGTCGGTAGAAAATTCCATATATGCCAGTTGTGTCAGTGGGAGAGTAGCGAGAGTCTCACCGCCGCTTGTGGTAGCAACGAGGTTATCGTTTGTAAAAGTGAAGGTGATGTAAGTGGCTGTGATTGCTTTAGTAGTGCCGTCGTTCAAGCTAAATACCAAGTACTGGTAGTCAGCAGCTCGCATCGACATGTTGCAGAGGATGCCGAGCAACGTTAAAATAATTGTCTTCTTCATACCTTTTCGTTTTTAAGTTCTACAAATCATGTTGTCAGCGGCAAAGGTACATAGAAAAGCCTGTCTGCCGAAATTTTTTCAGCAAACAGGCATATTTTTTCAACGAAAAGTCTGTTAGAACTTATAATCTACTCCCATACCGAACACATTATTTGTTCTTGAGTAGGTGTCGGTACGTGTAGCTTGTTTGTGGGTGTAGTCGCTATACATTGTCCAGAAGAAACTTGCGTTGATGCGTAGTTTCTCGGTAACGTTCATAGCACCTCCGAAACCTATAGAATAGCTGTCGCAGGCGAATGATGTGTTCTGCTGGAACTCATCGGAAAGACCGTAGTCGGTACGTTGTCCTCCGCAGCTTACTGTGAACATCTTATTAATGTCCCATTCTACACCAGCAAGGATTTCGTGTGTCCCGTGAGTAAGTTTCTCCTGACGGTTGTTTGCCATCTTCGCATTCTTGTCGTCAAAGAAGTGGTACTCTACTGTGGCACGGAGGTTTGACAGAAACTCGTAGCCGGCAGCAACGGTGAGTAGGGCAGGCATGTCGTAGCGCGTCTTGGCGTCAGGAAGATATGGTGCGAGCATCTGTTCCATACCGTTCATCTGTGGTGCTAACGCTGCTATTGCTGCCTCGTTGCCCATCTTCTCTGCCATCGCCTTGACATCAATTGTCTGTCCCATACGTGTGATGCTGAGAGAGTTTGTGGTATTAGGGATGTTCAGTTTTGTGCGAAACTCGTACTTCGCTGCGAGGGTGAGTTTTCCTGTGTGGAAGTCGATGCCGATAAGCGGACTGAAGCCCCAGCCCCTTTGGTCGCAGTTAAGTTCCATAGCCATAAGTTGGTCGGTACCTATGGCGCCCTTGATAAGATCATTTCCTATGGCAGCCACACGTCCGCGGTAGTAGCCGTCGTAGTATGAAGCTCTCAGACCTGCTGATACGGAGAAGTTGTCCAAGATGCGGTATGCTCCTACTATCTGTGCTCCGTAGATATACTGCTTTCCCTTCATCCATGAGTCCATTTTGAACATCGTCTGTGGGTTAGGTATTTGCATAGTACTTAGTGCCTTTGCCACACCTTCTGCTACCGGAATGTTGAGCATAGGGATTCCTTCGTCGTATCTCACGTAACCACCGCTACCCACGATGCCTGCCATAAAACCTATGGCGAGACGGTCCTTGCGCCACGAAGCGAAGAGGGCGGGTACGAAGGGTGCCGATGCCTTTCCTGCGTATTTGTGATGATATTCCCCCGCACCGAGGTAGTTAGGAACATAGGTGTCGATGTCTCTGTTCTGACCAGGCACCTGCCAGTTAAAGGACAACTCCCATCCTTCGTGTGTCCACGCCAATCCTGCGGGGTTGGAGTAGATAGCGTCGATTTCTAAAGAGGCGCCTCGCGCCATCATTCTGTCGAAGGCTATGTGGTAGTTGGTGTTTGTCATTAGTCCTCCTGCCAAAGCGGAGAGAGAGAGTAAGCAACAAAAAGTTGTTGCAAGCAGTCTGAATCTTTTTTGGTTTTTGTACATAGTCTTCGGTTTTGGTGAATACTAGCTGTCGTTTTCTTTGTCGATAGCGCGAATCTTCTCCCTTACGAGATTCATCTCGTTGCGGAGCTTCTCTACCTTACGGTTCATCTCGTCGATGAGAGAGTTACCCTTCTTTGATGAAGCGTTGAGGAATCCCAGGTTGTTTTCGTAGGTCTGTACCTCGCTGCGTATCGTTTCGTATTTGCGCATCAGTCGTGCACGTTCGTTGTCGAGAACATTTGCACCCTTGTCGGCCATCTGCTTCAGATTGTTCTTGAAGTTGTCCAGACGGCGACGACTTGCACTGATGTTGAGGTTCTTATACAGGCGGTCAACGATGTCGTGATACTCCTTGTACAGCTTGTCTTTCTCTTTGAAGGGAACGTGTCCTATCGACTGGTACTGCTCAATGAGTTTCTGTACCTTCTCCTTAATCTCTTCGCCGGTATCTTCAGCGAGGGCGTTAAGTTGTTCTATGATAGAGCGTTTCTGGTTTAGGTTCTCACGTTCTGCGTTACGACTGTCGGCATTTATGGCATTACGTGCTTCAAAGAACTTGTTGCATGCATCCTTGAACTCGTTCCACAGGTCGTCACCGAGTTTCTTTGGTACTATGCCGATAGTCTTCCACTCCTTCTGGAGGGCTATAATCTTATCGGTTGTTGCTTTCCAGTCGGTAGAGTCCTGCAGCGCCTTAGCCTGTTCTACGAGAGCCTTCTTCTTCTCGGCATTCTCGGCAAATTTCTGACGTATCTCCTTGAAGTATTCTGCCTTACGACTGAAGAAGGTGTCGCAGGCAGCACGGAAGCGTTCGAAGATCTTTACGTTCATCTTCTGTGGAGCGAAGCCGATAGTCTTCCATTCTGTCTGGATATCGATAATCGCCTTTGTCAGTTTCTCCCATTCGCTGGCGCCCTTAGCGTCGGTCTTTGCTATCTCTTCAACCTTCTCGCATAGTTCTGTCTTACGAGCGAGGTTATTCTCTTCCTTAGCACGAAGTTCTTCGAAATGCTGCTGATGACGTTTGTTTACTACTGTCGATGCAGCCTTGAAACGTGCCCATATCTCGTCGCGAAGTTCCTTCGCAACAGGACCCGTTTCGCGGAACTCCTGATGGAGTTTCTGTAGCTGGTGGAAGGCGCTGATAACATCTTCCTCGTCGGCAAGATGCTCTGCAGCCTCACAAAGACGTGTCTTTATCTCGAGATTCTTCTTGAAGTCGTATTCACGAGCCTCGTTGTTCAGCTTCAGGAGGTCGTAGAACTGTTCTACGTACAGCTGGTAGTTGCGCCAGAGTTCGTTAGCCTTGTCGGCAGGAACGAGTTTCAGCTCTTTCCATTCAGTCTGTAGCTGTTTGAACTCCTGATATGACTTATTAGCCATTTCAGGTGAGGTGACCATAGCCTTAATCTTCTCAATGATGTCGAGCTTTTTCTTTAGGTTTTCCTGTTTTATCTCCTCCTGTTCTTGTGCGAACTTCGCCCTGCGTTCTTTTACTACGCCCATCTCTGCCTTGAAAACCTCCTCGTCCTCGTCGGGGGTAATCTGGTATTTCTCTGGGTCGCCGCCAGCGTCGAGATACGCCTTCATTTCGGCTTCGCGCTGTGCAAAATGAAGTTTGTAGAACACTGTTTTCAGTTGTTCCATCTCTTCCTTTTGGGGCATTTCCTCACCGTGAGCCAGTTCTTTAATTCGCTCAATTACTTCTTGCTTAGTTGTGTACACTTTCAGTGTTTCTTGAGAGTCCATCATTGTCAAATGATTTTAAGGTTATAATTACAATTTGCAAACATACGAAAAAAACTTGAACAAACCTAACGATTGCCCAAGTTTTTTACATTTTTTCGTATTGTGACGACTTAAACCAGTCGTTTGTATCTCATAAACAGCCACGAAGCGACAGAAACACCCGTTGAAATTATCAACGCCAGGATGAAGCCGAAGGGACTCTCTTCCATACCGTTGACGAGGTTCATTCCGAAGAGTGACGCGACGAGTGTAGGCATCATCATGATGATGGTCACCGACGTAAGGGTACGCATCACGGTGTTCATATTGTTATTGATGATGCTGGAGTAGGTATCCATCGTTGACTCGAGGATGTTTGAGTAGATATTCGTCGTCTCGCGGGCCTGTGACATCTCGATGTTTACGTCCTCGATGAGGTCGGCATCAAGTTCGTCCACCTGCAGTTTGAACTTCAGTTTTGCCAGCAGGTTTTCGTTACCACGAATTGATGTTATGAAGTATGTCAGCGAGTCTTGCAGGCGCGACAGACCTATCAGCGATTCGTTGTTTACTCCGTGGTCGAGGTTGCGCTTTGCTTTCTCGATGAGTACGTTTATCTGTTTCAGACGTTTCAGGTACCACACTGCCGACGACAGGAAAAGACGGAATATCATATCTACGTGGTCCGTAAATCCTGCGTTGCGTTTCTGCTGGAAGCTTACGAAGTCTATCATCATATTCGTCTCGTAGTAGCATACGGTGATAGTGACGTCGCGCTTATGGATGATACCTAACGGTACGGTAGTGTAGGGCGTCCGCGAGCGTATCTCCTTGACATAGGGAATACGAAGGATGATAAGTGTCCATCCGTCGTCATACTCATAACGTGCTCGCTCGTCGGTATCGCTGATGTCCGAGAAGAAATAATCGGGTATTTGGAACTTCTGCTCCAGTTCCATCTCGTCCTCTTCTGTTGGACACGTTACCTGTATCCAGCAGTTAGGCTCCCATTGTGGCAGCATCTTCAGTGCGCCAGTAGTATTCCAGAATGTTTTCATTTTGCCAATCCTCTAAAGATAAGTTCAACTTCGCGAGGATTGACACTTTGGTCATATCCTCACGCTTTAAAAATTACAAGTCTCCGCGTGATAATCGTCCATAATGAGTTAAAAATTTGGTTTGCGGGTGCAAAGGTACGAATAAACGAGAACAATACAAAATAAATCGGCAAATTTATTTTTATTGTCGAGTGGAAGTACTTTCGACGAAGTCAAAGGTAAGGAAAAAATAGTGAAAGGCAAAGAAAATCGCGTTTTTTTGCCTTTCACCTTGATAGTTATTTCACTGGAATCTCTTCGAGAGTCTTCTTGAGCAGTGCCCAGAAGGGTTCTACGGTAGCCCAGAGGGCGCGTTCTGTCGTTGTGTGTGGCGACTTCATCGTAGGACCTAATGATACTACGTCGAGATGTGGGTACTTGCCCAGAATGATAGAGCACTCCAGTCCGGCGTGGTCAACCTGGATGATGCCGTCTTCGCCGTTCAGCTCCTTATAAACCTTCAGGAGGAGGTGGAGGATTTCCGAGTCGGGGTTGGGATCCCAGCCGCCATAGCTGCCGCTGGTCTCTATCTTCATTCCAGCCATATTGAAGCAGCTCTCTATCATTTTCACAATGTAGTCCTTCATATCCTCACGACTGCTTCGTGGGAGGAGCTTTATCAGAGTGCTGCCGTCGGCGATGTCTATGATGGCGAGGTTAGAACTCGTCTCCACAACATCGGGGTAAGCAGGAATCATTCTGACTACTCCGTCGTGACATGCATAGATGGCGTCAACGAGGTTGTCCTGGATCTCTACAGGAACCTGCATTTTAGGAGTCTCAACTTCTTCGGCATAGAACTCTATACTGCTTTCGATGCCCTTATATTCGTCGATAAAATCTTCTCTCCACGCATCAATTAACTCTTTGAGCGCCAGTACATTCTCTTTTGGTAGTGTAAGTATTACTTCAGCCTTGAAAGGAATAGCGTTACGCATGTTTCCTCCGTGCCAAGAAGCAAGTCGGGCTTCGCACTCTTCGATTGCCTCGCGTACGAAACGAACCATCAGTTTGTTGGCATTAGCACGACCCTCATGAATCTCCAATCCGGAATGTCCTCCGCGGAGTCCTTTGAGGGTGATACGCAGAGCAGCATCCTCGGGATCTGTCTCCACTTCCTGGTAGTCGAGAGTCGCTGTTACGTTTATTCCGCCGGCGCTACCGATAACGAATTTTCCCCACGTCTCGGAGTCGAGGTTAAGGAGAATGTCGCCGTTAAGTTCTCCGGCAGGAAGTCCGTTGGCACCAAACATTCCCGTCTCTTCGTCGGCAGTGATAAGAGCCTCTACAGGTCCGTGTTTCAGTGTTTTGTCCTCCATAACAGCCATGATGGCTGCAACGCCGATACCGTTGTCTGCACCAAGTGTAGTGCCTTTAGCGCGCACCCACTCGCCGTCAACATAAGCCTCGATGGGGTCTTTCTCGAAGTCGTGAGTGCTCTCAGGAGTCTTCTGTGGCACCATATCCATGTGTGCCTGCAGGATAACACCCTTGCGATTCTCCATACCTGGTGATGCAGGCTTCCTCATCACAATGTTATCTGCTTCGTCTTTAAACACTTCAACACCAGCCTCCTTGCCGAAGTCGAGCAGGAACTGTTGTATTTGCTCTAAGTGTCCACTGGGACGTGGAATCTGTGTCAATGCGTGGAAGTTCTTCCATATGCACTGTGGATTTAGGTTTTTAATTTCGCTCATGATTGTGTATCTTTATTAGTTATACGTTTCGTAAATGACAGAGCCGCCCATCCGTAGATACCTAACAATATTAGCATCATAGTCTGAACGGTGTGTACGACGAGTGCGAAGTAGAGGGCGTTCTCATCGGCGACGCCGTAGAGTATCAGCATGGTCTTTACAGCGAAGTGCCAGGGTCCGGCACCGTTGGGTGTGGGGACTATGACTGCCATAGAGCCTACAATGAAGGTTACGAGGGCGCACGAGACGCCGAGGTTCTCCGTGAAGTCGAAGCAGAAGAACGTCAGGTAGTAGTGCAGGAAGTAACTCACCCATATTCCTACGGTGAAGAACACGAAGAGCCATTTGTTGCGTACATCTTTCAGTGATGTTATTCCCTGCCATATTCCCTTCATCGTCGTCTTCACCTTATTATATATAGAGAGTCGTCGCAGAAGGATATATAGCAGCAGTGCGATAGCTATTCCGCATATCAGTGTTACGATGTATCCTGTTGTGGTAAATCTGTTCAGTATGCCTTCGATGTTTGTCCCCGTCTTTTGGAAGAAGGTGCCGAAGATACTCATCTGCAGCAGTAGTGTAAGTGCTGTCATTATAGCCACCACGAGGGAGTCGATGGCGCGTTCTGTAACTACCGTTCCTAATGCTTTCGAGAACGCTACTCCGTCATATCGTTTCAGTATGCCACAACGCATAAATTCTCCTATTCGCGGTATGACAAGTGACGATGCGTACGAAATGAATATAGAGTAGATACTAGTACTCGTTCTGGGTTTCTCGCCAGTAGGTTCCAGCGTCTGTTTCCAGCGCCATCCTCGGAACACCTGAGCCATTATGCCAAAGGGGAACGACAGCAACATCCACGTCCAGTTCATCTCGTGAAGCAGGATGTGTTCTGCACGTCCGAAGTCTATTCCTCGATACATCCAATAAAGTATTGCTCCGCCAAGAAGTAATGGCAGCGCTATCTTTACTATGTTTCCGAATGTATTCTTCATAATGCCGACAAAGGTACGACAAATAATTCATAATGCATAATTAAGGAAGTATAATTTTTTCTTTTTCTTTTTTTTCTTTTTTATTTTTCGTATCTTTGCACACAAATAAAACAATATGTTAGCTATGAAGAAGATAATGATGATTGCTGTTGCCCTCGTTATGACGATGACAGTATGTGCGCAACCAAAGGTTTATTTTACAAAGGAGATAACTCCTGAGTCTTTGGTAAAGATATACAAAGCCCTCGGCGTGGAGGCTAAGGGTCGTGTTGCTGTGAAGATTTCTACCGGTGAGGGTGGTAACAACCACTATCTGAAACCGACGCTGATACGCAACCTTGTTGACGAGGTTAACGGTACCATAGTAGAATGTTGCACAGCCTATGGTGGTTCTCGTCAGGACCCCAAGAAGCACTGGGAGACGATCCACGAACACGGCTTCGACTCTATCTTTGCTGTTGACCTTATGGACGAGTTCGGCGACATCCGTATTCCTATCAAGGACAAGAAACACCTGAAGTATGACATCGTGGGAAATCACCTCCCCAACTACGACTTCATGATAAACCTCGCTCATTTCAAAGGACACGCTATGGGCGGTTTCGGTGGCGTTATGAAGAATGCCTCTATAGGTGTGGCTTCAACAGCCGGAAAGTGCTACATCCACACAGCAGGTAAGTCTGCTGACCCCGCAACGGCGTGGAGTAAGGAGAACCTTGCTGCCGGTCCTACCCAAGACCTGTTCTTAGAGTCTATGGCTGCCGCTGCCCAGGCTGTTCACGACTACTTCGGAGGACAGGTTATCTACATCAACGTAATGAATAATATGTCTGTCGACTGCGACTGTGACGGACATCCTGCAAAGCCCGAACTCAAAGATATGGGTATTATGGCGTCACTCGATCCCGTAGCTGTCGATCAGGCTTGTCTCGACAAGGTGTTCGAATATAAAGGAAAACCTGGCGACGACAACAAACCACTCATCCAGCGCATAAATCGTCAGCACGGAACATACATCACAGATTATGCCGAGAAGATAGGTCTCGGTTCAAAGAAATACGAACTTATCAATATCGATAAATGATAAAAAGATCTCTTTTGATGCTTGCGGCTCTTGCTGCAAGCATCACTGTTTCTGCACAGCAAGACTCCGTATCACTCGACGAGGTTGTCGTTACCGGTACACGTACCGTTACCGACGTGCGCTATCTCCCTATGACGGTGAATGTCATCAGTCGTGGACAGCTCACCCAGAACAACCAGATGTCGATACTTCCGACGGTGATGCAACAGGTGCCGGGACTCTTCGTAACCAGTCGTTCTATGTACGGCTACGGAGTATCTACAGGAGCAGCAGGAGGCATCAATATGCGAGGCATCAGCGGTGGGGCAGGACAACTCCTCGTACTCATCGACGGACATCCTCAGTATAACGGCATCTATGGACATCCTATCAGCGACAGCTACCAGACCCTTATGGCAGAACGCGTCGAGGTCCTTCGTGGTCCGGCATCGGTAATCTACGGCAGCAATGCTATGGGCGGTGTGATAAATATAGTGACAAGAAAGATGTTGCAGGACGGTGTGCGTACCGATGTGCGTGTGGGAGGAGGGTCCTACGGGACAGTCCTCGCTGAGGCGTCGAACACCATTCGCAAGGGGAAGTTCTCTTCTATGGTGGGAGGAGAGTACAGTCGTACCGACAACCATCGTCCCAATATGGGTTTCGAGCAGTATGGAGGTCATCTGAAACTCGCTTACGACTTCACCCCTAACTGGGATGCATACGTTGATGCCGACATTACTCACTTCAACGCTTCCTATCCTGGAGCCGAAGAGAAGCCCATCTACGGTGCGAACCAGTGGATTACCCGCGGAGTTGTCTCTGCCGCCGTCGAGAATAACTACGAGAAGACAAACGGTGCACTTAGCATATTCACCAATTTCGGACGTCATAAGATTGACGACGGCTCTGCGGACGCTACAAAACTCACATCACGACATTTCCGTTCCAAGGATGCGTTGACGGGTATCTCTTGGTATCAGAGTGCCCGTCTCTTCGAGGGGAACCGTCTTACCCTTGGTGCAGACTACCAGCATATCTATGGTAATGCGTACTATACCGACAAGACGACGGGAGACATCCTCGTGACACCGAACAAACAGAGCGGACGCTCATACAGGAACGAGGTGGCAGGCTACTTCGATGTGCGTCAGGACCTCGTGGGCTGGCTCACCCTCGAAGCAGGACTGCGTCTCGACCACCACAGCATAACAGGCTCCGAGTGGATACCACAGTTTGGTGTTGTAGTAAGACCGCTCTCTACCGGCGAGGTGAAGGCTATGGTGAGCAAGGGGTTCCGTAATCCTACTATGCGTGAGATGTTCCTCTATCCGCCATCGAACGAAGAGCTGAAACCCGAACGAATGTGGAACTATGAACTGTCGTGGCGCCACAGACTACAGAAGCTCTCCTACGGTGCTAACCTGTTCTACATCGATGCCGATAATATCATCCTCACCACACAGGTGGGCAGCGGCAAGAAAAACCTCAACTCGGGACGGATACGCAACTATGGAGCAGAACTCGAGGCGACATACCACATCAACGATATGTGGGCGCTGAATACCAATCACAGTTTCCTCAAGATGAAAAAACAACAGGTCGTTGCGGCTCCGAAATATAAAGGATTCCTCGGTGCCGACTTCCGTCTGCACAGACTGGCGGTGAATGCCGGACTGCAGTATATCAGCGGACTCGGTCTCGACAGTACAGGCGACGGCATTGCCGACAAGCAGGAGAAAGACTTTGTCCTTCTTAATATGTCTGTCAACTACCACCTTAATAATATAGTCACCCTCTGGGCGAACGGTGAGAATCTACTTGCCCAGCGTTACCAGATAAACTACGGCTATCCTATGCCGCGAGCAACGTTTATGGCGGGTGTTAACGTGAAATTATGATATGAATGTCCTTATAGTAAATACCAGCGAGAGAACAGGAGGAGCAGCAGTTGCTGCTAACCGACTGATGGAAGCCCTGAAGAATAACGGGGTGCATCCCACTATGGTGGTGCGAAGAAATAAGTTCGCCTTCTACTGGGAGCGTTTTTGTCTGTTCCTTCATCTGCGTCTGAAGAGAAAGAACCTCTTCACCATTGATATCGCCAATGCTGGTGACGACATTACCCATCTCAAGGAATTCAAGGAGGCAGATGTGGTTCATCTTCATTGGATAAACCAGGGAATGTTGTCGCTCCGTAACATTCGCAGTATCATAGCCAGCAAGAAACCCGTAGTGTGGACGATGCACGACTTCTGGTCATCGACGGGAATATGTCACTATCCTGGCTCTTGTGCACACTATAAGGCATCCTGCGGCAACTGTCAGTATCTTCCTGGCGGAGGATATAAGAAAGACCTCTCTTTCCGTACTTGGAAGAGAAAGAGAAAGCTCTACGAGCGGGGCAACATCATCTTCGTAGCTTGTAGTAAGTGGTTACAGGGAAAGGCACGCGAGAGTTCGTTACTCAAGGACCTCCTCGTGGAGAGCATACCTAATCCTATCGACACTACCGTCTATTGTCCTGCCGACAAGAAGGTGGCTCGTCAGCATCTCGGACTTCCTGAGGATATGTCGCTCATCCTCTTCGTCTCACAGCGTATCACCGATGAGCGCAAAGGCATAAACTATTTCATCGATGCTATGAATCTCCTTGTGGAGCGTCATCCCGAGATGAAACAGAATACGGGTGTAGTCATCCTTGGAGGTAAGAGCGACGAGGTGGCAGACCGTCTCCCAGTAAAGACCTTCTCCGTAGGTTACGTAGCTGACGAAAAGAAGATAATAGAGATTTATAATAGTGTAGATCTCTACGTATTGCCGTCACTCGAGGACAACCTGCCCAACACCATCATGGAGTCTATGGCGTGCGGCGTCCCCTGTGTAGGCTTCAAGACGGGTGGCATCCCTGAGATGATAGACCACCAGAAGAACGGTTACGTAGCGGAATATAAGAATACCGAAGACCTTGCACGAGGCATCCGCAGGACGCTCTTCGACGCCGACGCTGCCCAGCTGTCGCTGGCGGCGGTGGAGAAGGTGAAGAGTCATTACTCGCAGAACAGCATAGTACTACGTTATGTGGAAGTGTATAACCAGGCAATAGCATCATCACGCATAGGAATATGAAGATATCTGTAATCACCGTTACATATAACGCCGAGGAGGTACTTCTGCGCACCCTGAAGAGTGTGGAGCGGCAGAGCTTTAAGAACATAGAACACCTTATCATCGACGGAGCATCGAAGGATGGTACCTTAGCTATTGCCGAGGAGTACAAACAACGGGTGTCCTACGACGTTACTATCCTCTCGGAACCCGATAAGGGCATCTATGATGCTATGAACAAGGGACTGCGCCTTGCTCAGGGTGACTATCTCGTGTTCCTCAATGCAGGTGACTGTCTGCACGCAGCAGACACGTTGTCTGTTGTGGGCGCTCAGAACATATCTCGCACCCCCGCACCCCCGCACCCCCGCATTACGAGTCTACCTGCGGTGATTTATGGCGATACGGATATCGTGGACGACGAGGGACGGTTCTTAGGACATCGTCATCTCTCTGCTCCCGAGAAATTGTCGTGGAAGTCGTTCCGACGTGGTATGCTGGTGTGTCACCAGTCGTTCTATGTGCGTAGGGATATAGCGGCGACAATACCATATAATCTCAACTACCGTTTCTCTGCTGATGTCGATTGGTGCATCAGGGTGATGAAGGAGGCAGAGAGTAGGGGACTCGCTATGGTGAATACCCACGCGGTGCTTACCGACTACCTCAAGGAGGGACAGACGACGAAGAACCACAGGGCGTCGCTGAAAGAAAGATTTATCGTGATGAAGCACCACTACGGTCTCTTCACCACGATAATTATGCATCTTTGGTTCCTTCTTAGAAACCTAAAGTAAAGTCAAATGTTTTTATGAGAACTTCAGTATCTGTCCTGGACGGATGCTCTTGTTCTTGCCAATCTTGTTGATTTTGCACAGCTCCTCAACGCTCATGCCGCGCTTTGTTGCTATAGAGTAGAGAGTCTCACCCTTCTTAACCTTGTGGAGTCTTGTGTTCTTACGACTTACAGACTTCTTTGTGCTTACAGGTGATTCCTCGATCTCCTCTTCAACGATGTCACGCTTCACGCCTCCAGTAACCTCCTCTTCGCTATAGCTGTCCTGCTTGCGACCTGTTGTTCTGTTAGCTATCTGTGAGTCGTGGTTATGACGGTTCTTGCGGAACATGTAGTAGTCGCCGGTAACGTCCTGATTCTTGAAGTCGAACATCAGCGCAGGGTTTAGGGCTACACCACAGAGACGAGTCTCGAAGTGGAGGTGTGAACCGGTACTTCTACCCGTGTTACCACCCAGTCCGATAGGATCGCCGGCGCGAACCTGCTCATCCTCGCGAACCAACTGTTTTGACATGTGTCCGTAGATAGTTTCCAGACCGTTGTTATGACGTATCACGACGAAGTTTCCGTATCCTGATGCTTCGTATCTTACTACACGTACCTTACCGTCGAAGGCAGCACGGATAGTATCACCGATATACACCTTGATGTCAAGACCTTTGTGCATACGTCCCCAACGACGACCATACTGGCTCGTGATGACACGACTTGATGTCGGCATGTGGAAGCGACGAAGGTCTATGCGGAAAGAGTCGGGGAGGAGAGTCTCGCGGTGAGCGTACTGGTTGCTCCACTCGTTGTACAGCTGTCCTGCTGGCGACTGCGCCATCTCACGCTCTACGAGCATGTGAAGTGCTATGGTGTCAACTGCTGTTGCTCTTCTATCTACTGGGGCCTGTCGAGCCAACAAGTCCTGACCCATTGTCGGGACTGTGGCGACAGATAATATTGAAACAAAAAAAACTTTCTTTACTTGCTTAATTAAATTCATAATATCCTGTTTGTCAGCGTTGAAAAACGCCTATTCGGTTGCAAAGATAACGCAAAAAAGCTTACGTTGTTATTTCCCTTAACATTATTTATGATATTGCAGCCCAGTTGATGTTTGTCTTTCTCAGTTCGCCAAGTCGTCGCCACAACATCTGGTACTCGCTTTTCTGACACGTCGGGTCGTCGTCGATAATCTTCTGTGCCTCGTCGCGAGCCATCTGTATCAGCTGTCCATCGCGTGCTATGTCGGCAATCTTCAGGTCGAAAGCCTCACCGCTCTGTGCCGTTCCTTCGAGGTCGCCCGGTCCTCTCAGCTTTAGGTCGGCTTCGGCAATCTGGAAACCGTCGTTGGTGTCGCACATTATATCTATGCGTTTCTTTGACTCCGCCGACAGTTGCGGTTTGCTGACAAGGATGCAGAACGACTGGTCGGCACC
Source organism: uncultured Prevotella sp. (assembly GCA_900315775.1). Classification (GTDB taxonomy): domain Bacteria; phylum Bacteroidota; class Bacteroidia; order Bacteroidales; family Bacteroidaceae; genus Prevotella. Next base: position 24,746 of record ONAJ01000030.1, read on the forward strand.
GCGTCCTACGCGTCCTCTCAGCTGGTGCAGCTGTGACAGTCCGAAACGTTGTGCGTCGAGGATTACCATCACCGATGCGTTGGGGACGTTGACACCCACCTCGATTACCGTTGTGGCGACGAGAATCTGTGTCTCTCCCTTCACGAATTTCTGCATCTCTATCTCCTTGTCGGCAGCTTTCATCTTTCCGTGAACCTTACTCAGTCGGAATTCGGGGAACGCCATCCGCAGCGCCTCAAAGCCCTCTTCAAGGTTCTTCAGGTCCATCTTCTCGCTTTCCTTTATCAGCGGAAAGACGATATACACCTGTCGTCCCTCGTTAATCTGCTGTCTTATACCCTGATACAGCGATGTCGTCTGCGAGTCGTACTTATGTATTGTGACAACGGGTTTTCGTCCTGGCGGCAGCTCGTCGATGACGCTGACGTCAAGGTCTCCGTATAATGTCATTGCGAGGGTTCGTGGTATTGGTGTTGCCGTCATCACGAGGACGTGCGGTGGATTCTCGCTCTTGCTCCACAGCTTTGCCCTCTGTGCTACTCCGAAGCGGTGCTGTTCGTCGACGACGACAAATCCTAAGCGGCGGAATACCACAGGGTCTTCAATGATGGCGTGGGTGCCTACGAGTATCTGTACGCTGCCGTCCTGCAGTCCTTCCAGTACCGCCTGTCGCCGTTTTCCCTTCACTATTCCTGTCAGCAGCTCCACCCGTACGGGCATATCCTTCAGGAACTCCCTCAGCGTTGCGAGGTGCTGTTCGGCAAGTATCTCTGTCGGCGCCATGATACACGCCTGATAGCCGTTGTCCAGTGACAACAGCATCGTCATCAGCGCCACCAGCGTCTTTCCCGAACCCACATCGCCCTGAAGTAGTCGGTTCATCTGTCGTCCGGAACCCATATCCTTACGAATCTCGCGGATTACCCTTTTCTGTGCTCCCGTGAGGGGGAAGGGCAGGTATTCCGAGTAGAACTTATTAAACAGTTCTCCGACGTGCTGGAAGATATATCCTCTGTATTTCCTTCTGTGGTCGCTGGCGTAGCGCACAATATTCAGCTGTACGTAGAACAGCTCCTCGAACTTCAGTCGCTGACGTGCATGACTCATCTCGTCTGCCGTCTTCGGGAAGTGTATGTGTCGGAATGCCGTATCTCTGCTTACCAGGAAGTGCGGGTTGACGATGAATGGTGGCAGCGTCTCTGGCAGCGGGGTCTTCAGTTGTGCCAACAGCGTCTTCATCAGCTTTCCTATTGCTGCCGATGTTATTCCCGCCCTCTTCATCTTTTCCGTAGTGACGTAGTAGGGCTGCATGCCCATCTCCGACAGTCTCACCTCGTCGGCCTTCTCTATCTCCGGATGTGCTATCTGGTAGCGTTGGTTGAATACTGTCGGTTTGCCGAAGATGATGTAGTCCGTGTGTACCTTATAATTACTTGTAATCTGTTTGGCATACGAGAACCACACCAGGTCGATGATTCCTGTGCCGTCGGTGACGTGCGCCACAACACGTTTCTTGCGTCGTCCCGTGTCGAACTCCTCGAAGCTGAGAATCCTGCCGCGAATCTGTACGAAGGGCATCTCGCCCGTCATCTCGTTGATGGTGTAAATCTTAGATCTATCCACATATTTATAAGGATAATACTGCAGGAGGTCGCCGAAGGTCTCGACGCCCAACTCCTTGCTGAGGATATCCTTACGTCGGGGACCCACCCCCGCAAGGTATTTTATGTCCTGGTCTAAGATGCTGCTCATCGGTGGTCTTTATACTGCCAACATCCCCTCTGCCACCTCGCGTGCTGTCTGTTCGTTGGTGAGTTGTGCCAGCAGGGTATAGCCATATTCCAATGCGGCACCGGGACCTTTCCCTGTGGTGATGTTGCCGTCAACGGTACACATCGCTCCTGTCGTCTGTGCTCCCTCGAGGAAGTCCTCGAAGCCAGGATAACACGTAGCACGTTTTCCGCGCAACAGTCCTAAGGTACCAAGTACCATCGGTGCAGCACATATCGCCGATACCATTCCTCCGCGCTGTGCCTGTTCTGTGAGAGCCTCTCCGAGAGCCCTGTGGTCCCTGAGATTTGCTGCTCCAGGCATTCCTCCTGGCAACATCAGCAGGTCGGCATCATCGAGATTCGCCTCTTCAAAGGTGATATCGGCAAGTATCGTCACTCCGTGAGCCGACGTTACCTCTCTACTGCCAGTAATACTCACTGTCTTGATATCTACTCCTCCTCGACGCAGGATGTCAACGGGCGCCAGCGCCTCGATATCCTCGAAGCCGTCAGCCATAAATTGATACGCTTTTGCCATAATTCTCTTGCTTTTATGTCATTTCAGCAGCAAAGTTATATAAAAAATATGAATTATGCATTATGCATTATGAATTATTTTGTATTTTTGCAGCATGAAAATGAAACGTATAGCAATATTTGGTAATACTCACCAGGAGAAAAAGTCGGCAAAGATATTCCGTCTTCTCGAGCTTTTGGCAGAGCGTGGTGCCGAGGTGATGATAGAGAAGAAGTTCTATAACTTCGTTCAGCGTATCAATCCCGAGACGCCTTTGCTTCAGCAGGTTACGTCGTTCGAGGGCAATAACTTCAATGCCGACCTCGTCATCTCTATGGGTGGCGACGGTACTCTCCTAAAGAGTGCCCACTACGTAAACAACAAGGAGATTCCAATCGTCGGAATAAATATGGGACGTCTGGGTTTCCTCGCTGGTGTCAACTCCGACGAGATAGACGCTGCTGTCGAGGAGCTCTTCGAAGGACGTTACACCATAGAGCGCCACTCCGTCATCAAGGTTGAGGCCGACAACCACAGCTTCGAGACCTGTCCTTGTGCGCTGAACGATATTGCTGTACTGAAGCGCGACGACGCCTCAATGATTACCATACGTGCTGAGGTCAACGGCGAGGAACTGGTGACCTACCAGGCAGACGGACTCATCGTAAGTACCCCGACGGGCTCTACCGCCTATTCGCTGTCTAACGGCGGACCGATAATAACTCCGCAGGCAGGCATCGTGTGTCTCACCCCTGTGGCACCCCACTCGTTGAATGTCCGTCCTATCGTCCTTCGTGACGACGCCGTCATCTCCCTCGCTGTCGAGAGTCGTTCACACAACTTCCTCATCGCCATCGACGGACGTTCGGAGCGTTGTGAGGAAGGCACCCGACTGGTAATCCGCAAGGCACCTTATTATATTAATATAGTAAAACGTCCCGGAACGAAGTATTTCGCCACACTGCGTGAGAAAATGGGGTGGGGGATGTAGATGGTTGATGGTTGATGGTGGATGGTTGATGGTTGAAGTAGAAATTTTGAAGTACATTGCGACTTTGTCGCAATAAAAAAAATAGAGTTTGAAAAGTTTCTTTAAAATACCGGAATACAAGTACTCCGCGGGAGTGATAATACGTTGGCTTTGGGGCGCGTGGCACGGAAACCGTCTGCAGGCCATACTCAATGCGTCGTTAGGACTCCTCGGTGTCGTTGTCAGTCTTGCACAGGTGTGGGCTGTCCAGCATGCTATCGACATTGCTGCCCATACCGTCGCTGGCGACATCTACTGGGCTGTTGCCATCATCGGAATACTTATACTCTGCGACTTCGCCATAAACATCAGTAGTGTATGGGTGAAGAACATCCTTGGAATACGTGCTCAGAACCGCATGCAGCAGAATATGCTCGACCGCATACTGCGCTCCGAGTGGCAAGGACGCGAACAGATGCACAGCGGCGACGTCATCAACCGCCTTGAGAAGGACGTCACCAACGTGGTGAACTTCCTCACCGAGACAATACCCAACACCGTCTCCGTACTCGCCCTCTTCATCGGTGCCTTCTTTTATCTCTTCGCTATGGACGGCATGCTGGCGCTGATAATAACCTTTATGCTACCGCTGTTCATCGTTGTCAGCAAACTCTATGTCGGTAAGATGCGTCAGCTGACACGTCTTGTGCGCGACAGCGACTCCCGTGTGCAGAGTGTGCTCCAGGAGACGATACAGAACCGTATGCTCATTAAGACTATGGAGAGCGATGCCGCTATGGTGGAGAAGTTAGGCTACACACAGAGCGAGCTGCGCCACCGTGTGGTACGGCGTACCGCCTTCTCCGTCGTCAGCAACCTCATCCTTAACTTCGGCTTCGCCTTAGGCTACCTCGTAGCCTTCCTGTGGAGCGCCCTCCGTATGTCGGCAGGCACACTGACCTTCGGCGGTATGACAGCCTTCCTGCAACTCGTAGGTCGCATACAGGGTCCGGCGCGTAACCTCACCAAACTCGTTCCGTCCTTCGTCAGCGTCTTCACCGCCGCCGAACGACTCATGGAACTCGAAGAGAATCCTCTCGAGGAACAGGGAGCCCCCATCACTATGCAGTCGCCACTCGGCATCCGTCTTAACGACATCGTCTTCGCCTACCAGGATAATAAGAAGCCAAACCGTCATCACCCGACACCTATCAACCACCTTACCTTCCACTTCCCCCCGGGCACCTGTACCGCAGTGATGGGTGAGACCGGCGTCGGCAAGACAACACTCTTCCGTCTGCTCCTCTCCCTCGTGCATCCTCAGGAGGGCAGCGCCACCATCTACAACACCTCCGCAGAACGTGAGCTGTCGCCCCGAACACGTTGTAACTTTGTCTATGTCCCTCAGGGCAACACCCTCCTCTGCGGTACCATCCGCGACAACCTGCGTCTTGGCGACGTCACCGCCACAGAAGAGCAGATGACAGAAGCCCTTCATCGTGCCTGTGCCGAATTCGTCTTCTCATTGCCCGAAGGTCTCGATACCCAGTGTGCAGAAAAGGGTGGCGGACTCTCCGAAGGTCAGGCACAGCGCATCGCCATAGCACGTGCCCTCCTGCGCGGAGGAAGTGTTATGCTCCTCGATGAGGCTACCAGCGCTCTCGACCCCGATACCGAGCAGCAGGTGTTGAAGAATATCCTTGAGAAAAAAGACAAGACGGTGATATTCATTACTCACCGTCCTGCTGTTGTAGATTATTGCGACCAGACCCTTATGCTTTGATTTCCTTTCCCGAACAGAAGCGGTGGGAAATCTGGCGGTCGTCACCTAAATAAATATATCGTTCCAGTCGTTCCAACAACGTGTAGTTGTCGTGGTTCAGGTCGCTGTCGTCAATAACTAACGCGTCGAACTCATAGCCTGGTTCGAAGCTGCCCACACGACCGAAGAAACTGCCTGCCGACTTCGTGGCTATCCAGAAGACCTCCGACAGACTGAGGAAGGGCACGTTGTGGTTCTGTTGGTAGTGCATCTTGCTTACCTGTATAGCATATACCATCATGCGGAAGATGCTCAGGTCGTGACCTCCGCTGATGTCGCTGCCCAGACCTACCTTCACGCCCTCGTCGAGGAACTTGCGTATTGGTGCCATTCCCGACGCTACGTTGAAGTTCGACGTAGGACAGTGAGCCACCACGACACCTCTGCGCTTTATCAGCTCCAGCTCCTCGCCGTCGCTCCACACGCAGTGAGCCATCACCGTAGGTGTCTGTCCGAAGAGTCCGTAGCGGTCGTAGGCGTCGCCGTAGCAAGTGCTCTCGGGCTCCAGCTCCTTGACCCACGCTATCTCGTCTTTGTTCTCCGACAGGTGCGACTGTACCGGCAACTGGTATTTCGCTGCTAACTCTCCGCAGGCGCGCAACATCTCCGGCGTACACGACGGCACGAAACGCGGTGTTATTATAGGACGCACAAGACCGTCTTCGCCGCACTCCTTGATGAGCTCTTCGTAGCCCTGCACCATATCGTCCACCGTCTCGGTGAGTCCTTCAGGACAGTTGCGGTTCATCGCCACCTTGCCCACCAGAGCTCCCATCCCCGTTTCCTTGAAGATGTTCATGAGTAGTAGTGTGCTCTCCTTGTGTATCGTGGCGAAGAGACACGCCCTCATGGTGCCGAAGCGCCACATGTCGTGAACAAATCTACGATACATCCGCTCTGCGTACTTCGTGTCGCAGTATTTCATCTCCTCGGGGAACGTGTAGTTCTGCAGCCAGGGAAGCAGTTCCAAGTCCATTGCTATTCCCTGATTACGATACTGCGGAGCGTGCACGTGGAGGTCGTTCATCGCCGGTATCAGCAGACGGTTTCCGTAGTCCACCACCTCGATACCTTCATGCTCTGCCGACAGGTGTTCCGTTACCTCAACGACGCGTCCGCTGTCGTCAACGACGACGTAACCTCTCTCTATCACCTCGAAGTGTGTGCGTTCCTTGGTGAAGAGGATGTTCGCCCTGTATATTTTCTTTCCTGACGCGCTATTCATGATTTATAATTTATAATTCACTCCTTGAACTCCCTGTCTCCTTGTCTCCTTTATCTTACAATTTTCTTTCCGTTCTTAATAACTATGCCTTTGTAGTCGTCGCCAACGCGCTGTCCTGCAAGGTTATAGGTAGCACTTCGTCCTTCGTCCTTCGTAATTCGTCCCTCGTTTATCCCCGCTGCCTCCGGGCGGAAGTTTATCATCTCGTAGAATGCGGCGTAGGGCTTTCCTGTGCTGTGGTTGAAGAGGTTAGCGTTCCACCAGCTGATGCTCTCACCATTATACTTCACGTTGTTGCCGTTATCTTCGGGGTACCACCAGAAGAGTCCCGTCACCTTCTCGTGTCTGTTGAGCATAGTGATGAGGGCTGCCGTGAAGTTCTTCTGTCCCTCTTCGTCCAGTCCGTAGCCTGTGTCAGCACCATTGGGGATGTGCCACTTTATACCGTGTCCTGTCTCCACAATCATAATCTCCTTTGATGAGAAGTTCTGTTCGAGATAATTCAGCAGATTCTCAAGTTCTATCACCGTTCCGTGATACTCAGGGTAGTACGACAGTCCTATGATGTCATACTGAATACTATTATATGAAGTAAGCAGCATGCTGTAGAATGACTTCACCATATTATAGTTATGCAGCTCCGTATGGATTACAATCTTTGCCTCGGGGCACACCTCCTTGCACGCCTTGATAGCCTCTTTAAGATAGCCTGCGAAGTTAGGCCAGCTGTTGCTGCCGTGTCCGTTGATACCACCTGTAGGCCACAACATTCCCGTTGTTATCTCGTTGCCTGGCTGTATGAAGTCTGGTGTGGCACCAGCCTCTTTCAGTGCTGTCAGACACTCCTTGGTGTATTCGTATATCTTCACCTTCAGCTCGTCTATCGTCAGTCCTTCCCACGACTTTGGCAGTCCGTGTTTTCCCGGGTCTGTCCATGTGTCCGAGTAGTGGAAGTCGAGCATGAAAGCCTGTCCGTGGTCCTTTATCCTCTTTCCCAGTTCAGCCACGTAGTCCAGCGTCTGGTAGCATCCTGTAGCGTCGTGCGTCACTCCGCTGTACGGATCTACGAAGAGACGTACGCGCTCAGCGTTCCATCCGTTGTTGCCGAAGAACTGCAGCACGTCGCTCTGCTTCTCTCCGCTCTTGTCCTTATAAGCTACATTATTTTGTTCATATACTGGCAGCATAGAGATGTCACCGCCAAGATACTTCGTCTGCGCCTTAGCACCAAAGACAGCCACCGCGCACATCATTAAGGTTAGTGTTATTCTTTTCATATCGTTGATTAAGTTTTAGATTCTAAGGTGCAAAGATAGGATTTTTAATTCATAATTCATAATTCATAATTCATAATTATTCTTAATTCACCCCTCTCCCTTAGTACCCCCTTCCTTTTGGAAAGGCTACGGGTAGGCGAGCTTGCTCGGGAATGGCGGTTGGGGGAGGCTTATAATCCTCTGATTACTGCTCCCTCTGAACAGCAGGTCGGGATCGCGCAGCGCCTCCACGTAAGGTCCGTCCACCAGCACGTCGATGAGCTCCAACAGCTCCTTCTGCTTCGGCATCTTCAACAGCGCCTCGTAGGTAAATCCCGTGTAGCACCATATCGTCTTGTTCGTCCTTTCGCGTATGGCGCGAGCCAGCTCTATGAATCCCTCCGCCTGATACATGGGGTCGCCGCCCGAGAAGGTGACGTCAGCGTATGGGTCTGCCTCGATAATCTTCATTATTTCTTCCGTAGTCATCTCCTCGCCGCCGTTGAAGTCCCACGACTGCGGGTTATGACATCCCTTGCACTCGTGGGCGCACCCCGCACAATAAATGGAGGTCCGGAATCCCGGACCATCCACCGTTGTGTCTTCTATTATTTTTAGTACTCTAATCATTAAAGTCTCTCAAATAACTCCAGCTGATTACCACCATCCACGTGCGTCACGCGGTCATTCAACTCACTCAGTTTTCCGTGGTTCCAGCGGTCTGTCGTTCCCACTAAGTATCCTGTGATGCGCTGCAGACGGTCAATGTGGTGACTGCCGCACTTAGGACAGCTCTCCATGTTGGGGTCGGCATTCTCGTATCCGCACGACATACAGCGGTTGCGGTTGTGGTTCACAGAGCCGTAGCCCATGTTCAGACGGTCCATCATATCCACTACGTCCATGATAACCTTCGGGTTGTGTGTCGCGTCGCCGTCAATCTCCACGTAGAAGATGTGTCCTGCACGGGTCTTCTCGTGGTAGGGCGCCTCCACCTCAGCCTTATGACGTGCCGAACACTTGTAATATACGGGCACGTGGTTCGAGTTGGTGTAGTAGTCGCGGTCTGTGACACCTGGTATGCTGCCGAACTTCTTGCGGTCCACCTTAGTGAACTTTCCGGAAAGACCCTCGGCGGGGGTCGCCAATATGCTGTAGTTATGTTGGTATTGCTCAGAGAATTCGTTAGCGCGCTGACGCATGTACTCCACAATCTTCAGTCCAAGTTCCTGAGCTTCCTCGGACTCTCCGTGGTGCTTGCCGACGAGTGCCTTGAGACATTCTGCCAGTCCTATGAATCCTATGCCTAAAGTACCCTGGTTGATAACACTCTCTATGGTGTCGTCAGCCTTCAGGTTCTCTGCATTGATCCACAGTGAGCGCATCAGCAGCGGGAACTGCTTTGCGAATGCCGTCTTCTGGAAGTTCAGACGGTCGTGCAGCTGACGTGCTGTAATCTCCAGCATGTTGTCTAACTTCGCGAAGAACGTAGCTATGCGCTGTTCCTTGTCCTCAATGACCATACACTCTATGGCAAGACGCACGATGTTTATCGTCGAGAACGACAGGTTACCACGACCTATCGACGTCTTCTCGCCGAAGCGGTTCTCGAACACACGTGTTCTGCATCCCATCGTAGCCACCTCGTACATGTAGCGCTTGGGGTCGTCGGCACGCCATCTGTCGTCCTGGTTGTACGTAGTGTCCAGGTTCAGGAAGTTCGGGAAGAACCTGCGTGCTGTCACCTTACATGCCAGCTGGTAGAGGTCGTAGTTTCGGTCCTCGGGCAGGTAGTTCACGCCGCGCTTTTTCTTCCATATCTGTATTGGGAAGATAGCCGTCTCGCCGTTGCCCACACCCTCGTATGTCGATATCAGTATCTCGCGCATTATGCAACGTCCCTCAGCACTTGTGTCCGTTCCGTAGTTGATGCTTGAGAACACCACCTGGTTACCGCCGCGTGAGTGAATAGTGTTCATGTTGTGGATAAACGCCTCCATAGCCTGGTGCACACGTGCCACCGTCTTGTTCATAGCGTGCTGGAAAGCGCGGTCCTCACCCTTCAGTCCGTCGAGAGGACGGTTTACGAAGTCGTCCACCTCTTTATTATATAGGTGTTCGTAGCTCTCGCCGTTGAGGTCCTCAAGATTCTTCAGCTCCTCTATGAAGGTGCTGCGCACGTAGGGAGCCAGGTAGAAGTCGAAGGCGGGGATAGCCTGACCGCCGTGCATCTCGTTCTGTGCAGTCTCCATAGAGATACAAGCCATCACACTTGCCGTCTCTATGCGCTTTGCAGGACGTGACGAGCCGTGACCTGCCGAGAAACCGCGCTCCAGGATGTGGTCCAAGGGGTGCTGTACGCATGTCAGCGACTTTGTGGGGTAGTAGTCCTTATCGTGAATGTGCAGATAGTTGTTTGCTACGGCGTCACGACTCTCCTCAGACAGCAGATAGTCGTCAACGAAAGGCTTCGTCGATTCCGATGCGAACTTCATCATCATTCCCGCGGGGGTGTCTGCGTTCATGTTGGCGTTCTCACGGGTAACGTCGTTGTTCTTGATGTTAATGATTTCCAGGAATACGTCGCGCGTCTTCGCCTTACGGGCTATTGAGCGCTGGTTGCGGTAAGCTATGTAGCGCTGAGCCACGTCCTTGCGTGCACTCTTCATCAGCTCCATCTCCACAGCGTCCTGAATGTTCTCCACCGTCATCTGTGGCTTACCATGTACGTTAACATAGTCAGTAATTTGTTGGATGAGTCTTTCGTCCTCACCCAGGTCTGTGTGCATCATTGCCTTACGAATAGCTGCCATGATTTTCTGTTCGTTAAAGCCCACGATGCGTCCGTCTCTTTTTACAACTGTCTGTATCATTTTATGTTATGAATGTTATTATATATATTAAATTAATGTGTAAGTTTTCTCCCGTTAATTTCGTTCCCGAAAATCGTTTGCAAATATACTACAAATATCAATAAGTTGTACGTTTTGGAAAACTTTTCTCGTGTTAAAAAATGTCAAACCGCTGATTATCAACTACTTGAATTTTTGTTTTGGAAAACTTTGTTGCAAATGCAGTTTCCTAAACTTTTCCATTTCGTCACACTTCCCTCTTAAAGTCTCTCTTGTAATTATCGTTCTTCGTCACTCTCTTTCAGTGTCTTATGCCCCGATAGCAAAAATCGTTCAAAATAGGAGACAAATGTTACATTGAACGAAATCTTCTATATATTGAAACATAATTTTCGTGTCTTCAGTCCGATTTCCCGTACTTTTGCGTCATAATTTTTTTGAGAACAGTTAAATCTATTATTAATTAAAAGAACAATCTTATGAAAAAAGTATTTTTACTCATGTGCCTTATGGCATCAACAGTTATGAATGCACAGGTAGTACTGTGGGATGGTGAGGACAAGGAAGTTGGAAGCGACGGAGGTTTCTGGAACCGTAGCACTCCTACCGTAATAGAAGAGGAGGGCAACAAATGTCTGAAGGCTACACTCTCAAGTGAAGGCGAGGAGTGGGAGCGCCAGAACATTGCTCTCGGTCTTGGCGATTATAACCTGAAGGGTCTGCGTCGCGTTACCCTTAGAATAAAGATGGCTGAAGCTCATAATGTAAAGGTGAAGCTGGGTAAGGACGGAGCATACGTTCTTGAGAGACTGGCATGGTGTAATCCTAACGAATGGCAGGTTCTCGTTCTTGAATATGGCGAGGGTCCTGACAATGACAAGGTTGTTGACGAAGGTAACACTTACCTGGAGATATGGCCGTACGAGAACTACGACGCTTCGAAGAACGGACAGGAGGTGTATATAGACGACATCAAGGTTGAAGGTACTATGGTAAACGATATGGCTATCCGCACTATGGCAGACAACTCACTGACAGGTGAAGTTAAGGTAACAGGCGTTATCGGTAAGGGTACATATCAGTGCACATGGGAAGGCGACTGGCATCCAGAAGCTTATGACGACTATGCACTCTTGGCATCTAAGCTCGCTCCTACAGCAACAAAACTCGACGTTACTGAGGCAGCACGTTGGGATGAGGACTGGTCAGCAATCCTTGCGAAGTGTCCAGGCATCGAAATCGTAACAGAGGAAACTGACGGCATCCGCTCAATTGAGAATTCGGAATTGAGAACTGAGAATTCTAATTACTATAACCTCGCTGGTCAGAAGGTTGACAGCAACTACAAAGGCATCGTAGTAGTAAACGGTAAAAAAATCCTTAAGTAGTGTTTATTCTTCATATTAAGTTAAAAGACCTCGACGTATTGTCGAGGTCTTTGTGTTAGTGGTCATACGTTATACTAGAAATTCTACCTCAAAGGGTGTAAGGGTGTTAAACCCCTGTGTTTATCGGGGATAGAGCACCACACCCCAGGGTGTGAGGGTGTGGTGAGGGTGTGGTAAAGCCTCCCCTGCCCCCTCCAAAGGGAGGGGATGATAGTTTTGTCGGAGTAGTGGGTAGGCTTGTCGGAAAATTCTCTAGAGAATTTCCTTACATCACAACACCCTTGCAACACCCTTACACCCTGGGGTGTTGCGCTGCAAGCCTTTATCCATCGGACGTTGCACACCCTACACCCTCAGATGTGAAATTCCCAGTATAACGTAGTATCTTCTTGCCCCTTGCTCATAGCCACTAAATAAGCGGAGCTTCGGCTCCGCTTTTCGTCTCTATACAGGACTTTAGCCCTCTCGACAAGTACCATTGCATAGTCCTGATAGATACTATTGATTAGTCCAATATATAACTCTATTTCAAGCAAACTTGAGTAACTATAATTTCCCATGGCTCTTCTTCGTCTTCGTATGAGAAATAGCAATTGAATTGTCTCAGTGTTTTCTGGGGGTTGTTATCGAATTGCTCTACTGTAATTTTTACCTCGTTTGCTTTGTCTGTATTTTCTATTGTAAACCACGGTCCTTTAAGTATTTTTACAGCTTCACTATTTTCAAAACATGCTTCAAGAAACTCTCCGTCAACATAGCATTTTACCCTGTTCCATCTTTCTGCCTCGTTATGGACATAAACTACCGTGTCTTGTCGCAAACCCGAAGTTACTATATTTGATGCCCAATCTTTGGCTTCCGTTTGTTCAATATATAAAGGTTTTTCCCGCTTCTTATCCTCTGTATAAACACTACACAAAAACTGTCTGTACCAAGCCTTATTAGGTTCTATTGTTACTAACATCTCACGCGGATTTTCTGTATGAGTGAATGAGAACCAAGGACCTTTTATGTCCTTGGTTGTTTCATCGCGAAATATTTCAGACTCTTTAACCGTATAAGGACTATTTTCATATCCAGATTTGTCTCCAGCATAATGAATACTTATAGAATCCCACATCTGGTCATCGTTCATAATATTTATCAGCTTACTTCCTCCTTCTGCCCCCATCTTTACTACAGCGCTATTTGGTGGGTATGCCGGAGAGTCGTCTATAATATTCTGTGTACCACTCTCCGTGCTACATGAAACAATTAGGGGAACAATAATTAATGTCTTTACAAAGTCTTTCATAAGCTTTTTTTCTAATAACGATGGTTTATACCTATTATTGTCTTATACCAGAAACCACATTGAGGTTATATTGATAGTTGCCGCTTGTTCCATTCGTATTTTGAGAGCTCTCTCCATTTTGTAGTGATAAGATGTTAGACCAATGTTCATAACTTGCTTATTTGACGATAATATAGATTGCTGCAAATATAAACGAGCAAATGCAGAAAATCAGAGAATGAATGTGTGAGTTCCTTTCCTCAACCTCTTTGCCTTTTACTAAGCAAAAAACATTTATTGAGAATGAGCATATAGTTAGCAACAGGGCAATATAATCCGCAATTAGAATGTTTGTCAATGTACCTAAACTATACAATATAAATACTATATTGTTTATAGTCCGTGAGTATTCTATATATTTGTTCATATTAAAAATTTAATTAAAAAAAATTATATTACTCCTCTTCCACGAAGGCAATCTACTGTATCCCAAATAAAAAAAAGGCTAATGATGCATAACCTACATATCTTTTACCAATAACTTTTACTAACGTAATTATTTCACCACTTGTTACTCCACCACTTATAAAAATTGTTAAAAAAATATTTTTCATATTTACTAATCCGATGGCACTTGTGAGGCTTTTAATTTTTCCTTATTTTAGCGAGTAGCGTTTCAGCACCTGAGTCATGCAGTGGGCGGCACCAAAGCCGTCTATGAGGTTGTCGAGTGGCACCCATTCCACAGTCACTCCTGCATCGCTGAATCGCTGTTGCAGCGTTGCCGACTGTCCTGCTACCGCCATAATGTGGCGTGGTGCTATGGTGAGGAAGTTGTTGGCATAGTGCTCCTCGTCGTCCACGTCTATCGGTATTATGGTGAAACCCCTGCTGCGTAAAAACTCCACGAAGGACAGGTCTTTCTTCCATAGTACATAGTCCTTGGTGCCAGGCTTTCGTGCCCAGATGTCGCAGGTGTTATATCCCGGGTCGCCCGGCTTGGCATAGAGTCTGCTGCTCACCATAGTACACAGGTCTTTGTCTATGATGTTGAAGTGTGTGTCTAAGTGCATCTGCTTCTGCCACAGCTTATGGTCGCGTACCACCAGCACCGTGTCGTGTCCGAAGACATCAGCCTCCATCATCTGTCGTATGCCCTCGTCGTTGGTTCTCATGCCGCAGCCTATCATCGAGATATTCCCCGCAGGGATATAGTCGCCGCCCTCCATTCGTCCCTTACCGCTGATGTGCAGTATGGGCTCCAGTCCCAAGTACCTGTAGCACATCTCGATGATGCTGATCTCGGGTGCGCGCTGACTGCTGTTCATATTACATATCACATGTCCTCGTGGTGTGGTGATGCTCTGGTCGCGGGTGAAGTAGAGGTTCATCAGCGGGTTCTGTATATACTGTGCCTGATAGCCCGTATTATTGTCTGTCTTTGTCAGCTTCACCGTAGGCTGCAACAGTATGCAGCGTATCAGGTCGGCGCGCGACATCTCCTCCAGTACCTCCTTGCGATGCTTCTCCTGCTTCGTCTGTTCTTCGGCAGGCAGCGATGAGGTGTCATACTTCAGCACGCTAACAGCCAGTTTCCTGAGTTCCTCGATGTTCACATTCTTCAGCACCTCCATCACCGTAATTACCTTTATGCCGTTATTCTTCAGCATGTTGATATACGTTGTGTGCTCAGAGGCAGCCTCGTCCACGTCGAAGTAGTTCTCAAACAACCCCGCCGCCGGATGTATCACGCCATTAAACAGTTCCTGTCCCGGCGTATGCATCAGTATGCTGCTTGCCTTACACCATTCCGCCTGCGGATACGTCACGCCCCTCTCTTCCTGTGCCCACGCACCCACCGCTGCAACAGCGAACAAGCAAATACCTGTAAAAAATCTCTTAATCATAGTATTATTTTCTGCTTGCAAAGGTATAAAATAGAATTGTAATTCCCCCAGATGTGGCTTACATTAATGAAATAATTAAGAAAAAAATCAAATTTGTGCGCCAAAATGGTACACAATAAAAAAATAATTTGTAAATTTGCAACCAGATACTAATACTGATACATTATGGTAGTTGTTACAGGTAGAGATTTTAGGGCAAACACGGCAAAATATGTCAATGTAGCCTATCGTGGTGAGGACGTGGTGGTAAAATCACGTGTTGGCAGTTTCCGTATAGTTCCTATTACTGAAGACGATATTGTTGTTAACAAGCGTGACTTAGCTTCAGAACTCCGTGGAGCCTTGATAGAGGCGAAGGAGTCCATAGAAGGCAAACGTAGGTTAAACACCTTAGATCATTTAATCAATGAACTTCGAGATTCAAACGACTAGTTCTTTTGACGCTGAAGCAAAACGGCTGGCAAAGCGTCATCGCAGTTTCATTGACGACTTACAAAATTTCCAAAAGAGCTTGTTGGCAAATCCATATCAGGGAACAGAGCTTTCGCCTGGTATCCGAAAGATTCGTATTACAATTGACTCAAAAGGGCGAGGTAAGTCTGGTGGTGCTCGCGTTATCACATTCACCTATCTTTTAGATGAGAAAGATGGCGTTGTGATTCTTCTCCTTCTTTATGACAAGGCTGACGCCAGTAGCATCAAGATAAATGTCGTTCGTAAAATCATCAAAGATCTTGGGTTTGATTTAGACAAGCTACAAAGTGAAGGAAAACTTAAATCCCCAAAATAGATTAACATGAGAAACTGCTCCTCCAAAGGGAGTAGTTTTCCTGTGTACCTGGGAACGCTACCTGTCACAATGTTGAAATTTCCCCAGATGTAAGAAGCTATTGGTAACAAAAAACGGGACTCGATTGGAGTCCCGCTTATCGTTATTGGTATTTGTGTTATTTTCTCAAATACTTCTTGCCGTTGACGATTACTATACCCTTATAGTTCTTATCGACTTTCTGACCTGCGAGGTTGTAGTATGTGCCTCGTGAGGTGCTTGGTGTGTTCGATACCTCGTTGATACCTGCTGGGTCGGGTACTACTCCGATGAGGGTTCCGTCACCGCTATAGTAGCCACCGTTGACGAAATTAAGGTTAGAGGTCTGGTTGCTGCCGTCGTTGAAGATGATTCCTTCGTCGTTAGAGGAAGCTGACTTTCTCTGGCTTGTCTGGTATGACCACTTCCATACCTTACGTCCGCTGGTTGTGCCTACCATTGTACAAGGTACACCTGGCCATACGTTGCCGGTATAGTTGTAGTTCTTGTCCCAGCGCCAGCAGTTTACGTTGCCCCATGATGCGGGAGCCTCGAAGAAGGCGCAGGTCTCGCCAGCGTCGCGTGTGCAGAACGATGGTATCTGCTGTTCCTTAATGGTGTATGTGCGTGTGACGATGGAACTTACTGTACCACCCTTGAGTATGCCTGCCTTGAGTGTTGTCTCACCAACAGGGATAGTAACGGTTACAGCATTTGTAGCTGATGGGCTTGAAGCTGTGGGGTCGCTACCATTGGTGGTGTAAACAATCTTTGCTGAGGCGTCAGAGGTGAGGAGTGAGATGGTAGCCTTCTGCGAACCGGTGTATGTGCCTGATGCAAGGCTTATCATCACCTCGTTGAATTTCTTCTCGATATAGTATTTATAGTGATAGCCCGAAGCCACAAGTGCGTATTGGTTGAGGTCGGGGGTGTAGTCGCCAGTACCTACTACGCAAATGAGCTTAGACTTTGTTCCCTGTACCTCTACGGCGCAAACAGACTGTTCTGCCTTTAGTGAGCTGTAGGTGCTCATGTTGTGGATGCCTGCCTTCTTACGTATCTGTATCATCTGGGATATCTGGTTCTTGTATGCCAGCCAGTGCTTGTAGAATACGCAGGGTGTTCCGGGCATAGCGAGCAAGAATGCGTTAGCAGCCAGAGTATCCTTGCGCAGCGGTCCGTTGGAAGAACCGTCGGGACGTACCTCGGTGTCGTGGTTTTCTACGAAGGGAACAGCCCAACGACGGTATCCGCCTTCTGCATACATATTAGAAATGAGAGGCCAGTTGCGTACTCCCCAGCTATCACCGTTGTAGCTCATGAGGTTGCCATAGTTTCCGCTGTTACATGCGCTGCCTACCACATACTTGAACTGGAAGTCGAAGGCTGCCGACTGAGGCATGTCGCCCCACTTTGTGGCATCGATCCATTCGCGTATCTTTCCTGTGCCGTCCCAGTATTCGCCCACAGAGAACTCTGGGTTTGCGTCGTGGTTGTAAACTGAGGTGTTGCCGGCCGGGTAGCCTTTTACCATATCGTAACGGAAACCGGCGTAACCAAGGTCGTTAAGGAGCATCTTAAGATAAGCCTTAACGCACTTCTGTACGTTGGCGCTGGTGTGGTCGAGGTCACGATAACCGTCCCAGTCCTCAGTAGTTTCCGGATTACCGAGCTGTTTGCCTTCTTTGTCTGCTTGCACCTTAGCCTTACCTCCGTCGTCGGTAGAGCAAACATCCTTAGATGTCATTTGATAGGTCACATTTTTATAGGTCTCAGACGGGAAGTTGAACCATCCACTTTCGGTATTGCGGTGATTGATAACAACGTCGCCAATAACCTTAACGTTCAAGTTCTTAAAGGTCTGGATCATGGTGCGCAAATCGTTCTCACCGCCGAAAGCGCTGCTGTAGTGATTGCCTCCAGGGAACCAGTACTTGGCATCGTAGCCCATCGACTTACCACCGCAGTTACCACTTTGGGGAATCCAGATAAGGTCGAAGTTCTCCGACAGAAGCTGAGCATTTTTGGTAAGGTTTGTCCACTTGGTGTCGGAATAAGAATCCCAGTAGAATGCCTGAAGCATTACTCCACCATAATTTGCAGGCCAGCCATTGTTATCAGCCGCCTTGACGTTCTGACATGCAAACATCATGATTGCCGTCAGCATCATTGTGATAATAAACTGTCGTTTCATATTTTTAGTAGTAATAGATTTTCTAAATGCAAAACTAATGATTATTTCTTTATTTTCTTTCCGATTTCTTGAATTATTATTGTTTTGCTTAGTGCAAACGTTTGCATGGTGGTTAGAGGACTATTTCTCCGGACCCGTAGCACTTATGGTGGTCTTCGTCGTAGATGACGCAGAACTGTCCGGGTGCGACGCCCTGTATGAGGTAGTCGGACTTGAGGAGGTAGGTGCCGTCGGCGATCTTCTGGATGTCGGCATAGTGACGGTCCGGGGTGTGACGTATCTTGAACGACACGCGTGAGGGCAGTTCTTTTGCTGTCAGGAAGTTGAAGCTATGGAAAGAAAATTCTTTACTCCACGCCTTCACGGGCTCGTAGCCTCGGATGACGTAGAGGATGTTCTGTTGCATATCTTTCTTCACGACGTTCCACGGACCGCCACCCAGTCCGAGTCCTTTGCGCTGACCTATGGTGTGGAACCACAGTCCGCGGTGCTGTCCGATGACTTTTCCTGTCTCCATATCGATGATGTCGCCCGGGTTCTCACCGAGGTAACGACGGATGTATTCGTTGTAGTTTATCTTGCCCAGGAAGCAGATGCCCTGAGAGTCTTTGCGTTTGGCGTTGACGAGGTGTTCGCGCTCTGCTATCTGACGCACCTCCTCCTTGCGGTAGTGTCCTATGGGGAAGAGGGCTTTCTTCAGCTGCCAGTCGTCAATCTGTGCGAGGAAGTCGGTCTGGTCCTTTACGGGGTCGGGACTCGTGGTGAGCCACTTCTCGCCGTCAATCCACTCCGTCTGTGCGTAGTGTCCCGTTGCTATGAGGTCGTAGTCGCGTCCCGCCTTCTCGTCGAAGGCACCGAACTTAATGAGTCGGTTGCACATAACGTCGGGGTTAGGGGTGAAACCGGCACGCACCTTCTCCATAGTGTATGACGTCACGCGGTCCCAGTATTCCTTGTGACAGTCAACCACCTCCAGACGACAGCCGTACTTACGTGCTACGGCGGTAGCCATCTCGAGGTCTTCCTCCGAGGAGCAGTCCCACTCTTCGTCTTCGTCGGGACCAATCTTTATGTAGAAACAGTCGGGGCGCAGACCCTGCTGTGCCAGTTCGTGGACGACGACGGCACTGTCAACACCTCCTGAGAGGAGGACGGCGATTTTAGAGGAGAGAGGAGTGGACATATTTACGATTTACGATTTATGCATTATGAATTATGCATTATGCATTATGAATTATGCATTATGAATTATGAATTATGAAGTGGGCGTTGAGGGCTGTCAGTGACGGTACGAGGAGGTCGGCGCCGCGTTCGAGTAGTTTCTCGTCGGGCAGTGGACCGGTGTTTACTGCTATGGTGAAGGCGCGTGATGCTACGCCAGCCTGTACTCCGAGGGGTGCGTTCTCGACGACGATGGTCTCCCAGGGTTTCGTGCCACACTTCTCCATTCCCAAGAGGTAGGGGTCGGGGTGTGGTTTCCCTCTGCTTACGTCGTATGCGGTGACGAGGTGTTGTTCGTCTATGAACTCGCGGAAGTCGTGAAGCAGTCGATTTATGAGGGGGCGCTGTCCGCTGCCTGTTACGATGGCTATCTGCAGTCCCTGCTGTTTCAGTGTGCGCAGCAGTGTGCGTGCTCCGTACATCAGTCGGGGACGCGGGAAGGTGGCGAAGATGCGTGCCTTCTCGTCGTACATCCGTTGTGCCTCCTCGAGGGTGATGTCTTTGTTCTGTTGTTGTTTTACGAAGTGGCGTATGGTGTCGATGCCTCGTGCTCCCTCAGTCATGTAAGCATCTTCGGCAGTCATAGTGATGCCGAAGGACGCCATAGACCTGTTCCACGCTACGGCGTGAAGAGGCATGGAGTTGACGAGTACCCCGTCCATATCGAAAAGCACGGCCTTGGGCTCAAAGTGCTCAAAGCCATGCTTCCTTTTATAGTTTTGAATTGACATAATCATTATTTCTCACTCTCGAGACGAGCCTTGATAGCCTTGGTGTCGGCTTCGTATCCCGGTTTCTCGAGGAGGGCAAACATATTCTTCTTGTATGCCTCGACGCCAGGCTGGTTGAAGGTGTTCACCTCGAGGAGGTTTCCGCTGATGCCGCAGGCTATCTCGAAGAAGTAGATAAGCTGTCCGAGGTAGTACTCGTTGAGCTTAGGCACAGCGATGCGCATGTTTGGAACGCCGCCATCGACGTGAGCCAGACGTGTTCCTAACTCAGCCATCTTGTTGACCTCGTCAACGCGCTTTCCAGCGAGGAAGTTCAGTCCGTCGAGGTTTTCCTCGTCAGAGGGGAAGAGCAGCTTGTGGTTAGGCTCCTCGATGCTTATCACCGTCTCGAAGATGGTGCGTTCGCCGTCCTGAATCCACTGTCCCATAGAGTGAAGGTCGGTGGTGAAGTCAACACTTGCGGGGTAGATACCCTTCTTGTCCTTACCCTCGCTCTCGCCGAAGAGCTGTTTCCACCACTCGCTGTAGTAGTGCAGCTTAGGCTGGTAGTTCACCATAATCTCTATCTTCTTTCCTGCCTGGTAGAGTCCGTTACGAACGGCAGCATACTGTGCAGCCATATTCTCCTCGAAAGGAACGTCCTTGCCGCACGCCTTCTCCATAACCTGAGCGCCCTCGACGAGTGCTTTGATGTCGAAGCCGGCAACAGCTATTGGCAGCAGACCAACGGGGGTGAGTACAGAGAAACGACCGCCTACGTTATCGGGGATTACGAATGTCTTGTAGCCTTCCTTGTCGGCACAGGTACGTGCAGCACCCTTAACGGCGTCGGTAACGGCGATGATAACCTTGCGTGCCTCGTCCTTGCCCATCTGCTCCTCGCACTGCTTCTTCAGCAGACGGAAGGTGAGGGCAGTCTCTGTTGTCGTTCCCGACTTAGAGATATTGATGACGCCGAACTTCTTTCCCTTGAGGTATTCTGTGAGCTCGGAGAGGTAGTCCTCGCCGATGTTGTTTCCTGCGAAGAGGATAGTGGGGTTCTTCTTGTCGTTTACGAGCCAAGCGAAGGAGTTGCTGAGAGCCTCGATGACGGCGCGAGCGCCGAGGTAGCTACCACCGATACCAGCTACGACAACAGCCTCGCACTTCTCGCGGAGCACCTGAGCAGCCTGGTTAACCTCGGCGATGAACTCGGGTGTGATACTTGATGGCAAGTGGAGCCATCCGAGGAAGTCGTTGCCGGGACAAGTACCCTCTTCGAGAGCTATCTGTGCCTTCTTTACTTTAGGCTCGAAAGCCTTTACTGCGCCTGCTTCGAGGAAGCAAGCAGCCTTTGTGATGTCAAGACTAATATTCTTCATTTTCAGTTAGTTATAATAAAAGGTTAATGTTTTTGTTATGTGTTTTTATCTGAATGAATCTGTGAGCAGTTTTATCTCTATCTGCGGCGAGATGCGTTCGTAGAGAATGTTGTAAACTGCGTCGAGGATAGGCATGTTTACGTGCATGTGTCGGTTTATTTCCTTCATACATTTAGTACCGAAGAAGCCCTCGGCAATCATCTCCATTTCTATCTGTGCCGACTTCACCGAGTAGCCCTTTCCTATCATTGTTCCGAAGGTGCGGTTTCGTGAGAAGTTGCTATATCCCGTCACGAGGAGGTCGCCCATATATGCCGAGTCGTTAATGTTTCTGCTCAGCGGGTGTATGGTCGATACGAAGCGGTTCATTTCCTGCACGGCGTTAGACATAAGTACCGCCTGGAAGTTGTCGCCGTATTTCAGTCCCGAGCAGATGCCCGATGCTATAGCATAGACATTTTTGAGTACTGAGGCATATTCGATGCCGATGACGTCGGTAGAGGTCTTTGTCTTTATGTAGTCGCTCTCGATGAGCGATGCGAAGTCGCGTGCTTTCTCTTGGTCGGCACACCCTATGGTGAGGTAGGAGAGTCGTTCCAGCGCCACCTCTTCGGCGTGTGAAGGACCGCCTATGCAGGCGAGGTTCTCCAGAGGCACGTCATATACCTGGTTGAAGTACTCCGAGCAGGCGAGGTTCTCGTCGGGCACGATACCCTTGATAGCTGTTATTATGAACTTGTCGCGCAGACGGGTCTTCAGCTTTTTGAGGTGATTCTTCAGGTATGGTGAGGGCGTCACGAACACTAAGGTGTCGTACGCCTCCACAATCTTGTTGATGTCTGAGGAGAACTCAATCTCGTTGACATCGAAGTGGACGCTCATGAGGTAGGCGGGGTTATGTCCCAAGCGACGGAAGTCCTCGATGCGGTCGTCGCGGCGCATATACCACCCTATGTGATGAGTCTTGCCTATCACAATCTTGGCTATTGCCGTAGCCCATGAGCCGCCACCTATTATTGCGATCCTATTCATTACTGAGCTTTATCTATCCACTGCTGTACTTCATCGACACTGGGTTTCTGCATCTCCAGTTTGTACTTCTTCACGATGTCGCCAATCTTCTGTTGCAGTCCTTGTGCCTTTTCGTCCTTGATATTCTGAATGAGGTTGAAACCAGCCTTGCGTAGAACGGGAACCCACTCTTCGCTGACGCCAATCTCTGCCCATTCTGCGGGAGTGCTCTGGGGTACCTTCTTCTCGGGTTTCATCTGTGGGAAGAAGAGCACCTCCTGGATGTATGTCTTGCCCGTCATAAGCATTACGAGACGGTCGATGCCGATACCTATACCGCTGGTAGGAGGCATGCCGTACTGCAGCGCACGGAGGAAGTCGTGGTCTATGATCATTGCCTCGTCGTCGCCCTTGTCAGCCAGTTTCATCTGGTCTATGAATCGTTCCTCCTGGTCTATCGGGTCGTTGAGCTCGGAGTAGGCATTAGCCAGCTCCTTACCGTTCACCATAAGCTCGAAACGCTCCGTCAGTCCTGGCTTAGAGCGGTGCATCTTGGTGAGTGGCGACATCTCCACGGGGTAGTCGGTGATGAATGTAGGCTGTATGAAGGTGCCCTCGCAGAACTCTCCGAAGAGCTCGTCGATGAGTTTTCCCTTACCCATAGACTCGTCAACGTCCATTCCCTTCTCTTTGCAGAAGGCACGAATCTCGTCTTCCGTCTTTCCGTTGCAGTCGAAGCCCGTCTTTTCCTTTATTGCGTCGAGGATAGGCAGACGACGGTACGGAGCCTTGAATGATATCACCTGTCCGTCGATTTCGCGTTCCGGTTTTCCGTTTACCGCGATACAAATCTCCTCGAGGAGTTTCTCTGTGAACGACATCATCCACTGGTAGTCCTTGTACTGCACGTAGAGCTCCATACATGTGAACTCGGGGTTGTGGTTGCGGTCCATACCCTCGTTGCGGAAGTTCTTACCTATTTCATATACGCCCTCGAAGCCGCCCACGATGAGTCGTTTGAGGTATAGCTCGGTGGCGATACGCATATACATATCCTGGTTGAGAGCGTTGAAGTGGGTGATGAAAGGACGTGCTGAGGCTCCTCCGGCAATCATCTGCAGTGTAGGGGTCTCCACCTCTGTGTAGCCTGCCTCGTCGAGAACACGACGAAGGGTGCGCAGCACCGTAGCACGCTGCAGGAAGGTATCTTTCACACCGTCGTTGACCACCAAGTCAACATATCGCTGACGATAGCGCAGCTCGGGGTCGTCGAACTTGTCGTAGGCAACGCCGTCCTTGTATTTTACTATAGGCAGCGGTTTCAGCGACTTGCTGAGGAGTGTGAGTTCCTTAGCGTGTACGCTAATCTCGCCTGTCTGGGTGCGGAACACGAAACCCTTGATGCCGATGAAGTCACCGATGTCAAGGAGTTTCTTGAATACCGTGTTGTAGAGTTCTTTGTCGTCACCAGGGCAGAGGTCGTCGCGGGTGATGTACACCTGGATACGTCCTTTTGAGTCCTGCAGTTCTACGAACGACGCCTTACCCATAACGCGGCGGCTCATCATTCGTCCTGCTATGCAGACCTCGCGTTCCTGGTCGTCCTGGAACTCGTTTATGATGTCTGTTGAAAATGCATTTGTTGGATATTCCGCTGCTGGATATGGGTCGATGCCCATCTGGCGCAGCGCGTCAAGACTCTCTCGTCTTCCGATTTCCTGTTCACTAAGTTCTAATACGTTCATAATTCTAAAATTGCAATTTGGTGCAAAGATACACAATTATTGCGAATAAAGTATTATGAATTAGAATTTTTTAGCAGTAAACATTAAATGTTTAGTACTTGAAACTTGAGCCGCCGACGAACTCTCGCATAATTGACGTTGGAGGGATCTCCTTGTCGCTGACGGGAATGAAGTGGCGTATGAACTTCAGAAGTCGGTGAGCCTCAGAGTATTCGGGACAGTTTTTGGGGACTGTAGAGAGGATGATTTCAGCGTGTGGACGTAGCACAGCGAACTCAATGTTAAGGGCTGAGTTGAACATAACGTCGGCACTCTCCTGGAAGGGGAATATCCACTTATCCTCAGCATCGCAGACGTTCTTCCACTGACTTATTGTCTCGCGGGCAGTAAAGGCACCCTTGTTATAGTCGCGGATGATGCGTCGCAGCAGTCGGTTGTCGCGAACAGGTATCCAGTTGTGGTCGTCGAGGGAGATACTCGTAAGTGCCGAGATGTATATGCGGAACTTCACGGAGTCCTCTATCTCCTTTGTCAGCAGCGGGTTAAGGGCGTGAATACCCTCGATGATGAGTACGCTGTCGTTGGTGAGTTTCAGTTTTTTGCCGTTCCACTCGCGCTTTCCTGTTGTGAAGTTATACTCGGGAACCTCCACGCGTTCTCCGTTCATCAGTCGTAGCAGGTGGTCCTCAAGGAGGTGATAGTCAACGGTTTCTATGTTGTCGAAGTCGTAGTCGCCGTTAGGCAGTTTCGGGGTGTCCAGACGGTTTACGAAGTAGTCGTCGGTAGAGAACGACAGCGGGCGCAGTCCGCAGGCGAGGAGCTGTATGGAGAGACGTTTGCAGAACGTCGTCTTTCCCGATGATGACGGTCCTGTTATGAGTACCAGTTTCACGGGGTTCTCCTCGGAGTGGTATCGACGGTCTATCTCTTCGGCTATCTGTACTATCTTCTTCTCCTGGAGAGCCTCGCTGACCTGTATCAGTTCCGAGGCGTGACCGTTGAGTACCGACTTGTTGACATCACCCGCATTAGAGAGTCGCATGATGATGTCCCAGCGTGTCTTCTCGGCGAACATGCTGTACGTCTTAGGCATATCAACCTTCTCGGCAAGTATGGTGGGGTTGTTCCAGTCGGGTACGCGGAGCAGCATACCGTCGTAATATGGCTCCAGTCCCCATACCTTTATATATCCTGCCGACGGCACCAGCGGTCCGAAGTAGAAGTCGGCGGTGTCGCCCAGCATATAGTAGTCGGAATATATCTGTCCGCTCGTCTCGAGGAGTTTCACTTTGTCAGAGAATCCGCGCTCCGAGAATACTCGCAGTGCCTCCTCCGTTGTTGCCTCGTTACGACGGAAGGGCATATCGAGGTCTATAATCTCCTGCATCCTGTTACGCATCTTCGTCACGTCGTCGTCGGTGAGAGGCATGTTACCCTTCTTCTTGAAGTTGCAGTAGTATCCGCGTGATATGGTGTGTTCAATAAACAACTTGCTACCCGGGAAGAGGTCCTGTGTGGCTTTGTAGAGTATGAAGCACAAGGAGCGCACGTAAGCCCTATGACCGGAACCCACGCGAGCATCGAGGAACTCTACGTCGCGGTTTTGGTACAGACGGAACTTCAGTCCCTGTGATACGTTGTTCACCTTTGCCGACACCACAGGGTAGGGCATCTTCAGCTCGTCGGCAAACTCTTGGTAAACTTCTAAAAGCGATGTGCCTTCAGGGAAACTCTTCGTGATGTTGTTGTTCTTACAGCGGATTTGGAGCATTTTCTTATTATTTTATGTGTTACCTCTTATTGGAAGTCCAGAGACTCTTTTATTTCCTTCGTCGTTGCCGTCTGGTTAATCTTTATGTCACCGATGGCAGAGAGCAGGGTGAAGTTTATGGTGCCTGCAGTATTCTTCTTGTCGTGAGTCATAAGTTCCAAAAGCTCATCGACATCCTTGCAGTCCGTAGGAGCCACCCCGTAGTAGGAGCGTATGAACTGCTCCGTCTGACGGAATTGGTCGCGAGGGAAGTCGGTCTTTATGACGCTGAGATACAGCTCGGCGATGAGTCCCCAGGCTACGGCATATCCGTGGAGTACGGGTTGCCGACGCATAGCCCACGTCTCGAGGGCGTGACCTACGGTGTGTCCTAAGTTAAGAGCCTTACGGAGTCCCTTCTCGTGTGGGTCCTCGGTGACTATGTGTTCCTTCACCTCCACACTCTCGCGAACCATCTCCTGAAGAATCTTAAGGTCGGGTTGTGCGAGGTCGAAGGTTATGTGACGTGCCCACATCGCGGTGTTGGCAAGCAACGAGTGTTTCAGCATCTCGGCATATCCGGAGCGGATGTTCTCGTTGTCGAGGGTACTCAGGAACTGTGTGTCGATAATTACCGTGCGGGCATCGTTGAAGACACCAATCTCGTTCTTCAGTCCTCCGAGGTTTATTCCCGTCTTTCCGCCCACCGACGCGTCAACCATAGCGAGTAGGGTGGTGGGGATGTTAATGAATTCTATTCCCCTTTTGAAGGTGCTTGCCGCGAAGCCTCCGAGGTCGGTAACCATTCCGCCGCCGATGTTCACCAGCAGCGAGTGGCGTGTGGCTCCGTGAGTGCTGAGCTCCGTCCATACGTGGGTTATAGAGTCAATGTTCTTATTGGTGTCGCCGGCAGGTATGGTTATAAGGTGGGCATCTCGGAATACCTCGTAGTCCTTCACTCTGGGCCAGCATTTCAGGGCTGTTGTTGCGTCTGTAAGTACAAACGTCTTGTCGCATTCACACTGACTGACAGCCAGCGTAATGTCGCTCTTTAAATCCTCCGAAAAAACTATCTTCTGGTTCATTCGGTTGCAAAATTACAAAAAATCGAGAGCAGAACAAAATAAACTGGTTTATTTTTTATGCCGAGTGCATTGTAATTTATTCAAAGTTACGAAATAAGTGAGAGAAATGCAAAAGAAAAGGGCTTTTCTTTTCATTTCCAAACGAAAAGTAAGTTCGACAAGTCAAAGTTACGAAATTAAATTGAACGGAGAGTATAAAAAGAATAAAATATATATAAATTTGCGCTGAGGAATATTAAAAGTCCGGGAAGTCTAAGCGGCTCACAATATGTTTTCTTCTGCAGCCATCATCATTCCTTCTTCTTCCTCTAATGGATGATACATAGAGACAACTCGTTCTGTTTCTACCGTCTCCTCGTCATCTGCTCGTTCGTATTTCTTGAAGTTCTCCGCCTGCTCAAAGATTTCCTTAAAGACTTCATCCTGCGGAACAGGAGGATAACCATGCTCTGCCAATATCAGAATCAAATCCATCTGCAACTCAGCCTTGATGTCTGAACGATTAGCCCAGTCGGTATATTTCGACTTGTCATCCACCATCTTCTTGACAGCCGCTGCCAGTGTCAGCAGTTTGTCTTCCGGATATTCAAAGCCGAACTTATGAGCTATCTCTTTCAGAATGTCGTAGAAAGCTTTTTCCTCGTAGGTGATGCCCAAGTCCTTGAACGACTTTTTTTCTTTGTTTACCTCTTTCAATAGTTCTGCCATCTGCTTGGCTACCTCATTGAGCACCTCTTCGGCAAACACGGCATTGTCGCTACGGTCATTATACCGTTGTACCAGCGCATTCAGTCGCTTGGTGAAATCTACGCCCTTCATCTTATTGACCTTCTTGAAGTCGGTGATGACTGTCCGAAGCAACTTCTCCATTAGTTTCACCTTTGTATTGGGCAACTTCAGTTTCTCCAGCCTCGCCATATAGTCCTCGCTCAGTAAGTCCAAGTCTTTTGTGTTCGCATTCACCTGAGCCACCTCTTCCACTCCTTCCGACTGCAAGGCTTCTGCAATCATTTGGCTTACTTTGCGGTTCATTTGTGAAGCATCTGGAGCGTCTCCCTTTGTCAGTTTGTATATAATAGAACGCACACCTGTAAAGAAGTGAATGTCTTCACGATCCTTGTCAGTGATTGCCTCATGATTGGAACAGAGGTTGAAGGCAGATTTCAGTTTCTTGGCATGACCCATAAACAGGTTTTGCAATTTCTCCGTAGCCTGTACGAACTCTGCCGCATGTTTCAGGCATTCCAACTGCTCCAACGGTGTTCCCGTTGAGAACTTGCTATAATCGAAGGTATGGAACATTCGGCGCAGGATATCCAACTCATCTTTTACCATCGTCACGCTCTGCTCAATGGTTTCCACATTGTCACCCATATCACCACCACCGGCATATTGCTTCAGCGCATTGTTCATATTGCTCTTGATGCCGATATAGTCAACCACCAGTCCTTTATCCTTGCCTTCATACACACGGTTCACCCTCGAAATGGTCTGTACCAACGTGTGTTTCTGTAAAGGCTTGTCTATATACATCGTGTCGAGACAAGGCACGTCAAAACCCGTTATCCACATTGACACGACAATAGCAATCTTGAAGTTCGAGTCTGGATTCTTAAACAGTACATCCAGTGCTTTCCTGTCTTCGTCCGAACCAATCAGTTCACGCAGTTTCGGATCATCGTCCTTCTCTCGAGTCATCACCAATCGGATACGCTCTACTGGCATCTGGCCTTCTGAACCAATCTTCTCTTCCCATTCAGGACGCAGGGTAACAATATGCTTATACAGGTCGTAAGCAATTTCACGACTGGAGCAAACAAACATCGCCTTACCGCAAACAGTACTTCCTTCCTCAATCCGCTTCTCATAATGCTCAATGAAATCCTGCGCCACCACAGCCAATCGCTTCGGGTCGCCCAGAATCTTGTTCATCTGTGTCACCGCCTTTTTGCTTTCCTCTATCTGGTATTCGTTGGCTCCTTGTTCGGCACACTGCTTATAGTATGCCTCTATCGCCTCCAGTTGTTTGTGGTCGGCAAACACCTTGGCAGCTCTTCCTTCATAAACGATGCGACGGGTGATACCATCTGCAACCGATTCTGTCATAGTATAGCTATCCACTACATCACCAAACACATCTATCGTAGCATCAATCGGTGTTCCCGTGAAGCCCACGTAGGTAGCATTGGGCAGCGAGTCGTGCAGATACTTGGCAAAGCCATAGCTGCGCTTCACTCCTCTATCGGTAATTGTTACATTCTGTTCCACATTCGTCTGCGAACGGTGGGCTTCGTCGGAGATGCAGATGATATTAGCGCGGTCGGACAACAGGTTTATGTCTTCGCTGAACTTCTGTATGGTAGTCAGGAACACTCCACCGCTCTTTCGTCCTCTCAACTTCTTGCCTAACTCCTCGCGCGTCTCAACATTAACCACCGTTTCATCACCAATAAATTGCTTGGCATTCACGAACTGTGCAGACAACTGGTCATCCAAATCCTTGCGGTCAGTAATCAGAACGATGGTAGGACTTGCCAAATGCCGACTTCGCATCAGCATACGTGTCAGGAACAGCATCGTAAGGCTCTTACCGCAACCTGTTGCACCGAAATATGTGCCGCCCTTTCCGTCACCATGCAGGTTGATGTGCGAGTGCTCCAAAATATTTTCGTATAAACGATGTGTGGCGAAGAACTGCGGATAGCGACAAACTATCTTCCTTTCACTCTTCGAAGTGTCAGGAAAGAATATGAAGTCCTTCATTACGCTTAGCAGTCTATCCCGTCGGAATAATCCTGACATCATGGTGTGCAAGGAATCAATGCCGTCATTTGCTTTATCTGTCCGTTCCACCTTGCGCCAGGCATAGAAAAACTCATAAGGCGTAAACAGCGTGCCATATTTGTTATTCACGCCATCGCTGATGACGACGAAAGCATTATAGCGGAATAACTCAGGAATATCCCTGCGATAGCGCACCGTCAGCTGTGTGTAGGCATTCATGATGGTGGTGTCTTCCTTCACGGCACTCTTGAACTCTAGCACCACTACGGGCAGACCATTCACAAAGACGATGCCATCAGGAATACGTCGCTCCAATCCCTTTATCTCCAGTTGGTTGACAATCTTGAAGATATTCCTATCAACATCCTTAAAGTCTATCACTTCAACGAACAAGTCTGGCAACGAAGCATCCTCACGCTTGATGGCGAAGCCCTCCGTCATCAGCCGATATGTCTGTGCATTCTGCTCATAGAGCGGAGCACCATTGTCTGCCGTCAGCTTCGCTATGACTCGCTCCACCTCCAAGGGCGTAATGCCTTCCTCGGCATATCTGTCCATCAGATACATCCGCAAGTCATCACGCAGCAGTACCTCCGTCTGTTCCTTGTGTATCGTCTCGCCATTCACGTAGCTGTAGCCCTGTTGCTCAAACAACTCCATGATGGCCATCTCCAGCGTATGTTCGTTAAAGTGTGACATAGGCATTATCTCTCTTTAAATGCTTTATAAACGTACGAATAAGACTGATTCGCCAAGTCCCCTGCTTCCTCCGCAGCCTTGATATTGTCTTCTGCTCGTTTGATGGCAGTTCAGCAAATTTATCAATTTCTTATTTGCTAACGGGAAATATGGTGCCATATACGGAGACAACAACTTTTGCATTTTTGTTCCACAACTTTTTATTAAACCTGTATAGTCCTCAAAGTGTAATAAGAACCAATACTCAATGCTTGGCATGCTGGGACACAATATAACAGAGCCACTATTTATCTCGTCCTTGACACATTCTACAAAATCTTTATGCCTATCTTGATTTGTCTTGTTACAATATACAGTGTCTAAATCAAATACACAGAAGACTTTTGCTCCAACATTATTTTTGATAATGTCCCTTATCCTTTCAGGGAAAATCTCTGGATAACTGGATTCATTGCCAAAATACTTCGGTCTGATATTGAACTTATACTCTGTTGTGTCATTTATATGTGTAAAGTAATAGCGCTCGGTATTGGTTCCGCCACTGATGAGGAATGGGTACAGCGGTCCCATGTCCCTTGTTCCCTCATCTTCTTCTGGAGAGGGAGCAGGTACAGCCTCAAAAAATTGCTGCTGCTCAACGGCCTCTGCTAATTCTCTTTCTTCCATCACATTACTTCATTGTAGCCCCAAACCGTTTGTTACGATACGCCTCTCTGATTGATGACAAGCGGTTTACGCCTCTGAAGTCTGTCAGTTTGTACAAATCTGTTACACCCGCTTTATCCTTTTCTGTAAACCACACGGAATCTTTTCTAATGAGGTCATCCACCAAATCTAGCAAACCATCATTATGTGTAGTGACAAGAAGTTGAGACCTTGAATGAGTCCTCAAATATTCAAATAGCATCTTTTCCAACAAATTGGGATGCTGCGAAGTCTCTATCTCATCTATTGGCAAAAAAGCGTTTTTCTCAAGTGACTCATACAATACTGTTTCTATACCGAAAGTACGCAGAGTTCCTGTTGACTCATCTCCCCTATTCATCTGGTATGCCTCTTGTCCGTTTTCATTTTCAATGGTATGCTCAAAACTGGTATGAAGAAGTGAAATCGTTTTCTCTTTTTTGATTCGTTCCCTTTCGTCCTTAGGAATACTCTCATCTGAGATTCGGAACTTCACTTCTTCGTCAGAGATCTGCCTATTTACAATATCCGACGATATATTTGTGATGTTGAAATCTGCCTCATGCAGGAAGTTCACAAGATACTGGGTCAGGTCTTTATTCTCTGCAGTTTTCCGCTGCGCATAATCTGTAAGATAGGTTGATGGGAATACAGCAGGCATTGTCTGCTCTTTCATCCAGTTTTTGGCAGCATCAATTAGAGGCAGACTTGCATTCACTTGATTACGAGCCACAAAAAAAGAAAGATTCTTTAGGCAATATCCATTGATCAACTCTTTGGCTGAAGCACTGATTTTATCACCTTTCTGGTTAATCTCCACCTCCGAATGTCCGTTCACCAGTTTCCTCTCAAACAGCATAGTGGGCTGAGCACTCTTATAATACGAGAGTTTTTCCAAATAGACTTGATTCCTATCCAACTCCAACTGATACCAATACTTCACATTACCGACAAAGAATATCAGTTCGAAGCAGGACGGTTTATTTGGAGAAACAGCGTCAAGTTTGAACGGAACAACCCCAGTTGGCTCATCCATACCTTCGGGTTTATAACTCCAAAAGCGGGGAATGAAGTCAAAAGCATAGAGCAAATTTGACTTTCCTGATGCATTATATCCATACAGCACACCAAAGCGAAGCAATCGCGTACTATCGTTAATCTTTACCACCTGACTATCTTCCGCAAACTGGTCGCTTGAGGCAACAAAACTGAATGTCACTTCATTCTTAAACGAGAGCACATT
>ONAJ01000029.1 GCA_900315775.1 uncultured Prevotella sp.
AATTTCTTTGACTGCCTCTAACCTTTCGGTAAATGAATGAAAATAACTCATAGACACTTCTTTTTAGCTTTGTGTCTAACTTATGGGGTGCAGTTCAAAAGGTACTTTCGCTCGGAAAAACTCAAATAAATTTGGTTTTTCTCTCGCTTAATCGTACCTTTGTACCCATGATATCAGACGAATTCTCTTACCAGCTATGGAACAATTTCGGCTTCACCCCTACGGCAGAACAGCGTGGTGCGGCCGAAGAGTTCTGTCGTTTTCTCTTTGACAGGAACGACAATGCTGTAATGATTCTTCGTGGAGCGGCAGGAACGGGAAAGACAACCCTCGCAGGAGCTATCGTGAAGACTACCGTACAGATGTTACGGGCAAATAATGACCATAAACCAGTGGTACTGTTAGCCCCTACAGGACGTGCCGCAAAGGTGTTCTCGCAGCATGCAGGAATGCCAGCATACACCATTCACAGACACATCTACCGACAGAAGACCTTCAACGGAGAGATGACCGCCTTTACACTGAATGTCAACATGCACCACGACACGCTATTTGTTGTCGATGAGGCGTCAATGATTTCCAACGGACAGCAGATGGCATTCTCCGGTCAGCAGCCTCTGTTCGGTACAGGACAGTTGCTTGACGACCTTATGCAGTATGTGTATAACGGCCGCAACTGCCGACTGCTGCTTATCGGCGACCACGCACAGCTGCCGCCAGTAGGGGAGGAGACGTCGCCGGCACTGTCGAGAAAAGTACTCGAAGGCTACGGCATGAAGGTGTATTACAGCGAGATGAACGAGGTGATGCGCCAGGCGCTGGAGAGCGGTGTGCTTACAAACGCCACATATATCCGTCAGCTGCTGCCCGGCATAAAGCCCGAACTCACCTTCGACGGCTTCAACGATATTAAGGTGCTCCCAGGAAATGAACTCATAGAGGAACTGAACTCCAGCTATGCGAGAGTAGGCATTGACGACACCATCGTTGTCACCCGCTCAAACAAACGGGCTAACATATATAATAATGGGATACGCAACAGCATCCTCGACCGTCAGGAGGTTCTTTCCACTGGCGACATGCTTATGGTGGTAAAGAACAACTACTACTGGACAGAGAAGGAGACATCCAGCGACGAGGACGATCGCATCCCTCCCTTCATAGCTAACGGCGATAGGGCACAGGTGCTGCGAGTAAGGAATGTGCACCAGATGTACGGCTTTACCTTTGCCGACGTTTGGGTGCGCTTCCCCGACTACGACGACTACGAGATGCAGGTGGTGGCGCTTCTTGACACCCTTAGCTCCGAAGCTCCTGCACTGACACGCGAACAACAGCAGCAGCTCTTTGAGGGCGTCATGGAGGACTATGCTGACATTCCTCACAAGAAAGACCGTCTGAAGAAGGTTCGCGAGGATAAGTACTATAATGCTTTGCAGGTAAAGTACGCCTATGCCGTGACGTGTCATAAGGCGCAGGGCGGACAGTGGGCTCATGTGTATGTGGACCAAGGGTACATTACCGACGATATGCTCACCGTTGACTACAACCACTGGCTATACACCGCTTTTACGCGAGCTACAGAGAAACTATTTCTGGTAAACTGGAAACAATAGAAGATAATGAGAATAATAACAGGAAAATACAAAGGACGCAGGTTCGACGTGCCGAAGACTTTTAAGGCGCGTCCCACAACAGACTTCGCCAAGGAGAATATCTTTAATGTGTTGTCAGGCTATATCGACTTCGACGGAGCCGATGCCCTCGACCTGTTCTCCGGAACGGGAAGCATCTCGTTGGAACTGTTGTCACGAGGGTGCCGTCAGGTGGTGAGTGTTGAGGCTGACCGCGACCACCATAACTTTATACGTCAGTGTCTCAAGAAACTCGGTGACGACGGAGTAATTGCCATCCGCGGTGACGTGTTCCGCTTCCTGAAGTCGTGCCATCAGCAATATGACTTCATCTTCGCTGACCCTCCATACGCCCTCAAGGAACTGGCGGAACTTCCACAACAAGTCCTCGAGCGCGGACTGTTAAAAGAAGACGGTATCTTCGTGTTGGAACATGGAAAAGATTACGACTTCTCCGACCATCCCCGATACCTCGAACACCGCTCTTACGGCAGTGTGAACTTCACCTTATTTAAATAAAAAAAACGGGAGCCGCGAAGCTCCCGTTTATATTAGAACTAATCTTTTTAGAACAAGAATGTCTTTTCTAACCAGTAAACGATGATACCTGATACATAGCCTACGAAAGCTATCCAGGTAACGTTCTTCATGTACCAGCCGAAGGTAATCTTCTCAAGACCCATGACAACAACACCTGCTGCAGAGCCGATGATGAGCATAGAACCGCCGACACCAGCACAGTAAGCAAGCAGCTGCCAGAAGATACCGTCAACACCGAAGTCTGTACCAGCAGCACCCATCACATACATCTTCATAGCGCCAGCTACGAGAGGTACGTTGTCAACGATAGACGAGAGAACACCGATAGCACCAGTAACGAGGTAGTGGTTGCCGATTTCCTGGTCGAGCCATTCTCCTAATGCTCTCAGCACACCGATTTCAGACAGAGTAGCCACCGCCATGAGGATGCCGAGGAAGAAGAGTATGGTTGACATATCAATACGTGTGAGCATCTGTGTAACACGCTTTGCCATTGGGTCGTGCTCTTCCTTACGACGATAGATAATCTCTGTTACAGTCCACAGGATAGCCAGTACGAGGAGGATACCCATAAATGGAGGCAACTCGGTAAGGTTGTGGAATACAGGTACAGAGCAGAGACCGCCGACACCAAGGATGAAGATGAGCTTGCGCTCCATCTGTGTGATGTAACTTATCTCAGCCTCGTGCTTGTCCTCGGGAATTACGAGCTCACCCTTGAGGTGCATCTGCAGTACGAAGGCAGGGACGATGAATGCAACGAAAGAAGGGATGATAATCTCGCTGATAACACCGAGAGCAGTAATCATCTTTCCGTTCCAAAGCATAATGGTAGTCACGTCACCGATAGGTGAGAAGGCACCACCGGCGTTAGCTGCGATGATGACAAGTGATGCGAACCAGATGCGGTCCTTCTTGTCAGAAACGAGCTTACGCAGAATCATAATCATGACGATACTTGTAGTAAGGTTGTCGAGAACAGCAGACAGGATAGCCGTCATAAAGGCTATCTTCCACAGCAGCGCTCTCTTGGTCTTGGAATTCAAGGCGCCACGTACCCAGTTGAATCCTCCGTGCTGGTCAACAATCTCAACGATTGTCATAGCACCCATAAGGAAGAACAGTGTTGTGCCTGCCTCACCGAGGTTTTTCTCGATGGATTCACCAAGCTCCCAGTGCTCGGGGAGGATACTTCCCAGCATGTCAACGTGACCTAAGGCGAGCAAAGTCCAACATACGACACACATAAGTATCGCTATTGCTGCCTTGTTGATTTTTGTCACACTTTCAATGGCAATGAAGAAGTAGCCAAAACAGAAAGCGATGACAATAGCTAATGTAAAAGATGTCATTTAATTTTACTTGTTTTAGATTAAAAAATGTTTTCCGGCTGCAAAGGTACGAATAAGCGAAGAGAATACAAAATGAAAATGAAATTTTTATTTTTATTCTTGAGCGAGAGTACCTTCAACGAAGATAAAGGTGGTACTTTTTATTATAATTTAAGAATGGAAAATAAATAATGTGAGAAAAATGAAGTATATTTGCACCGTTAAAGAAAAAAGTTACAACGATAAAAACACAGATTATGGCAAAAATACTTATGATTGGCGCTGGAGGCGTCGCTACGGTAGCAGCATTTAAAATAGCTCAGAACTCTGACGTGTTCACAGAATTTATGATAGCAAGTCGTCGTAAGGCGAAGTGCGACAAGATTGTTAGCGACATCCATAAGGCCGGTTATAACATGGATATCAAGACGGCACAGGTCGATGCCGACGACGTTGAGCAACTGAAGGCTCTGTTCAATGACTTCAAACCCGAACTCGTGGTAAATCTTGCTCTGCCTTATCAGGACCTGACAATAATGGACGCTTGTCTGGCATGCGGATGTAACTACCTCGACACCGCCAACTACGAGCCAAAGGATGAGGCTCACTTTGAGTATTCATGGCAGTGGGCATACCGTGAGAGATTCGAAAAGGCTGGTCTGACAGCCATCCTCGGCTGCGGCTTCGACCCGGGTGTGACGAGCATCTTCACAGCCTATGCTGCAAAGCACCACTTCAAGGAGATACAGTATCTCGATATCGTGGACTGTAATGCCGGCGACCACCATAAGGCTTTCGCAACGAACTTTAACCCCGAGATAAACATCCGCGAGATAACCCAGAAGGGACTCTACTGGGAGAACGGCAAGTGGGTAGAGACAGAACCGCTGGAGATACACAAGGACCTTAACTATCCTAACATCGGTCCGCGCGACAGCTACCTCCTGCACCACGAGGAGATAGAGTCGCTCGTGATAAACTACCCCACAATAAAGCGTGCTCGTTTCTGGATGACCTTCGGTCAGCAGTATCTGAAGCACCTCGAGGTGATACAGAACATTGGAATGAGTCGTATCGACGAAGTAGAGTACGAGGCGCCACTTGCTGACGGAACGGGTAATGTCAAGGTGAAGATAGTTCCGCTGCAGTTCCTCAAGGCGGTACTGCCCAATCCTCAGGACCTCGGCGAGAACTATGAAGGCGAGACGTCCATTGGCTGTCGCATCCGCGGAATAGGCAACGACGGTAAGGAGCACACCTATTATATATATAATAACTGTTCGCACCGTGCTGCATACGAAGAAACGGGAATGCAGGGCGTCAGCTATACCACCGGTGTGCCCGCAATGATTGGTGCAATGATGTTCTGCAAAGGACTGTGGAATAAGCCCGGCGTCCATAACGTTGAGGAGTTTGACCCAGATCCATTCATGGAGCAGCTTAACAAGCAGGGACTGCCGTGGAATGAACAATTCGATATTGATATCGAATTGTAGTGGTTAGTGGTTAGAGGTTAGTGGTTAGAGAATAGTTAATAGGCGAAAGTCAATGGAAGATTTCTATTATAGGAAACTGCTTGTTTATCAACATTCAATGTCACTATTGTCAGACATATATAGTCTAACAAAGGGATTCCCTTCTCAAGAATTGCATGGGCTTACAAACCAAATCCAGCGTGCAGCAGTATCTATCCCGTCAAACATTGCAGAAGGCATGGGGCGATTTTCTGTCAAGGAGCGCATTCATTTTATAGATGTTAGTAATGGTTCTCTAATGGAGGTGATGTGTCAACTCGAGATTGCGAATAAATTAGGATATATCTCAACAGAGGTGTTACAGGAGCAAGAAGCAAAAGTTGCGACCATAGCAAAAATGATAATTGGATTAAGAAATAATTTAGAAGAAAAGATTAAATAATAACAATGGTTGAGTGGCGAAAAGTTCAGGGAAGAGACATATCTCTAACCCCTAACCTCTAACCCCTCACCTCTAAAAAAATAACTATGGCAAAGAAAGAAGAAAAGAGCGAACAGCTCACTCCACAACAGGAGAAGATGAAAGCCTTGCAGGCTGCTATGGCGAAGATAGAGAAAGACTTCGGCAAGGGCAGCATCATGCGTATGGGCGACGAGAAGATAGAGAATGTAGATGTTATCCCTACTGGAAGTATCGGACTTAACGCTGCCCTCGGCGTTGGCGGCTACCCCAAGGGACGCATCATAGAGATATACGGTCCGGAGTCGAGTGGTAAGACAACTCTTGCCATCCACGCCATTGCTGAGGCTCAGAAGGCTGGCGGTATCGCTGCCTTCATCGATGCCGAGCATGCCTTCGACCGTTTCTATGCTCAGAAACTCGGTGTTGATATAAATAACCTGTGGATATCACAGCCCGACAATGGTGAGCAGGCGCTGCAGATAGCCGACCAGCTCATCAGCTCAAGTGCTGTGGATATCCTCATCGTGGACTCTGTTGCTGCCCTGACACCAAAGAAGGAGATTGAGGGCGACATGGGCGACAACGTTGTGGGTCTGCAGGCTCGTCTTATGAGTCAGGCGCTGCGTAAACTCACAAGCACTATCAGCAAGACCAAGACAACATGTATCTTCATCAACCAGTTGCGCGAGAAGATTGGTGTTATGTTCGGTAGTCCTGAGACGACGACGGGTGGTAACGCGCTGAAGTTCTACGCTTCTGTTCGTCTTGACATCCGTAAGATTGCTACGCTCAAGGATGGCGACCAGCCTGTCGGCAACCAGGTTCGTGTAAAGATTGTCAAGAACAAGGTGGCTCCTCCTTTCCGCAAGGCTGAGTTCGAGATATCTTTCGGTGAGGGTATCTCAAAGATTGGTGAGATTCTGGATCTCG
The DNA here is from genome assembly GCA_900315775.1 of uncultured Prevotella sp. GTDB lineage: Bacteria > Bacteroidota > Bacteroidia > Bacteroidales > Bacteroidaceae > Prevotella. Next base: position 6,374 of record ONAJ01000029.1, read on the forward strand.
GTGTAGAGTACGAAATTATAAAGAAGAGCGGATCGTGGTTCTCTTACGGCGACAGCAAGCTGGCACAGGGACGCGACGCTACGAAGGCTCTGCTGCAAGACAATCCGGAGCTTGCGGAAGAGATAGAAGAAAAGATAAAGAAGGTGTTAGCCGAAACAAAATAAAAAGAATGCTCCTCACTACCGAGGAGCATTCTTTTTATTCTATATGTTATTCCTTATAGCTTAGCAAGCTCAAGAACCTTGTCAACAGCGGCGCGAAGTCCTTCGACGTCTTTTCCGCCAGCCTGTGCGTAGTGTGGCTGTCCGCCACCGCCACCCTGGATGAGTTTTGCTGCCTCGCGGATCATCTGACCTGCGTTCAGTCCGTGGTCTTTTACGAGGTCGTCGCTCATCATGATGCTGAGCAGGGGCTTGTCCTGGAACTTAGAACCGATGACGCCGAGGAACGGAGCCTCTACGGAAGCGCGCAACTGGAATACTAAGTCTTTGACAGATTCCGGTGACATGTCGATGACGCGTGCTATGACGTTGACACCATTGATGTTTCTTATCTCTGTCATCAGGTAGTTCTTTGTGCGCTCTACTGCCTGTGCGTGGAACAGGTCTATCTCCTTCTTCATCTGGTCGTGCTCGCTGATGTACTTCTGGATAACGCCCTCCAGGTCTTTGGCATTGTTGAATAGTGCCCTGATAGCCTTTACGTGGTCTTCGAGAACGTACATGAGGTCCTCGAACTCCTTGCCTGTCTTGGCTTCTATACGACGGATGCCTGCTGCAACACTGCTCTCGCTGGTAATCTTGAAAAATCCTATGCGACCTGTGCTGCTGGCGTGGATACCTCCGCAGAACTCGCACGAAGGACCGAAACGTACTACGCGTACCTTGTCGCCGTACTTTTCGCCGAAGAGGGCGATAGCGCCTAACTTCTTTGCCTCTTCGAACGGAACGTCACGATGCTCGTCGATGTGTATGTCCTGACGTATCATGTCGTTGACAAGACGCTCTACCTGGCGCAGCTCTTCGTCGGTAACTTTCTGGAAATGTGAGAAGTCGAAGCGCAGGGTGTCTGGCGAAACGAACGAACCCTTCTGCTCTACGTGGTCGCCAAGAACCTGCTTCAGTGCGTAGTCGAGTAGGTGAGTGGCGGTGTGGTTGGCAGCACTTGCGTCGCGCTTGTCTGTATCTACACACGCCATGAAGTCTGCCTCGAGGTTCGTGGGCAACTTCTTCACGATGTGTACGCTCTGGTTGTTCTCGCGCTTGGTGTCGATAATCTCTACCGTCTCGTTCTCGCTTACGAGAACTCCCTGGTCGCCTACCTGTCCACCCATCTCTCCGTAGAACGGGGTATTGTCGAGAACCAGCTCGTAGAAGGTGTTCTTCTTCTGGGTTACCTGACGGTAGCGCAGTATGTGGCACTCGTATTCGGTATAGTCGTAGCCGACGAACTTCTGTTCTGTGGTGGCGATGCCATCACCACACACATCAATCCAGTCGCCGTTCTCTACCTGTGCGGCGTTGCGTGCGCGTTCCTTCTGTTTCTGCATCTCTACGTTGAACTGCTCCTCGTCAACGGTGAAGCCGTTCTCACGACAGATAAGCTCAGTAAGGTCGAGAGGGAAGCCGTAGGTGTCGAAGAGTTTGAATGCCTGTACGCCGTCAAGTTCCTTGCTTCCCTTGCTCTTAAGTTCTTCCATCGCATCGTTTATCATGCGAATACCCTTGTCGAGGGTACGAAGGAAGGAGTCTTCCTCCTCCTTGATGACGCGTGTGATGAGTTCGCGCTGTGCGGCAATCTCTGGGTATGCTTCGCCCATCTCGTGAACGAGCATGGGGACAAGTTTGTAAAGGAATGCCTCTTTCTGGTCGAGGAAGGTGTAGGCATAACGTACGGCACGACGCAGGATGCGACGTATTACGTAGCCTGCCTTAGCATTTCCCGGAAGTTGACCGTCAGCGATAGAGAAGGCAACGGCACGGATGTGGTCGGCAATGACGCGCATAGCAACGTCGGTGTCTTCCTTCTCGCCGTACTTCTTCTCGCTGAGACGCTCTATCTCGTGAATCATAGGCTGGAACACGTCGGTATCGTAGTTTGAGTGCTTGCCTTGGAGGGCACGTACCAAACGCTCGAAACCCATACCAGTATCAATGACGTTCATCGACAGCGGCTCCAAAGAACCGTCAGCCTTGCGGTTGAACTGCATAAACACGATGTTCCATATCTCTATGACCTGTGGGTCGTCCTTGTTTACCAACTCTCTTCCGGGCACCTTTGCCTTCTCCTCGGGGGTACGGCTGTCAAGGTGTATCTCCGAACAAGGACCGCAGGGACCCGTGTCGCCCATCTCCCAGAAGTTGTCGTGCTTGTTACCATTAATAATATGGTCCTCGCTGACGTGCTTGCGCCAGTAACCTGCCGCCTCGTCGTCGCGGGAAAGTCCTTCGCTGTCGTCGCCCTCGAATACTGTTACGTACAGGTCCTTCGGGTCGAGTTTCAGTACATCTACAAGGTATTCCCAAGCCATATCTATGGCGCCTTCCTTGAAGTAGTCGCCAAACGACCAGTTGCCGAGCATCTCGAACATGGTATGGTGATAGGTGTCGTGACCTACTTCCTCAAGGTCGTTATGCTTGCCGCTGACGCGCAGACACTTCTGGGAGTCGGCACGACGACGTGGCTCCGGGTCGCGTGTACCCAATATTACGTCCTTCCACTGGTTCATACCGGCATTGGTGAACATCAGTGTGGGGTCATCCTTGATAACCATAGGTGCAGAGGGCACTATGGCATGACCTTTAGACTCAAAAAACTTCTTAAACGATTCGCGAATTTCGTTTGCTGTCATCATGATTTTTATCCTATTTTTATAATTTTCGTCGAAAAACTTTGCAAAGATACTTTCTTTTCGTTATTTTTGCAAATAAATTTGGAAAGATTGATAAAAAACTAACGATTATGGCACTTAATACCGACAAGAATTTGAAGTTGTACTACTCCATCAAGGAGGTTGCACAGATGATTAATGTTTCTGAGAGTCTTCTGCGTTTCTGGGAAAAAGAAATACCACAGATTAAGCCAAAGACAACAGGAAACAACATCCGTCAGTACACCGATAAAGACATCGAGATTATAAAGTCGGTATATAATCTCGTGAAGGTGCGTGGTTTTAAGATTGCTGCTGCGCGCAAGATGCTCCATGCCAACAAACAAGGAGTTGACAGTAGTGCCCGCGTGCTGGAAAGTCTAATCGGAGTTCGTGCCGAACTTCAGGAACTGAAGAAGCACTTCGACTACCTCACCTAACTCCCTGCCTCCCTCATTTTTAGGATTATAGAATTTTTATTTTTCAGAAAAACATTACACATTACACAAAGCTCGGTAGCAACGGGGTTTATGGGTGTGTAATGTTTTTAGGATTTCTCAATTTTTATTTTTCAAAAAAAAGTGTCAGCCGTCATGCTGCAAACCATAGGTTTTCTTCAACCAAACCATAGGTTTTCTCCGACCAAAGCATAGGTTTACTCCGACAAAACCGTAGGTTTACTCCGACCAAACCATAGGTTTACTTTGGACAAGCATACGCGCTGACAATCAAAATGTAAAGATTTTTTAATGACGGCTGACACTTTTTTTCGAAAATTAAAATTTCCATAATCCTAAAAAAAGTTACACCACAGTCAAAACTCTTTATTTATCGGACTTTGTGTAATGTGTAATGTTTTTTAGAAAACCAGAATTTCAGAAATCCTAAAAACAAAAGTTATGGACAAACACAGCTTCACTTGAAAAGATTGTCCTTGGGTGCCGCCTGCGACGGGACACCCGCCTTGCCGCCCAAATGACAGTCGTTCATTGTCACTCCCTCGGTATTGTCGAAACTTATGGCGTTGCGCACCTCGGCAATGTTGACATTTCTCAGCGATACATTCTTTATTGGTTTCGCCTTTGTTCCCTGTAGTACTATTCCTGCCTGTCGTGCTTTCCTGCACTCAATGCCGTCAACGCAGATATTGCGGACATCCGAGAAATGCGTATTGTCCATACCTTCTCCCGCATACATACTGGTAACGTAGAACAAGTCTTCTACCTCGTCGAAGACGCAGTTCCTGACGAAGAGGTTCTCTACGAATCCGCCACGGTCGGGGTTGGTCTTTACGAAGATGCCGCGTTTGCAGTATCCTGCATAGTCGCAGTCCTCTACAAAGACGTTGCGCACTCCTGCCGACATCTCGCTGCCTATGACTACGGCGTGCAGACCCTTGAAGTGACAGTTGCGGATGATGATGTTCTCCGACGGTGTCGCCGCCGACCATCCGTCGTTGTCCCTGCCGCTCTTTATGGCAACATTGTCGTCGCCGTTGTTGAAGTGTATGTCTTCGATAAGTATGTTGCGACTCATCTCCGGGTCTATGCCGTCGTTATTCACCAATTTGGCATCGTAGCGTATGCCGCGGCAGACGATGTTCTCGCTCTGCAAAAGGTGGATGCACCAGAACGGAGAGTTCGTTATAAAGACGTCCTCAATGGTTATGTTCTTGCAGTTGTACAGTTGCAGTAGATGGGGACGCAGCCAGTCGCCGTCACCGAAACGGCGCTCTTCAACGGGACGCTCTTCGTGGTTGAACCGACGCGAGCGCATCTGTGCCTCTTTCTGGCTCTTCCGCCAGGTGGCAAAGGTGCTGCCGGCATTGCCGTCAATGGTTCCTTTGCCTATTATTGAAATGTCGTGGAGACCATAGCCGTAGATAAAAGGACTGTAGTTCCAAAGAAACGTGCCCTCCCACGAGGTCTTTACAGCGGGAAGATAGTGCGACGGAGTAGGTGAGAACATCAGGGTCGCCCCTTCCTGCAGTTCAAGACAAAGGTTGCTGACAAGGTGTATAGGACCGTTGATGAGATAAGTGCCCTCGGGGACTACTATATGTGCACCACCCACCTTTGCAGCCTTCCGCATGGCTCTGTCGAAGGCTTTCTTACAGTCTGTCCGTCCGTCGCCTTTTGCTCCTAACGCCGTTATTATTATCTGCTTCTGGGGCTTCTTTGCACCTGTTATCTGTCTCAGGATAGAGTCGCGCAAGGCTGTCTGCTCACCGGCTGCTGCCGTGAGGAACATGCAGAGCGCCACAACCGTTAATAGTGTTCTCGTCTTCATGTTGTCATAGTTTGTTTTTTGCAAATTCAGATAAAATCTCACCATTTTCTGTTCATCACTGCAAAGATAATGTATAAAAGTAATTCACCAAAATATTCTGGATTAATTTTACGAACACAAAGAGAGGACAGGTCGTACGACCTGTCCTCTAATTTAAAATGTAAGCGAGCTTGCTCTTTTCAGTCAACTGCTAATATAATATAAATGTACGCGCGAGGGATTTACGATAATTTAACATTTTAATTCCCTATTTATACAGAATTACATAATAAGGCTTTGTTGGTAAGATTTTTTTCTTAAAAAATTTGGTAGAATAAATATATTTATTTAATTTTGCCACGAATTTAAAGGTGAAACATGTCCAAACTGAAAGAAAACTAATTGAAAATAAATTTGACTTAATATTTAACAGTAAATCTAAGTATAACTAAAACAAACATTTATGTATCTACAAATCAAACGAGCCATCATGGCTTCACTACTTTCCATTTTCTGTTTTGTTGCTTACGCGCAGCAGGCAGTAACTGGTACTGTGAAAGACGCGACTGGTGAACCTATGATTGGTGTTACAGTGCTGTTGAATGGTCAGGCAGCTGCCGTGACCGACATCGACGGTAACTTCACAATCAAGGCAGAGCCAAAGGATGTTGTCAAAGTTAGTTACATCGGTTATACCGATCAGGAAATAACTGTAGGCAACAAGACAAGTCTTGACATCGTTTTACAAGAAGACAGCCAGACCTTGAACGAGGTGGTTGTAGTAGGTTACGGTACAATGAAGAAGAGCGACTTAACGGGTTCTGTTTCTTCAGTTAATACCGACCAGTTGAATGCGAAGGGTACTTCTTCACCAATCGCGAGCCTTCAGGGTTCTGTGCCTGGTGTTAACATTACCCAGTCTTCAGGACGTACAAACGGTGGATTTAACGTTGAAATCCGTGGTAAGTCATCTACCAACAGTGACTTGAAGCCTATCTACGTCATCGACGGCGTTGTCTGCGACGACATGGACTTCTTGAACCCACAGGATATTGAGCGTATCGACGTATTGAAGGACGCTTCTTCAACCGCTATCTACGGTTCACGCGCTACTGCCGGTGTTGTTATGGTAACAACGAAGAGCGGTGCCGGTGTGAGCAAGAAAGGTCAGCAGAAGCCTACTGTATCTTATGATGGTTACGTAGGTGTTGTGAAGACAGCCCGCATGCCGGACTTCATGGACACCAACGAGTTCTATAAGTATCGTTTCCTTAAGTTCTTGACATATGCTGAAGGTGGCTCTGCTACAGCTTTGAGCGGACAGCCAGCATATACTATGGGAACTTACAAGCAGATGGCTCTTTGGAAGACTGACGCTGAGAATCCTAACGGTGGTTATGGCGTGATGAAGGATATGCTTCGTAGAGGCGTTAGTTACGACTGGCCAAAGGAGGTTACTCGTAATGGCTTCCAGCAGAACCACTATCTCGCTGTTAGCGGTACCGCAGGCGAGAACAACGACGTAAGCTACCACTTCGGTGTTGGTTACAACCAGGAGAAGGGTATCTATCGTGGTGATGACTCCAAGAAGATTAACTTCAAGGGTAGTGTTGATGCAAAACTCAACAAGTGGTTGACCGGAGGTTTCAGCTTCAACGTCGCACGTCAGGAGAACAACTACGCTGACGATAACGGTGTTCAGTACGCTTACCGTATGAACCCATTCATGCCTATCCACAATGCTGACGGCACTGTTATTGACAAGCCAGGTAGCTATGTTAACATGGGTTCAGACAACGGTTATCAGTTCTCTGACCAGGTTAGCCCACTGATTCTTCTTGACAACCAGACAAAGCAGCGCGAGACATGGCGCTTGCTCGGTAACTTCTATTTGCAGGTTAAACCTATCAAGGAAGTTTCTATCAAGTCAACATTCGCTCCTAACTTCTCTCAGTATCGTCAGGGTACATACAATGAAGCCAACGACCTGATTAAGGGTTACGAGGATAATAAAGGCGAAGGTGATGGTAACCGTGCCATCCACCAGACACACCGCAACTTCAGCTGGACTTGGACAAACCAGGTTAACTTCAACAAGACATTCAACGATGTTCACAATGTTGACTTCCTCGCCCTGAACGAAGTTATCTCTTCTAACAGCGAGAACCTACAGGTAACAGCACGCCGCGTGCAGCCGGGTTCTAACTGGAACAACGTAGGTAGTACAACCGCTCCTTCAAAGACCGAGGCTACATCTTCTTACACAGAAAATAGCATGATTTCATGGGCTTTCCGTGGTAATTATACATACGCAGGCAAGTACATGGCTACAGCAACAATCCGTTGGGATGGTTCTTCAAAATTCGCTAGCGGTCACCGTTGGGGTTCATTCCCATCATTCGCTCTCGCATGGCGTGCTTCTGAGGAAGAGTTCATGAAGAAGATTGACTGGCTGAGCAACCTGAAATTCCGTCTCTCTTACGGTGTTACAGGTAACAATAGCGGTATTAACAATTACGCTACACAGCAGACTGTTGGTAGCGATGGAAACTACTATCCATTTGGTGGAACAAATTACACGGGTCAATATCCTTCAGGAATTGTTGATAAACTTCTTACATGGGAGTCTTCTCACGAACTGAACTTCGGTATTGACTTCGGATTCCTCAACAACCGTATCAGCGGTAGTATCGATATCTACAACAAGACCTCTAAAGACCTTCTCTATGACGTTACACTGCCACTCGAAGCAGGTTGGGATTCAAGCAACAACTCTCTAAAGAAAATGACTACTAACGTAGGTAAGGTTCAAAACAAGGGTATTGAGTTCACTTTGACAACAGTTAATATCGAGAATCAGGATTGGCGTTGGGAGACAACATTCAACTACGCTCACAACAAGAACGAGGTTAAGGAAATTAACGGTACCGGTCAGAGCCTTCCCGCTGACGGACTATTCATTGGCGAACCGTTCAATAACGTATATCAGTATAACTGGATTGGTGTTGTAACAGACCGCAACATGGTTGTTCCTAACAACGACGCTGCTAAGAACGCAGGATTCAATCCTGGTGATGTTGTGAAGGAAAGCGACTACTACTATAAAGTATATCAATGGACAGAAGGTAATGCGATTATAGCTGACCTTGATGGTAACGGTACTATCGACGACAAGGATAAGCAGGTATTCCGCAAGGATCCTATCTGGACAGGTAGCTTCACCTCTAACCTCAGCTGGAGAGAGTGGGACTTCTCGTTCTCTATCTACACAAAGCAGGGTTACAAGGTTGCTTCTAACTTCTACGACGAGTACCTTAACTTCGGTGACCGCGGTCGTATGAAGCTCAATGTTGACTACTACATCCCCGCAGGTACACTTATCGACTGCGACGGTGTTAATGCCGATGGTACATACATCAACCCTGTATATCAGCAGCAGACTCACTACGGTGACTATCCTTTCCCGAACAATGCTGCCGCATCAAGCGGTGTAGGTTCTGCTCAGTGGCTTTCAGCAGCTAACAAGGTAACCGACGCTTCTTTCGTAAAAGTTAAGTATATCACTCTTGGTTACACATTCCCAAAGAAGTGGATCAACAAGATTGGTATCAGCAAACTCCGTCTCTACTGCACAGTAACTAACCCATTCGTATTCACAAAGTACAAGGGCTTCGATCCTGAGTGGGCAGACGCTACTAATAAGAATGATGGTCCGTCAACTGTTTCTTGGCAGTTCGGTGCCAGCCTGAAGTTCTAATATTGTAACTAAAAAAAAGAAAAGACAATGAAAAGTATCAAATATATTTTAGGAATGGCGCTGGCTGTGGGCTTCACTCTCACAAGTTGTAGCGATTTCCTGGAAGCAGATAACAAGAGCGCAGGTGGTAAGACCGCTGACGAGTACTTCGGTACTTCCGCCGGTCAGGATGCCTGGAGAGTTAATACGTTCTTCTCTCTGCGCAAGGTTGTAACATCAACAGATATTCTTGAGAACAGCTCTGACCTCTACTGGCCATCACGTGGTCGTGGCGACGACGAGTTCGTACGTTTCTCTCTCACCGGTGAGACAAGTGCCGTTCAGAATTTCTATGTTGGTTGCTATGAGCTTATCAACAATGCCAACGGTCTTATTCACTATGCTGGTGACAGATATAAAACAGACGCTATCTTCCTCCGTGCATACGGATACTACATGCTGACACAGCAGTTCGGAGGCGTTCCTTACATAACAGAGTATATCAACAGCTCAAACCGTAGCTATCCTCGTGCAGACCTGAAGACTATCTATGATGGTTGTATCAATGACCTGAAGTCTATATATGATGCAGCTCCTGAGAAGCCTGCTACATACGATGGTACAGTAAACAAGCGTGCGATTGCTGCCTTGATAGCAAAGCTGAACCTCGCTGCTGCTTGGGACCTCGAGACAACTCTTACCAATGCTGCTCAGGGAACATACAACGTTACAGGTACAGCTTACGCTACTGAGGCTGCGAAGTGGGCAGAGACCGCTATTGCTGGCATCGCCCTGACACAGTCTTTCGAGAAGAAGTGGGATCCCTCTAACGAGGATGCTAACCCCGAGACATTCTTCTCAGTACAGTACGACCGCGCAAGCTACCCCGGTACAGGCGGTGGTCACGGACTGCAGAACGACTTCGGTTCTTACTATGGCGACATCAGTGCTACATTCCTGAAGTACAGCGGCTCTACAAAGGTGCCTTCTGTTAAGTCTCTCTACTTGTGGGACGAGGGTGACGAGCGCTATGCCGGCACATTCATGACAACATTCTATAACACAGAAAGTACATGGGGAACTGAGGGTTACTATGCATACTACAATGCAACAGATGCTCAGAAGGCTACCCTGCCTATAGCTTACCTCTATGCTCCTCACTACACAGACAAGGCTGCTTTCGAGGCTCAGCTGACTGCTCTCAAGAGCCGCTTCAAGAGTGGCCTGGCTAACACTCCTCATGCTTACATCATGGCTAACCCGGTTATCGCTTACAGCTTTGACGCAGAAGGAAACTGGAGAGAAGATGCTGCCGTAGGTGGCGCTTACAACGACGCTACCCTGCAGAACCGCATGAACTTCACTCCTTCAGTAAAGAAGTGGGACGATCCGCAGACTCCGCATTCTAACATGAACACTTCTGAGGACTATCGTGACATCGTAGTTCTCCATGCTTCAGACCTTTATCTCGTAGCTGCAGAGGCTTACATGCTGACAGGTCAGGATGATAAGGCACTTGCTAAGATCAATGACGTTCGTACACGTGCTAAGGCTGCTACTATCAGCTCACTTGGTGCTTACGACCCGGCTTACACACACGGAACACTGCGTATGGTTGACCTCGTACTTGACGAGCGCGCTCGTGAGTGCTATGCTGAGGGTCAGCGCTACATGGACCTCCGTCGTACACGCCAGCTGGTTAAGTACAATGTTGCATACAACAACTACATCTCTTCAGTTTCTGAGATGAGTAACTCTGCCGGTGAGATTAAGTGGTACCGTCCAATCCCGACAATGGAGTTGAGCTCTAACACTTCTACCGAGATGAAGCAGAATCCTGGTTATTAATCTAATAAAAAAGTAAAGAACAATGAAAAAGTATATTTATATAGCAATCGCATTGTTTGCATGCACACTGGGATTTACCGCTTGCGGTAACGACAGCGATGACTCTGGCTATCCTATTGTACCTGACAAGGGTGCTGCTGTTGCAGGTAACTACAACGGTACATGGACCATTGTTGATGCAGATGGAAACAAGGTAGCAGAAGCTAATGGTACTATTATTCTTGCAAAAGACGGTGAAGCAAAGGACTATGTCGTAGTTTCTATTGCAGAAAATGCTGGAGCTCGCCTGAAGGCAATGAACGGCAAAGCTAACATAGCACAGCAGGCTAAGCGTTTCATCATTACCAACACTACAGAAGAGAGTGGATTGGTTAACATTGACAATGTAAAGGCTGGCTATCGTATCTTTGTTGACGGTGATAATAATATCATCATGCAGTTTAGAATGGAAAAGACGGGACGTGGTGGCTACACTCACATATATAAGTTTGAGGGTAATAAGTCAGTTCCAAATAATTAAGTAATAATAGGTGGGTGACTGCCCAAAACAGTCGCCCGCCTTTAACAATAAACTGTGAAAACAGATATATTTAAAAATTTTATCTATTAACAATTAAAACAAAAGATTATGAAAAAAGTATTTTTACTCGCTGCTGTAGCTTTTGCTACAAGTGTTAACGCACAGGTTGTTCAGTTTGACTCTGAGGCTATTGGTATGACTGATACTGCTAATGAATTTCCTGCAGAAACAGCACTCGGTTCTAACGACGCTATTGATGCCTACCTCGCTTTTACAGACAGCTACAAGGCTTCTAACATCAAGAACAACGACTACAACGTAGTTAAGATTGGTGGTAATGAGGTACTGACTAAGGGTGGTATGCAGGGTAGCGCTAACCCAAAGGACGTTAATGGTAACTCTCCTGCAGGTAATGTTGCAGAAGGTACAGCTCCTTCTGTTCCTGTAAGTGGTTGCGTTTATGGTATTACAGCTAAGGCTGACGGTATCGTTTACGTAGTTGCTAAGCTTTCTTCTAACAAGGCTTATACAGTATTCGAGGACGGTGCAGCTATTGGTTACAAGGCTGCTATGGAGGCAAATAATGCTGCATTCCCAGATAGCAAGCTCTTCGTAGAAGTAAAGGGTGAAGGTGAGTACAACCTTGTTACAACTGCTATCGACCAGCTTGAGCATATCGCTACAGGTGATCCAGCATCAGAAATTAAGGTTAATGGTCTTGGCGTAATCTGGTTCCCAGTTTACAACGGTGGCAAGTATCTGTTCAACGCATGTGGTTCTAAGGCTTCTGTTTCTGGTATGTACTTCGCTACTGCAGAGCAGGACGTTGTTGTTGAGGGTACAGACTCTGAGGCTCCAAAAGATGCTTTCACTATCTACACAGCAGGTGCTGACGGCATCGCTAACGTAGCAGCAACAGCTAAGGCTGAGAACGCTCGCATGTTCAACCTCGCTGGTCAGGAAGTTGGTAAGAACTTCAAGGGCATCGTTGTTGTTAACGGCAAAAAGTTCATGAATAAGTAATCCACTACTTAATTCATAATAAATTAGAGGGCAGGTCGTAAGACTTGCCCTCTAAATTTATTTTATAATGTAATTACTTTATTGCAATACTTTCTCTATGGTTATTGCTTGCGCTTCCTTTTTGTTTAACTGCTTGCTCCACTCAACGCGCTGTGAGGTGTTAGCACCTTCACCGTCGTTGTTATACTCTTCATAGCGTGTTGTGGTAAGATTGTCTTTATTGCTCCATTTCTGCCATCCTGCAGGAACGATGTGCTTACCGAAGTGGCAGTTCATAAAGAGAGTGTGAGCATATTGACGCCAAGGACGACCAAGATAAACCTTCGTTATGTTAGGCTCTGCCGTCAAGGTGCAGTTGTTAAAGACATATCCGTACTTCACACCCTTCGGTGTAGAAGCAGCGGTGATGTAGCTGTCTGCCTTGCTGTGGATGGTGCAATGTTCGAACCACGCCGTTGAAGGACCGAAGATGAAGTCTGTTGTTCCCTCGATATAACAGTCCTTAAAGAGAAGCTTCGTCTCGCCAACACCTGTATAGACAGTATCCTGGTTGCCAAGGAAACGACAGCCTATGAATGTCAGGTTGTTGCCCTCAGTATGTAGCGCTACTGCCTGACCGAGTTTAGCGGCATTATTCTCTATGGTGATGTTCTTGACGGTGATGTCGGAACCCTCAACCTTCAACGTGTAGGTACGGAAGGTACCCATTTTATTGATGTTGGCGTGGTCGTCGTAGGTGATAATAGTCTTTTCCGCATCCTCACCGCACAGCTCAATGTTCGTAAGCCATGAAGGAATGATAACCTTCTCCTTATAGACACCCTTCTTTACGAATATCACCTTGTGGTATTCCATGAAGGCACGACATACCTCCACCGCTTCGTTCACGGTACGGAACTCTCCTGTGCCGTCGCGTGCCACAAAGATGGTGTCGGGATTATCGTATTTGTTGGCTGCTGAAAGAGGAGAGGGGAGAGAGAAGAGCGCTAGTAGTACGAGGGACAAGAAATGCACAAAACGCTTCTCGCACCTCGAATCAATAAAGGTAATCATAATTTTCAATTTTCAATTCTAAATTCTCAATTATATAATCTGATTTATCTCCTGCAGTCCATCGATAATCTTCAACTCATCCATGATAAGTCGTACGTCCTCGCGGTCGTGGACACGCAGCTCTATACTTCCGTCGAAGATTCCCTGATTACTGCTGATAACCACCTTGCGGATGTTTACGTTCATGCGGTCGCAGATAACCTGTGTGACTTCCTTGAGCAATCCCATGCGGTCGATGCCGCTGATTTCTATTGTAGCATCGAAGAACATTGTCTTGTGCATGTCCCACTTAGCATCGAGTATTCTGTTGCCGTAGCTCGACTTCAACTTACTTGCTACGGGACAGTTACGCTTGTGAATCTCTATGCGGTGACGTCCGTCGATGAATCCTAAGGCGTCATCGCCAGGGATGGGGTGACAACAGCCCGGGAACAGGAACTGGTTGATGTTGCTCTCGGTAATGATGACGGGCTTCTTGCGGTTGAAGTCCTTGCCCACAATCATGTAGTTGCGTGCTGCAGGCTTCTTTTCCTCGCTGCCGCTCTTCTCCTTCATGAACGGAACGTATCGGCGCCAGCCTATCTTGGCGGTAGTCTTCTTATTCTTGCCGAGAATCTCGTCGATGTCCTTGTCGCCAAGAATAATGTTCTTGCGTCCAAGACCATAATACAAGTCTTCGTGCTTCTGAACGTCGTGGAACTCGCAAAGACGATCCAAAGCTTGTGTGGTAAGCTCCAGATGGTTGCGCTCCATGAATTCCTGGAGAATTGTCTCACCCTTCTTCTGAATCTCTCTGCGGTCGCGACGAAGAATAGCAAGAATCTTTCCTTTCGCCTTTGCCGTACTAACGAAGTTCACCCACGAAGGCAGTACGTGCTGCGAGTTACTTGTGATAATCTCCACCTGGTCGCCGCTACTCAGCTTATGACTCAACGGCACGAGTTTGTGGTTTACCTTAGCGCCAATACAGTGGCTGCCGAGGAAGGTGTGTATCTGGAAGGCGAAGTCCAGTGCCGTACAGTTGGCAGGCATTGTCTTTATCTCGCCCTTCGGAGTAAATACGAAGATTTCTGATGCGAAGAGGTTCAGTTTTATTGAGTCCAGGAAGTCCATAGCGTCGGGCTGCGGGTCGTCGAGGATTTCCTTGATGGTGTGCAGCCAGTTGTTCAACTCTCCCTCTTCTTCGGTTATCATTCCCTCCTTGTACTTCCAGTGTGCTGCAAAACCCTGTTCTGCAATCTCGTGCATACGTTCTGAACGTATCTGCACCTCTATCCAGTTACCCTTCTCGCTCATCAGCGTGACGTGCAGCGCCTGGTAGCCATTAGCCTTCGGGTGGTTGAGCCATTCGCGGAAGCGGTCGGGGTGACTCTTGTATATCTTTGTAAGTGCTACGTAGATGTCGAAGCACTCGTTGACTTCCTTGTCAAGCTCCGTTGGGGTGAATATTATGCGGACGGCGAGGATGTCGTAAATCTGGTCGAAGGTGACGTGTTTCGTCTGCATCTTGTTCCAGATGGAGTAGGGGCTCTTCACCCTCTCTACAATCTGGTATTTCAGTCCCATCTTGTCGAGAGCCTCCTTGATAGGTGCTGTGAACTCCTTGAACAGTTCGTTACGCTTTCCTGCGGTGTCCTCCAGTTGTTGTTGTATCTTGGCGTACTCCTCAGGGTGCTCGAAACGGAAGCTTAGGTTCTCCAGTTCCGTCTTTATCTTGTTAAGTCCCAGACGGTTAGCAAGGGGGGCGTAGATGTAGAGCGTCTCTCCGGCTATCTTGTACTGTTTGTTTGCCGGCTGCGAATCAAGAGTTCGCATGTTGTGCAGACGGTCACATATCTTTATTAGTATCACTCGGATGTCCTCGCTCATGGTGAGCAGGAGCTTCTTGAAGTTCTCCGCCTGTGCCGATGCCTGTTCTCCGAATATTCCTCCCGATATCTTTGTCAGTCCGTCAACAATCTGTGCTATCTTAGGACCGAAGATGTTACTGATGTCCTCAACGGTGTAGTCGGTATCTTCCACTACGTCGTGCAGCAGCGCCGCACAGATACTCGTCGAGCCCAGTCCTATTTCCTCGCAGGCGATACGTGCCACCGCTATGGGGTGCATGATGTACGGCTCGCCAGAGAGTCTGCGTACACCTTTGTGTGCCTCCTTCGCAAAGTTGAATGCCTTTGTTATGAGGTCAATCTTCTTTCTGTGTGGCGATTTAATGTAAATGTCAACGATGGCTTGGAACGCGTCGTTCACCATTTTCTCTTCTGCCGCCAACTGCTCAATTTCCTGTTTCGACTGCTCGTTGTTCATATAATATGTCCTTTCTATCTTCTACGGCGTTTGCGTTTGCCTTTGCTCTTATTCTTTCTGCTCTTCTTGGAACCGCTAACCTTATGGCGACCCTTACGACCAGCCTTTACGTGCTTGCCGCGTCGCGATGCCTTACCGCGTGAGTAGCCCTTCCTCTTGTAGGCTTTATATATGGGCTGCGAGTCGTCAACATCGGCAATGTCGCGTCTTGTCAACAGGTTCTCTGCATCATATACATATATAGAATCTTCGTTGTCGATGAATGTGTTTATGACGTGCAGCGGCAGACGTATTGCCGACGGCTCGCTGTTTCCGTTTACTATGTCGTGACGATACTGTGGGTTAAGAGTTCTCAGCTCTTCCAACGGGATGTTACATACTGCAGCAATCTGCTTCAGGTGCACGTCGCGGTTCACCACTACGGTGTCCGACTTCGCCGGCAGCTTCGTGTGCATAGGACAGATATTGTGGTCGCAGTAGTAGTTCATGATGTAGTTTGCAGCAATGAATGCAGGCACATATCCGCGGGTCTCCTGTGGCAGATAAGGATATATCTTCCAGTAGTCCTTTTCGCCGTCGGCACGGTGTATTGCCCTATTTATGCGCTCCGGACCGCAGTTGTATGCTGCTATCACGAGGTTCCAGTCACCGAAGATTCTGTATAGGTCGCGCAGATAACGTGCTGCCGCATACGACGCCTTGATGGGGTCGCGACGTTCGTCAACCAACGTGTTCACCTTCAGTCCGTACTGTCGTCCTGTTGAGAGCATGAACTGCCACAGACCGGTAGCACCGACGCGCGACACCGCTGTCGGGGTGAGTCCGGACTCTATCACTGGCAGGTATTTCAACTCTAAAGGCAGGTTGTAGGTCTCTAACGCCTGTTCGAAAATAGGCATATAGAAGTTTGCTGCTCCTAACCAGAAGGCTACCGAACGACGCAGGCGTCCGCTGTAGCGGTCTATAAACTTCCTTACCACCTCGTTATAAGGCAGTTCCATGAGAGCAGGAAGCCTCCTTAGTCTCTCAATGTAGGTCTCTGTGTCGAACGTAGGATTTACATCCGTGAAGTTACAGTCGTTGCCCTGTTCCAGATACATCTGAGAGTAATATTGGTTCAGCAGACTGTCCACCTCCAATGTCAGGGCCTCTGGTACATCGATGACTTCCTCGTCACCATTCTCGTCGGTTACGACGTACTCGTCCTCTTCGTTCTGTGCCAGCATCGCGCTGCTCATTCCGAAGAACATAATGGCGATTAGTATCAGGGTCTTTTTCATATCTTGTTTTTTTATTTATTATTCATTTAAAACGTCAACGCACAATTCACACCCATCGCGGCATTCTCAAACGGGTTTCTCGATGCCCCGTTCTTTATCACCGCCGGCTGTATCCTAAGACTCAGGTCGTCGGAGATGTCGAACTCCGACAGCGAGGCATCCACATACGCATCGATAATCGACAGCGCATAAACACCTATCATAATAAATATGCTCAGGTCGCGATACCTCCTGTAGTAGTCCTTACGTCTTTTGAAAAGACTCTTGTAGTCTTCTATGTTCGTCTCGTCAACGGTCTTCCCGAGGTGCAGGAACTGGTTGTAGCTCTGCGTCTGCGGGTTGTCGTCCATGATGTCCATATATGCCTGTTCGTAGTCGTGGTACATTTGGTTGTTCCACGTCGCAGCATATAGACAGCCTATGAAACCTCCATATACGATGGGCAGTTTCCAGTATTTCCTGTTATATATCTGTCCTGCACCGGGCAACACTATTGCTAACCACATGGCGCGTTTCGGATTGGGACGCCATTTGTTCCAGTCTTTCTTGGGCTTTACCTTCTGTGCCAGAATCTTTCCTAAGGCTACGGAGTCAATATCCACTGCTACGGTGTCAATAGCTACCGCTACGGAGTCTGTCGTTTGCGCAGAAACCATAGCTGTCATGAGCAGCATAATTGCTGACATCACCGTTCGCAGTATCTTGTTATGCCCTTTCACCTTAAACCTGTTATTTTATTTTGTCCATCATGTTTATGATGCGCTCCAGCTCCTCCTCGTTATTGAAAGGAATGCTAATCTTGCCCTTCCCCTTCGTAGAACATGTCAGCTGCACCTTGGTATTGAAGAACTTCGACAGGCGCTTAGCCAGCGTGTCGAACTCAGCAGACATGTCGCTGGCGCGTCCTTTTCTCTTGTCTATATTGGTGGTGTCGCCCTCGCTGGTCTTCTTCACGAGTTCCTCTACCTTCCTTACAGAAAGGTTGCTCTTCACTATCTCCTTGAAAATCTTTATCTGCAGGGCAGGACTGTCAAGGGCAAGCAGCGCACGGGCATGTCCCATGTCGATGACCTTGTTCTGCAGTCCCATCTGCACCTGTGCGGGGAGCTTCAGTAGTCTCAGGTAGTTGGTTACGGCGGTGCGGCTCTTGCCAACCCTCTCTGCAACCTTCTCCTGCGTGGTGTTCGTCTCGTCCATAAGGTGCTGATAAGCCAGCGCTATCTCTATGGCGTTGAGGTCCTCGCGTTGTATGTTCTCTACCAGCGCCATCTCCATAACGTTCTCGTCGTTTATGGTGCGTATGTATGCCGGTACTGTCTCCAGACCTGCCAGCGACGATGCTCTCCAACGGCGCTCACCGGCAATAATCTGGTACTTGCCGTTGTCCATCTGGCGCAGAGTGATGGGCTGTATTATTCCCAACTCCTTGATGCTGTCGGCAAGCTCCTGCAGCGCTACAGCGTCAAACTCCCTTCGTGGCTGGTTAGGATTTGCTTCAATAGCGTCAATAGCTATCTCGTTGATTCTTGAGGAGCCTTCTGCCTGCACACCGTTAGTGTCGATGAGGGCGTCAAGACCTTTCCCCGTCTGTATGTCGTCGAGTCCTCTGCCAAGGACGTTCTTAACAAATTTCTTCTTTACTGCCATCTTTTTAATTCATAATGCATAATGCATAATTCATAATTCGTAATGCATAATTCATAATTCATAATTCATAATTCATAATTCGTAATGCATAATTATTGGTTGTTGTTTATTATCTCCTTAGCAAGTGCCAGGTGGTTCTTGGCACCCGTAGAGCCTGCGTCGTACAGGATTGCGGGAAGTCCGTGACTCGGACTCTCCGAGAGTTTCACGTTTCGCTGTATCACCGTCTTGAAGACAAGCTCCTGGAAGTGGCGCTTCACCTCGTCATAAATCTGGTTCGCCAGACGCAGACGACTGTCGTACATGGTAAGCAGGAAACCCTCAATCTCGAGTTTCGGATTGAGCTTACTCTTTATAATCTTTATGGTATTAAGCAACTTGGAGATGCCCTCTAATGCAAAGTACTCACACTGCACGGGGATTATCACTGAGTCGGCAGCGGTAAGCGCATTGACGGTGATGAGTCCCAACGACGGAGAACAGTCTATGAGGATGTAGTCGTAGTCGTCCTTTATCGGAGTCAGCATGTTCTTGATGATTTTCTCGCGGTTCTCTAAGTTGAGCATCTCTATCTCGGCACCTACGAGGTCTATGTGACTCGGTATGATGTCCAGTCCCTCGATGTCTGTGGTGTACATCGCGTCGTGGATGTCGGCATTGTTTATGATACACTCGTACAGAGAACAATCAACCTCCTTCGGGTCCACACCTAATCCGCTCGATGCGTTAGCCTGTGGATCTGCATCAATGACAAGTACTGTTTTCTCTAAAGTGGCAAGCGATGCTGCCAGATTTATGGTGGTCGTAGTCTTTCCTACACCGCCCTTTTGATTAGCTAATGCTATTATTTTTCCCATGTTATTCCTTGAAAATTGATGCAAAGTTACACAATTTATACGAGAAATGGCTTTTTTTAGACCTTTTTTAGTAATTTTGCACACATAAAAAGAAGAATTTATGAAAAATAACAAACCGTTAATACTTATTTCGAACGACGATGGCTATCGTGCCAAAGGCATACAATGCCTTGTTGATATGGTAAAAGACTTTGGTGATGTCATAGTGTGTGCACCTAACAGCGGACGCTCCGGAAGCTCACGGGCATTCACCGTCACCGATTCGCTGCGACTCATAAAACGACATGTGGAACCGGGAGTGGAGATGTGGTCGTGTACGGGAACTCCCGTTGACTGCGTGAAGATAGCCCTTTCACAGCTGTGCGACCGCAAACCGGACCTTGTCATCGGTGGCATAAATCACGGCGACAACGCCTCGGTGAATACTCATTATAGTGGTACTATGGGCGTGACGATGGAGGGATGTATGAAGTACATTCCGAGTATTGCCTTCTCCATCTGCACCCATGTCCCTGACCCCGATTTCGAACCGCTGCGTCCGTATATCCGCGACATGGTGCAACGAGTGCTTAAAGAGGGGCTTCCCAAGGGTATCTGCCTTAACGTGAACTTCCCTGTATCAAAGCACTTCAAGGGTGTTAAGGTGTGCAGAATGGCGTTCGGCACGTGGGGCAACGAAATCGACAAACGTTCCCACCCAAGAGGGTTCGACTACTACTGGATGATTGGCGACTATACCAACGACGAGCCGAAGGCGGAAGATACCGACAACTGGGCGCTGACACACGGATATGTGGCTATAACACCGACAAAGATGGACGTTACGGCATACGAGATAATGGACGACATAAGGAAATGGTACGAATAAAGGTATGAAATACTATATCATTGTAGGCGAGGCGAGTGGTGACCTCCACGCATCACACCTGATGCAGGCGCTGAAGAAGTACGACGCTGAGGCTGATTTTCGCTTCTTCGGAGGCGACAATATGGCGGCAGTGGGTGGCACACGGGTGCGCCATTACAAGGACCTGGCGTACATGGGCTTCATCCCCGTCTTGCTTCACCTGCGAACGATATTCCGTAACATGGACTTCTGCAAGAAGGACATCACTGCGTGGCAGCCCGACGCGGTAATCCTCGTCGATTACCCGGGATTCAACCTAAAGATAGCGAAATATCTCCGTAGTTCTCTCCTCTCTCCTCACTCCTCTCTCCTCTCTTCTCGCCCCTCGATATATTATTACATCTCCCCCAAACTATGGGCATGGAAGGAGTACCGCATAAGGAACATCAAACGCGACGTTGACGAGCTGTTTTCAATACTGCCCTTCGAGGTGCCTTTCTTCGAGAAGAAACATAACTATCCGATACACTACGTGGGTAATCCTACTGCCGACGAGGTGAGGGCGTTCAGAACTGAATACAAGGAGACCTTCGACGACTTCTGCAAACGTCAAGGTCTTGAGAATAAACCGATTATAGCTCTTCTTGCAGGCTCACGAAAACAGGAGATCAAAGACAATCTGCCGGCTATGATCGAGGCATCGGAAAACTTCTCTGACTACCAACTTGTTCTGGCTGGTGCTCCGAGTATCGAGAAGGACTACTACGACAAGTTCTTGGAAGGTAAAAATGTAAAGTTCGTTGACAATGAGACCTATGCTCTTCTGAGTCACTCTGCTGCCGCCCTCGTGACCAGCGGAACGGCAACCCTTGAAACGGCGCTATTCAACGTGCCACAGGTGGTTTGCTACGAGACTCCTGTGCCCCGACTGATACGTTTTGCCTTCAATCATATCATCAAAGTGATGTATATATCACTTGTAAATCTTATTGCCGACGATGAGGTGGTGCCGGAACTGATGGCTGACCGCTTCACGGTGGACAATATTCGTACCTCTCTTGAGGCTATCCTGCCAGGCGGAAAGGATAGGGAGAAGATGCTCACTGCCTATAAGGAGGTGAGCAACAGACTTGGCGACCTCGTCGCTCCCGACAATGCCGCCCGTCAGATGGTCGAAATGCTAAATAATCGTTAGGGTATAGACATATACCACCGCTGCTGGGAACGCCATCAGCGAGGAGTCGAAACGGTCTAACATTCCACCGTGACCGGGTAGGATGTTGCCGCTGTCCTTAATGCCTAAGGTACGCTTGAAAAGACTCTCCACAAGGTCGCCCCATGTGCCGAAGACAACGACAACGAGACCGAGACCGATCCACTCGAGAGGAGAGAGGAGAGAGTAGAGAGGAGAGTAGTTCTCTACGAGTTGCGAGATGGCAAAGGCGGCTAAAACAACAACCACTGCTCCACCAATACTTCCTTCCCAACTCTTCTTAGGACTGATACGTGGGAACAGACGGTGCTTGCCTAACAGCGAACCTATGCAGTAAGCGCCTGTGTCGTTGAGCCACAGGAAGATAAATACCGACAGCGGCAGGATGGCATTGAACTGTACTATGCCGTCGGGGGTGCCGTTGAAGGCAAGAACGCTTATTGTGGAGAAGGGTAGGGCGATATACATCTGTGACAACATAGTGTATGCCCAGTTGTTTATGGGGTTTGGCTGTTTAAGATACAACTCGCTGATAAACAGATAGACTATCGTCAGGAGGTATGGTATGAAGACGGCTCCAGTAGGTGTTATGCCGGAAGAGAAACCCGCTACGGCAACGAAGAAATAAACTCCTGCAACGGTACAGATAAAACGGTTTACCTGCACTTCCTCGATGTCGTTGGCAAGTCCTGTAAACTCCCATATCGTCAGTCCTGTGACAAGTGCAAACAGAAAGACCATCGCTGTGGGGTCCAAGAAACTTGCAACTATGGCAGCGACAAAAAGCACGCCTGTGATAGCTCTAACAATAAAATTCTTCATAGGTATCTTTTTAACTCTTAACTCTTAACTCTTAACTCTTAACTCTTAACTCTTGATAATCTCCTCACTTCTACTCGCCCACGGACGCTTGCCGAAGATGCGCTCTACGTCCTCTGCAAAGATTACCTCGCGCTCTATGAGCAGCTCCGCCAGCTCCTTATGACCTTCCTTGTGCTCGTTGAGGATTTCCTTCGCTCTCTTATACTGCTGGTCAATCATCTTCAGCACCTCGTCGTCCATTATCTTGGCGGTGGTCTCCGAGTATGGCTTCTGGAAGTTGTATTCGTTGTTGTTATAGAAACTGATGTTCGGCAGTTTCTCACTCATTCCGGCATAGGCTATCATGCCGTAAACACTCTTGGTGACACGCTCAAGGTCGTTCATCGCACCGGTGGAGATCTGTCCTATGAAGAGCTCCTCGGCAGCCCTGCCGCCTAACAGCGCACATATCTCGTCGAGCATGGCTTCCTTCGTGGTTATCTGTCGCTCTTCGGGCATGTACCACGCTGCTCCGAGAGCCCTTCCACGAGGAACGATGGTTACCTTGACTAGCGGATTGGCGTGTTCACAGAACCACGATATGGTGGCATGACCTGCCTCGTGGATGGCTATAGAACGCTTCTCCTGTGCTGTGAGCACCTTCGACTTCTTCTCCAAACCGCCAATGATTCTATCTACGGCGTCTAAGAAGTCTTGCTTCTCCACCACTTTCTTGTCGTGACGTGCCGCAATAAGTGCTGCCTCGTTACAAACGTTTGCTATGTCGGCACCCGAGAATCCTGGTGTCTGACGTGCCAACTGGTCTATGTCGAGGTTCTTATCTACCTTCACCGGCTTCAGGTGTACCTGGAATATCGCCCTGCGCTCGTTGAGGTCGGGCAGGTCAACATTTATCTGTCTGTCGAAACGTCCTGCACGCAACAGTGCGGAGTCGAGCATATCTACACGGTTTGTCGCTGCAAGGACAATGACACCGCTGTTCGTGCCGAAGCCGTCCATCTCGGTGAGCAGGGCATTCAACGTATTCTCGCGTTCGTCGTTGCCGCCCATCGCGGGGTTCTTGGAACGGGCACGTCCTACTGCGTCAATCTCGTCAATGAAGATGATACAAGGTGCCTTCTCCTTAGCCTGACGGAAGGCGTCGCGCACACGACTGGCACCGACACCGACGAACATCTCCACGAAGTCGGAACCCGACATCGAGAAGAAAGGCACTCCTGCTTCTCCGGCAACGGCCTTCGCCAACAGCGTCTTTCCTGTTCCCGGAGGTCCTACGAGCAGCGCACCCTTGGGAATCTTTCCTCCTAAGTCGGTGTATTTCTTGGGGTTCTTAAGGAACTCAACAATCTCCTGAACCTCCTGCTTAGCACCTTCCTGACCGGCAACGTCCTTGAACGTCACCTCCATCTTGTTGCTCTTCTCGTAAATCTTCGCCTTGCTCTTGCCGACGTTGAAGACACCACCGCCTCCGCCGCCTCCCATCCTGTTCATGATGAGGAACCAGAATCCGATGATGAGAATCCACGGTGCTATACTTATTAATATATCTACAAGACCGTTGGAACGCTTGTTCTCGTAGCTGAAGTCGCCCTTGAAGATGCCTTCGTTACGCTTCTCCTCTACGAAACTCTCTACCTTGTCTATGCTGCCGTACTCCACCTTCACAAAGGGATTCTTGCCGGTCTCCTTCACGCCCTGCTTGAATACCTTTCTTATATGTTCCGGTTTGACGTACATCTGTAGCGTTCCGTCACTCTTGTTTACCACTATTTTCTGTGCATAGCCCTTGTTCACCATAGCCTGAAACTCCACGTACGAAGCTGTCTTGCTTATGCTGCTGTTCTGACCTATGCTGTCGTCGCCCATAAAGAATACTGCCATCAGTCCGATGGCTACTATAAGATACACCCAAGTCATATTGAACTTAGGCATCTTAGGCTGGTTGTTCTTATTTTTCTGTTCCATTATTCCCACAAACCTTCTAAGTCATAGAACTCCCTGACGTCGGGAAGAAATATGTGTACTATAACATCGGTGTAGTCTATTGCTACCCATTGTCCGTTCTCTTTTCCTACTATATTGACTGGTTTCTCGCCCAAATCTACTCGTACAGTCTCCTCAACGGAGTCGGTAAGCGCATCTACCTGAGTCGGTGAATTGCCTGTACATATAACAAAATAGTCACAAATGGAGCCTTCGGCACCCGTGAGGTCAGTCACGGAAATATCTATGCCTTTCTTCTCTTCCAGTCCTTTAACAACCGTCTTAACTAATTCTTTCGTTTTATTCATGGGGGGCAAAGTTACGAATAAGCGAGAACAAAACCAAAAATATTTTATTTTTTTATTGATTTAGGTTGAGAAGCTGGAGATTTTAATCTCAAAGGTTCTCAAAATAAATCAATGTGAAAGAGAAATCTTTCTTCTTTTTGTCGAGCGGAAGTAAGTTCGGCGAAGCCAAATATACGAATAAGCATACGAAATAGTTCTATTCAAAAGTATGCGAGAGTACTTTCGACAAAGCTAAAAGTTACAAATTGAAAGTATCTTTTTGTCGAGTTTAAAATAAAATTATTTGAGATTTTTTTGCAAAAACCTTTGGCGATTCAAAAAAAAACACTACCTTTGCACCCGCATTTCGAAAAAACGAGGTGCGAAAACAAGACTTTGGGGTATGGTGTAATGGTAACACTACAGATTCTGGTCCTGTCATTCTTGGTTCGAGTCCGAGTACCCCAACAGAAGATGTCGCGAGTTCAAAAAGAGCTCGCGACATCTCTTTTTATCTCCATATTTTGTAAAAATATGGGAAGAAAGTGATGTTTTTTTGCAAAATTCTTCGATTTTCATTCTTTCCTTTATTCTTTTTTCCGTACCTTTGCAGCGTTTTATCGAGTCTTTGCAGACTGATAGAGCATAAAAAAACATACTAGGTTTATCAGAAAATTGTCCTATTTTCGACGTTATTATGATGCGAACCACTACTGAAACTACTCAGTCTGGCGTCAATGTTACGGGCGCGGGACACACCGACTCTTGTCCTTACGTTTCCTACATGGAAGCACTCGTTGACGGCAACGACATTAGTCGTTATGACGACCTCGGTCCTGATGACGACAGTACAGACAGCGAGATACGTTGGTACCCAATGCGTATCCGTCATTCCAACGCAAGAAAAGCATTCGATGTCCGTCAGGCTCTTTACGAGAAGGGTTTTACAACATATCTCCGACTGGAATATAGCGAACAGGTGAAGAAACAAGAACTTCGCGTCATCGCAAAACCAGTATTCACCAATCTCATCTTCGTCCAGGTACGGAAGAAAATAATCCGTAAACTCAAAGGCTGCGACTCGTCGCTGACCTCCCTGCAATTCATGACGAAGGTAAAGCACGACAAATACGAACGTGCAGAAGTCCTCTCGGTACCCGACCGCGAAATGATGAACTTCATCGATGCGGAGACACGTGAAGACCCCAACCAGCAGCGCAAACGGTGGCAATATAACGACAACCTCGCCAAACCAGGCCGTAAGGTGCGCATCCTCCGCGGACCCTTCGTAGGCATCAAGGGCGAGATAAAGAACTTCAAGACCCATCGTGTCGTCGTCGTCAAACTCGACGGCCTCGGTCTCGCCAACGTCATCACCCGCGTCCCCAAAAAGGACCTCGAATTCTACGACGGAGAGTGAAAGATAACCCAGAACCCATAATCATGACACAACTTTCAGATAAGGACCATAAGGCACAAATGGCGGATATGGCGTCATTCGACGAGCAGATGCCGTGCGTGGGCATTTTCTGGTACGACCCTGAAGAGCACAACTTCTTTGGGGTGCATAAGAAGGAAATAACTCCAAAGATGGTGGAAGAGGCAGCCGAAAAAGGCATACCTTTCATCAACTATCCCAAGTTGCATCGCCAAATTTGGGCAAAGGAGTTCTTCAAAGCTCAGGCGAAGGGTGAGCGTACTAAGTTTGAGGGCGATTACACTCTGGTGCCTCGTGGCCGCGTTGCATGGAACGTTAATAAGTTCATTGTGTTGGTGGGTAAGTGGGCAGAACCAATACAGGAAGAACTCACTGAGTTGCTGGAACAGGAATTCTCCCTCCCGTGCTTTGAATTCGTCTATGACCATCACTGGGATCTCGGACACGGCTGGTCTGGCGATATGCCCACCAGCCGATGAAGGCGGAAAAACCAAGAAAGACTTCTTTGAATGGTACTACAATAATTAAAGGTAAAGTGGATCAGTAGAACCGTCCATCTGATCTTAATCTTTGCGCTGATCTTCGTAATTTTGTTCCTAAGTAAATTGTTTCATAGCAATGAGCATGATAGATATAAAAGTAAATGAACGCTATATGGCAATCCAGTCTGGATTTGAATGGAATGCCATACCTTCATTTGCTGTTCTGACAGGAGTAAATGGCGTTGGCAAAACTCAGCTTCTAAATATGTTGAGTAATCAGTTGAATCCTGTATTTAATACTCTCTATTCTGGTAGCGAAGAAAATGCTCACATTATATTATCTTCATCTATTGCTCCTGATTTAAGCATAGAAGGACTGATAAAATATAAAAATAAGCTTCTTGACAATCAGGCTATGGAAAAAAGTAATCTGAATATACTTCGGATTTATGAAGATGATGCTAGGCAGAAAAAAAGAAATCTTCAATTTGCAAGAGATGAAGTTGAAAGACGTAGGATTCTTCATGAATTGGAAAGCAGCAAACACAATGCTCAAAACATAATAAACGAGAATAAGAAGTTGCATGAATACGCCTATGATGTAGAATTAGAAAGGATAAGTGTTATTCTTGGAAAAATTCCAATTAATTTAACAGACAGTGAAATCAGGGAGTATGCAAATCCATATTTTAACACCTTAACAGAGGTGCAGGATTATGAGCGTTTTGTCAAGCAGGAAGAAAAAGAAAGAAACGAGAAGTATATCTTGCTTTCAAAAGAAAAACGAGAAAGTGAGATTGCCGCCGTTAGAGATGCAGAAAGGTCTTTTCAAGTAATAAACCGTCTGTTTAGGAAATATGGCTTTGATTATTTTACGATGTTGGACCCATTTCCTGCAGATAAGAGCAGAAGGGGTGATATACTGTTTTCGGGAAAAAATGGTGAAATAGTACATTATGATTCTTTGTCTTCTGGAGAGCAGATGATAGTAAAGTTCATTATATGGGCCATGGGTAAAGATATACGAGGAAATCGAATCAATACGATGCTTCTTGATGAACCAGATGCCCATCTTCATCCCTCTATGTCTAAGATGATGGTTGATATTCTTTATGAGATATCAAGGCCACAGTCAGAAGGTGGTAGTGGCATTAGGATAATAATAACAACTCATTCTCCATCAACGGTGGCCTTTGCTCCAGAAGAATCGTTGTTTGTCATGGAGAAAGACGAACATGGAAATAGATCTGTCCGAAGTACGACAGCCGAGGAAGCCGTTTCTGTATTAAGTCAAGGGATATTTTCTTTTGATAAAGCCATAAAGCAGTTCTCAATGGCCATAGACTCTGATAAAGAGAATGTCCTTTTTGTTGAGGGAAAAACAGACGTATGTCATCTCAAGAAGGCTATTGAGGTTTTGAGTTACAACCTTGATGTTGAGATAATCGATATGCACGATGCTACAACATTGGCAAGCTTTATTAAATCGATTCCAGCAAAGTTGTTCCCAGATAAAAAGAGATTGATAGCTTTGTTTGACTGTGACGAAGCAGGTAATAGAGCTATTAAGTCAATAAATGTCTCGGAAACAGAACTACTGAAT
Organism: uncultured Prevotella sp.; assembly: GCA_900315775.1. GTDB lineage: Bacteria > Bacteroidota > Bacteroidia > Bacteroidales > Bacteroidaceae > Prevotella. Next base: position 34,457 of record ONAJ01000029.1, read on the forward strand.
ATAAAAAAAGTAACAGCCGAGCAATGTGAAGGTAAGTCATTTGTGATGACTTTGGTTGCTCCAGGTGGATTAAAGGAATATTGCCCGATAGAATTCCTATATTCTAAGGATTTCTTAGATGCCCACAGCATGTTAGTAAAACGGGATTATCGTGATTTTCAAACTCTATACAAGCCGACATCTCCGGAAGACGGTTCTGACTATACAGATGAATCTACTTTAAGGCCATTTAAAGTAAATGACGACAGAAAGAATAATTTTGCTACTGCTGTACAATCAGAATCAGACCCACAAGTCTTTATTGGATTCAAGTCAACCCTTGACTTAATCCATGAGTTTATTTCGTTATGAATGATATGAATTCTTTTTCGAAATATCAGTTGGAACTGGAAAAGTTACTGCTTAGCAGAGGTGAGCATAAATATACTCATGAGGTCTTGTTGAATGTGAAATACGAGGGTAAAGGAATACAGACCCTCACATTTCCAGAAGCAAGAGTCTTGTTTGACTTTAACGATAACGATTCTAATCGGGTCTTCGTAAGAGAGCTAGCACATGCGCCCAATGAGTATTATGAGGACTTTCGTCCATTATTCCAATCTTTTGAATTTGACAGTCAGCAAGGTTGTTTAATAATTAAGGGTTCTGGGACCTATGGACCATATAAAGTGACATTATTTTAGGGAATTTTCTGTTTATGGAAATAATTGACGATCTGTTTTCATTAAGATTGCAACTTGACGATCAGTCCAAAAGGCTGACCCGTACAGCCCGTTGTCAGGTGCTCATCAAGATAATATACCGTCTTGGTGAGCAGGTCAATTATGCCCAAATCGCTTCTAACTTCAAGCGGTTCTTGAAAAAGAAAGATTTCCCAGACGCTACGATAGAGTCAGACCTATCGTATTTGATTGAGCAGCATGAAATTCAGCATACGAAGGGCAGATACTATCTTTCTACCAATAAGCGATCAAAAATAGACAAGGCATTACAGGAGTCAGAAAACCGGCTTAACGATTTGGTTAGTCGTTATTTCACCAACCTGTATTCATCCACGACTCAGATAACCAATTGGTTGAAATCAGCAACAGTCATATTCTTTCGTAATTATTCTGGTCAATGGATTTCAGACCTTACGACGCAATATAAGTCCGCTTCTGTCAAGCAGTCCAAGGATAGTATTATCGCTACCATTAGTAGGTGGACTTCGAAGCAAGCAGATGTAGACAGAGGCGATCATAAGCTGTTACCAGGTAAATTCCTTGATTTCCTTTTCAGCCGAGATCCTGTTGTAGATACATTCCTCTGGGAATTTGGTATCAGTTGTTTTTCAGCACGCTTGATTGCAGAAGATGCTGGAAGGGATGCGATAACAATGGATATATTCCGGGATAGTTATTGTGTGCTTGACACTAATATATTGATAGATCTCCAATTGGATTCAGAGGCAAAGATTGATAATCTTGATGCTTTGGAGAATATCTTTACTAGTCTCAATATTAGTCCCATCATATTCTATATCACACGTTTGGAATATGAGCATAAAGTCGCCACGAAGCGAGAAGAAGTCCTGCGATTGGCAGACAAGTACGACTATGAACTCATGAGGAAGGCTTCTGACGATTTTATAGCTGCGGCTGTCCAAGTCGGTTGTCGTGAGTTGGAAGATTACGATAGGTTTTTCTCCCAGATGACCAATGTTCCGACAGGATTTGGCAAATGCGAAATACAGTGTGTTGACAATGACAAAGACATAGATAATGCGATAGAGATTTCTCAGCAGAACGAGTCTGAGCAACAGCAGTTGTCGGACATCTACTTTTCTTTGCACAACAGAGAGAAGCGAACTAATCCTCTGATTCATGACGTTGGTCTCATTGGTGGTGTTATATACATGAAGCGTGATAGAAAGGAAAAGGCTTTCATCCTGACACGCGACAGTGCCATTAACGAATATTCCAATCAGAAGCCATCAGAGGACAACCTTCCTCTTTCCATTAAATTGGAAACGCTGATGAATGTCCTGTCTATTGAGGAGAAAGCGTATGACTTGGATGCTGTTGATTTCACGGAACTCTATGCTGATATGATTAGGAATGGTCTTAGCCCAAGGACGGACTGTTTCGTGCCAGAAGATATGTCTCATGTGCATGATTTAGATTCTAACGTATCGCGCATACCACCACAATATGCCGAAGATGTATTAAATACTTACCATCGGCTTCGCTTTGCCGGAGTCCCTGATGAAGAAGTTCGTTTAGAAACCGTGAGATTGATAGATCGTTATGTAAACGACACAAAGTTAGACCTTATCACAGCCAAAGAAGAACGAGATACTGCTAATATAGAGCGAGATCGACATAAACAGCGGGCAGACAATGCTTCACGAGCCTTAAAAATCAGTATAGCTAATGCAGTAGAGTCAGAATACAAACATTATGTTTTCTGCAAGGCAATGTCTCATTGGTGGATATTGCTTGTGTCTTTGGCGGTTTGTGTTTTATGTTTCTCTATCGGACTGCTCTCTAATAAAAACTGGTATTGGGGTGTAATAGGAGCATTCTTAAGCGTCTTGTTGCAGAGTATCGTCGATATATATCCTAATTGGCAGAGCGCAAGGAAGGAGAAAAAACGCATCATGGAGGAAGAAATAGAACGTCGATTTAATGAAGCGCTTTTAGACAAACAATAATGATATGATTCAACTTAATCCACGATACGAGGCGATATTTAATCCCGCCTACATTGACCTTTAATTATTAGACAATATGTTCATACCAAATATAACAGCGGAAGGCATTGCGCGAGAGATTGTCAGTAGG
>ONAJ01000028.1 GCA_900315775.1 uncultured Prevotella sp.
TATTATATATATTATAATATATATAATATCAAGATTGACATATTTCACCCCTTTTTGGTGTTAATAAAACATTGAAATTAACATATTAACATATTAACACCTGAGGGGTGAAGTGCCTTACTTCGAATTGTACTACAACGGGTAAGAGTGAGTAAGTAGCCTACTTACACACAGTAAGTAGGCTACTTACACGTCTGAAGAAGCAGGTTGAAAAAAAGTTTCAGTGCAAGGTATCAGAATTATACAAGTATGGGAGTTTCTTTGTATCTTTGCAGTAACGAAAAACTTGTCACATATGGTTTAGTAAATCTATTCTTCGTGTGTATTATGTATGTATGAAGAACGAAAATGTAAAAATCGAATCGCTGTTCCGACAGCATTATCGCCAGATGCACAGGTTGGCCACCTTGCTACTGCACGACGATGCTGAGAGTAAGGATGTTGTGCACGACGTCTTTGCTCAGCTGATGGATTCACCAGACAGGAGACTGGATGGAGATACGGCAGCAGCATTTCTACTCACTTGTGTACGTAACAGATGTCTTAACGTGATACGCAGCAGGAAGATTCACGAGCGTGTACAACGGCTCTACCTACTGAATATCGACACTACGGTGATACCTGCAGACTTTCTGAAAGAAGAACTTAAAGCTCTTGCAGAAGGTATCACGCTGCTGTCGCCTCCTGCTTGTCGTCAAGTCGTCGAGATGCACTTCAACGAAGGACTCTCCTTCCGCGAGACAGCCCTTAAACTTGGAGTCAGCGAGACCACCGTTTACAAGTATCTGCGCAGTGCACTGAATCAATTAAGAACACACATAAAAAAAGATTAGCACGATGAATAAGACCGACCTTTTGTTCCTGATGTTGGAACACCCAGAAAATTACGACGACAATCAATGGCAGGAGATTCTTGCCGACGAGGAATGTCGCGAGCTGTACACAATGATGTCGAAGACGCAAAGTGTCTATAATCTTCAGCGCGAGGTAAGCGACGAGGAAATTGACAGTGAATGGAACAGGCTTACAAAGGGTAATAGCACGCATACAACGATGAGGAAATTCACCCTTTCATATAAAGCAGCTGCAATGTTTGCTGGTATTATAATGCTTTCGAGCATTGCTGTTGCGGCTATTATAAATCTTATTCCAAACAATTCGCGCCACGAGGACAATAGCGAGTATATCCAGCACGCTGACACCACAAGGACACACAGTACAGGACCATCGGACACGAAGGTTGCCGACACGATTGTCCTTGACAACGTATCACTGAAAGATATGGTTCAGCAGATAGCCTGTTTTTATAACATTGAGGTGGACATACAAAACGACAAAGCCGACGAACTGCGTTTCTACTTCGTTTGGAAGCAGCACGACGACATTACCACCGTTATGGAACAGCTGAACCAGTTTGAGAGTGTCAACATCGTGATAGAGGATAATAAGATAATAGTGAAATGAAACGTACAACAATAATACTTCTGGCATTATTGGTTGTCGTTATCAGTAATGCTCAGAAAATAAGCAGAGAGTATAATAATGTCTCTATGTCGGAAGTGCTGCGCGACCTTAATCAGTCTTCCCGCAACTACACTATAAACTTTATGTACAACGAGCTTGAAGACTTCCGCGTAACGACAAGCATACGCCACCTGTCCGTTGAAGACGCCATCCTCCAAGCCATAGGATTCTACCCTATCCGAGTGGTCAGACGTGGCGACAACGAGCTGTATGTAGAATGTACTCACAAGACCGACAAACACCTTACGGGAACGATAATTGACGAACAGGGACAGCCTGTGGCATACGCTAATATTACCCTGCTTCATCCATCAGACTCAACAATACTCTGTGGAGGCGTCAGCAACGAGGCTGGACTGTTCGTCATACCCTACGAAGCCGACAAAGTCCTTGCACGCATCTCCTACGTGGGTTACAAAACGGTTTACAGGCTTTGTGACAAACCTGAGGCCGGCATCATTAGTTTAAAACCTGATAACTACACACTAAACGGAGTCGTTGTCCAGGGAGAGCGACCAAAGATGAAATTACAGGGAAACTCGCTTGTGATGAACGTAGAAGGTACTGTGATGTCACGACTGGGAACTGCCGAAGATGTGCTCTCACGCGTTCCTACTATCTCCAAGAAGGGTGAGACATTCGAAATCTTGGGAAAGGGTACACCTCTAATATATATTAATAACCGAAAAATTAACGATATGAATGAGTTGCGTAACATACAGTCGGACAACATACGCAGCGTGGAAGTTGTGCAGAACCCGGGTGCACGATATGATGCCACAGTAAATTCGGTCATTGTTATCAGGACAAAACGCGCAGCAGGCGAAGGGCTTGGAGTAGAACTGGCATCGTGGAGCCGCAAGGGAGAGGGATATGCCAATAACGAACGCATAAACCTTACTTACCGAAAAGGTAAGCTGGAACTCTTCGCAAACATCTTTGGAGCCTATAATAAATATTGTAGCAGCGGCGGATTTAAACAGACCATATTTGCCGACACGCTGTGGTCCATAACTAACCACCAGAAGTCAACAGCACGCAATCCATACTTTGAAGGACGCGCTGGTTTCAACTACCAGATAGACGACCAGAACTCCTTCGGCGGTTTCTATCAGAATACCTATGATTACAGGAAAGCGTTCAACGACTATGCCGACGATTTACGTGCCAACGGCAGTCCATACGACCACCTGCAAAACAGCAATACACGTCGCGACAGGAATTCGCCAAAACATCAGGCAAATGTTTACTACACAGGCAAGGTGGGACAACTATCTATTGACCTCAACGTTGACTACACCTCATACAAAAGCCTGGGGCGCAACCAGCAACAGGAACTTAGTCGTAACTACGAGGACCGCGACGTGAACACCGAAACAAAGACACATGGAAGGATGGCTGCAGAAAAACTTATCGTCGCTCACCCACTATGGAAAGGACAGATTGAAGTCGGCGAGGAATACACCAACACCCGTTGGAACAGCAGTTTCGAAAACGCAGAAGGTTATATTGCCAACAGCAACAGCGAACAGCATGAAAGCAGCATAGCACCATTCCTGGAAGTGCAACAGCAGTTAGGACGTTTCCGACTACAAGCTGGCTTACGCTACGAGCATGTAAAGTCTGAATACTTCGTCAGCGGACAACGACGTGACGACCAGAGCCGTTCCTACAACGACATTTTCCCATCGCTGGCGCTGTCGGTCCAACTGCCCTCGCTCACAGGAAAAGGTCAAGGAGTGGGACTCTCCGTCAGTTACGCCAAACGCACAAACCGCCCCGCCTACTGGCTCCTTAGTAACGACGTGGTGTATGAAAACCGTCTGAACATGCAGGTCGGTAACCCGTATCTTCGTCCTGTCAAGTATCATAATATGAACCTTACGATTATGTGGAAGTGGCTCTTCTTTACCACCAACTATACTCATTGCGTCGATCCTTTCATAAGAGTATTTGAAAGTCTGTCACAAGACAGCAAGGTGAACATTGCCTCCACAAAAAATTATAGTAAGGCAGACTGGTTAATCTTTACCCTCGGAGCCAATAAAGACATCAAGCTGGGTTACGACATAACATGGACTCCTCAATATAACGTCACGTTTATGAAACAGTGGCTCACAACGAAATTCAAAGGTCAGGACAAACAGCTCAATACACCGATGCTGTCTATGCAGTTAGGCAACATCATCACCCTGCCCCACGACTGGCTGTTACAGGCTGACTTCAACATGCACACTCATGGTTATACCGGCTCCAACTTCAGAGTAGAAACCACCAACGCAATGCTCTCGCTCAGCGTCAGCAAGGACTTCCTCAAACGCAGCCTCAACGTCAAGCTGTCGGGCAACGACCTCTTCAATCAAGGCTCTTCTTACGGCACGTTATACTTTGACCACATGACGCTGACAAAGTCTGAAGAACGCGATACACGCTGCGTCACACTCTCCCTGCGCTATCGCTTCAATGTCACCCCATCGAAGTACAAAGGTAGGGGTGCTGGAAATGCCGAGAAGAATAGATTGTAATACTTTGTACACCTCGGAAAAACAATGAAAAATTTTGCTCTTTCGGTAAAACTACTTACCTTTGCACGAGAATGGAACAGAAGAGGATTGCTATATTTGCATCGGGAAGCGGGAGTAACTGCGAGAACCTGATACGCTACTTCGAGGATAGCGACGTGGTGAAGTGTGCTCTTGTGGTGAGTAACAAGGCTGACGCTTACGTTCTGGAGAGGGCGAAGCGACTGGGGGTGCCGACAGCGATAATGCCGAAGGCACTGCTGAACGACGCTGACGCGATGATGCCGCTGATGAGGGAATACGACATAGACTTTATAGTGCTTGCGGGGTTCCTGCCGTTGGTGCCTAACTTCTTACTGGATGCGTTCCCAAGAAGAATTGTTAACCTCCACCCTGCCCTGCTGCCGAAATATGGCGGTAAGGGAATGTGGGGACACCACGTCCACGAGGCGGTGAAGGCTGCCGGCGAGACGGAGACGGGAATGACGGTGCACTGGGTGACACCGGTGTGCGACGGGGGCGACATCATAGCACAGTATAAATGCGAGATTGCTCCTTCTGACTCTGTGGATGACATTGCCGAGAAGGAGCATCAGTTAGAGATGAGATATTTCCCCGAAGTGGTGGAGAGGATTATCAGGGAAGAGCTTTCTTAGTCTTACGGTAATTCTCTAATCCGCTACGCAGGAACTTCACGTACTTTTCTATATCTTCATCGTAGGACCGCAAGCCCTCGAGGGGTTTGCCGTCAGCAGTAAGCAATACGTAGCACGGCTGGGTGTTGGCACCTACCTTTGTGCGCTGCAGATAGCTCCACTTGTCGCCTACGGTGCGGAGGATGCGCTGCTGACCATTCTCGGTAACGGTGATAGGTTCTGCGAGAGGGGTCTTGTCGTCAACATACAACGAGATGAGCACATATTCCTTGTTGAGGAGGTCCTGCACCTGCGGATCGGTCCATACGGCAGCTTCCATCTTACGGCAGTTGACGCAGCCGAAACCGGTGAAGTCAACCATAACGGGTTTGCCTGCCTGACGGGCAAACGCCATTCCTTCGTCGTAGTCGCGGAACTTCGCCTCGACACTTCCGCCGTAGAGGTTGAAGTCCTGGGTGTACATAGGCGGCGCAAAGGCGCTGATAGCCTTCAGCGGCGCTCCCCACAGTCCGGGAACCATATAAACGGCAAAGGAGAGGGATGCAAGGGCGAGAATGAAACGTGGCACGGAGGTGCGACGGTCATCGTCGTCGTGAGGGAACTTCAACCACCCGAGCAGGTAAATGCCAAGGAGGGCGAAGATTACTATCCATAACGACACGAAGACTTCCCTGTCGAGCAGATGCCAGCCGTAAGCGAGGTCGGCAACGGAGAAGAACTTCAGGGCGAATGCCAACTCTACGAAGCCAAGGACTACCTTTACCTGATTCATCCAGCCGCCAGACTTCGGAGCCGACTTAAGGAGTGAGGGGAACAGGGCAAAGAGGGCGAAAGGTACTGCAAGACCGATGGCAAAGCCCAACATTCCTATGGTGGGCGCAACGATGCTCTCCTGTGTGCTCAGCGCCACGAGAAGGAATCCGATGATTGGTCCTGTACACGAGAACGAGACGAGTACCAGCGTGAATGCCATGAAGAATATGGAAAGAAGACCTGTGGTAGATTCTGACTTCTGGTCCATCTTGGTGGTCCACGACGCCGGCAGGGTAAGTTCGAAGGCACCGAAGAAGGATGCCGCAAAGACTACGAGGAGGAGCGCCAGGAAGACGTTGAACCACGCATTGGTGGACAAGGCGTTAAGGGCACTCGGACCGGAGATGAGTGTTACGGCAAGACCTACAGCGACGTAAATAACGATGATGGAGGCGCCATAGGTGAGTGCCTCGCGGATGGCTTTGCTGCGCGACTTATTACGTTTCAGGAAGAACGACACCGTCATAGGGATAACAGGCCACACACAGGGCGTCACGACAGCTATGAGTCCGCCTAACAACGACCAGAGGAACACAGCCCAAAGACTGGTATCGGCAGCTTTCTCCTCGAAGGTTTTGAGCTCTTCTATGACGGGGGTCCAGGTTTGCGAGGGTTGAGGGTTGAGGGTTGAGGGTTGAGGGTTGAGGTCTGAAGTCTGAGGGTTGAGGGTAGTATCAGGCGCTTCTGAGCTCCCCTCCTTTTGGAGGGGCTGGGGGAGGCTTTGAACTCCCTTTTTACTGAACGCCACTTGAGTCGGCGGCAGACAGTTCTGGTCGTTGCATGCTCCGTACTCAAGGTAGCAGTCGATAACATATTGAGGCTTAGTGAACTTTACCTTCTGCTTGAAGGTTACCTTTCCCTCGAAGAAGCGGAGGGGCATACCGAACATCTCGTCGTACTTCTCCACAGGTTTGGTGGTAGCACGTAGTGAACCAACGGTCTTCACACCTTCCATCTTGACGGCATTGAACGTAGCACGTATAGGACCTTCGTCGCCAATATCTGTGCTATAGACATGCCATCCTGGGTCTATGGTGGCGCTGAAGATTATCTCTGCCTCGCTGTCGCTGAGCTCTTTCATTGACGAGGAGAAATGAACCGGTTCCATTATCTGACCGAAAACAGTCTGCGAAGTTGCCACGATGAGGAGAAGGCAACTTAAAAGGAAATTCTTCATGTACATTATATATTATTATAGAATCGAGTGCAAAAGTAATAATTTTTTCGTAATTTTGCACACTGTATGAAGAAATATTGGTTTATATTCTGCAAGACAGAACTGTTATTAGAGAAAAAAGACGACGGCACATACACCATTCCCTATGGTGAGGAACCGCCAATAGAAGTGAAACCGTGGACTACAATCCATAACATCGGTCCGCTGCCATCGCAGTACGGCAGTCTGTTCCAAATGCACGACGGAGAGATAAAGGCACTGAGAATTGACGCACCAGTTGCCGACGACGAGCGCTACGAGATGTGTCCGCTGCGTTCTTCGTACTACAAACTGCCCACAGACCTATATCTTACGGCAGGAAAGTGCCAGGAAATAATATACTGGGACTTCAACACCCAGTACTGCGGAGTATGCGGAGCCCCGATGAAACTGCACACCGATATTTCAAAACGATGCACACAATGCGGTAAGGAGGTGTGGCCGCAACTGGCTACGGCGGTGATAGTACTAATACACAAGGACGACGAGGTTCTGCTGGTACATGCAAACAACTTCCGCGGCGACTTCTTCGGACTCGTTGCCGGTTTCGTGGAGACGGGAGAAACACTCGAGCAGGCTGTAGAACGAGAGGTGGCAGAAGAGGTAGGACTGAAAATAAAGAACATAAGATACTTCGACTCGCAACCCTGGCCATACCCCTGCGGACTGATGGTGGGATTCCACGCTGACTACGAAAGCGGCGAGATAAAACTGCAGAGGAGCGAACTGGGCGACGGAGGATGGTTCCGCAAAGAAAATCTGCCTCACATACCCGAAAAATTGTCTATTGCAAGGAGGCTGATAGACGACTGGCTGTGCTCGGAGTGACTTTTTTACACTTTTTCTGCAAATTTTCTTTCATTTTGTTTGGTAATTTAAATTTTTGATGTAATTTTGCAACCGCAAACTAGAAAATATAGGTTAAAAAGAAAGATTTCACAGTATAACAATTCTAAAAGGTAAAAATTATGAATGCAGTTCAAGTAGTTGAGAATCTGAAACAGAGATTCCCCAATGAGCCTGAGTACATCCAGGCAGTAAGTCAGGTATTAGGAACTATTGAAGAGGAGTACAACAAGCACCCCGAGTTCGACCGTCAGAACCTTATTGAGCGTCTCTGTATCCCCGATCGCATCATCCAGTTCCGTGTAACATGGGTTGACGACAAGGGTAACGTACAGACAAACATGGGTTACCGTGTGCAGCACAACAACGCTATAGGTCCTTACAAAGGCGGTATTCGTTATCACAAGTCTGTGAACTTGGGTATCCTGAAGTTCCTTGCTTTCGAACAGACATTCAAGAACTCGCTGACAACACTTCCTATGGGTGGTGCTAAGGGAGGTTCAGACTTCTCACCACGTGGAAAGAGCGACGCTGAGATAATGCGTTTCTGTCAGGCATTTATGAGTGAGTTGTATCGTCACATCGGTCCTGACGTTGATGTTCCTGCTGGTGACATCGGTGTTGGCGGACGCGAGGTAGCTTACATGTTCGGTATGTACAAGAAGCTCACACACGAGTGGAGCGGCGTTCTCACCGGTAAAGGTCTGCAGTTCGGCGGTTCTCTTATCCGTCCTGAGGCTACCGGTTACGGTAACGTATATTTCCTCGTTAACATGCTGAAGACACGCGGCATCGACATCAAGGGCAAGACAGTACTCGTCAGCGGTTCCGGTAACGTAGCACAATATACTATGGAGAAGTGTATCCAGCTGGGCGCAAAGGTTGTTACCTGCTCTGACTCTGACGGATACATCTATGACCCAGACGGAATAGACCGCGAGAAGCTCGACTACATCATGGAACTGAAGAACATTGAGCGTGGACGTATCCGCGAATATGCTGAGAAGTACAACGTTAAGTACGTTGAGGGCAAGAAGCCTTGGTTCGAGAAGGCCGACATAGCACTTCCTTCAGCTACACAGAACGAAATCAACGAGGAGGCTGCTAAGGCTCTTGTTGCTAACGGTGTTATAGCAGTAAGCGAGGGTGCTAACATGCCTACTACTCCTGAGGCTATCAAGGTATTCCAGGATGCTAAGATTCTCTACTCTCCAGGTAAGGCTGCCAACGCCGGTGGTGTGGCTGTATCAGGTCTTGAGATGTCACAGAACTCTGAGCGTCTGAGCTGGAGCCGTGAGGAGGTTGACAACAAGCTCCACGACATTATGAACAACATTCACGACAACTGCGTGAAGTACGGTACCGAGCCCGACGGATACATCAACTACGTCAAGGGTGCTAACGTTGCTGGCTTCCTGAAGGTGGCTCGCGCAATAATGGCACAGGGTATTGTATAAAAAAGGATTTGCGGTGCTGCCGCAATGTCCGGACGAAATAAAGGCTGCAAGTTATTGCAGCCTTTGTTCGTTCCAGTAAGCCTTGTCGCCACGAATCTCTATAGTTCCTCCGAGCCACTCCGTCATAGGCTGCTCCTCGCTGAACGGGTAGCAGTCCACTACCCTTCCGCCGATAAGCTCGACGATAGCCTGACGAAGCACCCTTCCCTTCACGAGAACTTCGTGGGCTGCGACTTTTCTAATTTGCTTGCTCGACATTCTGCTCTTTGCTATGTAGGCGTACAAGCTTTATGTTTCTTACAAAAAACAGCTGAAGAGGATTGTTCTCTACGTCCATATTCTCCTGTGTGTCAACATAGAAGAAACCGCCAATACACTTTATTCCACGATTTGCAGAATCGGAGATGTCCATAGAATAATGAGTCTGGGAATTTATGAAGATATTTCTCGACGCTACGCTGTCGTTACCGAAGCGAACAGACATCACGGCAGTAGCATTACGCATACCTTCCTTGTAGATATACTGAACATCGAAGCTGAGAATCATGCGGTCGCCCTTATGGAACGCCGTATCGGCATTTATGCTGTAGTTCAGGACGTTATACGGCATGTGTGACAACAGCAGGACGTTACGTTCGCGGTTCCATACGTTGGCAGTATCGGCAGAAGCAATGGAACCGTAGCTGTCAAGGTCGTTGACGTCGGCACCAAGACTCTCTGCAGCCGCCTCGAGACGGTCGCTGATATGTTCGTACATAACATGGAGATTGTCGATATGGCGGGTGTAATAGACCATTGACGAATCGAACTCCGCCTCTGTAACTCCGTGTTTCTTCAGTATGGCGAGTTTGTAGTACCTGCGGTTATAATCGGTATGCAGCGTAGGTTCGTTGTCGAGATATGCCTGTGCCACAAGATAGTCGTAGAGTATATTCTCCATCTGGTCGGGCTGGATATACTTACTCGGGATGGTGGGCTTACACGAAGCAACACACACCGCTACGACGAGCAACAGGAATAGCGACTTAAGACTCTGCATTTTCGGATGTTGATTTCTTGAACGACAGGTTTATCTGCGACAGCTCCTTACGGTAGAACAGCAGCAACAGCGCCACCGCAACACATATAGAGGCATCGGCAAAGTTGAATACAGGGCTGAAGAACACATAGGGCTGACCACCCCAGAAGGGAAGCCACTCGGGTAGCGTCGTCTCTATTATGGGGAAGTAGAACATATCGACTACCTTGCCCGTAAGGAACGAGGCATAGCCGTGACCGAAAGGAACAAGGTAGCTTACGTAAAACGGTGACGAAGCGCTGAAGACAAGTCCGTAGAACATTGAGTCGAAGATGTTTCCTGCAGCGCCGGCGACAACCATTGACAGACAAACGATGTAGCCCGTGCGGGCTCCTTTGAGTATCTGTCCGCGAAGATAATACAGAATAACGGCTACCGCAACAATACGGAACGTACTAAGTACCAACTTGTTGACAAAGGTCATGCCGTAAGCCATACCGTTGTTCTCAATGAAATGAATGTAGAACCAATCGGTGATGCGGATGCTCTCGTACAGATACATATTAGTCTTGACCCCGATTTTAATAACCTGGTCAATGACTAATAATGACACTATCACGATAACGGCTAACCAGCCATTACTGATTAACTTCTTCATTAATGTTTCTTATTTGCCTCTTTGCTCTGCACACTGAGTGTTGCATGGGGAACAGCACGAAGACGTTCCTTCGGGATGAGCTCACCGGTGATGCGGTCAATGCCGTAGGTCTTATTCTTTATACGAACAAGTGCTGCCTCGAGACCCTGGATGAACTTCTGCATACGTGCTGCCTGAGTCATAAGCTCCTCTTTTGACTGTGTAGCACTACCTTCCTCGAGCACCTTGTAGGTTGGAGAGGTATCGTCAACACCGTTGCCGTCTTCGTTAGTCAGCGACTTCATAATCTGGTTGTAGTCGTGACGCGCTACTTCCAGCTTCTCGTTGATTATGACTCTGAACTCCTCAAGTTCCTCGTCTGTGTAACGTGTTTTTTCTGCCATAGTTGTTTAGGATTTAGTTATTTGAATATTTAAGTTAAACTCATCGAATTCCACTTCTGCACCATCGTTTGGAGCAATCTTTATCTCGTCAGCGAGGACCTGAGCACAGATGTAGTCATTGAAACTTGCAATAGCGGCGTCGGTCTCCTCGTTAGGTTCTACGACAACGCTGATGCGGTCTGTAATCTCGAGGCCAGCATCCTTACGAAGGTTCTGTATTCTGTTGATAAGCTCACGAGCCATACCCTCACGACGCAACTCGTCGGTAAGCTCTACCTCGAGGGCTACGGTGAGGTTTCCTTCGTTGCTTACCAGCCAGCCCGGAATGTCTTCGCTGATAATCTCTACATCGGCAACATCGACAACAGCCTGCTGTCCCTCGACGGTGAGTTCCAGACTTCCCGATGTCTCGAGTTTCTCGATGTCTTCCTGTGACAGCTCTGCCATCTGTGCAGCGATACCCTTCATCAGTTTTCCGAACTTCTTACCCATAGTGCGGAAGTTACACTTAACCTTCTTAACGAGTACTCCATTGCCTTCTACGAAGGTCAAGTCCTTAACGTTTACCTCGTTCATAATCAGGTCTTTAACTGCCTCAATATAAAGTTTCTGTTCAGCACTTGCAGCAGGTATCATTATGCTCTGTAGCGGCTGACGTACTTTGATGTTCACCTTACGACGAAGGGCAAGAACCATAGATGTAATCTTCTGTGCCATCTCCATACGAGCCTCCAGTTCTGAGTCTATAATACTCTCGTCGGCAACGGGGAAGTTATCCAGATGAACGCTGTCCATCTTGCCACCGAGGTCACGATACAGCTGATCGGAATAGAACGGTGAGAACGGAGCGAGCAGCTTGGATATTGTCATCAGACACGCATAGAGAGTCTGGTAAGCAGAGAGTTTGTCGGTTGACATCTCCTTACCCCAGAAACGCTTGCGGTTAAGACGTACATACCAGTTGGAGAGGTCGTCGTTGACGAATGTGTCGATATAGCGTCCTGCTCGTGTAGGCTCGAAGTCGGAAAGTGCCTCGTCAACACGCTTTACAAGTGTATTCAGCGACGAGAGTATCCAGCGGTCAATCTCGGGACGCTCTGCCACAGGCACCTGTGCTGCTGCGGGGTCGAAGCCGTCAACATTAGCATACAGGGCAAAGAAGCTGTAAGTATTGTATAATGTTCCGAAGAACTTACGACGAATCTCGTCAACACCGTTTGGATCGTACTTCAGGTTGTCCCAAGGCTGTGTATTTGTGAGCATATAGAAACGTACTGCGTCAGCGCCGTTACGTTCTATTTCCTTGAACGGATTAACAACGTTACCGATGTGCTTTGACATCTTTATTCCCTTTGCGTCGAGCACAAGACCGGTAGAGATAACATTCTTGAACGCTACAGAATCGAATACCATAGTACCGATAGCGTGAAGAGTGAAGAACCATCCGCGTGTCTGGTCAACACCTTCGTTGATGAAGTCGGCAGGGAATGCCTGTCGTTTGTCTATTGCGTCGCGGTTCTCAAACGGATAGTGAACCTGAGCATAAGGCATAGAACCGGAATCGAACCAAACGTCGATGAGGTCTGTCTCACGATACAGCGGTGCACCAGACTTGCCCACGAGTACGATGTCGTCAACATAAGGACGGTGCATATCTATCTTGTCGTAGTTCTCCTTGCTGTAGTCGTTAGGCACAAAACCCTTGTCCTTCAGCGGATTAGAAGTCATTACGCCTGCCGCAACAGCCTTCTCTATTTCATTATAAAGTTCTTCCAGAGAGCCTATGCATATTTCCTCGTGCGTGTCTTTGTTGCGCCATATCGGGAGCGGAGTGCCCCAGAAACGAGAACGCGAGAGGTTCCAGTCGTTAAGATTCTCGAGCCAGTTGCCGAAACGTCCTGTTCCCGTTGATTCCGGCTTCCAGTTGATTGTCTTGTTAAGTTCGACCATACGCTCTTTGCCTGCTGTGCTTCTGATGAACCACGAATCAAGAGGATAGTAGAGCACAGGTTTGTCTGTTCTCCAGCAATGAGGATAGTTGTGCACGTGTTTCTCTATCTTGAAGGCTTTGTTGTCTGCCTTCAGGTCCATACAGATAGAGATATCGAGTGTCTCGTCCTTGTCGGTAAGGGTATCGTCGTATGCATTCTTCACGTAGCGACCGGCATAGCGGTTCCACAGCTCCAGATTAACGTGGTTCTTGACGAAGTCGGCATCGAGGTCATCAACGACGAAATATTTTCCCTGAAGATCGACCACAGGACGCTCTTCGCCTGCTTTGTCAACCATTACGATAGGAGGAACGCCAGCCTTGCGTGCCACCATAGCATCGTCGGCACCGAAGTTTGGAGCGATGTGTACGATACCTGTACCGTCCTCAGTGGTAACATAGTCGCCAGGAATGACGCGGAATGCTCCGTCGGTGAGTGGAGAAATCATTGGCAACAGCTGTTCGTACTTCATACCAACGAGGTCGGAACCCTTGTAGTTGCCTACAATACGATAAGGAACAACCTTATCGCCGGGCTTATATTCGTCCATAGGAGCGAACTCGCCTTCGGGTTTGAAATATGCATCAACACGTGCCGCAGCCATAACGGCGCTTATCTTCTCACCGGTGTAGCTGTTATATGTCTGTACACAAACATAGTCAATCTTAGGTCCTACGCAGAGTGCGGAGTTGGCAGCAAGTGTCCAAGGGGTTGTCGTCCATGCAAGGAAGACGGGTGTTCCCCACTCCTTCATCTCGGGACGCGGGTCAACCATGTGGAACTGTGCCGTACATGTTGTATCTTTCACATCACGATAGCAACCGGGCTGGTTGAGCTCGTGACTTGAGAGTCCTGTTCCTGCGGCAGGAGAATATGGCTGTATGGTGTAGCCTTTGTACAGCAAACCCTTGTCATAGAGTTGCTTAAGCAGCCACCACAGTGTCTCTATATATTTATTATCGTAGGTGATATAGGGATTGTCGAGGTCAACGAAATAGCCCATCTTCTCTGTCAGCTCGCGCCACTCCTGGGTGTACATCATGACGTTCTCGCGACACTTGCGGTTATAGTCCTCTACAGAGATATACTTTGGACTCTCGTGGTTATCGATATCGGCTTTTGTTATTCCGAGTTCTTTCTCTACTCCCAGCTCCACAGGAAGTCCGTGAGTATCCCATCCTGCCTTACGATGAACCTGATAGCCCTTCATCGTCTTATAACGGTTGAAGGTATCCTTGATGGTTCTTGCAAGTACGTGATGGATTCCCGGGTGTCCGTTAGCCGAAGGAGGACCTTCGAAGAATACAAACTGCGGACATCCCTCGCGTTCTGTTATGCTGCGATGGAAAATATCTTTATTACCCCAATTACTTAGCACTTCCTGGTTGGTCTTAGCAAGGTCAAGACCAGAGTGTTCAGCAAACTTCTTTGCCATAATTTCTATTCTATTTTTATGTATTGTTTCTATTTTAAGTCGCAAAGGTATGAATAATTTTTGTCATTACAAAATTATTCCTGCTCTTTTAAACAAAAAAGCCAGCTACTGCACTCTCTGCAGCACCCGGCGAACATCTATCTACAAAAATCTACTCTCTCAATCTAAGTATCTATGTCTCTTAAATATTGTTTATCCTGATTGCTCTTTTTCCTTAAATAAACACCTTTATCGATATAAAGCTATCATGTAATTTTTACACTGCAAAGATAGACACATTTTCGCCTTAAAGCGTTGAGTGATAACAGAAAATAGGGGAAAAATATATTTTTATTGATATACGTCAAGCATGTTTTATCACCTTTGCCTGCTTTCGCCATTTATTGTATCCCAAAACGGCAATAACGACGTATAATCCATAGAGAAGAGCCTTGAACGGGATGCCTTTATGGACATAGAGGATGGTGCACACCACGTCAACAACAATCCAGAAGAGCCACTGTTCAGCATATTTCCTTGCTAATGCCCACAGTCCGACGAAGGAAAGTGCGTTGGTAAAGGAGTCGAGGACGGGAACAGTAGAGTTGGTCCACGTGATAAGCACAAAATATGTTATGCCCCACGCTGCGAGAAAGAACAGCGCTGCAGGAAGGTATTGTTTCTTAGGCATAAACACTATCGGCAGAGAGAGTTTCTGTTTGCGTGTCTTCTTGAATTTCCATATACAATAGCCATAGACAGCTGCTAAGGTGTAGTATGCCGCCATTCCAGCATCGCCGTAGAGCCCGTGACTCCAATACAGATAGATGTCGAGGGCAGGCATTATTATTCCTACGAACCACAACAGTATGCTGGCACGATACTCGAGCCATATATACAACAGTCCGAGTATCGTGGTAAACATATCGAGCCAATGACTGGCAAGGAAATCCGTCAGCATATAGTCTTTAGAAGTTTACTGACAGGTGGGCCATCATATTAAAAGGTGCCGAAGGAGCGAACCCTGCTGCCTGTCCGCCGTCATAGTCGGTTCCGTCGTATGCGCCCCACTCGTTGACAGCTATGACGCTGCCGTTAGCATCTTTGGTATATTGTGGTGCTGCCCATCCGTTGTTGTCATACTTCGTACTGAACACGTTGTAGAGGGTAACGCCTACCGTAGCGTCCTGCAGACCGAGTTTCTTCAGACTGAAGTTGTATGATACGTCGATATTGGTATTGAAGTGTTTCTTAAGCAGCAAGGTCCTGTAGCACTCATTGCCGTTATCGTCATAGCAACGCATCTCCTTGAAACCTGTGTTGGTGAGGTACTGGTCGCTGATATACTGACTCATAATACTTCCGCGGAGTCCGTTCCAAGTGAATGTGAACACATTATTAAATATAAGGTCTGGCGAGAACGACAAAGGTTTGTCTTTGAGGGTTTCTGTTGTAGTATAGTCGTTGAGCAGCACCTTTATCTCCTTAACTCTGTTCTTTGACCATGTGGCATTAGCATCCCAACGGAACCACTCCACAGGCTGCCACGCAGCTTCGAGTTCTACGCCGACACGATAGCTCTTGTCAACATTCTTTGTCTTTCCCTCACCGACTTTGTTGAGCTCGCCCGTCAGCACAAACTGGTTTTTGTAATCCATCCAGTAGAAATTGGCACCTGCCGAGAACTTACTGCTCTGATACTTATAACCTATCTCAAGGTCGTTAAGACGCTCTGTCTTTATCTCGTTGATGTCAAGTTCCTGGAAGTTGTTGCGGACAGGCTCCCTGCGGGCAATGCTGTAACTTGCATATACTCGATGGTTGCGTGTGATGTCGTAGTTCAGACCGAACTTAGGATTAAAGAAGTGGTAGTTCTTCCTGATGATATACTCGCCGGAAGGATTTTCCTCGTAAACATCATCGGGGTTCTGCATGCGCATACCTACATAACGATACTGTAAGTCAAGGAATGCCGACAGTCCTTCGTAGAATTTGTAAATTCCTTTAGCATAGATATTTGCATCAGTTTTCTTTGCGCGGTTTCTGTAGTACTCCACCTCGGGAAGTATTGTATATCCCGTCACAGGATCTTTTACGGTAGAGCCACCAGCCTTAAGTTTGCTGCCGTCAGCATCACGATATGTCATGTTAGGCACTCCGGTCCATAAGAGTCTGCCGAAATGATCGCCCACGTAGCGACTTACACCGCCGCCGAAGGAAGCCTCTATCTTGTCGTGATCGTTATACAACAGCGAGGCTACCATTCCGTAGAAGTCGCTGGCGGTATGTTTGCGCTGAACAAGATCGCCGCGAATCTGTGAGTAGTACTCCACCCCATCGACAATTTTCGTTACTGGCGGGACGTTCTTTGCCAGTCCGTAGTCTTTCCATTTCCTATCACGTTTGTACTGCTCGTAGTAGCCGTCGCCACGTGTGTAGTGAAGTCCTGCGTTAAGAGTCAACTCACGTGTAAATTTCTGGTTCCAAAGCAGTTGGTAGTTCTGCTGGTGATAGCTGTCTATCTGATTTCCATAATACCCCGTAGGATTACCGTTAGCGTCGTAGCCCATCACTCCACACGAGTTGAAGGTGCGTCCGTGCAGCTCTTGCTCACGTTTCGAGGTGTAGTTCCACGCGTGGTAGGTCTCTTCCATTCCGTTGAAGGTAATAAACTTAACAACAGTATTCTCGCCGAAATAACCTGCCTGGAGGAAGTAGCTGTTGAGTTTTGAAGAGGCACGGTCCAGATATCCCTTCGTACCGATGTTTGACAAACGTCCCTGAAGTGCCCAGTGATTGCCTAAAAGACCTGTACCGAAACGCAACGTTTCCTTGTGGGAATAATAGGAACCGCCGCTGAGGTCAACACCTACGAAAGGTTTTAATCCAAGGTCTTCTGTCAACATATTCACCGTAGCACCGAAGGCTCCTGAGCCGTTGGTGGAGGTACCTACACCACGCTGCACCTGAATAGACTTTACCGACGATACGAAGTCGCCCATATTCACCCAGAATACTGAAGAGCTCTCTGCGTCGTTCATAGGAATACCGTTGGCGGTGATATTTATACGACTGGGGTCTGTACCACGAACCCTGAGTGTTGTGTAACCTATGCCGTTACCCGCATCGGATGTTGTTGTAACAGAAGGAGTTAACGACAATAGGAAAGGAATATCAACTCCGTAGTTTGTTGACTTTAACTGCTCCGCACCAACATTACTGAAGGCGATAGGAGTCTTTGACGTTGCGCGTGTAGAAACAACTTGCACCTCCTGTAGCTCGATATTCTTCAACGAGTCAACAGGCTCTACACCGAATGCACTCACAGAACTAATCAGTGAAGCTGCGATGAAAAATTTCTTAATCATTTTGTTACCTTTAAATTATTAATAATGTAAAGGGGGAACGTATTGAAGCTTTACTATCCATCCCTACGCTGGCATTATCCAGATCAGGTTAGAGGGTATCATCTCAGCCTGAAATATCAGGCACCCCTTGATTGTCGGCTGCAAAGGTAATAAAAAAAGATAATATACAAAAAATAATGCATTATGAATTATGGATTATGAATTATATTTTGTACCTTTGCGACCAAATTGTAATTTTTTTAAATGAATTTTAAGTGGAACCATAACGAACTGACTGCCGACCAGCAACGTGTTGCTACGGAATTAGGCGGTAAATTGGGTATCACACCAGTATTGGCGGAGATACTCGTTCGTAGAGGTATCACCACTGAAGAAAGTGCCCGCAACTTCTTCCGTCCACAGCTCACAAACCTCCTTGACCCCTTCATGATGAAGGATATGGACATCGCTGTTGACCGTCTTAATACTGCTATAGGCAGGAAAGAGCGCATCATGGTTTACGGCGACTACGACGTTGACGGATGTACCGCAGTAGCACTTGTATATAAATTCCTCATGCAGTTCTATTCTAATGTGGAGTACTACATACCCGACAGATATGACGAGGGCTACGGAGTAAGCTATAAAGGAATAGATTATGCTAAAGAGCAGGGAGTAAAACTGATAATTATCCTGGACTGCGGCATAAAGGCTATCAAGGAGATAGAATATGCCAAAGAACAGGGCATAGACTTCATCATCTGCGACCACCACGTTCCCGACGAGGTGATGCCGCCAGCGGTGGCCATTCTTAATCCGAAACGCGAGGACGACACGTTCCCTTGCAAACACCTCTGCGGTTGTGGCGTAGGCTTTAAGTTTATGCAGGCTTTCGCTTATAATAATGGTATCCCCTTCTCACGACTGGCACACCTGCTCGACTTTGTGGCTGTGGCTATCTCTGCTGACATGGTGCCTGTTGTCGAGGAGAACAGGATTCTTGCATATCACGGATTAAAACAACTCAACAATAACCCGAGTATCGGACTGAAGGCTATCATAGACATCTGCGGACTCAACGGCAGAGAGTTGAGTATGAGTGATATAGTCTTCAAGATAGGTCCCCGCATAAATGCTTCGGGAAGAGTGGAAAGCGGCAGAGAGAGTGTTGACCTGCTCGTGGAGCGCGATTTCAACACAGCACTGAAAGAGGCAAAACGACTTAACGGATATAACGACCTCAGAAGGGATATCGACAAACAGATGACGGAAGAGGCAAACAACATCGTGGCACGCATAGAGAGTCAGAAGAAACACAAGGCAATAGTACTCTACGACGAGTCCTGGAAGAAGGGTGTCGTAGGTATTGTGGCATCACGACTGACGGAAATATACTTTAGACCCACCGTTGTACTCACCCGTGACGGCGACCTCGCAACGGGTTCCGCACGAAGCATTGCGGGTTTCGATGTTTACTCCGCTATAAAGAGCTGCAGAGACCTTATGGTGAACTTCGGAGGACACACCTATGCTGCGGGTCTCACACTGAGATGGAAGGATGTTCCTGCCTTCCGCGACAGATTCCAGAAATATGTTGAAGAGCACATCATGCCCGAACAGACGGAGGCTCTTCTGGATATTGACGCACAGATAGACTTCAAAGACATCACCCACCGTTTCCACAACGAGTTGAAGCGTTTCGGACCCTTCGGACCTATGAATGCCAAACCGCTGTTTATGACAACGGGTGTTTACGACTTCGGAACAAGTAAGGTGGTGGGCAGAGAACAGGAACACATAAAACTGGAACTCGTGGACTCTAAGTCGAATAACGTCATGAACGGCATAGCCTTCGGACAAAGCGGCTCCGTAAGATACATCAAGTCAAAGCGCGCTTTCGACATAGCATATACCATAGAAGACAACGTTTTCAAACACGGAGACATTCAGCTACAAATAGAAGATATTAGACCAGGGGAAATTGAATAATTACCTATCTATACTAAAGAAATACTGGGGCTACGACAGTTTTAGGGGCATTCAGAGTGAGATAATAGAGAGTATTGGGGCTGGTCATGATACGCTGGGACTTATGCCTACTGGAGGAGGAAAGTCCATAACATTTCAGGTACCCGCACTCGCTATGGATGGGATATGCATTGTCATCACTCCACTAATAGCACTTATGAAGGACCAGGTGGCTCACCTGCGCAAGTTGCACATCCGTGCAGCAGCAATACACAGCGGTCTTACTCACGAACAGACGATGGCGGTTCTCGACAACTGCGTATATGGCGGCGTAAAGATACTTTACATTTCGCCGGAACGTCTTTCCTCGGAACTCTTTCAGGTGAAACTGAAACACATGAATGTAAGTTTCGTCACCGTTGACGAGGCACACTGTATAAGTCAGTGGGGCTACGACTTCCGTCCGTCATATCTGGAAATAGCCAAGATACGCCACATCGTCAACGTACCCATCCTCGCACTTACAGCAACAGCAACGCCAAAGGTTATCGACGATATTCAGGAAAAGTTAGGCACCGTTGACAACAAAGATTCTTTCAACGTGTTCCGCATGAGTTTCGAGAGGAAGAACCTCGCATATATCGTGAGAAACGTCGCCGACAAATACGACTATCTCCTCAACCTACTCAATAGTGTCGAGGGATGCGCTATAATCTATGTACGCAGTCGTCAACGGACTAAAGAAATTGCCGACTTCCTGATAAAAAACAATATCAGCGCCCTCTCCTACCACGCAGGTCTGGAGAATATGATTCGCGACCAGCGCCAACGGGAATGGCACGACAACCGAGTAAGGGTGATGGTGGCGACGAATGCCTTCGGAATGGGTATCGACAAGCCCGACGTACGACTGGTAATACACATTGATTGTCCCGATTCTCTCGAGGCATACTTCCAGGAGGCAGGACGCGCCGGCAGAGACGGAAAGCGCTCCTATGCTGTGCTGCTCTTCAATGGCAACGACACCACAAAACTGCTCCGTCGCGTTGCCGACACCTTCCCCGAAAAAGACTATATTCGCAAGGTCTATGAACACCTGGCATACTTCTACCAGATAGCATTGGGAAGCGGATATAACACCTACCACGAATTTGGCATCGACAAGTTCTGCCACACCTTCAAACACTTCCCTCTTCAGGTGGATTCGGCACTGACTATCCTCGCGCGCGCGGGATATATAGAATATGGTGAGGAACGTGAGAACAGAGCACGGGTACGTTTCATCACAGGACGTGACGACCTGTACTTGCTGAACTCGTTAAACTATAATGAAAACAAAGTTATAACATCGCTGCTCCGCAGCTACAGCGGACTGTTTACCGACTATGGCTATATTGACGAGAGCTTTATTGCACAACAGACGGAGCTTAGTCCTCAGGACGTTTATCAGGTACTGAAAGGACTTGATAGCAAACACATCATCAGTTTCATACCGCAGAGAAAGACTCCATATATCCGCTACACACGAAGTCGTGAAGAGATGTCGCGCCTTGTATTTCCTCCCGAGATATACAGCGAACGTAAGAAACAGTACGAAGAGAGAGTCAAGGAGGTAATAGAATATGCTACAAACAACAGCATTTGTCGCAGCAGACAACTCCTGAAATATTTTGGCGAGAAGTCGTCACACGACTGTCATCAGTGTGACGTTTGTCAGGCTCTTGAATCCGGCGATTCCGGCAAGGAAGAGATAAAGAGTATAAAGGGAAAAATTCTCAACATTCTCTCCGACGACAAGTTCCATTCTGCCGAAGAGATAAAGAAAATAAAAGTGCCCTTCGAATTACTCGATAGGGCACTTGAAGATCTTCTTTACGAAGAGGACATCTACTTAAAAGACGGCCTCTTTATTAAGGCTTAGTTGTTCTCTGGACGCAACTGACGAACCACAGCACCTGCGCGCCACATCTCCTGATTGCGCATTGCCTCAAGTTCTTTCTCCAGACCCTCACGATAGTCGGGCTTAGAGTTTGCATCGATAGAGATCTGTGCTTCTGTACCATTCTTAACTGAAGCATAGAGCTGTTCCATTACAGGCTTGATAGCGTCGTGGAAACGAGGAGCCCAGTCAAGTGCGCCACGCTGTGCTGTTGTAGAACAGTTAGCGTACATCCAGTCCATACCCTTTGCTCCGAATAACGGACCAAGGCTCTGTGTAAGTTCCTCAACAGTCTCGTTGAATGCCTCCGATGGAGAGTGACCATTCTCACGGAGCACCTCGTACTGTGCGAGGAGCAGTCCTTGAATAGCACCCATCAGTGAGCCACGCTCACCAGTAAGGTCACTGGTAGCCTCACGCTCGAAAGTAGTCTTGAACATGTAACCTGCACCAATACCGATACCGAAGGCAAGAGTCTTCTCTTCAGCCTTACCGCTCGCATCCTGATAAACAGCATAAGAGCAGTTCAGACCACGACCTTCGCAGAACATTGTGCGCAACGATGTACCAGAACCCTTAGGAGCTACGAGTATCACGTCAACATCTGATGGAGGAACGACACCTGTTCTGTCACTCCAGTTAATAGCAAAGCCGTGACTATAGTAGAGTGTCTTACCCTTAGTAAGATACTTCTTTATAGTAGGCCATACCTGGATCTGACCAGCGTCAGAAAGTAACATACAAAGAATAGTACCCTTTTCGGCAGCCTCCTCAATAGAGAAGAGAGTCTTTCCGGGAACCCATCCGTCGGCTACTGCCTTGTCGTAGGTCTTTCCCTGACGCTGTCCTACTATTACATTAAACCCGTTGTCTCGTAAGTTACAAGCCTGACCAGGTCCTTGAATGCCATAACCAATAACAGCTATAGTCTCATTTTTTAACACTTCGCGAGCCTTCTCAAGTGAAAACTCCTTGCTGGTGATAACTGTTTCAATTACACCACCGAAATTCATTTCTGCCATAAGCGTACTATTTTTGTTTTTTGTTAACTATGCTTCTGCTGGAGCTTCTTCTGTTGCGGGAGCCTCTGCAGGTGCCTCTGTAGCCTCTTCTGTTGCAGCCTCTGCTGCAGCCTCTTCAGCCTCAGCAGCTTCAACAGCAGCTTTCTTGTCAGCCACCTTCTTAGCAATCTCCTCTTTGATTTTCTTCTCAGCCTCTAAGTTCTTCGCAGCCTCAGCCTTCTTAGCCTTAGCTACATCTTCGCGAATTGCGTCAAAGCCCTTTACCTTTGCTTCTTTCCAAGCATCGAATTTCTTCTGAGCGGTAGCCTCATCGAATGCACCTTTCTTAACACCGCCACGGAGGTGCTTCATGAGATACACTCCCTCGTTGCTAAGAATGTTGCGTACGGTGTCTGTAGGCTGTGCGCCAGTCTCTACCCAATAAAGAGCTCTTTCAAAATTCAAATCCACTGTGGCGGGATTGGTGTTAGGATTGTAAGTACCAATCTTCTCAGTAAATCTACCATCACGTGGTGCTCTTACGTCAGCGATAACGATGCGATAAACGGCATAGCCTTTGTGACCGCCTCGCTGTAATCTGATTTTTGTTGCCATTTTTTAAGTTTAAATGATTAATTTGGTTTGAATTTAATGCTACTATCTCGTAATAGCGGGTGCAAAGGTACTAATAAATAAGGAAAGAGCAGGGAATTGTATGTAAAAATTACCTATCGTTAATATTTCTTAACGTTACCGCCTTCCCCTCTATTACTCGTCAGCAGATGCCTTTAGTTCAAAGATTCCCGTCGGCGATTTTCTCTTCAGCACTTCCAGGAGGAAGTCTTTGCCGGGCACTATGCCGTAGCTGTTAAGAGTCATCTCGACTGTCTTTCGTGCCAATTCGGGATGGTTATTGTCGTGACTGAGATGGCACAACCACACCTGCTTCAGCTTTGGTGTAGCATTCTCGGCAATCGCTATAGCACAATCTACGTTGCTGAGATGTCCCGAGTCGCTTGCCACACGTTCTTTCAGAAACTGCGGATAACTACCGTTACGCAACATCTCCTTGTCGTGATTAGCCTCTATTACGAGGTAGTCGGCAGAACCTATATACCCCTTCATCTCTTCGGTAACGTGTCCTACGTCGGTCATCAGACAAAAACGCACTCCTTCCGCATCAATGCAGTAACCTACATTGTCGTGACTATCGTGCGGCACTTCGAATGCCGTAATGGTGAAGTCTCCAAGTTGGAATGTTCTACCCTTCTCCACTATGTGCCTGTCTATGGGCATAATCTTCTTGTGTACACACTCGTTAAGGTCTATACCTTTGTGTACCATCTCTGTGGCATATACAGGCAAATGGTGTTCCTGACTGAAGGTTCCAACAGACTTCACATGGTCTGCATGGTCGTGTGTAACAAGAACATGTTTTACACCGCCCATATCAAGACCATAGTCCTGGAAATACTTCTTCAGTTGTCTTAATCCTATTCCTATATCTATTATCAGTCCATCCTGCTCAGTGAAAAGGTAGTAGCAGTTGCCGCTACTTCCACTGCCGAATGATAAAAAATTCAGCATTTTGTTATTAATTTTAATGCAAAAGTAGAAAAAAATAGTTATAGAACCAAAGTTTTTTCCTACCTTTGTAGGGTCTTTAAATGTTTTTAATATGAGCAGAAGTAATTTTTTCCTCTTTCTCGTAGCCTTGTGCACCCTGTTTTCGTGCAACAAAGTAGCCGACACATTGAGTGAAGAAAGGGCGCAGAAGGTGGCAGAGTCGTTTGCCGCCGCATACTTCAACTACGACTTCAAACGTGCTTCCTCATATTGTGACGACGAGAGTGTCCGTCTCTTCCGTTTCCTTGCCAGTCAACTCACCCAGGCTGATATCGACAAGCTTAATTCCAAAGGTGCTGCCGAGGTTTTCGTTGACAGCATCGTCAACAACGATGATGGCAGCTATGCTATTGTTTCCGTTGAGAATTTCCTTGAGCTTGACAGTATTGGCGGCGCTTCTCACATCGTCGAAAGCGGTACCTTCCGCATTCCTCTTATAAACACTCTCGACACAGAAGGCAACGAACAGTGGGAGGTTAGAATGGCATACCTACCGCGAAATGAAAAGCGAAGTCGCGACTGAGTCTCGGATGGGCTATGGGATAATGCTCCGTATTCTCATCGTAAGCAGGATCGACAGCCTTCATACCCATATCAAAACGCACCACGAAATAGTCGAAGTTCAGTCGGATACCAAGTCCGTAGGCTGCCGCAAGCTGTTTGTAGAACTTTCCCCACTTAAACTGTCCTCCCGGCTGTTCCTGATATTCACGCAGTGTCCAGATGTTTCCTGCATCAGCGAAAAGAGCTCCGTAGAATTTCCAGAACAACGCCATCCTAAGTTCTACGTTTATGTCTAACTTTACATCACCGGTCTGGTTAATGAAGTCTATTCTTCCGTCGGTACCCTTGAACGTTCCAGGTCCGAGTCCTCTCACATGCCATCCTCTCACGGAGTTAGCACCTCCCGAGAAGTATCTTTTTTCGAACGGCAGTATCGTGGAGTTTCCGTATGGATATGCTATTCCGAAGTCGCTGTGCAACACGAGCTGTGTCTTAGCGTCAAGGGGCACCACATGCGAATAGTCCACGTCGCCCTTCGCATACTGGGCATAGGCTATGTGGAAGAGCATATACTGTTCGCTATCGTTCTTCTTTAAGTGCAGCGGCCTGCTCAGTGCGTTCAACATGTTTCCTGCCGTCTCCACATTAACGCGCCACGAGTTCCTGCTATCGCTATACGAGAAACCTGCTCCTGCCTTCATAATGAAGAGGTCTTCGTAGTTATAGCGCAGAATGGCGTTTCTGTTGTTTTTATTATCAAGATAGTCACGTTTGAAGGTTGCCGATATCCACGGCATGTAGATGTAGTTTAGGTCGGGCAGGTCAAGACGCCAGTTGACGTGCTTCCCGTGACTATGCCAACGATATTTCCATGCTGCCGAGAACACTCTTCTGTGGAACTCCGGACGGTCCTGCATATCGTAGGCGATGCTAAGTTCCGACGTAGCCTTTGAGTTGCGCTTGAACCTGCTGCTCAACAGCGGAGCAATCATTCTCGGGAATTGTAGCTTCGTCTCTATGCTGTACTCGCGATAGTTGGAGTTCTGGTAGCCCTCAAGATTTCTTATCGCCTCGAAGGCACCGCGCAGCTTTATGCTGAACGTCTCGGCTCCTCTGAAGAGGTTTCTGTTCTCCCACGTCAACGACACCGCTGCTCCTATGTCGCCGTCGGTGTTCGTTCCTTCGGGCTGGAAGATAATACTGTTCGGTTTTCCCGTGCTGATATGTATGTTACAGTCTAACAGCGCTGAGTCGGGACGCTCCTTGAACTTTATGTTCGTATATCTTATTATCGGCAGACTGCCGAAGTTGTTGTATGTGCGTTGCAGTGCCGACGAACTGTAGTACTTTCCCTCCTCTATCCACGAGTTCATCTTCATAACGCCCTTTCTCAGGTGGAACTTACCGTTTTCGTCGGGCTGCATGGTTACCGTAGCAACCTTGTATCTCGGGTGTTCACCTCTCAGTATTAGCGTCACATCAACAATCTTACTGCCCCTCACCGTGTCGGCAGTATAGCGTATATACCCCTTGTTAAATTTGTAGTATCCGTTGCTGGTGAGAATGTCTGTCACCCTCTGGCGCTCTTTGTTCAACGCTTCCACGGAGAACTGCATACCTTTCTTCAGTCCTCTGTTCTTCTCGTTGTCCAGCTGCAGTATCTCCGCCATCTGCTTGTCCTCGATGTCGTAACCCACCTCGCCAATAATAAAAGGTCTTCCTGGGTGCAACACGTAGAGGGCAGTCACCTTTTTCTTCTTGTAAATAGGAAAATGTTCCACCGTAGCATCCATATATCCCATGTTGTTAAGCGCCACACGCAGGTCGTTCTGCGTCTGCTCTGCCAGCACGGAATCATAGACCACAGGCTCCTCGCCAATCTTCTTCAGCGTTCTGTTGAGCCATTTCGTAGAGTCTTTTCCCGCTAACGAATATGTTCCGAGGGGTACTTTAAGTGCTGAGAACCATCGTGAATTGGCTTTCTGTCGGATGTACGGCAACAGCTGCGACGACTTGACGGCAGGGTCATCACTTATTATCTGTACCTTCTGGAGCAGATACTCGTCGTCGTCAACAAACTTTGTTGACGAACAGCCTGCCAGAAGTACGCAAGAAACAAGTGCTAATAGCCAAAAACGAACATTCTTTCTCATTCCGTTTGCAAAAATACAAAAAATTATATACATTTGCACCTATGATAAGCAAAAACCTATTAAAAATTATTCGTTCTCTCGAGCAGAAGAAGTATCGTCGCGAAGAAGGACTCTTCGTTGCCGAGGGTCCTAAGGTTGTTGGCGACCTTATGGAGACAATGCGTCCTAATGTTATCATAGGAACGGAGGAATATTTCCGAGGCACCAAGTGCGAGGTAGTCACCCCCGACGAGCTTCGTCGCATCAGTTTCCTTCAACACCCGCAACAGGTGCTCGCCCTCTTCCCTTTGCCTACGGATTCCAGCGTACCCTCTCCCACCGGTCAGCTTACCCTCGTCCTCGATGGTGTCCAGGACCCAGGCAACGTAGGTACCATTATTCGCATTGCCGACTGGTACGGCATAGAGAACATCGTCTGCAGTCGTGATACCGCTGACGCCTACGCCCCGAAAGTCGTTCAGGCAACGATGGGGAGCATTGCGCGCGTACATATAATATATACTGACCTCCTGGAGTGGTTCGACAGTCTGCCTGCCGACACTCCCGTCTATGGCACTCTCCTCGACGGCAAGAATATCTACCAGCAGTCTCTCGTAACCTCAGGAGCCGTCATCGTTATGGGCAACGAGGGTAACGGCATATCTCCCGCTGTACGTTCCCGCATCACCAATGCCCTGCGCATACCCAACTTCCCCGAGGGCAGGGCTACTGCCGACAGCCTCAATGTTGCTATCGCCACCGCCATAACCTGTTCCGAGTTCCGTCGTCGTTTATAATATGCGAAATTATGAATTATGAATTAATCATAGTCATTGCCGTCATCCTTGCCGCAATCGGCTGGGCGTTATGGCTCATCATAAAAGCTTTCCGCCACTCCTCCGACCCCTGTTATGGCTGTGCCGGCTGTGAGCTGAAAGAGCTACGCAGGGGGAAAAATTGCGAAAAAAAGACGATAAAGTAAAATATATGCGCTAAAAATTTGGCTTTTATTTTATTATTTCGTACCTTTGCACCCGCTGTTTAGCGAAATGGTGCGTTAACAAAGCGGTTATGTGGTGGTCTGCAAAACCATATAGAGCAGTTCGACTCTGCTACGCACCTCACACAAAGAATTGAGAATTAGGAATTAGGAATTGAGAATTATGATTTGCACGCTGTCAGATTTGCGTCTTGAGAGTAATCATAATTCTCAATTCTCAGTTTTCAATTCTCCTTGTACCACTCATAAAGCCTGTGAATACCTTCGTCAATTTCTACTTTGTGGTGCCAGCCAAGTCGGTGTAGTTTGGTGACGTCGGTAAGTTTGCGTGGTGTGCCGTCGGGTTTCGATGTGTCCCAGCAGAGTTCGCCCTTGAAGTCTATCTCACGGATAATCTTCTCGGCAGCCTCACGTATGGTGACCTCCTTGCCTGTGCCGACGTTGATATGACAGTTGCGCACCTCTTTGTCGGCAGGGTCGTAGGTGTCTTTGAAGTCAACGTTAAGAAGTACGTGGACGCTGGCGTCTGCCATTTCCTCGCTCCACAGGAATTCGCGCATAGGACTTCCCGTTCCCCACAGCGTCACGCGCTGGGGTTCTATGCCGTACTTTGCCAACACAGCGAGTATCTCGTCGCTGCTGTTTGCTCCACTGATGCCTTCTACGGGACGCATGTTAAGGTCTTTGCGCACCTCGTCCCAGAGGTTCTCGTTAAGACACTTCGCCAGGTGAATCTTACGGATCATTGCCGGCAGCACATGGGAGTTCTCAAGGTGGAAATTATCGTTAGGACCATAGAGGTTGGTAGGCATTACAGCTATGTAGTTGCAGCCGTACTGCAGACTGAAGCTCTCGCACATCTTGAGACCTGCAATCTTAGCGATGGCATAGGGCTCGTTGGTGTATTCGAGTTCCGAGGTGAGCAACGCCTCTTCCGCCATAGGCTGTGGTGCCATACGTGGATAGATACATGTGCTACCCAGGAACAGCAGTTTCTTTACTCCGTGACGGAAGCTCTCACCAATGACGTTCTGCTGTATCTGCAGGTTCTGGTAGATGAAGTCGGCACGGTACCTTAGATTTGCCATGATGCCGCCAACATGAGCTGCGGCGAGGACTACGGCGTCGGGCTGTTCGTCGTCGAAGAACTTCTTTACTGCGACGGGGTCCATCAGGTCTAACTCTTTGTGTGTTCTTCCTACGAGGTTCTCGTATCCTCTACTCTTTAAGTTATTCCATATAGCCGACCCTACAAGTCCTCTATGGCCGGCTACAAATATCTTTGCATTCTTTTCCATTCTTCACTCTTCACTCTTCACTCTTCACTTCACAATTCCCTTTTCAAGATACTCTGCCAGGTTCGTGCGGATTCGGTCAGCGACGTTCTCCACCGCCACCTTCTCCATATCGTGTTTCACCATCAGTTCTACAAGTTGTTCGAAGGTTGTCTTCGTGGGGTTCCATCCCAGTTCTTTACGTGCCTTCGTGGGGTCGCCCCAGAGGTTCACCACGTCGGTAGGACGATAGAAGTCTTCGCTCACCTCGACGAGTACCTTACCGGTTTTCTTGTCGTATCCTTTCTCGTCGATTCCCTCACCGCGGAATTCCAGTTCTATGCCAGCATAGTGGAATGCCAGTTGACAGAACTCACGTACGGAGTGCTGCACACCAGTAGCTATGACGAAGTCCTCGGGAGTCTTGTTCTGCAGTATGAGCCACATACACTCCACGTAGTCCTTGGCATATCCCCAGTCGCGCAATGACGAAAGGTTTCCAAGGTACAGTTTGTCTTGTTTTCCCTGTGCTATGCGTGCTGCCGCAAGGGTTATCTTACGTGTCACGAAGGTCTCTCCGCGTCGTTCACTCTCGTGGTTAAAGAGAATTCCTGAGCAGCAGAACATATTGTATGCCTCACGATATTCTTTGACAATCCAGTAGCCATAGAGTTTTGCTACAGCATAAGGACTGTAAGGATGGAAGGGAGTTTTCTCGTTCTGCGGCACCTCCTCTACTTTTCCGTAGAGTTCCGATGTTGATGCCTGGTATATGCGACAGGTCTCTGTGAGTCCGCATAGACGCACTGCCTCGAGTACGCGCAAAACACCGACAGCATCGGTATCGGCGGTGTATTCTGGAGCGTCGAACGACACCTGCACATGACTTTGTGCCGCCAGGTTATATATCTCCGTAGGACGCACCTTCTCGATAACCTGAACCATTCCCATAGAATCGCTCATGTCGCCATAATGCAGGTGGAAGTGTGGACGTCCTTCGAGATGGGCTATGCGTTCGCGGAAATCTACCGACGAACGACGTATTATGCCGTGAACATCGTAACCTTTATCTAATAAGAACTCTGCCAGGTACGAACCATCCTGACCTGTAACTCCTGTGATGAGAGCAACTTTTTCCATATCTTCTAATTTTATTCTTCCGAGAACAGACGGATGCGCTGTTCCTCACTAAGTTTACAAATAAGCAGTCGTCCGTCCTCTTCGGCAACGATATATCCGTCGAGTCCCTGAACCACAACCTTCTTCTGTCCCATAGCGTGAATAATACAGTCGTGTGTGTCGTACACCTTTATATTATCGCCTATCACACTGTTGCCGTACAAGTCGTGACGTGTCTGGGTAAGCAACGAGCCCCACGTGCCGAGGTCGCTCCACCCGAAGTCGGCAGGACAAACGAATATCTCTTCGGCATTCTCCATGATGGCGTAGTCCACAGATATGCTCTCGCACTCCGGGAACCTCTTGTCTATCTCTTCCTGCTCCTTGTCGGTGCCATACAGCGGCTGCATGCTCTCGAAGACCTTGTTTATTGCGGGCTGATAAACTCTGAAGGCATTGACAATGGTGTTAATGCTCCATATAAAGATACCGGCATTCCAGTAGTAGCTCTTGTTGCGTATATACTGCACCGCAGTCTCCTGGTCGGGTTTCTCCTTGAAGGAATCCACACGGAATATCTCCTTGTTGCGTGGGCTACTGTGAGAAAGGTCTGCCTGGATATATCCGTAGCCCGTCTCAGGACGTGTAGGTTTCATTCCTAAGGTTACTATAGCGTCGCTCTCCGATGTGAAGTCCAGACATTGTGTTACCACTCTTCTGAACTCCACCTCGTTGGTAACGACGTGGTCGCTTGGTGTCACCACCACGTTAGCCTTGGGGTTCAGCGTCTTTATACGCCAGCTGACGTAAGCGATACACGGAGCAGTGTTTCTGCGGCAAGGTTCCTGAAGAATGTGGTTCTCAGGAATTTCCGGCAGCTGTTCGTGCACTATGGCAGCATACTTTTTATTTGTTACCACCCAGACGTTCTCCGGATTGCATACCCCACGGAAGCGGTCCATAGTGAGTTGCAACAGTGAGCGTCCCACACCGAGTACATCGATAAACTGCTTGGGTTTTTCCTCAGTACTCATAGGCCAGAAACGACTTCCTACGCCGCCAGCCATTATTACCAAATGATTATCTTTCTTTGCCATATTTTTCCCTTTTAAGTGCAAAGGTACGATTAAGCGAAGAGAATACAAAATAAATATTAATTTATTTTTATTCTTGAGCGAAAGTACCTTATTAAAAGGTACGATTAAGCGAGACTTTAAACTCAAACTCCGTCCTTGACCTAAACACCTCTCCTGGTCTCAACGTTGTGGAGGGGAAATTCGGAATGTTTGGCGAGTCGGCGAAGTGCATTGTCTCGAAACATATTGCGGAGCGTCGCGGATAGGCTATGCCACCCTTACCCTTCATGTTTCCTTTCAGTCCGTTGCCCGCATACACGTGTAGCGCGGGTTCCTTAGTATATACTGTCATCCTTATCCCGCTCTCGCTGTCTTCAATCCACGCCACAGGTGCCCTACCCTTCTTTCCATCTACGGCGAAACTATGGTCGTAGCCTCCAGTGACCTTCAGCTGTACGTCGTCAGCGTCTATCCTCTCGCCAATAACCCTTGGTGTGCGGAAGTCAAAGGGAGTGCCGTCAACCTTGAGGAATTTGCCGTTGAGGTTCTTCGCGTTGTCGAACGTAGCTATGGAGTCACTTGCTATCCACATCGTTTCGTTGGTAATCTCCTTGTCGTGATGTCCCGACAGATTAAAGAACGAGTGATTCGTCAGGTTCAGCACCGTAGCCTTTGTCGTCGTTGCCTCGTAGTCTATTGTTAGTCGGTTGTCCTTCGTCAGCCGGTATATCAACGTCACCGTCAGCTCACCAGGAAATCCGTTCTCGCCGTCTGCCGACACATAGCGCAGCTTCACCATAGAACGTTTCTTCTTCACTACCGTCCACACCTTGTCGGCAAAGCCCGGATAGCCGCCGTGCGACGTCACCCCTTTGCCGTTCTGCTGCAGCTGGTAGGTCTGTCCGTCCAACGTGAACTGCGAGTGGTTTATGCGTCCCACGTAGCGTCCCACCGTGGCTCCGTAGTTCTGTTTCATGCGTCGGTAGTCGCCAACGTTGTCAAAGCCCAGCACCACGTCCTTGCCGCCAAATACCAGCGACACCAGTCGTGCTCCGTAGTTTGTCACACACGCCTCCATGCCCTTGCCATTAGTGAGTACATACAGGGCTGTCCGGCGTCCGTCAATCACGGAGTCAAAACGCTCTGTCTCCACACCCGATACTGTCCTCTTTCCGAATGTCGCTGTTGCTATCAGCATCAGCAATATCGTCACAATTTGTTTCATGTCTCTTTCGTTTGTTTGTGCAAAAATACATATTTTTGTAAGAAATCATACGATAATTTAAAAAAACATCGTACTTTTGCGATAAGATTTACAAAAGATGAAAAAGAAACTACTAACCCTTATCCTCGCATTCTGCGTATTATCGCTGCCGCTATGGGCTGTCGTGAGCAGACATTCACTGACAAGTACACTGAAGGATTTATGTACTGAGTTGTTGACAACATTCCAGCAGCGCACAGAGACGCAGAAACAATTCAACGACGAATATAAATGGCAGCACCAACGGATGATTAACGTCATCAAGGAGTCAAACGAACTGTCTATTCTGCTCTATACTCAGGAGCAGGAAATGACCTTCGACCTGGCATACGCTCTGAAGAAGGTGACGGCGGAATATAACGACTTCAGCAATGACCGCAGACCATATGACCGCATCGTGGGGAAACTGAACTACGAGATAGACCGCTACGCACGACTTATAGAGGCGCTGCGCAGATTGCCGCCGATGATTCAGGAGATTGAAGAGGATATACTCCCCGACAGTCTGTCGTACCGTAACGACTCGCTGGACCTGCACCTGCTATCTACCGACTCCTCGCTGGAGAAAGAGGTTATCAGCATTGCCGTCAGCAACAGCAAGCACGACACTCCTTTCATACTCGACAAGGAGGGACAGCAGTACCGCGACTCGTGCATCCACATTATCTCTGAACTGCTGAAGATGAATGCCGACAACCGCGCCAAGGTTATCGCTGACAGCACACACTACGAGGAGGCTTCGCTGCGCATAAAAGAGACTCGCGACTATGCTGAAAAATGCTATCGCGACCTGGAGAGATATGTATTCATTGACGGACAGACACCGTTTCTCGACATCATGGCTGACTTCGACCAGTACTGGAGCAGAACCAAAGCTGATATACGTGCCCAGTACGGATTCAAGGAACTTGCCGTAGAATTGGATAATGCGCCTAATGACGACATTCACGCAGGAGAGGAAAGCAAGTCTTTCGCATATTTCTCAAGCAAGAGTGAAAACGCAATGCTGGCTATTCTCTGTTTCATGCAGATTTTCTTCCTCGCACTGTTGTGGTTGGTGGTCTTCATCATCCTGCGCCTGCTGTGTCGCTTCACAAGACTTAAGAAGTACGTGCCGAAGAATAAACGCACCATAATATCTATACTGATAGGTACTATAGCGTACTTTATCATGTTCGCATTCGCATGGGGCGGCGACGAATATATGCAGTTGGGTGTAAAACACGTCAACACCTTCTTGTGGCTGCTCATAGCCATCACCGGTTCACTGCTGCTACGCGTAAAGCCCGAGCAGTTCCGTGAAGGCTTCCTGCTCTACTCCGCCACCTTTATGATTGTGCTGGTAATCATCGCCTGTCGCATCAGTTTCATACCCGACAAGTTCATGGTGATGCTCTTCCCGCCTATACTGTTGCTTGGCTCACTATGGCAGCTGTTCTTCTGCGTCAGGGAACACAGCAAGGTTATGGCTGTTGACCGCAACTTGGGCTGGGTGTCGCTGACAATATATCTGGGTGCCTTCGTATGCTCATTCTTTGGCTACACCTTCGTGGCGCTACTCATCCTGGTATGGTGGTACTTCCTCCAGGCGCTGTGGCTCTCTGTGGTATGTGCCATCTACCTGCTGAACCGCTTCAAGGAGCGCTGGCTCAACAAACGCATTGATGCTATGCGCGAAAGAATAACCTACGTGTCGGGAGAAGACCGCGAGTCGCTACTCTTCGGAGCTACGTGGTTCTACGACCTCATCCGTCAGGTAGTAATACCGGCGGTAGTGCTTATCTCTATGCCGCTGTGCGTCAGTCTGTCGCTGAGCATCTTCGACTTCGACGACCTGTACGTGAAGTTCTACGAGAACCCCTTCATTCATCTTTACGACAAGAGCGACATCATGACGCTACGCATCTCCGTGGAGAGTATCGTCAACCTTCTCATACTCTACTACGTTATGAGATACCTCAGCAGAGCAATCCACGCCATCTGGCAATACGGTCGCTATGCCGCCTTCATGCGTAAACACAACCGCACAACCATACGCGTCAACGAGATAAACCTCTCACTGGGCAACAGCATTATCAGCGCACTGATATGGATAGGCTACGCCGCGATAGTAATCCACGTATGGAGGATTCCTACCGGCTCTTTAGGTCTTGTGGCAGGAGGTCTGTCGGCAGGTATCGGTCTCGCCATGAAAGATACCATCAACAACTTCCTCTACGGCATTCAGCTTATGGGAGGACGTCTGCGCGTAGGCGACTGGATAGAGTGCGACGGTGTACGCGGTAAGGTTAGCACCATCAATTACCAATGTGTACAGGTAGAGACCATAGAAGGCACTGAGATGTCGTTCCTCAACTCGTCACTCTTCGGCAAGAACTTCAACAACCTCACACGCAACAACTCATACGAACTCACCATCATCACCGTCGGCGTGGCTTACGGCACTGAGGTGCAACAGGTACGTAACGTGCTGGTAAGAGCTATGCAGAAGATGCGTACCAAGGACCTCTACGGCAGAGAAATCGTAGATCCGAAATATGGTTTCAACGTTGTAGTGGGTAACATGAGCGACAGCGCCGTTGACATTAACGTGAAGCAGTACGTGCTGGTAGCAGAACGCATAGCTTACGTCGATCGCGCCAAGGAAGTAATCTACGCAGCCCTCAACGACGCCGGCATAACCATCGCCTTCCCGCAGTGCGACGTCCACCTCGTTCCGCCGACGGAACAGTAAGAAATCTACCTGCACTTCCTACACCATACGGTGTAGGGAGTGCAGCAATTTTTGTTTATTATAGTGATTTTACTGTACTTGTGATTTTGACGTGTAAGGGTGTAAGGGTGTTAAACCCCTGTGTTTATCGGGGATAGAGCACCACGGGGATAGAGCACCACACCCCAGGGTGTGAGGGTGTGGTGAGGGTGTGGTAAAGCCTCCCCTGCCCCCTCCAAAGGGAGGGGATGATACTCACAAACCTGTAGTTTTACAGAAAATTCTCTAGAAAATTTGTTGTAAAAGCGTGGGTTTTGTTGGATTAAAGAATAGGTTTGTCGGAAAATTCTCTAGAGAA
Source organism: uncultured Prevotella sp. (assembly GCA_900315775.1). Lineage (GTDB taxonomy): Bacteria > Bacteroidota > Bacteroidia > Bacteroidales > Bacteroidaceae > Prevotella. The sequence continues at coordinate 35,820 of ONAJ01000028.1, forward strand.
TTTCCTTACATCACAACACCCTTGCAACACCCTAACACCCTGGGGTGTTGCGCTTAAAGCCTTTATCCATCGGACTTTGCACACCCTACACCCTCAGATGTGAAATTCCCGGTATAACGTAGTTTCTTCTTGCCCCTTGCTCATAGCCACTAAAAGAGGATGTGCCTATTCTGACACACCCTCTTTTGTTATTTCTTTATGAACTTGTGTCCGTTTAGTATATAAATGCCTGCAGCCAAGGTAGTGCGCCATGAGCCGTCCTGCACTTGCTGTTCGGTAGCCACCTTACGTCCTGAGAGGTCGTAGATGCATCCGTCACCAGCTATGGTCTGTCTGCTTCCGTCAGGCAGAAGCTCCTGTTCCTCCTCTTCGTCACCGAAGATGATAGGTACGAATATCGGCGCTTCCATCTCCATCTCGCGCGCACCTGGTGCAGCAGCAACTCTATAGTAAATCTTGTTGTGAAGCACATAGAGGTTGTTGCGCTTCCAGAGGGCCTCCAAGGGATCTGCCTCCTTATTGGGCGTAGCGTTGATGTAGAAGCCCACACCTTTGTTGTCAAACGTGGGCAGAGGTGCTGTGATACCGCCGCTGGTAACATAGTCGCCGTCCTTATCCACATCGCTGGTCATCGGCAGTCCGAGGGTATAGACGTCGCGTGCAGGGTTCGATGCCTCCAACTTCTTCTCCAAATAAGAGCCAGTGAAAACACAATCTATCGAAGGCGAAGGAGCTGTGGTGGGCAACGTCAGCGATAAGCTCTCGCTATCGTCATTAGTTCGGATAATGACAGGAGTGCCTGCTGGCACGAACTTACCTTCACCATATGTAGTCTCAGCTATTGTCTTCTCTGGAACGGGAACCGGGTTAACACCCTCGTTATACCACTTCTTGCTGGTGTATGCATAATATGTCTTAGCACTAGAACCAGTACCAGCATCAGCAGGCAAGAGCACATCGAACGGCATATACAATGTAGAGTAGTAATACCCGTCGCCACCGTTGTTGGTCCTAATGTTCAATGGCATCTCACCATTGCCAGCGGTACCAGTCTTTTGTATGGGCTGCAAACACCACTTAGCATCGTCGGTAGGAACTTCATGCGCAAACTTCAAGTCGTAGATATTAGACGTCTGGTCGAAGTTAAAATATTTTCGAGTTGCAGGAGTCAACTCATCAACTATCAAGAAGGTTGCACCACCTATATCTATTAATGTAAATGTGGTACCGGTTTCTGTTGTCATCTTGTTACCCAACACATTCAGTCCCTGTGTACTCATGGTTGCAGTACTGATTGTCTTGTTTGACGTGACAGCTCCATCGAGATAGAATATCGTTGACGGATCATACTCTGTAGAATCGACAGGAATATCTCCACGAGTAGCAACAGTTTCCGTAAATCCAGAGCCCAAACCTTCTGTACCGCCAAAAGTAGTGCCCACACTCGCTCTGCTGTAGAAGTGCATGGGGATGCCGCCGCTCACAGCCGTCTTTTCCGTCTCATGCAGATAGCCGCTGGCATAGCGTACAGGATCGATGCCTGAAACGCCAGGTTGGTTGTGCAGGCGATAGTAGCCCTTGGTGAAAGGAATGATTTTGGCATCGTCATATACTACATGCTGAATGTCCATGATTGTACCTGAAGAAACCGCTGTCTCGTAAGCCGTCTTACCCGCAGCTGTCAATCCGCCTACATAGCCGGCACGCTCATAGTAAGGCGTCATCAAAGACATATCCAGTCCGAAGGTCCAGTCAGAAGGAGTGGTACTAAGTATGGTATAGTTAAGATCATCCTTTCCGTCACTATCAATATCGCCAGACGTGTCTTTTCTCTTAACATAATACTGAGTGCCAGAGTTGTTGACAACAGGATGTACACGGAAATAACCGGAATTTGGATTATCACCCGGAAGCAGTTCAAAAACCTCATTACCCGAAGTATAACTTCCAGTACCCGGTACTGCTACCACCAATTTGTTGTTTTCTGCCGCGTCTCCAGCGTATGTCATCATTTTGCTCTTGTCATCATCTGATGACGCATTGCTATTCTTAATCATATAGCGGTTGTACATCTTGAAGCCATAGACATCACCAACAGGAGTCCACAGGTAGTCATTGGTGTATCGAGTCTCACGTCCTTCCATTGACTGCAGACCCCAAGCGTTGGTATAGTGAGCCAGATACGGTGTTCCACCACCCGAGGTTTCGAAGGTGTACCAACACTTATCCTCAGTACTTCTCACGAAGTCCATACCATTGTTTGTCGCCAAATCCTCATTGAACTTATAGACTATGTTGACGACAACTGTCTCGTCAATAAGATCTGCATCCGACATCAGTTTATTGAGTTTAAGACCCTTATACTTGGACTCCAAGCCCGTGAGTTTTTCTCCTGTAGATCCGTCGTATATACCTGCTATATAGAACTCGAATGTACAGTTAGGGCGATTAAATACGTTAGGCACCGTTAGGTCGTCACCAATACTTACCGCACCAGCATCGTGGCAATAAGTATAACTGTTACCACCCCATGTCAGAGTTCTACCCAGCTGGTACTTACTACCCTCTATTGGATTTGGATCTTCAAGGGTAGGATCGGCAATGGATTCCAAATCACGCTGAGTACTTCCATAGATTCTCTTAGTAATCTCAGCTCCACTTTCCTCTGTACGGAATGGAATATCCACATACTTACTATGATCCGGTACTATAGCGTGCTCTTTATCATTCTCTATTTCCTCGTTTGTACAAGTTTTGGCAATAACCAGACGGTAAATCAAGTCGTGAACGGAAAGACCGAAGATAATGAACTTCGTAGGATCTCCGGACACCATCGTCTGTCCGTATCCGCTGAGTTTGTTTGTGCCGGCCGTTTCCTGCAAGATACCGTAGTCATAGCCCGACTTCCTCAGCAGCATGAATTCTTTGGCATCAGCTGCAGCGGCAACCAATGTAGATGTTCCATTAACGTAATTACTGCTCTCTTTATGCCTAATTTTCAGAGCATACGGGTCGTTGCCTACAATATACCAGACGTTTTTCTTTAAACCGGATAGGGTTTGACTGCCTCCGTCAGAGATGGTTGGCGCATCTTCTGTTGCCGTTGACATCATATTATCATTATACCAGATGATGTTGTAAGGCAATTCGCCGTTAATGTTCATTGACACATCCACAGATTCCGAATGTCGAGCTACATGGCTGTCAACAATTGCTTTCTTGTTCGGAATCTTATACTCTGTACTATCCACGCTGTATTTATCGTAATGCACCCATACCACATCGTCGTAGCCACCGGAGAGGGTGTACACTATTGAATACGGGATTATGTCATAGGTATCGTCGCTAGGATCCGAAGGAGTGCTCATTCCACCAGTTGGAATAGCAGCACCGTAATACTTATAGTCTTTCATCCTCAGCAGAGGCGACTGTGCGTCCTCCGGCAGATAGGGGAAGAAATTATGCGCTTCTGCGGCTCCTTCATCCTGCGTGGCGCTGACTGCGAGCTTAGTCGCATTGTTGATTACATGATATACGAAATTGTGCTTAACATCGTTGTTCAGGATGATTTGTGAACCAGCACTGATGGTGCCTGTCTTCTGGGTGAAACTTGCTTCCGTTGCTGTCGTTGCAGCGACACTGGTGGTCATGCTGGCGCCATTAAGGAATGTGTAGTTGTACGTCTCCAGTCCAGCCACAGCCAGCGCATAGCCTCCATCGGGGTGAGACAGCAGAGCAAAGTGGTCAGCTCCACTTGCTTCATTTGGCACCTTGATGCCGATATTCATCGGGTTGGGCACAGTCGACGGGTTGTTCGTGTAATTGGCATTACGGTTGTATATGCGCACGTTATACGGGTCCGGCTTCTCATAATAGTCGGAAATCGGATTTGCAAGTACTGCAAGGAACTTCCACTGCCATACTTTCTGCTCCTCACCAACGGTGCCAGGCTTTGAGCCAGTATACAGATCTACACCAAGACCCGCTAGGGTTAATGCACTATTCCATATTTCCGCTGTAATAGTTTCTTCCTCTTTTGACGCTCCTTCATCGGACACAGTAACCTTTTTGTAGGTGTAAGCGGCGGGAATCATCCCTATCCTAAAGTAGTATTCTCCTTCTGAAGAAAGGGCTTCTTTTGCCGCAGTATATGCATCATCGTTTGCAACGAGTTTTATAAATTTCATCACCTTACCGTCTGCCTGCAAATCCTTGTCAGCCAGCTTGACGGTAAACCACTTACCTCCCAGGATTTGGTCAGCATCTTTGTCGGCATCTTCATCGTAGTCGTAGCGCACATACACATTGCCACCACCCAATGTTTCTGCCGCTAATGCACCATCGATTTTCTGTTCCTCAAGACCCGTGGTAACAGTAACTTTATAATAGCTAAAATCGCCTCTAAGGCCAACCTGATAATAATAGGTACCGCTTGTGGGCAGCAGGTTGATTTGAGTATTCATCAGAGGTACCGTCGTAGCCGTCCTCTTGAACGCTGCTGACGCCGGTCCCCACTCACTAACCTTGCTGCTGGTCACATCTCCATGCACAGCTAATCCTGTATAATACGTGAAGTCCTTAGCCACCGGACTCTGGAAATGTTTGGTGACTGCAGGATATTCATCTCCGGCTCTCTTGTAGCGTATCGACTCTTTACCCTCATTGTCTATGATATGATATACAAGACGCTCTGGACGAACGAAGAATACGGTTTGCGACCCCATTGAGCTGTTGTTTTCGGCTGATGCCTTCGCATGATTCACAGGGTCCTTTAATGTACTAAAACTATTAGCCTCATTATTGACAAGATTGAAACGTTTGGTGTGGTCGAAGCGAGGCATCAGCTGCATATTACCATTAGCATCAGACACAGCCATGAAGGTTTGGTTGGTCATCGCGATATTCGTGTGGTCATATCCTTCACTGCCTGTGCTTTCCATTGGGTCCGGATATGTGGTGTCTTCTGCAACCAAAGTGATATTCTCACTGCCTCCCGAACCCTCATAATTACCGATCATGATACCCTCGCTCAGACGAGTGGACAGCATGTGGGAAGTCAAGAACTTACTGTTATCCGCATTCTTAAACTGAAGGTTATACGGGTCGAAGCCGTCTTTTCCGTTATCGTGATAATACTTCTTGGTTTCGGCTTCCGTCCAAGGCTCACCGGTATTGCCTGTTGTTGACGCGTACTTAATGCCCATCTCCTTGTCAATACTTTGATTCGGCTGGACATACCACAAATTGACATTGTCAATAACCCCGTCTTTGTTATCATCAACGCTAGTGGATTCATGTTGTACCGTTTTTTGCTGGGGGTCTAAAATGGCGTCATACACATTGCCACCAGTTGGATTGCTTGCCTCATAGATGGGTTTGCTGTTATAACTGCTACCTTCGTCGCCACCATTATACCTAAGGAATCGACTGACCAGCAGGATGAGGTACTTTGAAGCGGTTTCTATTCCCGTGCTGTAATCGTACGAATAACTCTTTGCGTACTCTTCCTTCACAGTATAAGTGACAAACTGGTCGTTGAACTCATTGCCGCTCTTCACGCCTGTAGCGGTGATTGGAGGCAGGTCGCCCAAAGAGGTAGAGGTATAGTGTTCTCCATCTACTTTAATTTGGTCGCGCTCCGCTCCATTCTGCATTCTCAGTGAATACTTATGGCAACCAGATGCCTTGGTAGCATTGCTATAGAAATAATATTTATCTACCATCGGACTGTCGTATGCTCTCAGGGCTGCCAATTCGGTATCGCCATAAGGATAGTTGGTTGTAGGAAGAGGCAGACGCATAATCTCCCATCCGTGGAGGTCGAGCAACACGAGTACAGGAGGAATGTTGACACTCTCAATGTCGAAGGTACCATTACCCATATTGAAGGTCTGATACCAGTGCTCCAACTTCTCCACCACTTTCTTCTCGTGTCCGTTCTCTTTGTCGTTATATCCGTTCCAACGGGTGGCATTGGCATAGGCATCGTAGCTGTGCCAGCCTCTTGCTTCCAAGGTCGCTCGATAGGTGCTTTCATCTGCGGGGGTGGTTTCTGGATCATCTGTCTTTGGTACCACCCATGTAGATTCGTCAGTACTATAGGCATCTGTACTTGCAGCAATGCCTAAGACGTGCAGCTTCGCCATGTTATAGGTTTTCCAGTACTGCTCAAACGATGTTACCTTGCGGCGTTCGTTCTCGCCACTTCCTGTAGTGTTGCCGTCACCATCTAAATCTGCTTCCACAGGATAGGTAGTCATCAGTTTGTATGCTCCCTGAGCACCGAGGCGATACCCGGCAAAGTTCCACCCGTAACTACTTTCTTCACGCCTTCAGCGTCTTGATTGAAGTGTACTGCGTAAGTCTGTAGATAAGTGGGGTGACTGACACCGTTATAGGATATGGTGCTTCTGGAGTGTATCCTCACGTGGTAGGGGTCCGGTTGATTGTTGTTTGTGCTATTAAAGTACCACACCCAGCGAGGGCGTGTGCTGGCGCCACCTGCCATCTGTTCGTCTTTCATCGCCTGGCTGTAGATGTTCAGGTTACCGTCACCGTTGGTGTAAGGATATACTGCCTGCAGCTTCGTCGATGTCAGTTTATCGTTACCATCCTCCAGGTAGTAGCCCTCAGCGAAGGGCTCAAGGAACTTCAATGTGTATTGATTGGTGTTACCAAACTTCACTATATCATTTGCGTCGTAGGTGACGTAGATGTGGGTTCCGCGATAGGCTCTGGTTATATGAACCTGATAATAGCTTGCACCATTATTTACTTTGAAATAGTAGTCGTGCTCGGTACCTGTCAGTTTCTTTGCTTTTGTATCCAAGTCGGTATCATCACTTGCCTCGAGTTTGTAACCTTCAGATGCGCTTCCCCAAGCTTCGGAATCAGATGCAGTTTTAGAATATGTGGCATTAAGATCTGCAAGGGTTCCAAGCGGATTGGGATCTGCTTTTACCGTATAGACATCACCAGCTTTATTAATGTCGTTCTCAGCATAATAGTGATAGGTTCCTACCAACGGACTTTGATAATCCTCTGGCAACGCGAGGTCTGGGCTTTGGCTGGTCAGAGTCAGCAATTCATGATTCGACTTATCTATCAAGTGGTAGGTATAGGGGATAGTCTGTTCCAATCGGAATTTCAGCACATCGCTACCGTGAACATATCCGTCGTTTTCTACGTCGTTATAATAGATTTTCACGGTGTTTTCAGCAGGGCGTCCTATATTATAATATGTAGAGGAAGCGTCCACACCGTCTCCTGTAGCTACCAACACTTCATAGACACCGGCATTGGTGCTTGCCTTGGCTACAAATCGCTGAGCATCAGCTCTTGTCGTAGTAAAACTGAGAGCCCCAGCATTTTCTATTGTTGCCACATCTATCCAAGCACCTTTTTGCCTTTCCGGGTTGGTTTTTATTCCGTTGTCATCATACACATCAGGATTTTCCGTCTGACCTGCAACTTTTTCAGCCACAGAAGGAAGAACCTCTCTTGCCCCCAGGTTGTCGATAAGCATAGCGTAGGGGTCTCGGTTTCTCAACTTCCAAAGGAAGTTTTTATCTTTCAAATCAGCAGGGGTGGGAGCTGTTTTTGTACTCAGTGAACTGCCGTTGAAGTAAACATATTGTCCATTAAGCACCACGTTAAACTCCTGGTCCTCACTCAGCCTAATCGGCTTGCTGCTGAGTTGACTAGTGGTATAGGTAACATAGATGTCCGCTGCTGTATTAGGCGTCTCGGTGATAGCAGTTTGCTCTGAAGGATTATGAAAGTCGCGACGATTGACTACGTCGTCATTATTTCTATCCGTATAACTGCTGTAGAACGTCACCGTCTCGTCCAAAATGAACGGGCTGACGATGATACTTGGGATGCTGGCAAGTGACAATGCCGAGAAGATGGTCTGACTGGATGTGGCCTTCACAGCGATGCGGCCAGACTTATCTACAATGTTGTAAGTATAAGTCCGCTTGGGCAACTCCAGCACTTTCACACGGGTAGAGTTTGTTGTGCTATATTCTACGGTATTTCCGTCAAAGGATGAAGACGTTGTGCCCTGAGTGATGGTGATAACAGAAGGATTAGCAGGGCTTTCTGATGGCTTACTACCTTCTGCATTATTATATTGCTGGAAGGTAAGAGTCATCGTCTTGTCTTCACCACTCTTGTTCTCAGCTATCTTCACCACAATAGTCATCGTTGTGCCCGTCACCTGTTTTACGTTATTAAGTTCCGGTGTGACAGAAACTATCTGACTATCATCCCCTCCTGCGGTGATTCCGTAATATTTACTAGTATTCAATCCGCTGATGTTGAGAATGACGGTCTGGGCATTTTTATCCGTGGTGGGAAGTGAAGGATCAGAACCATACGCAACGTCTGCACTCACATGTCCTGTATTCCAATTCCAATAGCCTGTGCCGTTATACTCACGCAGCAGGAAGCTGCCTGTCGTTGCATCGTAAGGCATTTCCCATGTATCGTGACCACCCAGAGTGACGTAGTTCGAACCCTCACGATACAGCACTTTCAGTTCGTAAGGGTCACCCACAAAGGCAAACTCACTCTCCTTTACAAACTCGCCGTTGGCGCCATTGTTCTTGTAGGTGCCACTATTGTTCTTAATCTTTCTACCAGATTCCTGAACGCTTCCGTCGTCTGTCAACTCATACCAAGTGGCTGTGGTGTAGCTGGCTGATGGTGACAGGAACTTCGGAGCAGAAGCTGACACATTATAGCCCACATAGACCTTATATCCTTCGGTGTTATCGTAGTCGGCCTGAGAGAATTCTGTAATCTCCTGAGTACAAGCTGCATCCTTATAGAACTTACCATTGAATTCTATATATTTACGCTTCAGGGCATCGGGCAGATATTTGGTCTCAATAACACCATTTTCTACCGTATATTGGCTGACCTGGTCCAATACAGAAACGACATTGCCGAAAGGTGTGACTACCTTAAACGTCAACTTCTTGATGGGATAGATACCTTCTATCGTGAGGTTATTCGTCGCATTATCCAGTGCAACCTGATTTATCACCAAATTGTTACAAGTGTTCGCCTCTTTTAGATAATACAAATCTGTCGGAGTGTTGCCAGAGCCGTCTTGCATTCTAGTGCCCATAAAAACGAAGTCAGTGGATTTGGAGTTGTTCAGCAGGGCAAAAGAGTTCCTAATCGTACCATTTTGTCCGTGATAATATCCGGTTCTGGCATCCCAACCTGTGCCAGAACCTTCTGTCAAATTCGTCGGGTTTGCGGGGAGACTGGAATCGTATGCTTTGTTATAATGTCTGTGCTCATCACTTGCAAAATACGTATTGGCGGTTCCGTTGGAAAACAGACTACCTTCCTTGTAGTACTTATATACAAATTCGTTATTACTATTATCATTCTTTTCTATATAAGTAGTGTCCTTAGCATAGGCGGTACGAATGATGATGTTATAGGGGTCACTACCAACAAACTCAAACATGAAGTGGAACTTTGAGCCCGTTATAGCCTCTTTGTTCTTATTATCACCACTGCTCCAATAAGAACCGACTTTGGTGCTGGACACATCCACCTTCATAAAGTCCTCACTGGCCAGCATCTCCGGATCGACAATCGTCTTAGGCAGAACGGCAGGACGGTTGTTACGTCCTCGGTTGTATGCAAAGAAGCCCTTTTCCACTTCCTTGCCCTTGTTGTCATAGCCTATTGCTTTGATGTTGTATTTCACCGAACCGTTGAGCTGGGCTATTTCATTTGATGAATTGTATGTATAAACAACATAGTAATCTGCTGTAGTACCAGAAAGAGTCGTGTTTTCTGCTACTGGTATAGCATCATCCGAAGTGTCTCCAGATGTATCCTCACCCTTCACCACATAAGTATAACCTTTGTTTTGGTTATTCGTAGCATCGAAGAGTTTTACAGCAGAAGGACTCTTGGTGACATCCCCAGCTGCATAATACGTGAACCCTGTAGCCAGCGGACTCTTGTAGGCAGCAGGCAACTCCAATTTAGACTGACCCTTCACAGTAACCTTGAATGCCTCCAGACGTTTTCCGGAGATTTCCGCCCTCATGTGGTAGATGCTATTGTTAATCGGCAACGTCAGGATGTGGTAGGTCACATCTGTGGCCCATATTTTGTTTTGCGCTCCTGCGAGTAGCAGGAATACCAAGAGAGTTCGTATTATGAATCTATATTGTTTCATTATCTATATTTCGTTTTACATCTTACTTCTTACATCAAACATCATACATCTTCTTACCATTGTTCGGTGTATTTTGCTATATCAACCTTAAGTCCTAATTTGTCGAGCGTCAGGTTGTAGGTATATATGTAACCAGCCTGCCAGTTGAAGTCAACATTGGTTCCGTAGTCGCTGATGGTTACTGGGTTGCTCCAATCGTCCCAAGTGGCATTGACTGTGAGGTACTTAGAGCCGTAGTTGTTTGGGATAACAAGGAAGGGCGTGGATTCTGTGGTTGCTGTGCCGTATTTCAGCGTTTGCGTTATCGTCATATCGGTGCTGCCGGTGAGGCCGGTCCAAGTCATATCGCTACCATCGAAAGTGCAGGTACCTGCGGTCTTCAGGCCATTTATGCTGATGCTATTTATCTTCACATGTGTGCCACTTGCAGCAGTAATGGTAAATTTTATAACTGCCAAGGGATGCTTGAATACCATTGGCAGAGCGCCACCTTCTTCAGTCTGTGTGGCAAGGGTCTGGTTGGGTAGTACAGATACCAGGAATTCCTGCATTGAGCTTTGAGACGCAAGCGTCATATAGCTGCTCATGTCGCAAGTGAAACTTACTCCTGTGCTGTGGTTGTATGTTGGATCTCCGATGTATGCTGGCTTGTCGAAAGGACAGAAACCTACGAAGTCGAGTGTTGATGCTGGTGTTGAGCCTCCTGCTACTGTAGAGCCGTCGAAGGGCCAGTAGTAGTGTTCCTGTGCACCAGCAGCCCAGAACTTCCAGGCATTGGGCTCGTTTACGTTGTCGTAGTGCAGCGTCTTACCATTAAGATACTTTGTCTCAGTATCATGATAGTAAGCATCAATCTTGAGGTCATAGTCCTGCAGCGCTGTATTGTTGTCTATTGTAGTGCGAGAACCCTTCAGCATACTCGTCACGTTAGTCTGGACACGTATTTCCTGCGGCTCTCCCCCAACCTGCTGGGTAGAGTCGCTGTTATCTTTCGAGCAGCCTGCCAGCAACATTCCTGCCGCCAGCACCCCTATATATATATAATAATGTGTAACCTTCATCGTCATTTCATCATTTCATCATTTCATCTTACATCCAGGGACCGTCCCTGAGTGCAATTCTCTTTCAAAGCTGACACAGAACCAGAGTTGCGTGCTAAGAACGAGCCGTAACCTCGTTGCCGACGAGCCGTAACCTCGTTACCGACGAGCCGTAACCTCGTTTTCCTTCTTTTTCTAATTCTGTATCAACAATGTCAAAGAACAATTTTCGGCTCCGAGCCATTTTATTTTTTCTGTGTAGCCAAGCGGGGAGTCGAACCCCACCTGGCTTATTGGTTATCCTAGAATGGTTCCTAGGGAATGTTGCATTAAGGCTGTGCTACAGTAAGTGTGAACAATGTTGTTCCTTCATCGTTCTTAATCAAGACAGTCTGATTCTTACCTGTGTCAGATGTTACTGTGAATGAAACTGTGAATGCAGCATCTGCAGCTACAGCGGTATCAGCAGTAGGACTAACAGCGGTTATAAATGTTCCTGTACCTGTACCTACCTCTGCTTTATAGCTATCTGCTGGTAATCCAGAAATAGAAACTGTATAAGTGCCTGCTGTTGCAGAAGGCAAAGTATAAGTTCCGGTTATACCTGTTCCTGCTACATAAGTAAATGACTTAGTTGGTACTTCAACATAGTTAACAGGAGTTGTATCAATCCATGGAGTTACAGAAGCATTGATGAAGATCTCATGCAAGTTGAAAGTAATGTCATACACATACTTTGTTGCCTTTGCCAAATTGCGATCTACAGGTGTGAATGTATATGTAAGGTCTTTGTTAACCCCTGCAATACGATAAGTCAAAGTGAAGCTATCAAAAGAAGCAGCTGATGGATGAGGAACTACCATGATGTCAGCCTTCTTCTCTGAACTAGTAGTTACGGCATATTCACCACTGAAGGCGTCAAATGTAGCTGTTGGGCTACCAGGTGTCCATGTAGCAGCAGTTACTGTAGGTTCTGCAGCTGTTGCTGTTTTGCAGTCGCTAGTAAGTGCAAGACTTCCAGAGAAAATAGCATTATTAAGAGTAATCTTCTTCAGTGTAATCGCAGATGCAACATTTGCTTTAACGTTAAATGTAAGCAATGCCTGAGCATGTTTAAACACCATATCCACTTTGTCAGGAATAACCAGAGCGTTTCCCGTCTGAGTTACCTTACCTTGACCAACTGCATACATCAGGTCATTCTGCGTTGTGCTGTTATCAGCCATTGCAAGAGTAACACCTGCTGCATTATCGGGTGAAGACCATGTAGCAGAACCTGCTGTTAAATTAGCATAACCCAAGAAGTTAATAGTTGCAGGAGACAATGGCCAATACTTGGCTGTTGAGCACCCCCACCAACCACTTGTGTTATGTGTGTTGTGGGTGAATTCTGCTGCATTAAAGAAGTTTACATTGTTCTGCGCATCATAGGCAGCCACCTGAATGGCAGATGTTGTAGGGAATGTACCATCTAAGATAGCTGCACGAGAAGCCTTCTGTGAGATTGGAGAGAATGCAATCTCTTGCTGTTGGTTGCTAAGAGCTGCGGAATTTTCAGCGATTGTGTCGTCGCTGGTGCAGGAAGCGAGCGCTACGGCTGCTGCTGCAAGGAAAAATAAATTCTTTTTCATAATGTAATAATTAAAACTGTTAATAATTGATTTGTTTATTCTTTTTTTACTTTTCTCTATCGTTTAAAACGTTAGTAATGTTATGTTGAACTCTCTATTTTTCTTTTATCATCCTATCGGGACATCGTGGTTCTCTTCGTCCCACGGGTCAACGGTAGGTGCTATACCTGAGCCACCACCTTCCTCGGGGTCTGGCACCACGATGGGTTCGTCGATGATGATGTGGTGCGTCGGGTCGGTGAACTGTGTGGTGATATCCTCTGAGATAAGGACTTCCTCGCCACTCGTGTTCTGTATGATGATGTTCATATATACACGACTTTCGCCAGGCAGCTTGCCAAAGGTGTTGAAGGCTGCGTGGATGCCTATCATGTTGGGCACTACTTCTACGGGGAAGTAGATGGTGGCGGGCTCTGTGCTCTTCTCACCGCGTCCGAAAAAGTTGCTGCGTACCTGGTTAGTGACGAAGCACTCCATGCTGGCGATGTTCCTCTCGCCGACGATATTGATGAGGTCTATCTCGTAGGTCTCTATGATAGTGGCGGCATCACCGTGAATGGTGAAGATGCCGTCAGGTATATACGACGGTATTTCTATCTGTTTGTTTGCTACCAGCAGGTGGTCTGGCGTGTAGATGATTGGTCCTTCAGGAAGTTCCTCTTCTACGCTTTCACCCTCGCCTACGCTTTCACCGTCGGCACCGCGGGTGCTGTTCTTGTAGAACTTGGCAAGCTCTCTGGACTTCTGCTGGGTAATGTCGCTGGTAAATGCCTCGAGGGTATTTATGTCGCCCTCGCCACGTATCTGTGTCCACTCGGTACCGAAAGAGTATGCCACCATCTTGTATGCGCCTGGCGAAACGTGTATCTGTCCCCTGCCGCCCTTAACAAACTCTGTGGTTGAAAGCTTGTCGCTAAGTGGGTTGTAGAAGTCCACCTTCATATACTCTGGGGCGTTAATCTTGGTGTGTGTCTCGTCGTCAACCTCCAGGTCGTACTCCATATCGAGCTTAAGACTGAGCAACAGTTCTATGTCGGAGTCAAGACCATGAGGATGATCGTAGCAGAGGTCCTTGTAGTGGCAGCTACACAGCAGGAACAGTATTGCTGCCAATATAATTGACAGTTGACAATTGACAATTGACAATTGATGCCTTTTCATCTCTTGCCTCCTTTCTTGCCTGATTGCGGCATACGACCTATAATCCATTTCAGACTCACCTCAGCCTTGGTAGGTCCCCACCAGTTGCGTTTATTTGTTGACAGCCATACATAGTGACCTGTATTGTCGTTGGCTGGCTCGTATTTCTTGTACTCGTCTCCGTAGTAACCTATTCCTATGTTGAAGTCAAGTCGCAGACGACGGTTCAGAGGAGTGCTGTAGCCGTACTCCAGACCAAAGCCAAAGCCGGGGCTCGATGCCTGATAGCCCTTTCCACCCCACTCTACGTCGTAGGTCAACATGGAGACATAGGCTCCGATATGGTGTCCCGTCAGGTCGTTATCGACATTGACATTTTTACGCAGATAGTGACGTAACGTCAGATAGCCGCCATAGCACTGCCAATAGCGGTGACGCGAGTCGGACTTAAACCATGTATGGTACCAGTCAAAGGCTAACGTCATCTGCTTACACAGCGTGACTTCTATACCAATGTTGGGCACAAGGATAGCGTCAAACAGCAGGTTGCTCTTCAAAACCCAGTGGGTAGGACAGCGCATCACACCTTTGCGCATTTCGATGCACGGAGCACAGGTGTCAGCCTCCTCAACGAGAGGAGTCTCAACGGTCTGTACCGACTGCATTTCCTGAGCAAAGGAGACCTGTACTGTAGCTATTAGCAGCAGCAACAGTAAGTAATGTAAAATATTCTTCCTATTCCTTTCCACTGATTTGTTTTATCCTTTGTACGCGTACATTATAATATACATCCTGCAAAAGTACACATATTCCTGCAAACAAACAAAAATTTTTAAAGATTTTTATATTTTATGGGTATATTCTCCACCAAATCATCACTTTTTTACCACACAAAAGGCAAAAAGTGGGCACCTCGCTCGCACGTAGAGTTTTAAAAGTGCGTGGTGTGTTAAGACAAAAAAAAGAAGTGCAGCCATGAAGGTTGCACTTCCTTTGTATAGTTAAGTGTCTAAATCTCTACGAATTAGAAGTTGTAGTAAGCACCGAAAGTGATACCGTTGAAGAGACGGCAACCAAAGCTATTTACGTGGTAGTAATCCTTCATCCACTGGTGGCTGTAGTAGAGACCCTCACCCAGGTGAGAAACGAGAGTAACCTTGTTGCTAACAGAGTAAGCGATACCAGGAACGATAGAAACACCTACCATATTCTCGTTCTTAGAGAACTTCTGGCCATTCATGCGTGCGCTGTAGTGAGTAGCAGCATAGCCAACACCACCGTCAACGAAAGCGAAGAAGTTACCAGCCTTGAAGAACTTATAACGAACGTAAGGATTAACCTCAAATGTGTTAGCAAGGAACTTTGTGTTACCAGCGATGTTCTTGTTCAGCTTGTCGCTTGAGTGAGAGAAACCGAGTGCGATAGCAATGTCGAAGTCCTCGTTGAGTGAGTAACCAACCTCAGGTCTAACTGTAACAACATTTTCTGTACCAACACCGTTCAGGTGCTCTGAAGTGAAACCTAATTCACCACCTGCCCAAATCTGAGCGTTTGCGCTAACTGCAACAACTGCAGCAGCAAGAGTCATAAAAATCTTTTTCATTTTCTTTAAATTTTTATATTACGTTAAACTTTTCTGATGTTTGTCCGCCTGAGGGTGAAAACCCAGCGGAGGGCCATCGTTTTTAAAACCGGTGCAAAGGTATGACGTTTCTGCAAATTGGCAATTGTGTGCGTAAACAAAACCTAAAAAAATCTTAATTTTATTGATTTATATCAAATAAGAATTGATTATTTTCGGTATTTCCGCTATTTTTTTATGGTATTGTAGTGTTGTATTCAACTTTATTTCTTAACTTTGCAACGGATTATGAATAAAGAATAATTACATTATTATAAATAGGAGAAAAGAAAATGAAGAAATTATTTGCTCTCGTAGCTATGGTTCTTGCTGCCGGCACAATGCAGGCACAGATGGCAATTGGTGAATTCAGTGTTACACCAAAGGCGGGTCTTACCCTTGCGTCGCTGACGAGTCAGGACAATTCGAAGATTAACGTCGGCATCGTTGCTGGTGCTGAGGCAGAGTATCAGGTTATGGACTTCCTGGGTGTTAGTGCCGGTCTGTTGTACTCTCAGCAGGGTGTATCGTACGACGTTCCTGGTACCGACAAGCTTAACATTAACTACCTGAACATTCCTGTCCTTGCAAACTTCTACGTTTATAAGGACTTGGCTCTGAAGGTAGGTCTCCAGCCAGGATTCCGCCTCACAGCGACAAAGAAGACTGAAAGTGGTAACGTGAAGACAGAGACCGACGTCAAGGACGGTGTTGAGGGTTTCGACCTCTCTATACCTATGGGTGCATCTTACGAATACAGGAACTTTGTTCTTGATGCTCGCTACAACCTTGGTGTAACAAAGATTCTCAAGGGTCCCAACGCACGTAGCTCACGCAACAGCGTGTTCATGATAACTCTGGGATATCGTTTCAACCTGAATCTTTAATAAAAGGTAATGAATCCAATATTCATTGCAGGTCCTTGCGTCATTGAGTCGGCAGAACTGCTGGACATCGTGGCGCAAGAACTTGTGCAAATAAACAAGGAGCTGGGAACGGACATCATCTTCAAGGCGTCGTTCGACAAGGCTAACCGCACATCGCTGAGCAGCTTCCGAGGACCAGGAATGGAACGAGGACTGCAGATGCTGGGCGACGTGAAGGCGAAGTACGGACTGAAGATACTTACCGACATCCACGAAAGCTGTCAGGCAGAGGCTGTCGGCGAGGTGTGCGACGTGCTCCAGATACCTGCTTTCCTGTGCCGACAGACCGACCTGCTGGTGGCTGCTGCAAAGACAGGGAAGGTGGTAAACATAAAAAAGGCGCAGTTCCTCAGCGGACGCGACATGCGTTACCCTGTGGAGAAGGCGCTACAGAGCGGCGCCAAAGAGGTGTGGCTCACAGAGCGCGGCAACTCCTTCGGCTATAACAACCTGGTGGTTGACTTCCGCAATATACCCGATATGCTGGAAATAGTGCCGCGGGTTATCATGGACTGCACGCACTCCGTGCAACGTCCTGGCAGTGCCGACGGTAAGACAGGAGGCGACCGTCGCTTCGTACCGGCAATGGCAAAAGCAGCAAAAGCTTTCGGTGCTACGGGCTACTTCTTCGAGGTGCACCCCACCCCAGACCAAGGACTCAGCGACGCAGCCAATATGCTGGAACTCAGCAAACTAAAAAAGTTAGTTGAAGAATTAATAAAATGACAAAAATAAGAGATTACGCAATCCAATGTATAAAAGATGAGGCGGAGGCAGTACTTGACTTGCTTCCGAAACTCGACGACAATTTCGACAAGGCGGTAGAGCTTATCCTCGCATGCAAAGGAAAGGTTATCGTCACCGGTGTGGGAAAGAGCGGACACATAGGAGCCAAGATTGCTGCTACGCTGTCGAGCACAGGAACACCGTCGTTCTTCATTAATCCTTTAGACGTGTTTCACGGCGACCTGGGAGTAATGACCTCCGACGACGTAGTGCTTGCTATCAGCAACAGCGGACATACCGACGAACTGCTGAGGTTCATACCTATGGTGCTGCACATGAACATACCTATCATTGGAATGAGTGGTAATCCACAGTCACTATTGGCAAAATACTCTACCATACACATTAATACTAAGGTGAAGAAGGAGGCGTGTCCGCTGAACCTGGCACCGACGAGCAGCACAACGGCACAGTTGGTGATGGGCGACGCCATAGCTATAGCGCTGATGCAGGAGAAACACTTCAAACCAAGAGACTTCGCACAGTTCCATCCTGGTGGTGAGCTGGGAAAACAGCTGCTGACAACAGCACAGGACGTTATGCGTACGGAGGAACTGCCTATAATACCGCAGGAGATGCATCTGGGAGAGGCCATAATACACGTGAGCAACGGAAAACTGGGACTCGGAGTGTCGCTGCAGGACGGCAAGGTGGTGGGACTTATCACCGACGGAGACATACGACGCGCTATGGAGAAATGGCAGGCAAAGTTCTTCGACCGTACCGTAGGGGACATCATGACACGTGAACCGAAATGTGTGTTGCCGACAACGAAACTCTCGGAGATAAGACGTATCATGCATCGCAATAAGATTCATACCGTTCTCGTTACCGACCAGGCAAATAATCTGCTGGGAATCGTTGACAATTATATGGTTGAAGGTTGAAGAGTGAAAGCCTCTCCCCAACCCCTCTCCAAGTAGAGAGGGGCTTAATGAATGAAGAGTAAAGAATGTTTTTAGGTAAGAAATCGATAGTAATAGGGCTGGCTGCTTTTCTGAGTACCACGTTATCGGCACAGACCGAGGAACGTGCGGACTCACTCATAGTACGACAGATGGAGGCGCAGGGCGTCACCTTCTCGCACGACAACACGGTGACGCTGCTGATGTCGGGACAGGAGAAGTTTGACGATATGTTCAAAGCTATTCGTCAGGCACGCGAGACGGTACACCTGGAGTACTTCAACTTCCGCAACGACTCTATTGCCGACCTGCTCTTCGACATCCTGGCAGAGAAGGTCAAGGAAGGTGTGACGGTGAGGGCTCTCTTCGACGGTTTCGGAAACTCGTCGAACAACCAGCCGCTGAAGAAACACCACATAGAGAGTCTGCGCAGCAAAGGAATACAGATATACGAATACAAACCGCTGAAGTTCCCCTGGTTGCACGCCATCTTCAACCGCGACCACAGAAAGATTGTTGTCATCGACGGCAAGATAGCATATACGGGAGGCATGAACGTTGCCGACTACTACATCAAAGGTACCGAGGTGGTGGGCTCCTGGCGCGATATGCACTGCCGCATAGAGGGCGACGAGGTGAACACGCTGCAACGCATATTCCGACGAATGTGGAAAAGGGTTACCGGCGAGGAGATTAACGGTGCCGACCTGTACAGAGGATACTCTACCCCAGCCTACTTCCACGGACTGAAGCCCGACACGACGGCTACGGCAGGACACAAGACGGTGGGAATAATAAACCGCGAACCACACGTAACAAGAAAGATTATAAGACAGTTCTATCTTAACGCCATCAACGACGCCAAGGACAGCATAAAACTGGTGAACCCCTATATGACGCTGTCGCACCAGCTGAAGAAGGCGCTGCGCAACGCGCTGAAACGCGGTGTGAAGGTAGAGATAATGGTGTCGAAACGCAGCGACATTCCACTAACACCGGACTGTATGTTCTACAATGTCCACAAACTGATGAAACACGGAGCAAGGGTGTGGATATACGAACCGGGCTTCCACCACACAAAGATTATAATGGTGGACGGACAGTTCTGTACCGTAGGAAGTGCAAACCTCAACGCACGCAGTCTGCGATGGGACTACGAAGAGAATGCCGTCATTGTGGATCCCTACACCACCCGACAACTCAACGACATGTTTGAACGCGACAAGAAGGACTCTTTCTTCCTTACTGAAGAGTCGTGGGACGCGTGGCGCACCCCGTGGAAGAAGTTCGTAGGATGGTTTGCTGCTACTCTGCTGACGCCGTTCTTGTAGAAGCCTGCACAGCTTCAATCATAAGTTTTTCTTCGAATCCGGAGACGTACCTGCTGAGTAGTTCGTAGTCGTTATCAAAATCCCGAGACAACTGCGAAACGTCTTCCCTGCTGTCTTTCGCATAACTCCCAAGAAGCTCTATTGCCTTCTGCCTGTTACCCATAAACCAGTAGCAGTAGCCGGCATTGAGACAGTCCTGCGGGGTACTGCCGTCGCTGGCAAGGATGGTGGCATACTCCGCCTCAGCCTTCTCAATATTCTTCGTCAACATCAGCGTCCACGCTAAGAGTCGTTTTACACTAATGTCGTCAGGATGTTCGTAGTCCAGACGGTAGAGTATCTTCAGTGCCTCGTCCTCGCATTCTGTCTTGGTATAAGCCAGAGCAAGGTTCAGTGTAAGGTACAGCGACTTCTTGGGATACTTGGAGAGCAGCACATGGATTCTCTCCGTAGCTTCCTCGTAATTGTGCACACCCATCAGGGCTCGAAGATATGCCATCTCGAGATACTCGTCGTCGCCGGGATTCTCGGAGAAATAGTCATCTATTGTCTCCTTTATATCTATAGGGGCGAAACTCAAATTGTCACGACACATCAGCACACACATCTCGCGTGTTAACTTTGGAGCGGGATAACTCACATAAAGCTCATCATAGACTCTCATTTTGTAGGACTCAGGACAGTTATGCTTCAGGAAGAATAGTCCCAGCTCGGCAAGACGGCTAATGGCGTAAGTTTGACAGATGTCGGGCTGTCCGAGGAAGAAAGCGCAGCCTTCTTCGAAGGGGTTCTTGATGTTCACCTTCTCGGGATACAGACGGAAGAAGCGGTAGCAGTTCTGAAGATAGGAACGACGCATGAAGGTCTCGGATTTAAACTCTTCATCCTGTGCCTCCATCATCACATCAGGAGTAGTCAGCATTACCTCCTTAATATCTTTCGGCAGGGTGTCGTAAATACGTGCAAGTCCGAACAGGAAGGAATATCTGTCGGAGTCGCACAACGCACCTAAGTTGGCTGCGAAATCCATTATGTTAGTATTAGTCAGCTTCTTCCTCAGCTCCTCGAGTTCCGGATGCTTGGAGTAATAAGGTACGAACCAGTTTGTCAGCGTGTAGAAGAACTGATAGCGCTTCATGTGGGAGAAACCGCCGAAATAGATGTCGGAACCTGACTTCTGCATCTTCCTCATGCTTTCTATCTTTTCCTCAAGCTCTTCCATACGACGGTCTTCCGCATTAGGATTTATAATGTCTTCAATGCTCGACTCGTCAATTTCCTCGATGCCGTTACGTGTGATGCGGAACTTCTGGTTCTCCATCAGCGTGGGCATTATCTCTTCGTCAATCTTCTTCTGGTCCTCATCGACGGACATACAGTAGATAATCTGCTTCTGCAGCTCTACGAATTGCTGAAGGTTGTCTTCCGTCATTACCGCGTCGAGGGCGGGTTTGTAGTAACGATAGTCGCAACAGTTCATCAGGGCTATCATAAAGGCGAAACCTACGAGGGCACGCTGGCGCACCACACTCTCGGACGACTTCAGGAAGACGTTGCCGAGGGTGAGGAGCATCTTTTCGTCGTGGTTGTTCATGCCAGCCAGCGTTATTGCTGTGACAAGCTGCTGGGCATCCATAACGTCTATGGTAGGACTGAGTATCAGCTGTTCGTAGAACGCAGCGTCGTCGTTGCTCCACGAGAGTGTTGTGACGAGTCTGCTGAACAGCGAAGTCATGAAGTTATGGTGGTCGGCATATATCTTCTTCTCATTCTCCTCGCGCAACGCCTCGTCGTCGAGTGACGTCATAGCAATGTCGGCAACAAAGAGCTCCAGACGGTTCTTTATGTCGTCGTTGCTCAGTGCGGCAATGCGCTGGGCAACAGAGAGGGCGTTGTACAACATCCCCTCGCGCTGGGCAAAACGACACTCTATGCGTACTGCCAGTCGGTAGCCTCGCTTGACGAGACGATTGTACTGCTGTTCGTACTGCGGGTCGTCGTAGCCTTGTTTCCAGTAGCCCAGAAGACGACTGTAGTCCTCACGAAGAGCATCCAGGAGTGTACGCTCTTCAGCAAAAAATGTGTTTTTGAGAATATCGTATATCTTGTTCAGAGCCTCGTCAAGAGAATTACTCCCAAGACTGTCGTAAACAGGATTAAACTTGTCAAATGTTTCGTGCATTGTCTGTCAGTTGCTTTTTCTTCCAGTACTCCGATGCCATCTCAACGTCCTTAAGACGCGGCGGCTCCATCTTCTTAAAGGTGATGTCGGGCAGTCGCGATACTACACGTCCATCTACCTTCATATATTTCTTTATTATGCCGGCATAGTGCTTCACACCGTTTTTGTTGATCTCATCGACAGCGCGGTTGTAGCCGGCAATGAACTCCTCGAGCTGCTTCTGACGGTTGCCGTCGAGGATATTCCCGCGGAAGGCTATCACACCCATGCGGATGTCCATCTTCTCGGTGTCGGCAAGGACGGGATTCTTATACATCCTGGCGCCTGTGGCCTGTGGCTCGGGGAAGAAAATGGCGTCGAGCTCGTTGTTCTGGAGCATCTGGAAACGAACGTTGGGGTCGTTAATCTGGATGCGCAACACGAAGTCGGACTTTATCTTGGCGCTGTCAACAAGTCGGTCGGTAAACATATCGAGTGCCGAGAAGCGGGTCATCGCCACCAGCTTATCACCGAGCTGCGAGACGCTCTTTATTCTCGACTTCCTATTGGCAAAAAGCTGCCACGAGAGATTCGTCGAGGTGACGTAGCGCAGAGGGATGTTCAGACTCTTGACACGTTCACAACGCACAAGGTCGCTAACCATTCCTTCTATCCTGCCCTTGAGGAGCGCTGCCTCGCCGTCGATGTGCGACGTGAAGAACTTCAGACGGATGTCGGCCTTCGCAGTGTCAAAGAGCATCTCGTCCTTGGCAACGTACAACGGCAGACAGTCCATCGTCGGCGCAACGGCAATCTTCAGCGCCGCAGAGTCCTCCTTGGCAAGACGTATGCGCTCGGCACGCGAAATGCGCTGCTGCTCCTCGTAACTCTGACCGCAGCCTATCACGAGCAGCATAATAATGCTGTATAGTAATGTTATCTTCTTCATTCGGAGTGCAAAGATACGATTAAGCGAGAACAAAACCAAATAAATTCATTTATTTTAATGCTATGAGTTTGAGCCTTGAGAAAATTTTTCTTAAAGGCTTAAAATTCATAGCATGTGAAGAAGTATTTCTTCGTTTTGTCGAGCGAGAGTATCTTCGACGCAGTCAAAGGTACGAAAAAAAATATGCCTTATGCATTATGAATTATGAATTAAATTATTACCTTTGCATCATGGCAAAAGACAAAACAGCTTACGTCTGCGACTACTGCGGACAGGAATCAGCAAAATGGATAGGCAAATGTCCTTCGTGCGGACAGTGGAACACCTTCAAGGAAATACGCATCGCCGCCACCCCCAGCAAGAGCGGTAGCAGCAAACTGTTGGCGCAGCAGTCAACAACGAAGAACAAACCGCTGAGACTTAACGAGATAGACACAAAGGAAGAGCCACGTATCGACATGCACGACGCGGAGCTGAACCGAGTTCTCGGAGGAGGACTGGTGCCTGGAAGCATCATACTGCTGGGAGGAGAACCGGGAATAGGAAAGAGCACACTGACGCTGCAGACCATACTGCACATGAACGACCAGAAGGTGCTCTACGTCAGCGGCGAGGAGAGTGCACACCAGCTGAAGATGCGTGCCGACAGACTCGCTGCCGACTTCAAAGACAAAAGTGCACAACCGCTGATACTCACAGAAACGTCGCTCGAAGCCATACTGACACATATAAATAACGAGGAGCCTGACATCGTCGTCATCGACTCCATACAGACAATCTCCACAGAGACTGTCGATAGCGCACCGGGAAGCATCACACAGGTAAGGGAGTGCGCCTCTACCCTACTGCGCTTCGCAAAACAAACGGGAACGCCGGTAATCCTCATAGGACATATTAATAAAGAAGGTACTCTCGCAGGGCCGAAGATTCTGGAACATATCGTCGATACCGTAATACAGTTCGAAGGCGACCAGCACCACGTATATCGCATACTGCGCTCCATAAAGAACCGCTTCGGCTCAACGTCGGAACTGGGTATCTACGAGATGCAACAAACAGGACTGCGACAGGTGTCGAACCCCTCGGAACTGCTGCTTACACGTAACCACGAAGACCTCTCGGGAATAGCTATATCATCGACAATAGAAGGAATACGACCCTTCCTCGTGGAAACACAAGCACTCGTATCGACAGCGGCATACGGCACACCACAACGCTCGGCAACAGGCTTCGACCAACGACGACTCAATATGCTGCTCGCAGTACTCGAGAAACGTGTGGGCTTCAAACTGATACAGAAAGACGTGTTCATCAACATTGCAGGAGGAATGCGAATAACCGACCTCGCTATGGACCTCTCAGTAATCGCCGCCGTACTCTCAAGCAACGTCGATACAC
This sequence comes from uncultured Prevotella sp., assembly GCA_900315775.1. Taxonomy (GTDB): domain Bacteria; phylum Bacteroidota; class Bacteroidia; order Bacteroidales; family Bacteroidaceae; genus Prevotella. The sequence continues at coordinate 59,921 of ONAJ01000028.1, forward strand.
CGATAGAACACGGATGGTGCATGTGTGGCGAAGTGGGACTGTCGGGCGAGGTAAGACCCGTAAGCAGAATAGAACAACGCATAGCAGAAGCAGAGAAACTGGGATTTACCGACATCATAATACCCCAGTACAACATGCAGGGACTCAACTATAAGTCGAGCACAATAAAAATACACCCCGTACGCAAAGTGGAAGAAGCACTGAGAGCTCTCTTCGGATAAAAAAATACAAAAAACCTCCTAAACATTTGCAAGTATCGAAGTAATTTACTACCTTTGCACCCGCTAAACCGAAAAGGTAAGCTATCGTTATTTTTACATGGTGCCCGTAGTTCAGTTGGTTAGAGCGTCAGATTGTGGTTCTGAATGTCGTGGGTTCGAGTCCCACCGGGCACCCAAAAGAAGCAAAGTCCTGTAATCCAATATATTACGGGACTTTTGCTTTCCCAGAGTATCAAATTTTGATGGAACATTGATGGAACATTTTCAAGTTGTTCCATCAAAATTGAAGAAAAATAGCTATAAAGATACATTTAGATTCAAATGAATCCAGCAACCCCGATTGATATATATTTAATAAGGTTCGCACGCATCCCCCCCCTACCATTCTATCCAATCATTGTCCATGAACGTATTTTGTCATCTACCATCTGGTGCAGCTCAGAAAGGAATGGGCGAATGGCGGTTCTGTCACAGCAATCCTTCTCCAACCCTTCAAGAAGTCGCTGCCAAAAGACCACATCTACGCGCATGTCAAAGTTCTTGATGCGGATAACAATGAAGCCGTGACTTTTGAACACTGTGTCACGATAATCGTCCTGACGCAGACGTTTGAAGTGATAGCCACCGTCTATCTCGATACAGATACGTTCGTTACGGAAGAGCAGGTCTGGAAAGAATGCCACGTTGCAATCTTTGAACACTATCGCTGGATTTCTCTCCACGTGCTGTCTTATGCTCCAAGGTAACAAACGATATGCTATCTGTTCACTCTTGGTATGCTTGTCTTTCTGTCCCAATGCCTGCTCCATTTCTTCGGTAGTCAGTTCTCTATACATGTCGTCTGTCATTGCTGTTATTTTTAAATTTGTTCCCTCCCACCTCCGGGGCGTAAGGGTGTCTATCACTAATTTCGTTGCAGGGGAACGAGGAAAGGCAGGCTTTAGTGCAAGGTTTCGACCGAAAATACTACCCGCAGGAGTGGAGATTTTCGAGGCGAGCCATAGGCTTGACCTTGCACATAAGCAAGCCACTCGTACCTTTGCATAGAAATTAGGATAGACACATTATACCCTGCGTGAGTTGGGAACTCATCATGTTGTCCAATCTCAAAATATTCTCTGAATGTTTTGTGCTTGCGATTATTATTCGTACCTTTGCACCCGAAGCATCAAGAGCAGACACCTTTTAAGGTAGACTCACCAACCGAGTTTTGGAAACCACGGTGGTCAAGGTACGATGTGGAAGCAAAAGTATTCACTTCAAAAACATTCCAATTATGCAAAAGATCATTTATTACATCAAGTTCGCTTTGCAGTTCGCAGACATGCAGATTCCCGAGTTAGTAACAGTATTCAATCATCAGGTCGGCAATACTGGCTGGACTGGTATGCGTGCCTATCACGACCAGGCACTCATCGACGAGTTCCTGCGTCGCGGTATTGATGTCTCTGCCATCTATAACGGTAAGGCCATCTCCTTTGCACATCCCGTTAGGTACGATATTTCCTACAACCGCCTGGCCACCATCGGCTGAAAGTTCCTCTTAATATCAGGACTCCACCCTTGCTGTCTGCTCTTGGCAAGGGTGTTTTTTTGCTGAAAAAACGGTAAAATGAACTAAGTATCAAGAAATCTTTGTAAATTTGCAGCATGAAACAGACGTTACCTGACTATATCAAGCAGCATGAGGATTTGCGCAAAGTTTTACTGGCGCAAGAAGGCGGAATCATGAAATATCTGGCAGAGCATCTGGATGCTAACGGCACTGCCGCCTTGTTTGGTAGTTATCAAGACCATTGTGTTCATATCTTCTTTGAGAAAAATAAGTGGGTTTATTATAAGGTATGGGAAGGTGACGATTTGCGACGGGCTGCGCTCGGACTGGATGAGCATCTGAGGAAAGAGGTTAACTATTACACCGTCTTAAAGCCGCAGCTGGCAACGATAGAAGATGAAGTGGCAGAAAGAATTGACTGGTTTGTCGACTTGTATCTTACCCATGCCTACCGTCTCGATAGGAAACGTCGATTTCTGGAAGGACAGACTGACACGGAGGTCTATCGGGAAGTGATAGATTTGTACAATGGTCTGGGACTTGCCTCCAAGTGCATGAATCTCATTCTCAGGGAACACCATGACTCCAAAAAGACAGAAAGAACAGAAGACGACATTTGGACGGATTTTATGGTTCGACAGTGGTCGGACCAGTTCACTCTTGGGGCATTTGCGCAGATGCGAAATGCCGTAGCAGAGATGCTTGTCGGGAAAGACAATAAACAATGTCGGCAAATGGCTATCGACACAATGGAAAAACTGAGAGGCTTCTCGCAGAAGATATACACTGACGTGGTGGTAGATCACTTACGAGGAATGGGTTACACCAAGGACGCAGACCAACGCGAGCGTGATGGAGAGTGGCTTCGCGAGGTATCTGAGCGTGCTGTGCTCGAAGAGTTCTCTGATAAAAACAAGCCATACTCCATGCGCTACTATTTTGCCAACTTTGTAAACATACTAAAAGATGTGGGACGAATCTGGGCCGCTCAACTGCTTGTTCACAAGACCGACATGAAAAATCTGGAACAAGAGGTCTGCTGCATACTGAATCCGACCGATAGTCTTCGCTACTATGTGGACAGATATTATTCGAATGACTTGCCCGGACGATATTGCATATCCAATGACCATCAGACAAAAGAAAAACTCAAGGGGATAAAGAATAAAGGCAAGCACAACAAGCCCAAACGCAAAAGAGAGAAGAAAAACAAATCGGATTGGTTTACTACTGCCACGTTTACTTATAAAGGGATGAAAACCGATTCGTTTAAGGATATTCGTTTAGAAGTAGCGGCCAGCAGTCTGAACGCCCATTTCATAAAGGGAATAATACGTGACAATAAAGGTCAGACAATAGACTGCAAACAGTATGTCATTGACTTGTTCTCCGGTTCTATCATAGAAGCTGAGAACACATTGATATGGAAGGGAAATATGGTTGAACTTGCTTATTTCTTTCGTGAACTTAATAGGCACAAACGTCTTGATTGGCCAGAAGATGAATTGTTCTGGGACATTGTTGCATCACATTTCAAAATTGAGACAGAACTCAAGAGCGGAAAAGTCAAGAAGTGCAATGTAACTCCAGATTCCTTGGGACATTATCATGCAAAACCTAAAGCGGAGATTAAAAAGCTGATTGATGCCATCATATCGTATTTTAATCCTGATATGAGCGAGTTAATCAGCAGACAAAAACCGGATCCCGAAGAAGAAACTGAAAACGAAAGGAACCAAACAATGGCCGAGAATGACTACAGTGACGGATTGGCACGAGAAAGAGACAGGTATAAAAATATGCGTTAAATAAATATTCTCTAACTTTTTTCTATAATTAGAGGAAAAAAGGTTTGAGATTCTTTTATTCTGCGGATATCCAAGTAACAAAGGGGTATCCGTGTTTCTTATATTATTCATTAAACGATTTTTCTCTAACTTATTTTCGTCGATTTTAATGAAAAGTTAGAGAATCGCTGGGGGATACCTCATAAGGAACCCTCATAATAACGAGGGATATAAGAGCAATGGAATATTTATTAAATTGTCTAATTGATTATTTTATAGGATTGCTGATAGGCAACACTATTAAACTTATTGTAAACATTTTTACTTATTCAAAAAAGGTTCGGCTTAAGCACAAACATGACTAATCTCTATCTTTAAAGTATGAGGGCACTTCAATTTGAACACACCCTCATACTTTAGCTGCTTTAGCTTTGTCAGTTCTGTGCTGGCTACAACTACTAAATTCTGAAGCAATGTATACATTAATTATATAAAAACATCTTCAATAGCATTGCTATCTCCAAAAGTTGTCTTCATATGTTTTTAATTTATTCATTGCAAAAGTACAATAATTTTTGAGATGCCAGCTCAGTTTTATACATAAAATGAATGAAATTCACTAAAAACACTCGTTTTTACAACTTTTAATAGGTTTTCATGCTTGATTCTCGCCTAAAAACTGTATCTTTGTGCCAAATATCCTAATAACAACAATGGCAAGTAACAAAGACCTCAATCGCCTAAAGGTGGTTCTCGCAGAGAAAAAGAAGTCCAATCTCTGGCTTTCCAGAGAATTGGGATGTGCGCCAACGACTGTTTCAAAGTGGTGTACCAATTCATCACAACCTCCACTGGAGATGCTGATGAAAACAGCAAAGCTGCTTGACGTAGAAATAATGGACTTAATCGATAAGAAGTCATTCGAATCAATATTAATGTGATAACATGATGAATAAATATGTTTTCTCTGGGCATGAATCATTCCCTTGTAAAACCTTGTGGTTGAAGAAGGGATATGATTTCGTTGTTCAAAGGAAGAACTTTAATAACCCTGACGCCGTTATCGATTTAGGTGTCGGAAAAAACATGGTGGCATCTATCCGATACTGGCTCCGAGTCTTTGGCATTTGTGAAGGAGACGAGTCTACACCATTGGGCGATTATCTTTTCAGTGATGTTAACGGCAAAGATAAATACATAGAAGACTTGGCAACCCTTTGGCTTCTGCATTTTAATCTTATATTCAATCAGCATGCCTCGCTCTATCACATGGTTTTCTGCGGCTATCAGAAAGGACATGCACAGTTTGACCGTGAACAGATTACGACTTATGTAAAATTGGATATGATAGAAGCCGACAAACAGAGTGCTTTCAATGATAATACCGTTAAAAAAGACGTTGCTGTGCTTGTGCAGAATTACTCGCTGCCTCGAAAGCCGCAATCAAATGAAGATTTTTCTTCGATGCTGATAGACCTTGATCTGATTAGGCAGAATTCAGAGGGGAAGGGCTATTACTTCAACATTGAAGGTAAACGAAAGGTCACGAAAGAGATTTTCATGTATGCCCTCTTGAAGTTGAAAGAGCGTGAAGGTGATAATACACTATCTTACGATACCGTTCAGGATGAGATAGGTCTTGCGTTCTGTATGCAGGATTATGAGACAATAGAAATGCTGAAGCTTTTGGCTAAGGATTATTCTAAATACGTGTCGTACAATGACAATGCCGGCATACGCATTGTGCAATTTACAAAGGAATTGAGTAAAGAACAGGTGTTAAACGATTATTACAATGCGCACATATAGTTTATCTGCAAACATAGCAAACGGTTTTGCTGAAGGTGCACAATACATCGTGACACCCAACGCACAGAAAGCCATTCATAATATCGTGAATGATTTTCAGGCTGGCATACATTCTTTTACCATCATAGGTTCATACGGAACGGGAAAGTCCAGTTTTCTTTTGGCCTTAGAGTCAGATCTTAAGAGAATAGGCAAAAAGCCTTTCTTGATTGATTCGAAGGTGCTGTTAAAAGCCTCCGATTTAGAGATTAAGAATATCGTAGGCGATTATACAGAGCTTTCCACTCTTCTTCTTCGTAGCCTAAATGTTGAGAGTACTACCAACAGTGTGCTTGACGAGCTTAAATCATATTATAACAAATGTCAGAAACAGGGAAAATTCTTGCTGATTGTCATTGACGAATTCGGAAAAGTGCTGGAACATGCTGCCAAGAATAATCCTGAGAAGGAATTGTACTTTATGCAAAAGTTGGCAGAGTTTGTGAATGTTCCCTCTCGCCAGATTTTGCTTTTGACCACCCTCCACCAGAATTTCAGCGCATACGCCAAAGGACTGACAGAAGTCCAAGTCAATGAGTGGAAAAAGGTAAAAGGAAGATTTAAGGAAGTCACTTTTGTAGAGCCTATCGAACAACTATTGCATCTTGCTGCCAAGCAAATGCAAGGCAATAAAAGAACAGAAATCCCCGCTTGTGCTAAGTCGCTTTACGAGTTGGCCAAAACAACAGGATTCGTATCCAGTGATTTCCCAATCGATACAGCATTACAACTTTATCCGCTTGATCTGTTCTCTGCATACGCCATCACGACTGCCATACAACGATATGGGCAGAACGAACGTTCGTTGTTCACGTTTCTGGCATCACAAGAGAATATTTCCCGAGAAGCATCTGCGAATAATCAGACATACAATCTCCAGAAAGTCTATGACTACATTTACTATAGTTTCTATTCCTATTTAAAGGATGCCAATGCAGACTCTATGAATTGGAGTTCTATGCAGGTCTCCATTGAAAGAGTAGAAGGGCAGAGTTGGGATAGCCAAGAGCAGATGCTCCATGCCATCAACATCATAAAGGCTATAGGCTTGCTGAATCTTTTTGGGGTAGCAGGATTTAGACTGCCTAAGGAATCGCTGGCAGAATATGCTACACATGCGATGAATATTCCTGATGCAGAAAAGATTATTGAGAAACTTGAGCAAAAGAAAATTATACGCTATGCTGCATACAAAGACCGTGTGATGCTGTTTGAAGGAACGGATGTGGACCTTGAGGCTGAGATACGTGATGCAGGGCTGATGGTTTCTCGTCCTGTTGCTTTCGTTGATGAACTTACTGTGTTTTTCAATCATCGTATTTCACCAGTGAAAGCACATTTCTATCAAAAAGGCACGCCACGATTCTTTGATTATAAGCTATATGACGCACCAGAAGAGTTGGTTCCAAAAGGCGATACAGACGGATATATAGAGCTGATATTCTCAACCAGAAAAGATGCACTTAATGAGATTAAGAAGTTTAGCGCAGAATCAGAACACGCTATAATATTTGCCTACTTCATTGATACGGAAAATATTATAGACCATCTGTATAACATCAAAAAATATAATTATCTGACAGACAAGGTTATCAAGAAAGAGGACCTTGTTGCCGTAAAGGAGATACAAAAGCTGAAAGAATACGAAGAGAATCTGCTAAACAAGGCCATCAGCGACAATCTTTTCTCTTACAAGAACCGTGTCGTATGGATATTTGGTGGCAAGGAGCAGAAGGTGGAGTCGCATCGTGACTTCAACAAATTGTTGTCACGTGTCTGTGACGAGATATATTGTGAGACTCCTGTGATGAATAACGAGTTGTTTAACAAACATAAGTTGAGCGGGACTATCACGGCAGCACGTAAAAGCTATCTTACATACTTGACGGAACACTACACAGAAGAGAATTTAGGATTCCCCGAAGACAAGTTCCCGCCAGAGAAGACCATCTATTTCTCGCTTCTTAAGAATACAGGATTGCATCAGGGAGGGGATTTCTCAGACAGACCAACAAACGAAGGATTCCTTTCTGTATGGAATGCATGTGAAGAGTTCTTGAAGAGTACGGAAAACAAAGCTCGAAAGATTTCTGAGTTAATTAAACTGTTATCTGTCCAACCCTATAAGTTAAAACAAGGATTCCTTGACTTTTGGATTCCGACGTATCTTTTCATTCGCCGCCAAGACTTTGCTCTCTATGATGCATCGAAGGGATCATTCATGCCAGAAGTGAATATGGAGTTCTTCGACTTGCTACAGAAGCATCCACAGGATTTCGAGGTGAAGAAGTTTGCCGTTGATGGTGTGAAACTGGGATTCTTCAACCAATACCGTCGCTTCATCAATCTTGATGAAGAGTTCACTATTACCAAGGATAGTTTCATTGAGACCATCAAACCATTCCTCAGTTTCTATGTCCGATTGGATGACTATACCAAGCATACTCGCAAGTTTAATCATGGCTCCACTATGAAATTCCGTGATGTGCTGGCTCAAGCAAAAGATCCTGAAAAGGCGTTCTTTGAGGACTTGCCAGAGGCACTTGGCTTCAATCAAGAGAAACTAAAACAAGAGGAGTTCATCCGTGAATATGGAAACATCATTCAACGAGCCATTCGTGAACTTCGTACCTGTTATTCAGGACTGATAGACCGTATAGAAGAAAGGCTCATTGATGGTTTCGACCTGCAATCGGGTGATTACAACGATTACGTCCAGGAAATTCGCAATCGTCTTGCTCATGTCAAGACCTATTTGCTGACTGATAAGCAACGGGAGTTCTACCATCATGTGATGACTGAATACGACAATCGCACGCAGTGGTATCAGTCCATCTGCTACACCATTCTTGAGCAGCGTCTCGATGCGCTACGTGATGAACAAGAAGAAAAACTTGTTGATGACCTCATCTATATGTTCTGTACCTGTGAGAAATATTCATCCATTTCTCAAAAGTCTGATGATTTGGATAAGAACGATGCCTACTCTTTCGACATGGTTTCTAATCGAGGTACGGATGTGAGGACACAAACCTATATTCTGCCAGAGAAAGACAAGCGACAGGCGGAAAAATTAGAGAATCAAATTATGAAACTCCTCTCTGGCGATAATAACGTCGACGTTTGTACTCTGCTTTCGATACTCAACAAGAAGATGAACAAATGACAAAGGTAAGACATATATTAGGCATATCAGGCGGTAAGGACAGTGCGGCACTCGCCATCTATCTGAAGCAGAAGTACCCATCGTTGAAGATTGAGTACTACAACTCTGATACTGGTTGCGAGTTGGCTGAAACGGAAACGCTGATTAATCGCTTGGAGGCCTACTTGGGAAAGATAGAACGACTCAGAGCTGCAGAGGGTAGCCCTGAACCTACTCCTTTCCATCACTTTCTGAAAGCGATGGGTGGTTTCCTGCCTTCGCCACAAGCCCGCTGGTGTACGAAGAAGATGAAGTTGGAGAAGTTTGAGGAATATGTGGGCGATGACTATGCTGTGTCATACGTTGGAATCCGTGGCGATGAGGATAGAGATGGCTATATATCTTCTAAGCCCAATATCCAGGCCATCTTCCCATTCCGCAAGAACATCTGGAGTATCGATGTCATCAATAAGTTCCTACACAATGAGAACCTGGACCAGATATCGGAAATCTATGAGCGCCTTTGTCCTGAGGGATTCCTTCGTGATGAGATACTGGAAACGGTGAGGAAGCCTATCACAAAGCTGTTCTACTACTCGAAGAAGATGAATGCGCTGCTGGACTATGACATCAAGCTGTTCAATCATGCTGTGTTCGAGTTCCTGAAAACGACAGACTATCCAGTGGGCAAGCTCAACGACTTCCCACTGCTTGACAATACAGACATTTTGGTGAAGGACGACATCTTCCGCCTGCTGAGGGAAAGTGGCGTGGGTGTGCCTGCCTACTACGAGGAAATTCCTTTCGAGGTGGATGGCGAGAAGGGCACCTATTGCCGCAGTCGTTCTGGTTGCTACTTCTGTTTCTTCCAGCAGAAGATAGAATGGATATGGCTCTATGAACAGCATCCTGATCTCTTTATGAAAGCGATGGAGTTTGAGAAAGACGGCTATACGTGGAACCAGAATGAGAGTCTTGCAGACCTCATCAAACCAGAGCGCATACGCCAGATAAAACTCGACATCATCCGTCGCCAGAAAGAAAGCAAGGCCAATAACAAGGGAATCACCCTCGCTGAAATTTTTGGCGATGATATTATGTGTACGAACTGCTTTATATAAAACTGTATGCTCAAAACTAATGTACTTTGGCCAGCAAGTCGACGGTTCAAGTCGAGGACTGAATGGGAACCTATAGGTTTCTTTTCTGAAGCGTTGTGCAATTCTACACAGTTTGATATAAAATTGGGATTCTTTTCATCTTCAGCAATCAATATCTTGTCAGACGGCTTTGCAACATTTCTTTATAATGGAGGACGGATGCGAATGGTCATTAATGATGTATTATCTGTAGAGGACCAGCAGGCATTTATGGTAGGTGAAACAGATGTCATGATACCATACTTTGACCTACAGAATATACAAGAAATAAAGCGAACGTTGTCAGAACGAGACAAACATTTCTTTGAATGTCTATCTTGGTTGGTTAGAAATGAAAGATTAGAAATTAAAATTGTTGCACCCAAATGTGGAGATGGTATAGCTCATTCAAAATGTGGCGTTTTTACTGATGGCTTGAACAGAGTCGCATTTGAGGGTTCATGTAATTTCTCACGTACTGCTCTAATAGATAATTTGGAAAGTATTACAGCTTTTTGTGATTGGGATGGACAGGGCGATATCTGTAAGATTGATGATATAATTGAAGATTTTGAAAGAACTTTTTCTGGTAATGATGATTCAGTGCTTTACTTGAAAGCAGATGAGGTAAAAGCTGGGATAGCGACAAATTTTGAACAGAAAGATCTTGCAAGCTTACTTAAAGACGAACAGAATCTAATTTCGAGAAGACTTGTTGATAATCTTCCAATTAATGTTCAAGCAGTTCTAAACAAAGCAAAAAGAAAGGTTGAGAGTATTATTGATAGAATAGAAATACAATCTGTCCATGATAATAAAACGGAAATACCTCATTTCCCATTTGATGAACCTCGTGCTTATCAAAAGCAAGCATATGAGAATTGGAAAAATAATGGCCAAAAAGGTTTGTTTGCAATGGCAACTGGTACGGGTAAGACATTGACATCACTTAACTGTTTGCTAAATATTTATCAGAAGTTCAATTTTTACAAGGCTCTTATTTTGGTGCCTACAATTACTTTGGTTGATCAATGGGAAGAAGAATGTGAAAGGTTCCATTTTCGACATATTATTAAAGTGAGTTCCAAAAATCCAAATTGGAAATCGGAAATTGATACTATTAAATTAAAAGAAGATTTTAGCATTTCTAACGAAGAACCTTCATTCATTATTATTGCGACTTATGCTTCCTTCGCACGTGAACCAATATTCCAAGAACTTGTTGGTTTTAGCAAGAAAACATGTCGCCAGATGTTGCTAATTGCTGATGAGGCCCATAATATGGGGTCTGGTCGAATACTAGATAGATTAAGTGGAGTGAAGTTTTTACGTAGAATCGGCCTATCAGCAACACCTGAACGCCAATTTGATGATGTCGGAAATCGAGCTATTATGGATTTCTTCGGATGTCAGAACGGTTATACTTTTGAGTATAGTATGCAGGAGGCTATCGATAATGGATTCCTATGCAGGTATAAATATTACCCTCACCTCGTTCGGTTAAATGATTCTGAGATGAATGAGTATTTGCGGATATCACTTCAATTGGCAAAGTTTTATAACTCTGACAGCGATAGTTTTCCCATGTCTGATGATATATTGAAGCGACTTCTTTTAAAAAGGAAGCGCATTGTACATAAGGCTAAAAATAAGGAGGAAGTCTTTCGAGAAATAGTTATGAACCGTTATTCAGAGAAGGGCAATTTAAAATATACATTGGTATACGTACCAGAAGGAGCCAAGCCTGATGACAACACCTCAGATATGTTTGATATGTCTGAAACAGTCGTAAATGATGATTATACAGATAGCCTTATTGATACTTATACACAAATAGTGCAAGAAGTCAGTAAGACTACAACAGTAAAGAAATTCACTTCTGATGTAAAAGGAAGGAGTGAGATTTTAGATAAATATGCTAAAGGAGAAATAGAAGTACTCACTTCTATGAAATGCTTAGATGAAGGTGTGGATGTTCCAAGGAGCGAAATGGCTATTTTCTGTGCAAGTACAGGTAACCCACGTCAATTTATTCAAAGACGTGGACGTATTTTGCGTAAACATCCTGACAAACATATGGCTATTATCCATGATTTGGTCGTTGCTCCAGAGATAAGTAGAGGACAAGAGAATTACAACATGGAACGTAGCTTGCTAAAAGGTGAACTCAAACGAGTCAGAGACTTTGCTGTACTATCTGAGAATGCAGATTTTGCGTATGCTGAATTAGAAGAGATTTTAACGTATTACAATTTACCATTATTCTAAAAACATATGGCATATATTTCAAATAATGACAAGATGCTTCAAGCTGTTTTACTGGACGAAAGGCTTATGAAGTTTGGTGGTTACACACCAGAAGACATTGGTAATATCTATCAGGCATTAGATTCAGACAACTATGTCATTAATGCTGTCGCTCAAATTATAAAACGCACGAATGAAGGTGCGACTATGCAAGAATTGTGGAAAGAAATAAACACCTATTTATATAACAACGTATGATAATAAAAGAAGTTAGAATTAAGAATTTCCGTAGTTATTATGGAGATAATAACCATTTTGAGTTTTCAGATGGTTTGACTCTGATATTAGGTGATAATGGAGATGGAAAAACTACGTTCTTTGAAGCTCTCCAATGGTTGCTTGATACAACGATTGACAGAGGCAGCATGGACAATGTCTCAGAAATGAGAAAATCAAAGTTGGAAATAGGAGAATCTGATGAAGTTTCTGTCTATATGTTATTTGAACACGATGGTGAAAAGAGTGTGGAAAAGTCCTTCACATTTGAAAGGACTGGTAATGACACGTATAAACCAAGTAATTTGACTTACAGAGGATATGAAACAAGAGGAACTGAACGTGAAGCTGTAAACGGGAAACAGTTAATTGATCGCTGTTATGATGCTTTTATACAACACTTTAGTATGTTCAAGGGAGAGTCCGAACTTGATGTTTTGGATAACCCTACAGCCCTAAAAGATCTTGTTGACAAGTTCTCGGACATTAGGAAGTTTGATGTGCTTGTGGAGAATACAACTACATTTGAGGAGAAATCAAATGCGGCATATAGTAAAGAAATGAAATCAGACGAAAAGGTTTCAAAAGAAGCTAAGGCATTAGATTTCCAGAAAACTCGTCTTGCAGAACAAATATCACAAAAAAATGGAGAGATAAAAGAAAAGAAAGCATCGTTGGAAGCATTTACACAGCAACTGAAAAAATTTGAGCAAAATCAAGATGCCTCAAAAAGTCTCCGTGATATACAGGGAAGACTAAAAACTCAGGAAGAAAAGGCTACTCGTCTGAGAGGTCAGATAGGCAGCGTGGACTATAATCATAGTCTGCTCGACAGGCTGTGGGTACTGTGTGCATTCCCGTCTGTCCTCAATGAGTTTCAACAGAAATGTTCGGCTCTCAGTAGGGAGAAACGGAGGCTGGAGCGTGACTTCGACAAACAGCAGGCTGCGGCATTGGCCAAACTGGAGACAATCAAGGAGGTCCAGGGGGCACTCATCAACGGAGCTACCGAACTGCCTTGGTATCTGCCTGACCAGGAGACGATGGAGGAAATGCTACGCGACCACATCTGCAAGGTGTGCGGACGAACGGTTGACGAGGATTCGGATGCCTATCACTTCATGGTGCATAAGATAGAAGAGTATAAGGCTCATGTGGAGGCAAAGTTGAAACGGGAAGAGGAAAAGAAGTCGCTGGAAGAACAGAGTCTGTTTAAGAATGACTATGTGGAGGAACTGCATAGTTTTAGTATGTCGCTCAGCGGTAGTCAGGAGGCTAAGGTTGCTTCGATAGCCCGTGAGATAAAAGACCGTTTATCGTTGGTTGATCGATTGAGAGCTGACTTGAAGACGGTAGAGGACAAGATTCAGGACATCAGCGACGAGAAAACAAGGCTGTTGATTCAGGCTGGCAACATTCCCGAAGCAATGCTGGAAAGCGAGTTCGACAATTATAAAGGCCTAAGCGAACAAAGGCGAAGAGCAGATGTGAGACTGACGGAATTGAATGGTGAGCTGAACTTACTGAATGAACAGATGAAGGAGTTGCAGGAGAAACTAGATGCTCTGAATCCTGCCAGTGAGAAGGTGAAGACATTGCGCGATGTTCATCGAGTGCTCGAAGAGATTAGCAAGGCATTCCAAAATGCCAAGAAGGAGAATCTTCGTAGGTTCCTTGCAGAGATGGAAGAGCGTGCCAATCACTATATCGCTATCCTGAGTGCAAGTGATTTCCATGGTGAGATAAGGCTGGTACAGACGGCTAATGATTCGACGGAGATACATCTATATAGCTCGAACGGCACAAAGATTCTAAAGCCTTCTGGCTCTCAGCGTACAGTAATGTATATCTCTGTTTTGTTTGCTATTTCTGACTTCACACAGCAGAAGCGTGAAGAAGACTATCCACTTATCTTTGATGCGGCCACCTCGTCGTTTGGAGATTCAAAGGAAGGAGAATTCTATAACGTGATTAGCAATGTGAAGAAGCAGTGCATCATTGTAACTAAGGACTTTATCACTAAGGGAGAAGTGCGGAAGAACGACATTCAAAGCCTACAGTGTCCTGTCTATCGTATCAAGAAGGCTGAAGGCTTCGATGCACGGAATATGGCAACCATTCGTACAATTGTAGAAAAACTGAAGTAAAGTATGGAATCATTGTTTGACTTGTGGGGAAAAAGAGACCCCGAATGGGAAAAGAAATATCAGGACACGATTCTGATTCCGTTTACAGACTATGGTAAGGGTGTAAACCAGTATCAAGATGTACGTGGAAAAATCTTTGGACCTGGATATGAGATGTTTATCTTGGCATTCTTCATTGGACTGTATCACGATCAAACACGTCCGTTGGTCGAAGATAGGGCTAAGAGAAAGCACTTCGGCTGGCCTATCTGCGAATGGGGCAGTAGGGAAGCACGCCTTGGACGTGTCAAATACTCGGAACTGCAACGCTATATGTATGCCGCTCTGATAGCAAGAACGGATATTGATTTTATTGCTCTTGACAAAGGTGACATTACACCTCGTAAAGCCGTTGATATGCTAGTTGACAAGATGGAGCAATATGCCAACTTTGGCTTCGACTATATTCAAGAGAAGTTGGAGGAGAATCCTAATTACTTCTTCAAAGAGACTGCATTCCTGAGAGTATTCCTCGGATTCTTGAATAAGGAGGAAGAGACTGAAGATATTGATGATGTACCCGAATCGTTGGATTGATTATGGGATATAGAGCATATAATGCATTTAATAGGGATAAGGCCTTTATAATAGAATTTAGACCTAACCCTAAAAGATGGGCTGATAACTTTGTCGGTTTGAGTAATCCGATAAGGGATGTTGCTAATTGGTCACCCGAAATCAAGTATTTCAAAGATGGGAAACTGTCTGATGAAATCCGTAATATCCCTAAGGATAGGGGTGGCATATATATGTTCTATTTAAAGGGGACAAATTTACCTTTTGCAGAATACTATATCCTGTATATTGGTAGGGCTTTGCTATCTTCCAAAGAGAATATATATAAACGAGCCATACATTATCAGAATGATGAAAGAGATCTTATTCAAGAAATGTTTGAGAACTGGAAAGACGATCTGTATTATAGATACTATCTGGATACGGACAATGAAGTAATTAAGCAGAATGAAGTAGCTTTGATAAGATCTATAGTACCGCCTTATAATGAAGTCATTCCAAAGAAGATTGTTAAACAGCCAAAAGTTAAAGCATTTTGATTATGATTATACCGGCAATAAAAGGATATATAGGAACAACTGTTTACTATATCACAAATCTTAAATTTAAAGATTTAGCAGTTTTAGTGAATAGACGTAGCTCGGAAGAACTGTATAAGTCAGGACTCTTGAAAGAAGCATTACAGCGTTCTTTAACGGACAACTACCTTAAAATAAAGGATTATATATTGAAGCATCACGACCATTTTTTCAATGCGATGGTTCTTGCAGTGTATGATGGTGACCCTCAATGGCGAGAGGTAAGATATGAGGTGGATGATGTCATGTATGGGAATGTTGGGTTGTTAGAGTTGAATGGTAATGAACATATTTTTCCGTTAGATGGACAACATAGACTGGAGGGTATTAAGGCAGCGTTGAAAGAAAGCAAGAAGTATGAAAATGACACAGTTCCTATCATGTTGATTGGACATGAGAATTCTCCAAAAGGTATGGCCAAGTCACGAAGGATATTCTCTATACTTAACAGATATGCCAAACCTGTTGGAAAGGGAGATATTATTGCTCTTGATGAGGATGACACAGTTGCTATTGTAACACGATGGTTGTTAGAAAGCCATGAGTTGTTTATTGATAATCGGATAAAGATTAGTAATTCAAAGTCCATCCCAACAACGGACAAAAGTTCATTTACGACATTGATGACACTCTATGATTGCCACGATGAATTGTTCAAGGCATATCATTTAAGGGAGAAAGGCAAGTTGTTGTCTAGTGAGAAACTGAAAGATTATAAAAGAGCACGACCTGATGATTCAGAGATAAAGGCGTTCTATGACTTCGCTAAATCGTTTTGGGATGAAATGATTGCTAATTTTACAGAACTAAGAGAATTCATAGACAATAAAACAAATGAGTCTGCGCTGAAATATAGGCCCATTGGAGAAGGTGGTAATCTGTTCTTCCGTCCAGTCGGTCTTCTGCCGTTTGTCTCTGCTGTTTGTCAGATTATGACTAGTCAACAGGATTATGATTACAAAACGATAATAGTTAACTATGCATCATTTCTTGACAGAAATGTTTCATCAGAGTTTTGGGCAAAAATTCTTTGGGATTCTTCAGCCAAGAAAATGTTGGTTAGAAATGGCAGCATTACCAAGTATTTGTTGATAGAGATGTACTCATCTGATTATTTGATACAAAAAGACAGAAATAAGATGGTGGAGCGTTTCGTACAATTATTTGGGTTGGCAAACAAAAACGAGGCTGAGGAGCAGATAAGACTTAGGTATAGCAATAGAATGGCTCGGTAATTGCGATAACATTGACAATAGATGAATACATACTAGGTTCTTGAAAATATTGGTAAAATGTAATAAAAGAATGATTCTACAAATCAATAAACAGAAAGCACTTGATGCCATATCTGGCCTTCGCAGCAAGATTCCTGTTCTAAAGACAAAGGAAGAGGGAAGCTGGGACTACCAGTCATGGAAAGACGAAGCAGACGATACCGTCAAACTAATCTTTGGAGATAAGTCTTCTTATTATACAAACTTTCATGAGGTGTTAAATCCCTCTTTCTGCGGATCTATATCTTTTGGAACGCACGAACACATAGATTATAGGGCAATATACCAAAGAAGGCTTGATTCTCTTGATTCCAAACTGGGTAGTTTGCAGAATGTCGTTGATTTGTCTGAAGATAACAATCAAAGTCAAAGATCTTCTGTTCAAACTATCATGTGTGTTCTTGAACGTTTTCATCGGTTCGCTCGACAGTTAAAAGTAAGACACCAGGCAAGACCTACAATAACTATTAATGACGAATATGATGTGCAAGATTTGGTACACGCCATTTTGATAATGTTTTTCAATGACGTAAGAGCAGAAGAATGTACACCAAGTTATGCTGGTGGCGCATCACGAATAGACTTCTTGATAAAAAGTGAAAATATTGGTATCGAGATTAAGAAGACTCGCCCGAACCTCCGTGACAAAGAACTTGGCGAGCAATTAATAATAGATAAAGAAAGGTATAAATCCCATCATAATTGCAAAACTCTGATATGCTTTGTTTATGATCCAGAAGAACTTATTATAAATCCTGAAGGATTAGTTTCTGATTTAGCAGAAGAAAACGAGGAAATGAGCGTGTTTGTGGTTATATCTCCTAAAATATAAGAAATTGCATATGGATAAATGTCTGCCTATATTTTTTGCGTTGTCAAACTCTAAATTAGTAAAAGAAAACGGAGAAGTTTTAACTCAGGCTGAATTAATAAAGCTATGGGATTTTCTTAATCTGTTGATTGGTTCTCGGTATTCTACTTTCATTATGAGAGGTGAATCCAATGAGAATCTTAAAGCACAATATAGATTCAATACGGAATCTCCGGAACTATTGGCACAATGTATATTTATGGCAGGAGAAAAAGGAAGGATATGTTGGGATCAGATAAAATATCTTGATCCAGACGACACTTCATTAGATAATTTTAGGTCAATATGTAAAGCATTGAAAAAAGACATTAAAGAAGGATGCAGGGGAAACAGTAACAGAACCCATAAGATGCAAGACTTTTATTTACGGAATCAACAGTTTTGCAACGCTTTTGAATTAACAGACGATTTAGTCTGTATATATGAACAGTTGTCGATTAATGATAAAAAGAGGGTGAACTTGTATTATCTTTCTATTGCTCATACAATTAATAGCCATAAGTATCAGAAGGCATCAAGTTTTGTATCAACTACAACAAACTTTCGTGTGGCCGACCAATTTACCAGTGACGCTACGATTTATGGATGGGTGCCAAGAAGTCAGATGCGAAAACGTCTAAAGTCGATAGAATTTGTAGTTACAGAAAACTATTTTCATGTAAAACGTTTAGGACTCCCTTATTGTGAAACGCCTGTGTATCCAGAACAAAAAGAAATCGCTTTAAGATGCGGTATTCTTCCACATTTCATTATTGGTTCCAAAGTTGGCCGATACTTTTATGTGAATCCTGCAATATTCCGTTCTATGGATAATATGGAGAAATTGGGTACTTTCAGAAAACTATGCACCTTTAAAAGGAATATAATTTGTAACGGCTTAGAAGTTGACCAAACCAATTTTGAAGAGTTTTGCCGCAAAACAAATTTCAAACGGTTTTATACATTTGATGGAAATGAGTACGAAATACACTGTCTGTATTAAAAAGCATTTACAAAGAAATTGTATATGCCCAAAAGATATAGTCATATCATAATCCAAGAAAAGTAGTAACTTTGCATGCGTAACATGAACATATACTACGATACATTCAACAATCTGCGCTATAATCACGAGGATGAGGTGGTGGAGTTCTTTGCAAGCAAAGAGGCTAAGCCGAGCGCAAGAAGGCAGAGAACAACTTCAACTTCGACGACATTGGTTGTTCGTTTTTGACGGATTACAAAAGGTTCTTTCAAATTAACAAATAGGCATATCATATATCTTTGGTTTTAAGCGTTATATATAATGTTGGATTAACAAATGTACAAAATATGACAGAGCAAGATTTACAACAATATCTCATCAAGCAATACCCAAAAGAAGACGAGGGTTGCGAGTGGAAAGAGTTTAAAAATCTGAAGAATGACTTCAGTGGACATGAGAAGGATGATGTCATTTCATACGTGTCAGCATTGGCTAACATGGATGGCGGGCATCTGGTTGTCGGTGTTGAGGATAAGACATTGAAAATAGTCGGAACGGATACATACAATTATGATGTCCAAAAAGCACGACTACGTTTATTAGACCAATGCACCAATCTTCCATCAGAAGGTCTGCTTGTGGAGGAATTCATAACAGATGATACTCATAAAACGGTATGGGTTATCCACGTGCCAAGACACATGAAGAGACAACCCGTATATGCACATAACAAGGCATGGCAGAGATTGGATGACTCGTTGATAGAGTTGACTGCTTCACGCAGGAATGCCATATTGAATGAGCAGGATGATGTTGAAGTGGACTGGTCGGCACAAGTTATCCAGGATGCCAGTATGGATGACCTTGATCCTCGTGCCATTGCAAAGGCTCGCGAAGGTTATAAACAACGCTACCCAAGGCTTGCAAAGGAATGTGATGGCTGGGATGACAAGGTGTTTCTTGATAAGGCTGGACTGACAATCGACGGGAAAGTGACACGTACTACACTATTGTTGGTGGGCAAAGAAACGGCTGCTCACAAACTGAACCATATAGCTCAAATAGTGTGGAAATGTTTTCAGGACGGGCAGGTGTTCGGCGACATTTATACCATCCCGTTTGTCCTCACGACAACTGAACTGCTCAGCAGAATACGCAACTATCGCTTCAAAATTTATCCTAAAGATTCGCTGATACCAGCAGAGGTTTGGAAGTATGATACGGAGAGCATACTCGAAGGTATGCACAACTCGATAGCCCACCAACAATATGAGAAGAATGCCAGAATTATTGTGACTGAGAATATGGATTCATTGAAGTTTCAGAATGATGGAAGCTTCTACGAGGGGGACTATAAAGAGTATATCACTGGCGAGAAGACTCCCAAGAGCTATCGCAATCCTGCACTTGTGAAGGCTATGGTGAACATCAGGATGATAGATACGCAGGGTTATGGTATCCATAAGATGTACCAGAGCCAAAAAGATCGCTATCTCCCAATGCCAGACTACGACCTGTCAACAGCGGATGAAGTCATTCTCAATCTGCCTGGCACCATCATCAATGAGAACTACAGCCTAATGTTGCTTGCCAATCAGGATATGTCGCTGACTGATGCCGTGTTGCTGGATCAGGTGCAGAAAGGTAAACCTATAAGTGACAACGCTATAAAGAAGCTGAGGAAGGAAAAGCTGATTGAAGGCCGAAAGCCTCACTTATATGTTTCGAAGTATATAGCTAAAGCCACAGACAAACAGGTAGAATATACGCTGAAGAAG
>ONAJ01000026.1 GCA_900315775.1 uncultured Prevotella sp.
TAAAATCAAGTTAAAAGGAATGAGTCCGGTGAAATACCGAACGACGTTGTTTAGTACTTAAATGTTTAACCCGTCCAACTTCTTGGGGTCACTTCACTTCGCCACGAAGTGGCAAAGTTACGAAAAAAAAAGAAAATAGAAAGGTAAAAGGTGAAAAGTGAAAAAAAAATTGTACTTTTGTCGCGGAATGAATGCACAAATAATAAAAAAACAACCTCGCCTCACTATTCGTCTGACAAACGGAGGCTTGAGTTTCTCCGTTGTTGACCCAACAAAGGAGGAACAGATAAGCTATGAGCCATACGTTATGAAGAGCGGCATATCGCAGGCTGCAAACCTTCGCTCTGCGCTGAGTACCGCCGTTCTTACCAACGAGGACTACCAGCGGGCACAGGTCATTGTTGACAGTCCTATGCTGCTGATACCTCTCGACGAGTATAATAACGACGAGAAGGATGAGCTATACCGACATAGCTATCCCCAGGACGACCAGACCATCCCCACCATCGTGGAGAGTATGGTGCTACACCAGTTTAACACCGTCATCCTCTTCGCCATAAACCGCGACGTGAAGACAGTCATTGAGGACCACTTCAAGGACGTGCGCTACAGTCACGTGTGCGTTCCAGTGTGGCAGCACATGCATCACCGCTCGTTCACCGGACCGCGCCAGAAGCTGTACGCCTACTTCTTCGACGGACAAGTTAACGTGTTCAGCTTCCAACAGAACCATCTGCGTTTCGTAAATACGTTCGCTAACGCTAACGCGAATAATGCATCATTCTTCCTGTTGTATGTATGGAAACAACTGGGTATGGACCAGCAGCGCGACGAACTGCACCTGCTGGGAACGATACCTGAGAAGGAAGAGTTCGTTGAGGAACTGAAGAAATACCTCAAGAACGTATATACCTTAAATCCCATAGCAGAGTATAACAGAGCTCCCATAACACAGATTGCAGGCATCCCCTACGACCTCGTAACACTGTATATCAGGAGCTAAAAAGATAAGGAGTTTCAAAATGTACTACGTAAAAAAGACTATAGAAATATCAGCAGCCCACCAGTTGGAACTGGACTACGAGAGCAAGTGCCGACAGCTACACGGTCACAACTGGATGATAACGGTATGGTGCCGAGCTAAAGAGTTGAACGAGAACGGTATGGTGACCGACTTCACAGAGGTGAAACATCTCTTGAAGAATACGCTTGACCACAAGGTGCTCAATGACGTCCTGCCCTTTAACCCGACAGCGGAAAACATTGCACGCTGGGTGACGGAGCAGGTGCCTAACTGCTACCGTGCTGAGGTGGAAGAGAGCCAAGGAAACATCGCCATCTATGAAAAAGATTAAGGTAAACGAAATATTCTACTCCCTACAGGGAGAGGGCCGCAACACAGGACGCGCTGCCGTATTCGTTCGTATGAGCGGATGCAACAGGAAATGTCCGTTCTGTGATACGGACTTTGAGAAGTTTACCGAAATGACGGAACAAGACATCGTCAACGAAGCGCGGAAATACCCTGCACGCTTTGTCGTACTTACGGGAGGAGAGCCTGGTCTGCAGGTTACAGACACCCTCATCAACCTACTCCACTCTGCCGACTTCACCGTAGCAATAGAGACGAACGGCTCTGTGGCACTACCCGACAATATCGACTGGGTTACAGTATCGCCGAAAGGTGGCGAGATAAAGGTAACACGGGCTGACGAGCTGAAGGTGGTCTTCGACGGCAAAGAGCCTACTGTTCCCCCACAATGTGTCGAGGCGCTGAAATACCTGCAGCCTATGGACACAGGAGACAAGGAGAAGAACGACGCCATCACCGCCCAATGTGTAGAGTACATAAAGAGCCATCCCGAGTGGCGGTTGTCGCTACAGACTCACAAACTCGCTAATTTCCCATAAACTATGACGCTGCTATTCTGGATTATAACACTGATATACGTGCTTATTGTCTTAGCAACGACAACTACCGTACTACTGGACAATCGCACTCCTGCAAAAACAGCAGCATGGATATTGGTGCTTGTCTTCCTACCCGTCATAGGCATAATTCTTTATTTCTTCTTCGGACAGAACACCCGACGTGAACGATATATCTCCGAGCACTCTACGGACATGCTCACAAAACGCTCACTGCTGGAGTTCACCGAACAGAAAAACCTCCATATCCCTGAAGAACAGGAGGTGCTCATAAAACAGTTCGCCCTGCAGAACTGGGCACTGCCGTTTAAAAATAACGAGATAGAGGTGTTCACCGATGGCTACTCCTTCTTCGGGAAACTCCTGCATGACATCCTCTCGGCAACGCAAAGCATACACATCGTAACATACATCTTTGAGGATGACTCCTTGGGAAATCTTATTGCCGACGCCCTCATAGACAAGGCAAAACAGGGTGTCGAGGTAAGACTGATATACGACGATGTGGGCTCATGGAAGACAAAAAACGCTTTCTGGGAGCGAATGAGGAATGCTGGTATCGAGGTTCACGGATTCATGCCGGTAAGATTCCCCTCGTTTACCAGCAAAATAAACTACCGCAACCACCGCAAGATAATTGTTATAGACGGAAAGGTGGCGTATATCGGAGGAATGAACATCGCCAAACGCTATATCTCCTGGCGCGACACACACATGAGGATACAGGGAGGCGCTGTGTTCGGTGCACAACGGGCATTCTTCATTGACTGGTATTTCGTTGACGGCACACTGATAACGAACCGAAAATACTACCCCGTACACAAGGACAACATCGAGAACAACTGTGTAATACAGGTTGTCACTTGTTCGCCAATATCTCCTTGGACAGACATCATGCAGGGATATGTCAGAATACTTCTGCAGTCGCGCAAGTACGTCTATATGGAGACACCATACTTCATCCCTACCGACGCTATAATGTTCGCTATGCAGACAGCGGCTTCGGCAGGAGTCGATGTGCGACTGATGATTCCGTCGAAGGGCGATGCACGTTTCGTACAGTGGGCAAGCACCTCTTACGCCCTGCAGGCTAAAGAGGCTGGAATAACGGTGTATCTCTACGACGGGGAGTTTAACCACACGAAGCTCCTTGTTGCCGACGATAAGCTGTGCTCCTGTGGGTCGGCGAATATCGACTTCCGCTCTTTTGAGAACAACTTCGAAGCTAACGCTTTCATCTACGACGAGGACTTTGCCCTGCGAATGAAGTCTATCTTCAACGAAGATGTCGAACACTGTAGGGTGCTCGACATCTCTTCACGTCCCTTCTTCAAACGTCTCAGGGACTCTGTTGTCCGGCTCTTGGCGCCGTTATTATAAAGCCTTGAAACTCTCCAAGTCTTCTACCTTGAAGTTCTTGATGTAAGCCGCCTTGCCACATACATCTTCCTCTGTCATGCGAACATATACGTTTGCCGACTTCTCGAAGAGCTCAGGAGCCTGTGCTGCATCGCGGACGATAAGCAGCGACATAACTATCTCGGCTGTCATGTCGTACAGACGACGTGCCAGGAAGTCGTGAGCATCCTGATTATCGAGTGCCTTGACATTAGCAAGTGCCTCCTCATAAACAGGGATGAGCTTCTCAATACGAGCCTTAAGGGCTGCATCAGCTCCTGCAGGCAGAGCTGCCAGCATATCCTTTATGTTTGCAAGCATAGTGCCGTTAGTGATGTAACGTATTGCTGCAACTACCTGAAGCTGTGTGGTACCTTCGTAGATAGAGAAGATACGAGCATCGCGGAACAGACGCTGACTCTTGTACTCCATAATGAAGCCAGAACCTCCGTGGATAGAGATAGCATCGTAGGCATTCTGGTTAGCGTACTCTGAGTTCATACCCTTAGCAAGCGGTGTGAAGGCATCAGCGAGGCGCTGGTACTTCTTAAGCTCCTGCTTCTCCTCTGGCTCTAACTTGCGGTCGCGCTCTATGTCCTCAAGACACTTATATACATCCACATAACAAGCTGTTTCGTACAACAGTGAACGACCGGCATCCAGCTTCGCCTTCATGCGTGAGAGCATATCATATACTGCGGGGAAGTTGATAATCTTCTCACCGAACTGTGCACGTTCCTTAGCGTATGCGAGTCCTTCGTTATATGCTTCCTGTTCAACACCAACACTCTGTGCTGCGATACCCAGACGGGCACCGTTCATCAGTGCCATAACGTACTTGATAAGTCCCAGACGCGTGCTGCCGCAGAGCTCTGCCTTGGCATTCTTATAGGTAAGCTCACAGGTTGGGCTACCATGAATACCAAGCTTGTGCTCTATGTGACGTACATTAACACCTCCCTGACGCTTGTCATAGATGAACATTGAAAGACCACGACCGTCGGTAGTGCCTTCCTCTGAACGTGCCAGCACGAGGTGGATGTCGCTGTCACCATTGGTAATGAAACGCTTAACACCGTTAAGGCGCCAGCAGTTCTCCTTCTCGTCGAAGGTGGCCTTCAGCATCACGCGCTGCAGGTCAGAACCGGCATCGGGCTCAGTAAGGTCCATTGACATTCCCTCACCAGCACAGACGCGGGGGATGTACTTCTGGCGCTGCTCCTCAGAACCGAACTCGTAAAGAGTATCGATACAGCTCTGCAGACTCCAGATGTTCTGGAAACCAGCATCAGCAGCCGAAATCATCTCACTCAGCATAGAGAACACTGCGTTAGGCAGATTCAGACCGCCGTAACGACGGGGCATTGACACACCCCACAAGCCAGCCTTACGGGTGGCATCGAGGTTCTCGTAGGTCTTAGAGGCGTAAATCATACGACCGTTCTCGAGGTGTGGACCTTCCAAGTCAACAGCCTCAGAGTTTGGCTCGATGATGTTGGCTGCCACGTCGCCGGTGATATCGAGAATCTGCTTGTAGTTCTCGATGGCATCGCCCAGGTCAACGGGAGCGTAGTCATATTTCTTGGCATCTTCAAAGTTGCGCTCCTTGAGCTCAACGATGCGCTTCATCAGAGGATGGTTCAAATAGAATCCAATCTCTGGGTGATCACTATAATAATTCATGTTATTAAAACCCCCCTCTTATCCCCCGAAGGGGGAAGACCAAATAGGGGCTTGGGTCTTGGTTAATCTATCATCCCCCCTCGGGGGGATTGTAGGGGGGTCACTTACTATTCTGCTTGTAGTACTTTATCAGCTTTGGTACAACCTCTTCCACAGTACCAACAATCACGTAGTCAGCAATCTTGTTGATTGGTGCATCGGGGTCGCTGTTAATGCTGATGATAATACCTGAGTCCTGCATACCAGCGATGTGCTGAATCTGACCAGAGATACCGCAGGCGATATACACCTTCGGATGAACGGTAACACCTGTCTGACCAATCTGACGGTCGTGATCAAGCCAGCCTGCATCCACAGCAGCACGGCTACCACCAACCTCACCATGAAGCACCTTGGCGAGCTGGAACAGGGCATCGAAGTTTTCCTTCGATCCTACACCGTAGCCACCGGCAACAACGATAGGCGCACCCTTCAGGTTATGCTTTGCAGCCTGTACCTCGTGAGTCAGAACCTTCACCACGAAAGCTTCGGGACTGACATACTTGCTTACCTCAGGATATACAACTTCATTTTTTGCCTTACCATCATAAACAGCCTTCTGCATCACACCGCTACGTACTGTAGCCATCTGTGGACGATGGTCGGGGTTTACGATGGTTGCCACGATATTACCACCGAAGGCAGGACGAATCTGATAGAGCAGGTTCTCATAAACCTTACCCTCTTTCTTGTCATCGTAAGGACCTATCTCCAACTCTGTACAGTCGGCAGTAAGACCACTGGTCAGTGATGATGACACACGTGGACCTAAGTCGCGACCGATGACGGTAGCACCCATCAGACATATCTGTGGCTGCTCCTCCTTGAAGAGATTTACCATGATGTCTGTATGAGGAGCCGAGGTGTATGGGAACAGACCGTCGCCGTCGAAGACGAACAGTTTGTCAACACCATAAGGCAGAATCTGATCCTCTACCTTACCCTTGATACCGGTACCGGCAACAACAGCGTGTAACTCCACGCCTAACTCATTGGCGAGCTTACGACCCTTGGTCAGCAGCTCCTGAGATACTTCCTGTACCTGAGTACCTTCTATCTCGCAATATACAAATACGTTGTTAGCCATATCTTGTTATCCAATAATCTTTTCTTCCAACAATTCTTTGATCATTCCCTCTACATCAGCATCAGAAGCCGTCAAAGTTTTCGACTCCTTAGCCTGGAAGACGATGTTCTTCACTGCCTTCACCTTTGTTGGCGAGCCTGCCAAACCACACTGCGACGCATCACCGTCAACGTCGGCAACGCTCCACTGGTTCAGCGTCAAGTAAGGCCTCTCCTCATAAAGTTTATCGTAAGGAGTGCCTTCGGCAGGCCTCTCCATAGGACAGGTTGCTCTCTTGTATTTCATCACCAACTTAGCGTTCTGAGGACGACAGGGTGCCGCACTTCCGTTAACTGTTATTACTACTGGCAGCGGAGCCTCAACTGTCTCCACACCGCCGTCGATGACACGTTTAATGGTTACCTTACCATCCTTGACGTTCATAACCTCTTCAGCGTATGTCACCTGGTTAAGACCCAACTTCTGAGCCACCTGAGGACCTACCTGAGCAGTATCACCGTCGATAGCCTGACGACCACCAATTACGATATCCACATCACCAATCTTCTTTATCGCTGTCGCCAAAGCATAACTTGTCGCCAACGTATCGGCACCGGCAAACAGCCTATCTGTCAACAACCATCCTGTGTCAGCACCACGGTAAAGTCCCTGACGGATAATCTCGCCTGCTCGGGGAGGACCCATAGTAAGGATACCTACTGTAGAACCAGGATACTGCTCTTTCAGGCGCAATGCCTGCTCCAGTGCATTAAGATCTTCTGGGTTGAAAATTGCAGGCAAGGCAGCTCTATTCACCGTTCCTTCGGCTGTCATAGCATCCTTTCCCACATTTCGTGTGTCTGGTACTTGCTTTGCAAGCACAACAATTTTTAAAGCCATAAAATATTATTTATAAATAATGTATTTACTGAATTCGGTTGCAAAGGTACATCTTTTTTACCAAGCGTACAAATAAATTGCACAAAATAAGTCAAAATGTGCCACCTTTTAGCAAGACGTTTCTTATTATCGGTGTAGTATATGCGTAAGGAATGAAGTTTATTGACGGTATAGGTTCCGTTATGATTAAGTTAGCATATTTCCCTTTCTCTATTGTCCCGCAGACATCGCTGAGTCCCATAGCATAGGCTCCGTTTATCGTTGCCGCATTGATAGCCTCTGCGGGCATGAGACGTTGTTTTATACATGCCAGCGAGACGACGAACTTCATGTCGCCCGAGGGTGTAGAGCCGGGATTATAGTCGGAGGCGATAGCGACGGGCAGTCCTTCGTCAATCATCCGTCGTGCAGGGGCATAGGACATATTCAGGAAGAACGACGTTCCAGGCAGTGTTGTGGGCATAGTATCGGAATGCTTCAAGAGTTCTATGTCTTCGTTTGTCATACTCTCCAGATGATCTACCGAAAGGGCGTTATTCTTCACCGCCACCTCAACACCACCGGAGTCTGCCAACTCCTGTCCATGAATCTTTCCCCTCATACCGTACTCTACCCCAGCCTTTAGAATACGGTCGGTC
The DNA here is from genome assembly GCA_900315775.1 of uncultured Prevotella sp. Classification (GTDB taxonomy): domain Bacteria; phylum Bacteroidota; class Bacteroidia; order Bacteroidales; family Bacteroidaceae; genus Prevotella. Next base: position 7,654 of record ONAJ01000026.1, read on the forward strand.
TCCTCAGGAGTGAAGAACCCTTTGTCGCAGAACACGTCGATGTAGTCGGCAAGTCCTTGGCGTGCCACCTCTGGAATCATCTCTTTTACAACAAGGTCAACATACTCCTTTTGTCTGCCTACGTATTCACGTCCTACTGCATGTGCACCGAGGAAGGTTGCCACTATTGGAATAGGCACCGTATTACGGATGCGTCGTATTACCCTAAGCATCTTCAGTTCATCCTCGGTTTTCAGTCCATAGCCACTTTTTATCTCGAGTGCTCCCGTTCCCTTCTTCATCACTTCGTGAACACGTTTCAGGGACTTTTCGAAGAGTTCGTCCTCGCTCATCTCGTGGAGTCGGTCTGCGGAGTTAAGTATTCCCCCTCCACGCTTCGCTATCTCTGCGTACGACAGCCCTCTTATCTTATCTACGAACTCCTCTTCCCTACTGCCGGCATTAACTATGTGTGTATGACTATCGCAGAATGCTGGTATCACGCAACCTCCGCAGGCATCCATTCTGGAATCTGCAACGACATCGCCAAGTGTTGCCATTTCGCCATAGTCCTTTATCAGACCATCTTCAATCAACAGCCAGGCATCGTGTAATGCATCCAAGGTCTTCATCTCTTCTCCTCGGAGCACCTTGTACCCCTTGAGGTTCAGACCTGCGAGTTCTTTGATATTATAGATAAGCAGGGAGTTCATCGTCTAAGGAATTCTATTGTTTTCTCAATATGCGGATACATCAGTTCATCATCGAGGATAAATGGTACTACACGACGATATTCCTCATGCAGCTTAGCTATCGCCGGTGACGACTTCAGCGGCAGACGGAAGTCAAGTGCCTGGGCAGCATTGAAGAGTTCTATTGCCAACACGCGCTCTGTATTCAGTATTACCTTATACAACTTTATGGCAGCATTAGCGCCCATAGAAACATGGTCTTCCTGATCCTGACACGACGGTATGCTATCAACACTTGACGGCATTGCCAGCGACTTATTAAGACTGACAACCGAAGCGGCGGTATATTGTGTTATCATGAAACCGCTGTTTACACCTGGATTAGCAACGAGGAAGCTCGGCAGTCCTCGTGTTCCAGACACAAGTCGGTATATTCGGCGTTCTGATATGTTTGCCAGTTCACTCATCGCTATCGACAAGAAGTCTATAGGCAGTGCTATCGGCTCTCCGTGGAAGTTTCCTGCCGAGATAATAAGGTCTTCCTCAGGACATACTGTCGGGTTGTCAGTTGCCGAGTTAACCTCGATATCTATAACCGACTTCACGTAGCGTATAGTATCTTTAACGGCTCCATGCACTTGTGGCACACAACGGAAGGAGTACGGGTCCTGAACATGTCCCTTGATGTTCTTCTGTATCTGACTTCCTTTCAGCAGTTCCAGCATACGCTCTGCTGTCTCTATCTGTCCCAGATGTGGACGCACCTTATGAACAGCGGGGATGAACGGCTCAGACAGTCCGTCAAAGGCGTCGAGCGACATTGCAGCAATGCGGTCAGCCCAATCGCTGAGTTTCTGTGCTCTCAATAGCGACCACACCGCGAAGGCACTCATATTCTGCGTTCCATTCAGCAGAGCCAGTCCCTCCTTTGAAGCGAGAGTTATAGGTTTCCAGCGTTTCTTCCTCAGCACCTCAGCACCAGGTATAATCTTTCCCTGATATTCCACTTCGCCGAGCCCTAACAAAGGTAAGCACATGTGTGCTAATGGTACGAGGTCGCCAGATGCTCCTAAGGAGCCTTGTTTGTAAACTATAGGATAGATACCATTATTAAAGAATGCCACCAGTCGTTGTACGGTATCCAGTTTACAACCGGAATATCCATAGCTCAGCGACTGTATCTTCAGAAGCATCATTATCTTCACTATGTCATTAGGAACACGTTCTCCCGTTCCGCAGGCGTGACTCTTTATAAGGTTTATCTGCAACTGCGACAGCTGGTCAGAGCCTATCGACACGTTACAAAGAGCTCCAAAGCCCGTCGTCACTCCATAAACAGGAGCATTATTGCCTGCTATCTTTTTGTCCAGATATGCCCTGCATCGTCTTATCCTCTGCTTTGCGTCCTCACTGAGTTCCAGTTTGTAGTCGCCATATATTATTTCACCTATTCTCTCTATTGTCAGGTGTTCAGCACTTATTTGGTGTATCATGATATTATGTTTTTATTAGGTTATGAGTTCTTGTTTATTATGTCGTCATCAACAAAGTTGGGCAGTGTCACCGCCAGTCCTGGTGTACGTTCCATTTCCCGTCTTATGGCTTCTATGGAGCCTTCGTTGCGAGCCCACGAACGTCGTGCTATTCCGTTGTTGACATCCCACAGCAACATCTCACGGATATGTCGCTCGCTGTCTTCGCTGCCGTCTATCACCATTCCGAAACCGCCGTTAATCACTTCTCCCCAGCCTACTCCGCCACCGTTGTGTATGCTCACCCATGTGGCACCGCGGAAAGCATCGCCGATGACGTTCTGCACAGCCATATCGGCACAGAACTGTGAGCCGTCGTAGATATTACTCGTCTCACGGAAAGGAGAGTCGGTACCGCTGACATCGTGATGGTCGCGTCCCAGCACCACAGGTGCCGACAGCTCTCCACGACGTATGGCTTCATTAAATGCAAGTGCTATCTTCGTTCTTCCCTCGCAGTCGGCATATAGTATTCGTGCCTGTGAACCAACCACGAGTTTATTGCGTCCTGCCTCACGAATCCAGTGTATGTTGTCTGCCATCTGTCCCTGAATCTCTTTCGGTGCGGTCTTCATTATTTCCTCCAGTACCTCTGCCGCCAGACGGTCGGTGGTAGCAAGGTCTTCTTCCATTCCCGACGTACACACCCAGCGGAATGGTCCGAAGCCGTAGTCAAAGAACATCGGTCCCATAATATCCTGAACATACGACGGATAACGGAATTTTCCGTTAGGCAGCATCACATCGGCACCAGCCCTACCCGACTCCAGCAGGAAGGCATTACCATAGTCAAAGAAATACATACCTTTTTTCGTAAGACGGTTTATTGCCTCCACCTGTCTGCGTAGTGATGCCTGCACAGCCTTTTTAAAATTCTCCGGGTCTTCTGCCATCATCTGTTTTGACTCTTCCAACGACAGTCCTGCAGGGTAATAGCCTCCCGCCCAAGGGTTATGAAGTGATGTCTGGTCGCTACCGAGGTCCACATGAACATCCTCATCTGCAAGACGTTCCCACAAGTCAACGACATTCCCGACGTATGCCATCGAGACCACACGCTTCTCCTCTACCGCATTTTTTATGGCAGGTATCAGCTCATCCAGGTCTGTGTGTAACTCGTCAACCCATCCCTGTTTGAAGCGCTTCTCTGCAGCCTTAGGATTAATCTCCGCTGTTACGCTCACCACTCCGGCAATGTTTCCTGCTTTCGGCTGAGCTCCCGACATTCCTCCAAGACCTGCTGTAACGAAGAGTTTCTGGTTGTTGCCGCCCACCTTTCTTGCAGCGTTCATTACCGTTATGGTTGTTCCGTGAACAATACCCTGCGGACCGATATACATATAAGAGCCGGCAGTCATCTGGCCATACTGACTTACTCCCATAGCATTCATGCGCTCCCAGTCGTCGGGCTTGGAATAGTTTGGGATAACCATTCCGTTCGTCACCACCACACGCGGCGCATTCTTGTGCGAAGGAAAGAGTCCCAGTGGATGACCGCTATACATCACGAGGGTCTGTTCGTCTGTCATCTCGGAGAGGTATTTCATTACCAGACGATATTGTGCCCAATTCTGGAATATTGCCCCGTTGCCGCCATAGATTATCAACTCGTGCGGATGTTGTGCTACTCTTGGGTCCAGGTTATTCTGTATCATAAGCATGATTGCTGCTGCCTGTCGGCTACGTGCCGGATACTCGTCAATAGGACGTGCGTACATCTCGTAGTCGGGACGATAGCGATACATATATATTCTTCCATACTTCCTAAGTTCCTCAGCGAACTCTGGTGCCAGCTGTTCGTGGAGTTCCTTGGGGAAATACCTCAATGCGTTTCTCAGCGCCAGTTTCTTCTCTTCCGGCGTCAGGATATCCTTACGTTTAGGAGCGTGGTTTATCTCTGCATCATACGCCTTTGCCTTTGGCAACACCGCTGGTATTCCAGCTCTTATCTCTTCCTGAAATGTGTTCATGATAATATCTTCTGGTTAACTATTGTCATTATCTCTTTCTCGCACTTCTCAGCCTCAGCAATGAGTCTGTCTGCCTCGCTGACAAGTTCTTTTGCCTGCTGCTTGTCATCAAGTGACGAAGCGTTTATCTTTACGTTTAGTCCTGCTCCTATGACAGCAGCCCGTGCTGCCAAAGCTCCCACGCCAGCATCGCTGACACTGTTCGGATTACCCTCGCGTGCCATTTCTCTGCATACCTCGAAAGTCTGCATTGCCGCCTTCATTGTCTGCATGGGCACCTGTGCCGCATAGAGTGTCGCCGCCTGTATTGCCTCATTGCGTAGAGCCTTCTCTTCGTCGCTGTTCTTAGGCATTTGGAAAGCCTCCATAATTTTGTTGAATGCCTCAGTGTCTTTATCTACGAGCATCAGCAACTCGTCCATAAGGAGCTGTCCTTTGTCTGCCCAGTTTGAGAACTCTTCCCAGCGCTCGTCCCATCCACGCTTATGACTTGACAGATTGGCAACCATAGTCCCTAAGGCTGCTGCCAGCGCTCCCATATATGCAGATATTGTTCCGCCACCGGGTGCAGGCGACTCTCGAGAGGTCTCAAGGGCGAACTCCCTGACGGTCTTCCCGACAAGTTTCTCTTGCTCCTTGCCCTCTGCTCCTTGCCGCTCAATAAGATATTCTATAACTTTCTCTTCGGGTTTAAAAGGACGCAGGTCGTCAAGCGACATACTCTTTATAGCTATCTTTATGATGTCTTCCTCTGGTATTCCTGTTGAGCGCTGTTGTTTCCTAAGGAAATATTTTCCTGCCTCAATGAGTGCTTTCTTGGGCAGCAGACCAACAATCTCGGTACCTGTCACACGAAGTCCTCTGTTCTGTGCACATCGCGACACTTCATCGAAAGCTACATGCAAAGGTGTTACGTTCAGATTTGTCATATTCATAGATACCTGTGCTATGCCGTATTCATCAATGTACCACCCTATAGCCTTAGTACATTTCAATGTTCCGGGCTGTCCTGGACGTCCCTTTTCTCTGACGTCAAAGGCTATTGCATTAGCTCTTCGTGTGCTTGTGCTGTTGAGGTTGAAGTTCACTGCAATGAGAAAGTCGCGAGCACCGACGACGCTACATCCTGTATGCACGGCACGCGAAGTGTCCGCAGGCATGAAGTCAGGCTGACGCTCAGGGTCGCTGAGTTTCTCGGGGATTGCCTCGTACTCACCGCTTCTGCAAACGGCAAGGTTCTTCCTCTCTGGTTTGAAGGCTGCTGCCTCGTAACAATAGCAAGGTATCTGCAACTCGTCAGCGATGCGCTTCGCCAGGTCGCGAGCCATCTTAGCACACTCTTCCAACGTTATGCCTGCCACAGGAATGAGTGGCAGCACATCGGTAGCTCCTATTCTCGGATGGGCACCCTTGTGCTTGCTCATGTCTATGAGTTCTCCTGCCGTCTTCACAGCCTGGAAGGCAGCTTCTACAACCGCCTCCGGAGTGCCTACGAATGTCACCACCGTTCGGTTGGTAGCTGCTCCCGGGTCAACGTTTAACACACTGACGTCTTCTACTTTCTCTATCGAGTCGGTAATCTTTTTTATTACCTCCATATCGCGTCCTTCACTGAAATTGGGAACGCATTCAACTATTCTCTTTTGGTTCATAATTATTTAAGGTTAATCTAATTCTCATTAACGGCATAAAGCCTCGCACACTCGGTCTTGAAACGCTCTTCCCTGCGCAGCCTTCTTCACACCCATATTGATAATGCTGAAACACAGACGATGTTCGTTCGGGGCGGTACAGTAGCCTGCTAACGCGCTTACCGACGTCACCGTTCCTGTCTTCGCCTGCACATTACCGCAGGCTGTTCCTTCGGTCATTCTCTTCGCCAGCGTTCCATCGACACCAGCAACAGGCAACGAGGGCAACAGGTTGTTGTATATCTCACTATTCTTATACGCATAACGAAGGAAGGCAACCTCAAAATGAGGCGACACGTAGTTGTACAACGACAATCCGCTGCCGTCGGCAACATAATAGTCGTTGGGGTCGAGTTCCATCTTGCGAATTATGCGATGTACCTGCGAGGCACCGTCCCTAGCTGATGCCTTGCGCACTCCCGTAGCTGCCGCCAACTGATAGAAAAGACACTCTGCAAAGAGATTGTCCGACTTCTTCATCATAGGCATCAGTACCTGACCTATTGTGTGTGTTCGGGTACATATCACCTCAGCATCGCGGGGCACAAGTCCTCTTATGGTATCGCCGTACAGCACCACCCCGGAGTCTTTCAGTCGATGGTAGAAACGTTTCAGAAAATTGTTCTTCTTATTCACCAGCAGCGACGACAGCGTGGGATTATCGTCATCCCAGCACCATCCTTCACCGAGGAGATTGTCGTCCTTCATTGAATAGTCGGCAACAATAAATCCGCGTATGGTGTCTATGCCCTGTGTGTTCAACGTTTCCACGAAGGCAGAGAGGTCATCGCTGTTGAACAGCGGGTCCATACCGCCACGACAGTATATGTTTCCCACGAGTGTTCTGCCTTCTACATAGCCTGTACGATACATCCTCGTCTTAAACTGATAGTCACCGCCAAGCTCGTCAAGTGCTGCCACAGCGGTTATCATCTTCATCGTCGATGCAGGGCGCATCCTCTGTCGCTCATTATATTTATATAGGCAACTGTCGGCAGTAAGGTCGTACACCTCAATACCCACGACGGTAGTCTCGAACATCGGATGTTGCAACAGACTGTCAAGAGTCTCTTTCAAGGTCTGTCCGTACGCCACTCTACCAAAGCAGCACAACAGCCACACGATAATTATAATGTATCTCTTCATAACTCTCACTCCACACTCTTCACTCTTCACTCCTCACTCCTCTCTCCTCTCTCCTCTCTCCTCTTTCCACCATATTCGTCAATTCCACCATATTCGTCAATTCCACCATATTCGTCAATTCCACAAACTGCGCCACAGTAAGCTGTTCGGGACGACGGGTGAGGAAGTCTGCATAGTCAGTATATATCGATGACTCGGCAGGCACCATCTGACGCAACGACACGCGGAGCATCTTCCTGCGCTGACCAAACACCGTCTTTACCACTTTCTTGAAGAGCTGTTCGTCACACCCTAACTGCCTGACGTCGTTACGCGTCATCCTTATCACTGCCGACTTCACCTTTGGCGGTGGGTTAAAGACGTGCTCATCAACGGTAAACAGGTACTCCACATCGTACCACGCCTGAATGAGTACACTAAGTATTCCGTACGACTTATTTCCCGGTGCCGACGCTATGCGTTCAGCCACTTCACGCTGTATCATTCCCGTACAACAGGGTATCAGGTCTTTGTTGTCAAGCATCTTGAAGAATATCTGCGAGGAGATGTCGTAAGGATAGTTGCCCGTCAACACGAACTGCCTGCCGTCGAAAGCCTCTCGGAGATCCATCCGCAGGAAGTCTCCCTCAATAATTGAAAATTGAGAATTGAGAATTGAAAATTGAGGACTACTTTTGAGGTACGCCACACTCTCGCGGTCAATCTCGACAACCTTCAACTGACGAGGTTTCTCCACGAGGAACTGCGTCATAACACCCATTCCTGGTCCTATTTCCAGAACTGGAATATCAGGATATGCATCCACCGTGTCGGCAATGGCACGTGCTATACTTAGGTCCGTAAGGAAGTGTTGACCTAACTTTTTCTTTGGTCGTACTTGTTTCATACTGCAAAAATAGCAATTATTTATGAATTATGCATTAAGAAATACAAATTATTTGTAACTTTGCCGTGCAAAATATCAAATCTTATGGAATACGACTATTCATTATTGCAACTGATAAACTTCGACGGTTCCCCTGCCTACGATGCTTTCTGGGCGCTCTACACCGACAAATTCACGTGGATTCCACTGGCTCTCGTAGCCGTTTATTGTCTGCTCCACAAGGGCGGCTGGCGTCATGCTCTCCTTATGGTTCTCATGCTGGCACTCCTCTTTGCGCTCAGCGACTTCACCGTATCGTCACTCTTGAAGAACATCGTGGCACGTCCCCGTCCTTCTCACGACCCAGCGATAATGGATGCTCTTTCCTACATCGACAACTATCGTGGCGGTCCCTATGGTTTCCCGTCGAACCACGCCAGCAACGGCTTTGCCGTAGCCATGTTCCTCACCCTACTCTATCGCAGTCGCATTGTCGCGCTGAGCACCTTCCTCTGGGCTTGCGGCTCGTGCTACTCACGAATGTATATGGGTGTGCACTTCCCTTCGGACATCCTTGTGGGTGCCATCCTCGGTACCCTCTTCGCACTTGCCGTTTACTGCACATATAAGGAGTGTTACAACTATCTTTACAAGAAAACACCCCTGCTACCCTTTGGCGAACTCTACGAAAACACCATCCCGTGGGCTATCCCCGCAGCCTTCATCCTTACCATCATAGGGCTCCTTATTTTGGCGCTAACTATTTAATACGCAAACGTTTGCGTAAAATTCCTTGTTTTATTCACAGTTCCTTCCCATGCTATTGTGAATAACTTCGTACCTTTGCGCTCAAACTACTAAAATTAACAAACTAAAAAAAACACTTTATGAAAAAAACTTTAATCTGTATTGCACTCATGGCGCTTGCTTCAAACGCTATGGCTGAGTTGCGCACATGGAAGTTAACATCAGTTCCTGCTGCCGATGCAGCCAATATGACCGCTGATGCTAACTGGAAAGTAGATTCAAAGAATCGTCACTGTTACACCCTCGCCTTAAACAACGAACCGGCTATGGCTAACGGTGCTTCCGTTTCTATGGTAGAAGGTCTTAAATTCACCATCACAGCAAGTTCTGACGGCAATCTTCGCTTCGGTGGCGACACCGGTTCTATGTGGCTGGGTACCAGCTCTTTCGTCATCACCGGATGTCATGCTGGCGAGGTGGTAAAGATTGAGTATATGACCTCCAAGAGTTCTGCCACACGTAGTCTCGGCACAGAGAACCTTGAAGGCACGCTGCCCTCTACTTCAGGCAAGACTCACGTTACAGGAACAGCAAAGGTTGTTGCTGACGGCGACGTGAAGATTATCGTTACTGACGGTATCTATTTCTATGGTATCGAAGTTGGTTCTGAAGAGGAAATCGACGCTGGCGGTAGCGGCGGCGGTAGCGGCGAGGGCAATCCTGACAACCCCACCGACAATGTACGTGGTCTCGTATATACCGACGCCGAGAGTATTGCTACTCCTGCAGCAGGTACCGACCAGATTCTGTGGTGCTCTCCCGACGGCAACAACACCACCGGTGACGGCTCAGAAGAAAAGCCATTCTATAGCCTGCAGTATGCTGTAGATAAGGCGCTCCCAGGTACTACCATCTACATGAAGGGCGGTACATATAATTATGATGCGCGCATAAACATCAACGACCGCAACGGTACTCACGACAAGTACATCACCGTTATGTGTCCCGACGGTCGCGCCATCCTGGACTTCTCATCAATGCCTTATCACGGTCATTCCGACAACCCACAGCAGGGCATCCGTCTCACCAGTTCTTACTGGCACTTCTATAAGATTGACATCTGCAACGCTTCCGACAATGGTATGCTCATCGAGCGCAACAAACCTACTGGCGGTTCGTCTTCAGACATCATCAACCGCACACAGGATGCTCACGACAATATCATAGAGTTCTGTAACTTCTACAAGAACGGTGATACCGGTCTGCAGATGAAGAACCTCGCAGAGTACAACTACGTTCTCAACTGCGACTCATACCTAAACTGCGACGAGGATAACGGTGACGCTGACGGCTTTGCTCCGAAGATCTCTGTCGGCGACGGTAACTACTTCTATGGCTGTCGTGCTTGGCTCAACTCCGACGACGGCTACGACGTATTCTTCAAGAAGGACGGAAACTTCTCTGACAACAAGACCATCGTCTTCGAGAACTGTATCGCTTCACGCAACGGCAAGATGGCTGACGGCAGCTCTTCACAGGGTAACGCCAACGGTTTCAAGATGGGTTCTGACCAGGGTCGTATGAACGTCGTTATGAATCGCTGTGTTGCAGCATGCAATGGCTCTAAGGGTTTCGACCAGAACCACAACTCTGGTGACATCATCATGAATAACTGTACGGGTATGACACGCACCAGCGAGGTATCTGGCAAGAGCGTTAAGTACTCTTACTCATACAAGATTTACGAGGACATCGCTTCTGGTAGCGTTTGTCAGCTCAATAACTGCGTAGCTATCAACGATAACTACATCAACGGCAAGGACCAGAATGGTGTTGACGCAAAGAAGGGAAAGAGCGACTGGGGCGGCATCCGTGTTGACGAGGCTATCGCATCGCTTACCACCACAGAGCTCAAGGCAGACCCAGCATGGTTCAACGACCTCATGGAGTACACCCAGCTCGAAGGCGAGCGTCAGGCTGACGGCTCACTTCCTGTGACCACCTTCGCAACAATCAACCAGTCAACAGGTACTAACCTCGTCGACAAAGGTACTGTCATTGAGGAGAACGACCGCTATGCCGCTACAGGTGTTAAAGTTCCTGCTATCGCTTACACAGGCAGCAAACCAGACCTCGGCGCTTACGAAATCGGTCTCACTCCGAAAGTTGTTAAGTTCGGCAACCAGGACCCAGGGACTCTCGGCATCGGTATGATAAAGAGCAGCCAGAGCAACGGTCATCAGGTTCGTCTTGTACAGGCTTTCAACGGTATGGTTATCCTGAGCATCAACGGCGGTAAGGCTTCCGAGCAGTACACCGTAAAGGCATACAACAAGGCTGGTCAGTTCCTCGGCGAACACAAATTCAACGGCACCAACACCAGCATCTATCTCCCAGGCGAGAACGGTATGCTCCTCCTCAAGGTTGAAGGAAAGGGTGTCAACGAAACAGTAAAAGTTGCCCTAAAATAAAAAAAGTGCACGAAAATTTTGCAGATGTCAAAAAAACTATGTACATTTGCACCCGCTTTAGAAAAGTAGAGACGTCACAGACCACGTGACGCCTCTACCTTGAAGCAAGGAGAGATGGTAGAGTGGTCGATTACAACGGTCTTGAAAACCGTCGTGCTGAGAGGCACCGGGGGTTCGAATCCCTCTCTCTCCGCTGAGAAGAAAAACTGGTCTGAGTTCTGACCAGTTTTTTTTCGTTTCTTTGTATCCAACTTTATTTCATAAGTCAAACTCTATAGTAGCATCACTATGACACTGATAATAGTTACTGCTGTGGTAAATATACGGAATCCCTTCTCTGGTAAGAACTTAACGAGGCGAATGCCAAGAAATGCTCCGATAAGTACAAACGGAATAGCACAAGCATCAATAGCCAACGTAGTTAAATTGATGTTATGCCAGGCAAATACCTGAAAGGGAAGTTTTAGGAAGTTCACGCATAGGAAAAACCATGCATTGGTTCCGACGAAAGCTAACTTCGGCATACGAGTGGATAGCAGATAGATTGCCATTACAGGACCTGCCGCATTACCAATCATGGTCGTAAATCCACCTAACAAACCGAACAGCGGACTGAACCACCATCTGTCGATAAGCAGATTCTCCTTTCCCTTCCATTGGCTCCAAAGCATTACCACCAGCACCAGAGCAAGACAGGCTCCCATTAGGTGTTTAAACTCTGTTGCCGGAATCATATTATCTACCCACAAAGCAAGGAAGAAACCAGCTATAGCCATTGGGAGCAGGCGGATGATATACTTCCATTCTGCTTGTCGGCGGTAGTAACTTACCCCGATGACATCAGCAAAGCAAAGGACTGGTAGCATTAAGCCTGTGGACGGCTTTGCTCCGAATGTCATTGCCAGCATGGGGACTGTAAGAATAGCCAATCCCTGAACACCTGTCTTTGACATTCCAACAAATATGGCCATTACAAAAAGTACAATCCAAGCCAAATCACTTTGTATGTATGCTGAGAAATCCATAGTCTAATAACCCTACAAAGGTACTAAATTCTTTTGACTTATACAAGGTTTTTCAATAATAATCATTGTACTATGAAATTAATTTGTAACTTTGCACGCAAAGTGGAGCGAAGCGACAATTATCACGATAAGACAAATTTACCAACAAGAGCGTAAGGCTATTGAAGAAATATGCAAATAAACAAAACACCATAAGACGATGAAAAAAGTAATCAGTACAACAAAGGCACCTTCGGCAATAGGGCCTTATAGTCAGGCAATACAAGTTGGAAATCTCATTTATACCTCCGGACAGATACCCATCAATCCTGCTACTGGAAGTTTTGTTGAGGGAGGTATCAAGGAACAAACCCGCCAGTCTTTGCTCAACGTGAAAGCTATTCTGGAAGAGGCGGGTCTGACAATGAGTAATGTCGTGAAAACAACAGTATTCATGGCTGATATGAACGACTTTGCAGATATGAACGCTGTTTATGCAGAGTTTTTCACAGAGCCATACCCAGCAAGGTCTGCTGTTGCTGTAAAGACTTTACCGAAAGGGGCATTGGTTGAGATTGAAGTCGTTGCCGGAGTATGATTATATTATATCGCTGACGGTGAGTGGTACGTAGTCAATCAGGGATTGTGGTGTGAGACGCAGTTGCATACCGCGTTGACCCGCGGAGACGTAGATTTTCTCATGCATCAGACAGGTTTCGTCGATGTATGTGGGGAACGGCTTTTTCATTCCTATCGGACAACAACCGCCACGAATGTAACCGGTCAGCGGTAGCAATTCCTTCTGCGGGATAGGTTTGCACGACTTATTACCGCTGACGCGTGCTGCCTTCTTCAAATCCACCTCACAGGCTCCAGGCACCACACACACAAAATGCTTTATCTTGTCGCCCTCAAGCACAATGGTCTTGAACACAGCATCCACATCTTCGCCCAACTGCTGAGCCACATGTGTGGCGCTCAGGTCGGTCTCATCTACGGCGTACTCAATCAATTCGTACTCCACCCCAGCTGCATCCAGCAGTCGGCACACATTCGTCTTCTGTATCTTCTGAGCCATCAGTCACGTATCACGTAGGTTATAACCCTACAAAGGTACTAAATTCCTCTGACTTATACAAGGTTTTTCAATAATAATCATTGTACTATGAAATTAATTTATAACTTTGCACTTGAATTACTTTAGAGAAGACTAACATATTATAATATTACAGTTATGAAAACCTACGCTATCTTAGTACTTATGCTGCTGATGTCCGCGAAAGTAGTGGCACAGGAGGACTCTTTGAAAAACAAATTCACCCTTGGAACACATATCCTTACTCACGGTGAGGCTTGTGGAGGAGGACTGCCGAAGGGCGCGTACGAGGACAGGTCATACTTCGTTCAGGGACGTTTCCGTCTCATTGCCGACTACCAGCGTACAGGACTGCAGGCTCACGCTGTATTAGAGAACAATGCTATATGGGGAATGAGTGGCAACCAGGCGCTCAGGCTCTATGAGGGTTGGGTTAAGATGTCAACGAAGAGCGGACTCTTTGCGCAGGTAGGACGTGTTGCTCTGGCTTACGACGACGAGCGTATCATAGGTCTTAACGACTTCGCCACAGCGGCACTCTCGCACGACATTCTCCGATTAGGTTACGAAGGACACGGTCATAAGGTTCACGCCATACTCGCCTACAACCAGAATGGCGACAGCATATATCACAGCACATACTACACCGATGGAGCCCAGCTGTACAAGACTATGCAGACCATTTGGTACCACTATGACGTACCGTCGTTCCCGCTTGGCGTTTCCTTGCTCTTCATGAACCTCGGTCTTCAGGCAGGAAAGACAAACCCAAAGGAGTGGGACTACAAGACTAACCAGCCGAGAACCGTTTATCAACAGATGTACGGAACATACATAAACTTCCACCCCAAACTCTTCACTCTCGAGGGTTCTTACTACCGCCAGACGGGAAAGAACGTCAACAGCGAGAAGTATGCACAGAAGATACGTGCTTGGATGGCGAGTGTTAAGGCTACCGTAAACCCATCCGACAGGTACGGATTCCTGGTGGGCTACGACCACCTCAGCGGTGACGATTATGTCCCTGTGTCATACGGTGGATGGGTATTGACATATCATGATGTTCTAAGGGGTTTCACCCCTCTTTACGGTTCAAGGACAAAGTTTTACGGCATCTTGGACTTCTTCTACGAGAGTGCCTACACCTATGGTTTCACCCCAGGACTGCAGAATGCCTTTGTGGGAACCTTCGGAGTACCTGTAAAGAACCTCAACTGCGGATTCACATATCACTATCTGGCTACTGCGACAGAACTCAGAAGACTAAAACGCACGTTGGGACACGCCTTCGAGTTTAACGCTTCGTACCAGTTCACCAAGGACATAGCACTTCATGCCGGATATACCCTTATGAATGGTACTGAAACGATGTCGCGACTGAAGCAGGGCGAGGGCAACAAGACCGCCCACTGGGGATGGTTCTCGCTGATAGTATCGCCTGACATCTTTAAGGCAAAGTGGTAAACACCATCAATCTATCTTGACGGCAGCAAAGGGTGCAAACTGCGCTGCCCTACTCTCCATAGACATCCGTTTATGGTGCTTAGGTTCGTAGTGTGGCAGGTTTATTATATCGGAATATCTCTCCTCACTCCTCTCTCCTCGCTCCTCTCTTTTCATGCCTTATGTCCTCCTATTTGTTCATTACGCTCTATCGCCGTTGCCCCCTCGTCGAAGTTTAGTCCTCTGAGGATAGCGTTCTTGCCGTAGCGTTGTTTTATCTTTAGCTGCGCTTCCTGCATGCGTCGTTCCTTCTCGAGTGCTTTCCTTTCCTCTTCGCGCTGTCTGTTCAGCGCCTCGTAGTCGGTGAAGATGTCGAGTTGTTCAGGCACCTTCTTGTTCTTTGCAATTTCCTCGCTCACCACGTTTGCCGCCGTAATGTTAAGTCGTCGCACAAGGAGGTCCGGGTTTACTATGCTGTCGTAGAGCTCTTCTACTGCCTGCATGATGAGTCTTGAGGACGATGTCTGCTGTTTCAGGTTCACCGTTCCGTGAGCATGTTTTGGCACCATACGTCCGTAGTAGTCCTTAGTCACCTCACCGTTATAGAGTGCTCGTATATCAGGATTTTCCAGACATTCCCTGTCGTAGTTGACCGTTATTATGAGTTGGCTGGTAACAAGCCGTCGCGACACCAGTTTCAGCGCCATAGCCTCCGCCATTTCCCTTATTACCACACGTGCTTTCTTGAAGGTGTAGGGCGACTGGAGCACCTGTCCGCTGCTGAAGGAGTTTGTTGCCGGTCGGTATGCCTTTACCGCTTCTATGGTACACGGCTCCCATCCCCAGGCGTGGTCGATGAGCAGTTCCGCATTAACGCCAAATAGCTGGTACAGCAGTTTCTCGTTGTTCAACGATGTCCGAGCCAGCTTTCCCATAGTGTCTATGCCGTAGAGAGCCAACCGTTCTGCCGTCCCCTTACCCACTCGCCAGAACTTGGTAATAGGGCGATAGTCCCACAGCTGACGGCGGTAAGACATCTCGTCGAGTTCCGCAATGCGCACACCGTCGGCGTCGGCGGGAGCCTTCTTTGCCACGATGTCCATAGCCACCTTGCACAGATACATATTAGTACCTATGCCTGCCGTCGCTGTTATGCCCGTCTCCTTGAGCACGTCGCGTATCATCTTTATGGTGAGCTCGTGAGGTGTCATTTTGTAGCTGCGCAGGTAGTTAGTGACGTCCATGAACACCTCGTCGATGCTGTACACGTGGATATCCTCGGGAGCCACATACCTTAAATATATATTATATATCTTGTTGCTCACCTCCACATAGTGCGCCATCCGAGGCGGTGCTGCTATGTAATCTACAGCCCAGTCGGGATGTTCCTGTAGTTCCTTGTCGAACCACGACTTCCCCGTAAGCTGTCGTGAGGGCGACTTTATCTGACGTTCGTAGTTTACCTGGCGCAGTCGCTGCTGCACCTCGAAAAGACGTGCTCGTCCTCCTATTCCGTAAGCCTTCAACGACGGCGATACGGCAAGACAGATGGTCTTGTCGGTCCTCGACACGTCGGCAACAACAAGATTTGTCGTCAACGGGTCCAGTCCGCGTGCCACACACTCCACAGATGCGTAGAACGATTTCAGGTCTATGGCAATATAAGAATGCTCCATAACTTGTGCAAAAATACAAAAAATTATTTATTGTGGGTTACGGTTTATGAATTATTTTCGTATCTTTGCACGCATAAACCCTTTGTTATGAAAAAAATTTTAGTATTTTTACTCATCATAACAGCCCTCGTTTCCTCATGCAGTCAGAGGGAGAAGAAGTATGTCATAGGCATTTCCCAGTGCTCTGCCGACATCTGGCGCGAGAAGCAGAATGCGGAACTGCGAATGGCAGCGTACCTCAACGACAGCATAGAGTTGTGTTTTGCTGCCGCTTACGACAGCGACGAACGACAGATACAGCAAATTGACAGTCTGCTGGAGGAAGGAATAGACCTGCTCATCGTGGCTCCCAACCAGGTGGCTACAATAAGTCCCGCCATAGACCGCGCCTACGACAAGGGTATTCCTGTAATTGTCTTTGAACGAAAGACAAACTCAAAGAAGTTTACCGCCCACGTTAGTGCCGACAACTACGAAATGGGTAACATGATGGGAAAATACATAGCATCAAAACTGCACGGCAAAGGACAAGTCCTTGAGATTATGGGACTTAAAGGCTCTTCGCCAGCAATAGAGCGTCATAAAGGTTTTCAAGATGCACTGAGGAAATATCCCGACATAACACTAATAGACACCCTGCAGGGCGACTGGACAGAGCCCAGCGGGTATAATGCCGTGAAGGGCTGCAAGAGCGACCTGAGCAATGTAGATTACGTCTTTGGCGAGAACGACCGTATGGCGATAGGGGCACGTAAGGCCTTTATGGAAAGGAAGTTAGAAAGACTACCGAAGTTCTGCGGCATTGACGGTTTGCCTGGCGAGGACGGAGGAATAAAACTGGTTTGCGACTCCATTCTCGACGCCAGCTTTATTTATCCTACTCACGGAGACATTATACTACAGATGGCTCTCAACATCCTCGAGGGGAAGCCCTACGAGAAAGAACAGCTACTTATGTCTGCCCTCGTCACTCACGATAACGCCAACGTGTTATACATGCAGGCAAAGGAGACCGACCGACAGACGGCTTATCTGGACCAGTTGCACAAGCGTGCCGACAATTATCTCCGCGAGATAAACGCCCAGAAGCTCACTCTCCTGCTGGCACTTATCGTCATTGTGCTGCTGTTGGCAGTAATAGTATTGTACTACCTGTACCGCAACGGCAAAATAACACTGCGTCGCCAACACGTGGTCAACACGCTGTGGAACATGGACGAGAGTAAAATCGAGAAGAACGAGATTAAGATTAACGTTGACAAGGAGGACAATTACTTCATAACACACTTCAAGGAAGTTATAGAATCACGACTTGACAATAGCAACCTTAGTATTGAAGACCTTGCAGCCGACATGAACCTCAGTCGTGTACAACTCTATAGGAAGGTGAAGTCCGTCACAAATATGTCACCTGTGGAACTCCTGAGGACAGCAAGACTTAACCGCGCCTATCAGTTGCTCATCACAACAAAAAAGACTGTCAGCGAGGTAGCCTATGCCGTCGGTTTTTCTGCTCCATCGTACTTCACCAAGTGTTTCAAGGAGGAATACGGAGTGTTGCCCAACGATGTAAGATAGAGAAAAATCGTTCATTTCATAGCAAATTTGTTTCATCGCAACAGGATTTACATCCTAAGAACGAAATTTTGCAGTCGAAAATCGCGACTGCATTTAATTTTGTGGCAAGTTTTAATTTCTACTAACTAAAAGCAATCACAAAATGGAAAAACTCAAACGATTTCTGATGTGTGCCGCTTTGCTTTTCGCTTTAAATAATATAATGTACGCGCAAGAGCAAATCACCGGAACCGTTGTCGATGAGACCGGCGAAAGTGTTATTGGTGCCACAGTGATGGAGAAGGGTACCTCGAACGGTTCAGTAACCGACTTCGACGGTAACTTTACTCTGAAAGTAAAAGCGGGTGCAACACTCGTATTCACTTATGTGGGTTATGCCACTCAGGAACTGCCCGCCGCAAAGGGTATGAAGGTAGTCCTGAAGAGCGACTCCCAGTTGCTTAACGAAGTTGTGGTAACAGGTTATACCACACAGCGCAAGGCCGACCTTACTGGTGCGGTATCTGTTGTTAGCGTTGACGAACTTGCTAAGCAGAACGAAAACAACCCGATGAAAGCCCTCCAGGGACGTGTTCCTGGTGTGAACATCGCAGCAAACGGTGATCCTTCGGGTGCTGCTACGGTACGTATCCGCGGTGTGGGTACGCTGAACGACAACGACCCTCTCTACATCATCGATGGTGTGCCGACAAAGGCAAGTATGCACGACCTTAACGGTAACGATATCGAGTCTATTCAGGTATTGAAGGACGCTGCATCGGCTTCTATCTATGGTAGCCGCGCTGCTAACGGTGTCATCATCATCACTACAAAGAAGGGTAAGGAAGGAAAAATCAAGGTCAACTTCGACGCCAGCATCGCTGCCTCTTTCTACAACAACAGAGTGAAGACTCTTAATGCAGAGCAGTGGGGTCGCGCCTACTGGCAGGCATGCGTTAACGACGGTGTTGATCCTAATAATAACGGTCTCGGTTACAATTACGACTGGGGCTACGATCAGAACGGCGCTCCTCATCTCAATGGTCTCTCTATGAACATGTATCTGGACGATGAGGCAACCGTTCGTTCTGGCGATACCGACTGGTTCAATGAGATTACACGTACTGGTGTTATCCAGCAGTACAACCTCTCTATCAGCAACGGTTCCGAGAAGGGTAACTCCTTCTTCTCTTTAGGTTACTACAAGAACCTTGGAACTATCAAGGAGAGCCAGTTCAACCGTCTGTCAGCACGTGCCAACACAGACTATAAGCTGTTAGACGGCGCTGTTGTCATCGGTGAGAACTTCACCCTGAGCCGCACCGAGGGCAACGATGCTCCTGGTGGCATCATCGAGGGTGCTCTCCAGTTTAACCCTAACTACCCCATCCTCGCTGAGAATGGTGAGTTTGCACAGACCCTCGGCTCTTACTTCGAGCGCGAGAACCCGCTGAGCATCATCAACCGCAACAAGGACAACAAGTACACCACTTGGCGTACCTTCGGCGATGCTCACATCAGCATTACTCCGTTCAAGAACTTCATGATACGTTCTACCCTCGGTTTGGACTACACTCAGAAGCAGCAGCGCCGCTTCCTCTACCCCGTTGCCAACGGTAAGGTAAAGAGCTCTGAAAGTGCTGCACAGAACATTCAGGAGCACTGGTTGCGCTGGATGTGGAACGCTATCGCTACATATAACCTCGAAATAGGCAAGCATCGTGGTGATGCCATGATTGGTATCGAGTTGAACCGTCAGGATAATAATTTCACAAGTGCTCAGCGCTATGAGCTTTCTATCCTCAACACTAACTACATGTGGCCAGGAGCCGGCACAGGACGTCAGTTGGTTGACGGTGGTGGTGACGGATTCTCACTGCTTTCTTACTTCGGAAAGGTTAACTACAACTATGCAGACCGTTACTTGGCTTCTGTAACAATACGTCGCGACGGTTCAAGCCGCTTCGGTAAGAATAACCGCTACGGTACTTTCCCATCTGTTTCTCTCGGATGGCGCCTCACACAGGAGGACTTCATGAAATCTACATCAAAGTGGCTTGACGACTTCAAGATTCGTTACTCTTGGGGACAGACCGGTAACCAGGAAATTTCCAACGTTGCACGCTACACCCTCTACAAGGCTGTCACATCAACCACACTGTGGTCTGGTGACGCTCCTGCTGGTTCTGCATACGACATCGCCGGTACCAATGGTGGTTCTATCCTCAATAGCGGTTACGTACGCACACAGCGCGGCAACGAAGATATCAAGTGGGAGACAACAACCCAGCACAACATCGGTTTCGACTTCGGACTCCTTGGCAACGAGGTTTACGGTAGTTTCGACTGGTTCCACAAGAAGACTACAGACATTCTTCTGCCTATGGACGGTATTGCTGCTATGGGTGAAGGTGCTAAGCAGTGGATTAACGCCGGCGAGGTAAAGAACGTCGGATGGGAAGTTACAGCAGGTTATCGTCACAAGACATCCTACGGTCTTTCTTGGGATATCAACGGTAACATCAGCCGTTATAAGAACGAAATCACAAAACTTCCTGCTACTGTAGCAGCTAACGGTACTTTCGGTGGTAACAGTAAACTCTCTATCATAGGTCATCCAATGAACGCTGCTGTGGGCTACGTTGCTAACGGAATTTTCAGAAGTCAGGAAGACATCGACAACCACGCCATTCAGGAAGGTGCCGGCATCGGACGTATCCGCTATGCTGACCTCAACGGTGACGGTAGAATTACTGAGGACGACCAGACTTGGATTTTCGACCCAACTCCTAAGTTCTCTTGGGGTCTTAACATCTACTTGCAGTATAAGGATTGGGACTTCACTATGTTCTGGCAGGGTGTTCAGAGCGTTGACGCCAACACTCACGCTTTCAAGTCGCAGACAGACTTCTGGTCGAACACCAACATCAACATGCCTAACCTCAACAAGGGTGACCGCGTTCTCGACGCTTGGAGTCCTTCGAACCCAGGCAGCGGCATTCCTGCACTTACCAGATCAGACACCAACAGGGAAGGTCGTATGTCAACATACTATATTGAGAACGGCTCGTTTGCTAAGCTGCGTACTGTTCAGTTAGGCTATAATCTTCCTAAGACTTTTGTTGAAAAGCTCATGCTTGAGCGCGTACGTCTGTACGTATCTGCTCAGAACCTTCTCACCATCAAGAGTAAGAAATTCTCTGGTGTAGATCCCGAGGCATTCATCGGAGCAGGAGGAGCAAAGACAGGATTTGACTATCCTATTCCTCTCAACGTAACATTCGGACTTAACGTATCATTCTAATTGAAAAACGAAAATAATATGAATACTAAGAATATATTATATATAGGTCTTGTTTGCTGCGGCCTGACTCTTTCTTCTTGCTCCAGCTTCCTCGACGACCAGGTGCCACAGGGTACTCTGACACAGGACGAGGTAAAAGACCCGAAATATGTTGACAATGTCATCCTGTCTGCCTACGCAGGTCTGGTGACCATTGAAGATATGAACTCGTCGTTCTCCCTTTGGAACTACGACACTCGCTCTGACGATGCCTACGTTGGTGGTGCCGACGACAACGACGGTGGAGAGTTCCACGTTATGGAAAAGGCTAAAGGTATCATGACTACCGACTGGCCATACTCTGACATTTGGAATCGTTTCTACAAGTATCTGTCTCGTGTATCTTTGTCATTAGACATGCTCTCCGAGGCTGATCAGGGCAATACAACCATCCAGCAGCGTACAGCTGAGATGAAGTTCCTCCGTGCTTACGGACACTTCCAGTTGAAGCGCTTGTTCAAGAACATTCCTTTCGTTAACAGACTCCACATGACAGAGGACGATTACAACAACCTCTCGAATACGGAATATACTAACGACCAGGCTTGGCAGCAGATTATCAACGACCTCGAGGATGCTTACAAGGTTCTTCCTGTTACACAGGCCGACAAGGGTCGTCCTACAAAGGCTGCCGCTGCCGCATTCCTTGCAAAGGTTTATCTCTACAAGGCTTACCATCAGGACGACACTAAGTCGCACAAGGTTACCTCCATCAACGAGGCTGAGCTGAAGAAGGTTATCGAATACACAGACCCTTCCATCTACTCTGGCTACGGTCTTGAGAGCGACCTTCACAACAACTTCCGTCCTGAGGAGCAGTTCGAGAATGGCAAAGAGGCTATCTGGTCTATCCAGTACTCTAAGAACGACGGTACCACCTATGGTAACCTGAACTTCGCTTACCGTCTTATCGTTCCTTGTGTTCAGGGAACCCTCGACTCTGGTTGCGACTTCTACAAGCCTTCTATCAATCTTGTGAATGCTTACCGCACCAATGCTGACGGTCTGCCTCTTGTTGACGCTAATGCTGCCGACTACGAAGTTGGTTCTTCACAGACCGTTGACCCACGTCTCTTCGAGACAGTAGGTGTGCCTGGCACTCCTTATATGTTCAACGATAACTTCATGATGTCAAAGACAAAGAACTGGGGACGCGGCAACGGCGATTACGGCTACAACGTTTCTCTTAAGCACAACGTTGACCCAGCGCTCCTCGACATCTATCTCTTTAACGCTGACAACCAGTTGGCATCATCAATGAACCGCATAGTGTTCCGTTATGCTGACGTTCTCCTTATGCGTGCTGAGGCATACGCACAACTGGGACAGACAGGTCAGGCTATCGACTTGGTTAACCAGGTTCGTGACCGCGCTATCGGTCTGGTAAATGCCAGCATCGTTTCACGCTACGCCAGCAAGTTCAACGTGCACTACGCTATCAAGCGCTACAACGGCACCTACAGCAAGGAAGAGGCTATAAACATAGTAAAGACGGAACGTCGTCTTGAGCTGGCTATGGAAAGCGAGCGTTTCTTCGACCTCGTACGTTGGGGCGACGCAGCGCAAGTTATCAATAAGTTCTACAACGAAGAAAGCAAGAAGCTTAAATTCCTCTCTGGTGCTCAGTTCACTGCCGACAAGAACGAGTATTTGCCAATTCCCGACAAGCAGTATTCAGCTTCTAACGGTCACTACACACAGAACATTGGCAATTGGTAAACATAATAACGTAATAACGTAATAACGTAATAACGAAAAAATTATGAAAAAGAACATTATAAAGTTTATCGCAGGCGTAGCACTCTGCTGCATTGCTTCACTCTTCGTAGCATGTAGTGATGACAACACCAGCATGAACGTTGGCGGCAAATGCCTTGTTGAGGAACTGGTTCTCAACGAGAAATATGTTGCTACCATAAACAACGCGACGCGAACAATAAAGGTGAAGGTGCCTGTTGACTTCAACAAGAAGAGCGATATGGTAGTCACCAGCCTGAAGCTCTCTGATGGTGCTAAGGCTAATATAAAGGTGGGCGACCACATCAATCTTCAGGGCGACCAGCGTTTACACGTAGTTAACGGCGACCTTACTCTCGACTACCAATTGGCAGTACGCAACGACGAGGCAGAACTTAAGCTCTTCATCCTTGAGGGCGTTAAGGGAGCAATAGACCAGACCACCAAGACGGTTACCGTTTCTATTACCGGCGGTGGCGACATCGACCTTTCTAACGCTACCTTCGAGGCAAAAGTCAGCGATGACGCAGAGTGTATTCCTGCAAGTGGTACTAAGGGCAACTTCACAGAGCCCTTCAAACTCACCGTAAAGGACAACACTGCCGAAACGGTTTATACTGTTGTCGTTACTCTTATAAAGTATCCTGTTGCAGTATTCATCGGTAATGCAGAGACCGTTGAGCAACTGGGCGACGAGGAGAAGGCTGCCGCTAAGTGGCTCACCTCTAACATCGCCGGTTCTGCTTACATCTCTTGGAAGGATGTTACCGAGGAAATACTCTCTAAGTGTCAGTTCGTATTCATCCATCGTCAGACTCCTGCATACCAGAAATACTCTGACTTCACCTCCAGTGAGGCAGGAGCTATGGCAGCTCTGCCAATACTGAAGGATTACTGGAAGCGCGGCGGCGGTATCGTTCTGCAGCGTATGGCTGTTAACTACGCAGCTGCTCTTGGTGCTATGCCTGAGACAGGTTGTCCTAACAACTGTTGGGGCGGTGGTGGCGAAGGCGGTCCTAAGATGGACGACAACCCCTGGACACTGCCTGTCATCGACAAGACACACCCGCTGTGGCAGAACTTCGTTGCTAACCCAACGAACCCAGAAGCATTCTACACCCTTGACAAGGACTTCACCATCTGTAACTCAGCATCTCAGTATCACTGGGACGGAGTAAGCGGTGACGCCCTATACGCTAAGTTCGACGAAGTAACAGGCGGCAAGGCACGTCGTCTTGTAGGTAACGAGAACGAGGTATCTTCTTGGGAGCTCAAGAACTTCAACGGAGAGTTCGGCAAGGGAGGTATCATCTGCTTCGGTTCCGGTCTGTTAGACTGGTACTCTCCTACTCCATACGTCTCAGTATATCACGAGAACCTGGGTACACTTCTGATGAATGCATATAACTATCTGAAAAACGAATAAAATTAGGAACCATGAAATATAAATTATCAATTATCGGAAGTCTGGTGTACTGCGCCATTGGTGCAGCCTTCACCTCTTGCTACAACGAATATGACGCCCCAGGCGAGACCGTAAAGGACTGGGCGGGCACATCAGAGCGTTTCGTTCCTACTGACGAGAGAGGTTTCACCACATTCTACACCCCATATATGATTAAGCCTACCGACAACGTAGGTGGTATAGGTGACCCAATGCCTTTCTACGATGCAAAGAATAGCGAGTTCAAGGTTCTGTACCTTCAGGACTACGCAAACAATAAGCCATACTGTTTCCACCCATATTGGGGCTTGAAGACAAAGGACTGCTCAAGCTACGAGTCACTGGGTGAGATACTCTCTGTTGGAAGCAACGACTTCCAGCAGGATGCAGCCCTCGGAACAGGTTGCTGCTTCTACAACGAGACTGACGGTCTCTACTACATCTACTATACTGGCGAGAACGGCAAATGCACTAACCGCCAGGTGGTGATGCGTGCTACTTCGCACGACTTCAAGACGTGGACCCGCGACAACCTGTGGCAGCTCAACGGTCCTGAGTACGGATATAACGGTTTCGACTTCCGCGACCCACAGATATTCAAGGGCGACGACGGCAAGTTCCACATGGTTATCGCTACTCGTCCTCAGGCTGGCGGCAACGGCATCTTTGCCGAGTTCGTCTCTGCCGACATGAAGAACTGGGAGAACGCTGGCAGCTTCCCTATGGTGTGGGACCGTTTCTGCGAGTGTCCTGACGTATTCAAGATGGGCAACTGGTGGTATCTCGTTTACAGCGAGTCGTTCCAGACCTCTTGGAGCCGTAAGGTTAAGTACATGATGGCTGACTCTTGGGAGAACCTGAAGAAGTGCTTCAACGACCCGGGTGCCAACTGGCCTAAGGACGGTCGCGAGGGTGTTCTCGACTCACGTGCTTTCTATGCCGGCAAGACAGCCTCTAACGGTACCGACCGCTACATCTGGGGATGGTGCCCCTATCGTCCTATCGACGACATCGACGCACGCAACATCAACGTAGGTGCTGGCGACGGCAACGAACCTAAGTGGGGAGGTGCTCTCGTTTGTCACAAGGTGCTGCAGCACGAAGACGGTACTCTTACCCTTACCGCTGTTCCGTCACTTAACAACAAGTACAACAAGCCACAGACTGTCCGCGAGATGGAGAGCAAGGGCTATGCTAACGGCAAGCTCACCGGCGAGGGCGCTTACGTGCTCTACAACCGTCTGGGTTATCACAACCACATGAGTTTCACCGTTAAGACTGCCGGCAATACCGACAAGTTCGGTGTTTCGCTGTTCCGCGGCTCAGACTCTAAGAAGTACTACACTATGGTATTCAACCCTGAGGGCGAAAACGATCGTAAGATTAATATGGAGCAGGAAGGTGCTGAAGGTAAGGGCTTCATCGAGGCTGTTGACAGCTATAAGTTCCAGCGTCCTACTGACAACGTGTACAACATTGACATCTATACAGACAACTCTGTGTTTGTAATATATGTCAACGACAACATCTGCTACACAATGCGTCTTTATGGCATCCAGAAGAACTGCTGGAGTATAAATAATTATGGTGGAGAAATAGAAGTTAGTAATTTAAAGGTTTCTGCCTACTAAGGTAGGTTGAAGTTTTTGAGAGGTAAAAAGATTGTTTCAGGATTTTTTTATAACTTTGCAGACAGAAGAACAAAATACTAACCTAAAATGAAGAAATATTTATTAGCAATTATCGTTGTGGCACTCTCGGCTACCGGCACTATGGCTCAGTCTTTGCAACTCCTGGGCAAGAACCACGCTATGCAGCGCATAGAGGTAAACAGCCGTTACCTGCTTCTGCCTGTTCAGGAGCGCGAGGACATCGCATCAGTAAAGGTAATGGTGAACAACCAGGAGGTGAAGTCGCTGAACATCCGTCTGGCTGTTGACAAGATTGACTTCTACGTACCACTCGAGATAAAAAAGATTACCGACAAGGTGGGTAGCAACAAGGTGCTGCTGGACATCTTCTTTCACGGTGACCGCCGCTATACTGGCGCCATGAAGGACTTCATCTGCTGGAAGGAGATGAAACAGAGCGACACCTTCGACACCACTAATCGTGAGGCTTTCCGACCCGCCTATCACCACACGCCAGCCTACGGTTGGATGAACGACCCCAACGGAATGTTCTACAAGGACGGTGTCTATCACCTCTACTATCAGTGGAACCCCTACGGCTCTATGTGGGAGAATATGACTTGGGGACACTCTACCTCACGCGACCTCATTCACTGGGAGGCACAGCCTACAGCTATAGAGCCCGACGCGCTGGGTACCATATTCAGCGGCTCGGCAGTAGTTGACAAACCCAACGACCGCGTTGTGGCTTTCTACACCTCGGCAGGCGAGAAGAGTCAGGTGCAGTCGATGGCTATCTCTAAGGACAACGGTAAGACCTTCGAGAAATACGACGGCAACCCCGTGCTGGTAAGCACCGAGGAGGACTTCCGCGACCCTAAGGCGTTCTGGAACCCTGAGTTGCAGAAGTGGAATCTTATCCTTGCTGTAGGACAGGAGATGCACATCTACTCTTCGTCGAACCTCAAGGACTGGACCTTCGAGAGCTCTTTCGGCAAGGGCTACGGTTGTCACGACGGCGTTTGGGAGTGTCCTGACCTCGTAAAGCTGCAGGTTCGCGGCACCGACAAACAGAAGTGGATGCTCATCTGTAACATCAACCCTGGCGGTCCTTACGGCGGCTCTGCAACACAGTATTTCATTGGCGACTTCGACGGTCATAAGTTCACCTGCGACCATAAAGACACCCGCTGGATGGACTACGGCAAGGACCACTATGCGGCAGTAACTTTCGACAACGCTCCCGACGGTCGCCACATCATCCTCGCGTGGATGTCTAACTGGCAGTATGCCAACCAGGTGCCCACAAAGCAGTTCCGCTCGGCAAACAGCATACCGCGCGACCTCGACCTCTTTGAATATAACGGCAACATCTACTGCGGAGTAACTCCTTCCAAGGAACTCCTCACCCTTCGCGACAAAGTGGTAAAGAACGTACCCAGAACGGGCGAGATAGTTGTCGATACTAAGGGCTCGTGCGAAGTGGTGCTGTCAAACCACTTAGGCGAACAGGTAGTGATGAAGTACGACGCTGCAGCAAAGACCTTCAGCATGGACCGCACACGTAGCTATGCCAGCTTCAGCGAGGCATTCCCCTGCGTAACCACAGCACCCGTTTACGGTAATATGAAGCAGATGCGCATATTCCTGGACAACAGCAGCATAGAGGTCTTCGACGCAGAAGGTCGTATGGCTATGACAAACCTCGTATTCCCTACAGAACCGTATAACAAGATTTCTGTCAAGGGCGCGAAAGCAACAATCTATAACTTTAAAAAGTAACCTACCAAGTATATGAAAACAAATAAACTGGCTATAATCCCCGTAATGCTCTGCTTCTTCTGCATGGGTTTTGTAGATTTAGTGGGCATTGCCTCAAACTATGTCAAGGAAGACCTTGGACTTTCTGACTCAGTAGCTAACGTCTTCCCGTCGTTGGTATTCTTCTGGTTCCTCATCTTCAGCGTTCCTACCGGTATGCTGATGAACAAGATAGGTCGTAAGAAGACCGTACTGCTGTCGCTCCTGGTGACGGTAGTGTCACTGTTCCTGCCGCTCCTTGGCGAGAGCTTCGCAGTAATGCTGATAGCCTTCTCGCTGTTAGGCATCGGCAACGCACTCATGCAGACATCGCTTAACCCGCTGGTATCTACCGTTATGGGTGGCGGCAACTTAGCCTCAACACTCACCTTCGGACAGTTTATCAAGGCTATAGCATCGTTCTCTGCACCCTATCTGGCTATGTGGGGAGCAACACAGGTCATCCCCTCTTTCGGCTACGACTGGAAGGTGCTCTTCGCCATATTCTTTGTCGTTGGCGCCTGCTCCACACTGTGGCTTGCCGCAACACCTATCGACGAAGCACCTATCGAGGGTAAGCCCTCCACTTTCGTTGAGTGCATAAAACTCTTAGGCACCCCCATCGTGCTACTCTCGTTCTTCGGCATCATGTGTCATGTGGGCATCGACGTGGGTACTAACACCACAGCTCCGAAGATACTCATCGAGCGCCTGGGAATGTCGCTCAACGACGCCGCCTTTGCTACGTCGCTGTACTTCATCTTCCGTACCATAGGCTGTCTTACGGGCTCCTTCTTCCTCCGTCTGCTTAAGATGCGCACATTCTTCATCATCTCTGTCATCATGATGGCTCTGTCAATGATAGGCATGTACGTCGGCGACGAAGCTTGGGAGCTTTACGTTGCTATCGCCCTCGTGGGTTACGGCAACTCTAACGTCTTCTCTATGTGCTTTGCTACAGCTCTTGAAGCAATGCCGCAGAAGCAGAACGAGGTTAGCGGACTTATGATTATGGGACTCTTCGGCGGTACCATCTTCCCACTCCTCATGGGCTTCATGAGCGATGCTATGGGACAGGGTGGCGCAGTCCTGGTAATGGCGGTAGGCGTTATCTACCTGTTTACTTACATCAAACAGTTGAACAAATAATTACTAATACCTAAATAAATTATTATGGAAAAGAGATATATCGTTGGTCTTGGTGAGGCACTGTGGGACGTGCTTCCGGAAGGCAAGAAACTTGGTGGCGCACCAGCAAACTTCGCATACCACGCAGGACAGTTCCTCGGAGAGGAGAACACGCTGGCTATCAGCGCACTGGGACAGGACAAACTGGCGGAAGAGACCATTGACTCACTCAAAGAGCACAAACTTAACTACCTTATGCCTCAGGTGCCCTACCCCACAGGAACCGTTCAGGTTACTCTCGACGAACAGGGCATACCAACCTACGACATCAAGGAGAACGTGGCTTGGGACAACATCCCTCTCACCGACGACATCGAGAAGGTGGCACGCAACTGTCGTGCCGTATGTTTCGGCTCGTTGGCACAGCGTAACGTCGTGTCACGCGAGACAATATACAAGTTCCTCGACCACACCCCCGCCGACTGCGTGAAGATTTTCGACATCAACCTGCGTCAGCAGTTCTACTCCAAGGAAGTCATCAAGGAATCGCTGCGTCGTTGCAACATCCTTAAGATCAACGACGAGGAGCTTGTCCTCATAGGGCGTATGTTCGACTACCCAGGACTCGATATGGAGAATAAGTGCTGGCTCATCCTGGGCAAGTACAACCTTGACATGCTGGTACTCACCTGCGGCACCAACGGCTCTTACGTCTTCACACCGGGCGCTATGTCGTTCCGCGAGACTCCTAAGGTAGCTGTTGCCGACACCGTTGGCGCTGGCGACTCCTTCACGGGTTCTTTCTGTGCCGCCATCCTTGCGGGCAAACCCGTTTCCGAGGCTCATCGCATTGCTGTCGATGTAAGCGCATACGTTTGTACACAGAACGGTGCTATGCCGACACTTCCCCCTGAATTATTAAAGTAGATACATAATTCTGTTAAAATTGAAAAATGCCCGATACCACCTGCTCACAGAACAGATAAGCGCACTTATCGACGGCGAAGACGACCTCATAGCAGTTATGAGCAACGTCTGCGCAGCCATCCACGAAACGATGGGGTTCTTCTGGACAGGCTTCTACAGAGTCGTTGGCGAAGAGCTCGTCTTAGGACCCTTCCAGGGTCCTGTGGCGTGTATGCACATAGCCTACGGACGCGGTGTCTGTGGCACAGCGTGGAAAGAGCAGCGCACCATCGTAGTTCCCGACGTAGAACAGTTCCCAGGCCACATAGCCTGCAGCAGTCTCTCGCGCTCCGAAATCGTGGTGCCGCTCCTCTCCCCCACCAACCAGGTTGTTGCCGTCCTCGACATCGACAGCCGCGAACTCGCCGCCTTCGACGATACAGACAAGGAGTATCTGGAGCACATCTGTAACATCATTACCTCCAAATGTATGGATATTAGCACAAAATGTAAGCAAAAATAAAGAAAAAAACAACAAATTATCGTTTGTTCTAATTTTTATGTGTAATTTTGCAGCCATATTTTTAAGGTAACAAGAAAAAAACAGAATTATGAAAGTAGCTATTGTGGGCGCCAGTGGCGCAGTAGGTCAAGAACTCCTACGCATCTTAGACGAACGTAACTTCCCCGTTGACGAACTCCTGCTGTTCGGTTCCGAACGCTCTGCAGGACGTAGATACACCTTCCGCGGTAAGGACGTTGAAGTAAAGCTCCTTCAGCATAACGACGACTTCAAGGGTGTTGACATAGCATTCACCAGCGCAGGAGCAGGCACCAGCAAGGAGTTTGCGGAGACCATCACCAAGTACGGTGCCGTGATGATCGACAACTCCAGCGCCTTCCGTATGGACAGCGACGTGCCCCTCGTCGTTCCCGAGTGCAACGCCGAAGATGCCCTCAACCGTCCTCGTGGCATCATTGCCAACCCTAACTGCACCACCATCATGATGGTTGTCGTTCTGCAGCCACTCGAGAAAATCTCGCACATCAAGCGCATCCACGTAGCAAGCTATCAGAGCGCTTCAGGCG
Organism: uncultured Prevotella sp.; assembly: GCA_900315775.1. GTDB lineage: Bacteria > Bacteroidota > Bacteroidia > Bacteroidales > Bacteroidaceae > Prevotella. The sequence continues at coordinate 38,601 of ONAJ01000026.1, forward strand.
CAGGAGCAGCAGCTATGGCGGAACTGCAACAGCAGTACAAGGAAATGGTAGAGACCGGCGAGGTAAAGACCATCAAGAAGTTCGCCCACCAGCTGGCATATAACGTCATCCCTCAGATTGACGTCTTCCAGCCCAACGGCTACACCAAGGAAGAGATGAAGATGTACAACGAGACACAGAAGATTATGCATACCGACGCCAAGTGCTCCGCAATGTGTGTCCGTGTCAGCTCACTCCGCAGCCACTCCGAATCAGTATGGATTGAGACCGAGCGTCCCATCAGCGTCGAGGAAGCCCAGAAGGCTATCGCCGCAGCACCAGGCTGCCAACTCGTTGACGACCCCGCCAACCTCGTTTACCCTATGCCTTTAGAAACAGCAGGCAAGGACAACGTCTTCGTAGGTCGTGTACGTAAAGACCTCGCCGACGACAACGGACTCACCTTCTGGCTCTCAGGCGACCAAATCCGTAAGGGTGCCGCCCTCAACGCAGTACAAATCGCCGAGTACCTCGTCTCAGTAGGGAAATAAGAAGATTATTAATATCCAGAATAATAAGCCCCTCCAACCGGAGAGGCTTTTTCTTTAGATGTATATGGGTCCGTGACCCATACACGATGTCGTTCCCAATGCAGTCAGTGCTGCCGTCAATACAGATATCACCACCTGTATAATCGTCTTCCATGTATTCTTTTTCATAGCGTAATTTTTGGGTTAAAAATTAGTGGTTAGGGGTTAGAGGTTAGGGGTTAGGGGTTTTTTAGTGGTTAGGGGTTAGAGGTTTTTTAGTGGTTAGGGGTTAGGGGTTAGTGGTTAGAGAATAGTACTGAGCGCTTCTGAACTCCCCTCCCTTTGGAGGGGTTGGGGGAGGCTTTTTCTCTCCTCTCTCCTCACTCCTCTCTCCTCTAAGATTTCTCGCGCTCGAGAAATCTATTGCAAATTTACGAATAAAATCCCATACTTGTATAATTCTGATACCTTGCACTGAAACTTTTTCTCAACCCGCCTAATCAGATGTGTAAGTAGGCTACTTACTGCGTGTAAGTAGCCTACTTACTCGCATTGACGCACTGTAGTACAATTCCAGGTAAGGCACTTCACCCTTCAGGTGTTAATATGTTAATATGTTAATATGTTAATTTCAATGTTTTATTAACACCAAAAAGGGGTGAAATATGTCAATCTTGATATTATATATATTATAATATATATAATA
>ONAJ01000036.1 GCA_900315775.1 uncultured Prevotella sp.
ATAGGTTTCTTCTGGTCAGCGTTCAAGGCTATTGCCACACAGGCAGTTCTTGACAGTCTGATGGATTTCACTTGTCGATAGCCACCGTTATTCAGTTGCGCCATCTCCTCTATCTCCACCATGTGCTCCTTTAGGTCTAAGCCCTTCTCTTGCTGCAGGAAAGTAGCGACCTTGTCCATCAACCGCTCAAAGTTCCAATACTTTTGGTAACCCATGAGTCGTGCCAATTTGCGTGAGTTCCACCACTCACGACCTTCGCCGTCCGTCTCTTTGATAGCATCAAAGGGCGACTGCATCTCTTCGGGTGAGAACATCTCTATTTCGTTTGTATTGTCCATATCGTTTGCAAAATTACAAATAAATATCAAAGTATTATTAGAATTTACCTAATTCTTTTAGGTCATCCACATCGTATGGAGGATCTTTCCTATGCAACATTGCATGACAATTAGGACAAACAGGTACAAGATCCTTTATCGGATCCAATTCGTATTCCTTGCCAATTGATGAAAGAGGAACCTTGTGATGAACATGAATAAAACCGCGACCTATTGGTCCATACACTTCTTCAAAGTTCATACCACAGACAGCACATTTGCATCCATGAGCGGCTATACACTTTTCTCTAGCTTCTCGATTACGCTCATAGCGATTGACTATAATTTCCTTTTTCGCTCCTTCAAAAACCGTTTCAGGATTGGGAATCTCGTCATAGTCAGGAATACTCTGATTTTGAAAAAAAGGTGAGATGTATTCAAATAGTTCAGGATTGTTATGCATAGGAGTCTGAATACTTCGTCCTCCATTAAATCCATGAAGTTTCAAGTTATCTTCTTTCAAACCATCATTGAGAGATTCTGCTATGAATTTCAGTTTGTAAGTAAGATGATTTGTTTTCTTCCTATCCACCCTATATTTTTCATCTCCTCTTACACAATTATCCTCCACCACTTTTGTCAGGAATCTAATACGACGTTCATCTGACATGAACAAATATACTTCATCAACATCCAGTTTGTTAAGCAGTTGTGGCTCGCCCCAATTGGTTTCTTTCCATGCCGCAATGATTTTTGGGAATCCAGAGCCGACATTCTCACCAAAGCCAATCATGCGAAGCATATTCTGAATCTTCTCCTGCAAATCTTCATCCACGCCAAGCAGAATCAAGCCACCAATAGTATTGGCAAAAGCCGAATAGGTCGCCCATACAGACTTTGGCACCTCAGCCTTTGCCCTCTTGCATTCCAGTGTTACCCTTTCACCTTTCAGCAGGCTCTTTCTTATAGTTCTCTCGTCCATATCGCTTGCAAAATTTATTAATTTTTGAGAGTACTACACTTCATATTTATAAATCAAGTACTGTCCCCATGATTCCTAATTTCGATAAAAAATATGCCCGAACATCGGGAAAACGATGTTCGGGCTATATTTTTTCAGAGATTTATTCTAATCGAGCGATTTCGGTTCTTCGCTTACTTAATCAAGACCTTGCGGCCATTGATGATGTTGATACCCTTTTGGGGAGCATTGAGGCGCTGACCGTTCAGGTTGAAGATACCCTCCACCTGACTCTCATGGTTGTCTTCCACCGTGATGTTGTCGATGTACGTGGTGGTCTGTTCACCCTCACCGAAGTCCATCACAAACTCGCGGGCCATTGATATACCGCTACCCGAGGTGTATGTGAAGTAAGCGCGGGTGGCATATACCCACATTGACTTATCGGGCTTATAGAGCTTGTTCTCTCCACCGAGCAAGAGCGTCCTACTGCCAGCAGTCACCTCCACCGGTGCAATCTGAGCCTGGAAGCGAAGACCATTGGATTCCGTTTCGTAATCGTTGTCTTCATCCTCATCTTTAAAATCAGATTGATCCGTAATAGTGACTTGGACATTCGTAAAGATGGGATCTTCGATTACATCGCCAGGATTATCTGTTGGTGTTCCCCAACGGACGATGCAGGGCACACCAGCACGTATCTCGCCGTCATTAGTGTCTGAGAAGTGAATCGTCAGCCTCTGATTAGGTGCGTCCCAGGATGCATTCTTAAATGTGCGGATGTCGGCATCTCTCAGACAGGTGTTTGCCAATTTGCTGGCATCAAGGCTGAACGGCAGGGTCAGCGTGTTCCAGTAGCCGTCTCTGTAGAACTTGCGGTTCGATAATTTAACAACAGCATATTTACCTGCCACATAAGAGCTCCAAGCCGTTTTCCAATAATTATTTATTTTACTGGTACAGTCAATATCGCAGCCTACATAGACTGCGCAGAACTCAATGGCGCCATAGATATTGCTGAGGTCAACTTCGTCGCCGGGATCATACACATCACCATTAGGAGCGGCACAGTGGCTCGTCGTATTTCCTGCTGCGTGGCCATGGATACTCAGAATCCACTTGTATGCTTGGTCGCCATCAGACAAGCTGGGCAGCGTAATCGTTGTGCTACTGCCAACGGAGTAAGTTTCACTGGCCTTTTGGGAAGTCACAGCTACGGTGTAGTAGCTAACGGTGTAAGTGGGAGCAACAGCAGCTCCGGCTGAGGACGCTACACTGGCTGCGCCAGCAGCACCGCCTACGCCACCATCCTTGATGTCATCTATGTCTTTAAAAGGATCCTGATCTTTACTTTGGAAATGGAATGTACAGCCATCTGTACCGTTGTTACCGTCAGTGCCAACACCGCCTTTACCACCACCGGCACCAACAGAGCCGAAGTCATCGTATTCCCAAGCACTTTGGGCAGAAGCGCTGCCGCAGGCACCGGAACCGCCGCCACCGCCACCGGCACCACCAGTACCGATAGGCAGTGCGCTGCCGCCGCCGGCACCACCGCCGCCGCCACCGCCGCCGGAAACAGATTGGAAGTCTTTGAGGTCAAATTCTGGAACCGGAATAGGAACACCTGCAATGTTATAAACTTCTATTCCCTCAAATTCAAGCTCACCTCCGGTATAGACACATTTGCCATAACCACCAGGAGCGCCACCGCTGCCAGCGGCACCTCCGGAAATCTGTTGTGTGATTGTGCTCTGGATATAGAGTGTACCCATCGCTTCGGCATCAGTACCCGGGTTGCCGTTGTTTCCAGCGTGTCCGGCAATGTCGCCTCCCTCAAATTCCTCATAAGATTGGGGACGCTCGCCATCGCTCGAAGAACCATTACCGCCATTACCGCCAGCTGTGCCGATGCCAGCACCGGCACCACCGCCGCCATAGCCACCATGTCCGCCAAGGCCACACAAAATCTTTTTACCTAAGAACCATGTATCGATGCTTTCTTCGTCCAGCTCGCCATCGCCGCCTTTACCGCCTTCGCCGCCATTGGCAGCATTGCCGCCTGTGGCAACCAGTGTGCCTTCACCAAGGATATGGAGTGTCGTACCCGAAGGCAGCAGAATACCGGCACCAGCGCCTTGGGTTCCATAAGCGTCAGCACCGATTGCGGTAAGCGTCACACCAGCAGGAATGTAAAGACGTACAGTCTTGCCTGCCTGCACATACATACCACTACCCTGTCCGGCACCGCTGATGGTATTGGTGAAGGTGAGGTTTTCCGACACATAATAATAGTCGTCTTTCAGTTCGAAGCCTGTGGTACTGCCAGCCGTTATGTGCGTCCACTTGCTTGTCACCGTCGGCACCTGGCCCCAGTTCTCGGGTTTTGTGTCCTCCGCCCTTACGGCACCCTGTTGTGTCAGGGTGGCCGCAAAGAGGGCGAGGAATGTTAATATAGATAACTTTTTCATATTTTATACCTTATATAGTATCTTATTAGCGGATATCATCTTCGTCGAAGTCGTATGGAGTTTCTCCTCCGCTTCTTAAGTTCACATTCGATTCAATACTTGCGCAAAGCATCTGAGTGATTTGTACTGGAACCACCATCATGGTGGGTTTTAAATAAGTCTTTTTCATTGTTCTAAATATGTTATTTGATTATTACTTTTTTACCATTCACGATGTTAATTCCCTTCTGGGGAGTGCTGAGGCGCTGGCCGTTCAGGTTGAAGTAGGTTTCAGAACCCTGATCCTTTAACCCTGAACCCTGAATCACTTTGATGCTCGTGGTCTCTCCATCGTCGAAGCCCATCACCATCTCACGTGCGGAGGCTGCTTCTTCAGGTATGATAAAGTAACCACGGCAAGCACTGACGTTGATGTTATTTGAGGGATAGTAGAGCTTGTCGTCAGCACCAAGCATTAATCTTGTCTTGTCGCCAGCATATATGGTAGCTGATGATGAGAACGTGCCTTGGAAAACGACATTACCGTATGTGTTGGCATGGCTTGTCCAGTTATCTGGAGACGACATAGTTATCGTCACGTTGCTGAAATCAAGCTCATGACGTGAGTTACCAGCTGCGGTATTGTCCACATAGTTGCCGTCAGCAGTAAACTGACTTCCTTCTGTCCACTTTACCAAGTAAGGCTTGCCTGCCTGTAACCCATTAGTTGAGGGATTAGCGTTCTCAAACCAGAAAAGGAGGGTCGGGCTGGTATAATTAATGTGCATAACAGCATTTTCCACACCGTTTGGATAGTAGCCTGTAGTCGATTCATCCATCTTGAAGATTGTTGCTCCGGCCAGCGGACAACTAACACTATTATACTGTTCTGCGGTCAGGTTGAAAGGCAGACAGATGGTGTTCCAGTGGTTGTCCCTATAAAGCGTGCGGTCCTTGAGTCTGACGGTTATTGGGTACGAAGCTTCTTGGAATTCAGCGATATCCTGGTCATTATTTCCACTATTTGCGATTTTGCAGAGGGTAGCTATCTCCTGGAAGTACAGGTCGCCATAGACATTGCTGAGTATGATGGTGCGTTCAGCCTCTGACACATGGCCTCCGAAGTAATTCTTAGTTGCAGTGGCGAATTGGCTGTCAGGAGTTCCATTAGGAGCGCAGCTCTTACCATAGGTGAGCAGTACCCACTGATAACCGTCTTTATTCTGTGGCAGTACGATATTGGTGCCAGCGGAAGGAGAATATGTAACAGTCACTGGATTTGTATTAGAACCGTTCACCCTCGTCTTTAGTGGGCTATAAGTGATGTTATAATTCAGCGTGCCGGCATTCTGCGTGCCGTTGGATGCGTCATTGGCACCCTTGGCAGAGCCGAGGCCTTGAGAACCAGAAGGAGCATCACCAGATTTACCATGCCAGTCATCACTATCAAAGCTGCCGTTATCGACCACGTGCCATCCAGAAGCAGAGGTTTCAGCGTCAGCACCATCGCCAGCCCATTGACCATTAGCATTTTGACCGGCATCGCCGCCGGGGGCATCTACCACATAAACTCCACCTGAAGAGTTGCTCCTCCAATCCTGCGAGCCGCCTGCGCCACCGCCGCCGCCGCCGCCGCCGGGACCACCAGTACCGATGTTTGCGGCTGCGCCGCCGAAGCCGCCGCCGCCGCCACCACCGCCAGCGGCAACAGTAACGTTATAACTAGATCCATCGTATACATAGCCACGGCCGCGACTACCGCCAGCACCACCGGATGTGCCTGCAGCGCCTCCAGTGGCATTCACCGTGGTGCCATTGGCTACATACAGAGTGCCCATGGCACCAGCGCTTCCGCCACCAGTACCGTTAGAACCATCGGTTCCTCTAAACGCATCATCCTCCTTACCATTATCATAATAATTGCTGGCGCCGCCAGCACCGCCGGTACCACCAGTGCCGCCGCGTGTGCCGATGCCTGCACCGGCACCGCCGCCGCCGTTGCCACCAGAGCCACCCGCACCTGTTCGGGTCCAGCTACCACTACTTCCATCTGCGTTTGTTCCAGCGCCACCATCGCGACCGTTTTCTGCATTACCGCCTGTGGCATTGACTGTGCCGCCACCGATGATGTAGAGCGTGTTGCCCGATGCTAGTTCAATACCGGCACCAGCACCCGTACGACCGTCGGCATTGGCTCCCTCGCAGGTAATCGTTAAGCCTGTGGGGATGTAGAGATACACCGTGCCATGAATCTTAAGTCCACTGTTACCATTACCGTCATTATCTGTCCTGTTATTAGTGAAATTCAGGCTTTTCGTGACGTAATAATAATAAGTGGCACTTGATCCACTCTGTGCAGCACCAAGAATTTTTCCCTGAGTGGTACCCTCAGTGATGGGCGTCCAATCATCCGAGGTGGTCTGCGTCTGGGTGTAGATCGACTCCCAACCGTTTTGCGCCATTGCCTCGCTGCCGCCAGTAAGGCTTCCTAAGGCAAGGGCAAGTGTCGTGAAGAGTAATTTTCTTTTCTTCATGTCGTTAAAATTAAGTTATTAATAAATTGTTAAAATAAAAATGTTGCGCGTGTATATTCGTTCTGCAAAATTACATTTTTTTAATACATTAGGAGTACGTTTGCGTACACAGCATCCAAATAAATATTTCAAATGGGCAGTGAGTTGTTGGAATGGTAGAAAATTGCTCGTTTGACAATCGGGAATTGTTCGTATGACAACCCCCAGGGGCGCGCTTCTTCTGCCCCGAGAGAGAAAAAAGAGACTTTTCTTTTTTTGTTCGGACGTTTTTTATACCTTTGCAGGAGATATATTAATCATCCGATTAGAGAAATTCGACATGAAAGCCATAGTTTTTTACCAATACCTCATTCACTTCGCAGTGATGATGACCATCCTGATAATGATGGCGGTGTATCTGCTGACATCAAGGCGTAACGCTTTCGGCACCGAGCTTGTCACCGACCAGCGCCTGCGACGCAAGGCAGGCAGGCTGATTTTTATCTACACACTCATCTATCTGGCTAATATCCCGATGGTGCTATGGCTTGCTGATGACCTGCAGCTCCTGCAGATGGCATCTGTCACAGTCGACATGACAATATGGTGTCCCGTGGTACTGCATTTCTTGCTCGAACTGCTGCAAGACCGCCGGCACTGGGACAACCGGCTGTTGCTGATCAGCGTGCTGGCAGTGATGCCCCTGACGGGGTGGCTGCTCACTGGACACACGTGGTGGAAATGGGCAGTATATGGCATATACATAGCTGAAGTGGTCTTCTTCATCGGCTGGTACATCAGAGCTGCAATAGCCTACCGCCGCTTCCTGGCCGACAACTACGCAGACCTGGAGCATAAGGAGGTCACCTGGAGCTGGATAATTCTAAGCTCCATGTTCTTCTCCCTCATCAACTATCTGCTGATGCTGTTCCAAAGCAACATACAGATATGCGTAGCCTTATCATACATTTTCCACTTTGCTGACATCCTGTTCATCGGTATCATTGTCTGGTACATTGACCATCAGCAAGTACTGGAGCCGTTGACGGCGGAGGCTGGGGTGGAGAAGCTGCCAAAGGAACAGGAAGCAGAGACAGACGAAACAAGCCACACCTTGACAGACCCAACCACCAAGGAGGACATCATTATCGCCAAGACGGGTGCGCTGCTGCGTAAGCACTGCGAGGAAACACAGCTCTACCTGCAACATGACCTGTCACTCAAAACAGTGGCCCAGGAATGCAATACCAATCGCACCTACCTGAGTCGCTATTTCGCCTCGCAGGGCATCACCTATTATATATATATTAATAAGCTGCGCATAGAACACTTCCAGTCACTATATCGTCAAGCCCTGAAAGAAAAAAATACCTCCCACACTACATTGCAGCAGTTGTCGTTTGACAGCGGCTTTATCAGTTATAACACCTTCTCACGTGCATTCCTCTCTTGCACGGGCATCAGCGTCGGCAAGTGGCTGGAGCAGCAAAACCAAAACTAAAGTTGGCTGACATCATCGCAAACCAAATTCACTGAATTTACTGATCAATTTCACTGAATTTGGTCTATAGCGGGTTGAGCCTAAATATATAAGGATGGAAAATCCGTTGACTCATAATTGTAATTCTCAAATTTTCGTGCAAAGGTACATATAAAATGCCAAACTGCAAACAGAAAACCCGATATTTTTTGCAGAATGTCACGAAAACGTTTGTTTTCGCGTCACTTTGTTTGATTTGTATCAATACTTAAAAGATTTTAATTTATCGTGTCTCACTCATCATATATCGTTGAAAAGTTGTATCTTTGCAGTCGTTTTGCAAAAGTGCTGTCATGGCAGGCGCCAGCCTACCTTTTAAAAGAAGTCGAAGAAGAAGAATACGGCGGCATAGGTCTTGGGGACTCCTCTGGCATAGCCGATGGTGCTGTTGTGACTATCGACTACTGTGCCGTCTGACAGCACTTTTCCTAATGTCCTGTTGCTGCTATCCACAACATATCCGCTGCTTTCAACCTTTCCGAGTGTCGCATTTGAACTGTTTACGATGGTGCCGTCACGAAGTATCTTACCCAACGTATTATTGCTCCGTCCGACAATGTAACCGTCACTACAGATGCGTCCCAGAGTCATATTCGACTGGTTATACACCCACCCGTCGGAGTCAATTTTTCCGAGTGTCGCATTAGAACCATTAGACAACCACTGGGCATTACAAGTGAGTGACGTACAGAGCATTATGAGCATTAAAACGAAATTTCTCATATATCTTACCATTTAATTTACTCAATAAATCCGTTCATGATAGCCGTCGGGGTTCCTTTGCTGTCGAAGGCACCCAACTTATACATTCGAGGAAGACATTGTGGTTCCCAGTAGAACACTCCACGACAGCGTCCGTTGGTGTTGTTGCGAGCCTCACGAACAAGACGCTTCAACTGACGGCAGCCCTCGTCCATTATCTCGGGATGCTCTTCGTTTACCTCGTAGCCCGTCTCCACAATCATCACGTCGCACCCGTACTTCTCGCTGACGTGACGGATGTTCTTTATGCAGTCGGTGATGATGTCGTCGGCGTTGGTTCCGGGATTATCCTCCATAAACCAGAAGGGATAGAGCGACATTCCCACCATATCGAACTTACCACCATATTTTAATATAGTATCAAGGTTCCAGTCGTAGAGCGACTGAACGTTTCCGCGATCAAGATGTACGATGACGATAGCGTTGGGGAACACCTCTTTGACAGCATCGTAGCCGGCACGTATGAAGCCCGCATACTGTTGTGGGTTCTTTTCTATGTGTCCTGCGTCCCACAGCAGTCCGTTAGCCGTTTCGTTGCCCACCTGTACCCAGCGAGGCTCAATGTTGTTCTTCTTCAGCAGCGTTAGAACATCAACGGTGTGGTTGCGCACATCCTGTTTCATTTCCTCGAAGGAGTGACCTTCCCACGCCTTAGGGATATTCTGTTTGCCCGGGTCTGCCCACCAGTCGCTATAGTGGAAATCCACCATGAGGTCCATACCGAGAGCTTTCACGCGTTGCGCCATAGCCAGCAGCACGTTCTTGTCGCAGTCGCCACCACGAGGGTTCACCCACACACGCATTCGGATAGCCGACATCTGATAGTCGTTCTTCAGCAATTCCAGACACTCGCGCTCGTTGCCTTTGACGTCGTAGAACTTCTGTCCCCGTTGCTCCTGACCCGTCAGGAAACCCACGTCGGCACCCTTAACGAAATCCTTGCGACCAGACTCTTGTGCATTAGCAGGAAGTACAGCTCCCATCAGCAGCGATACTATAATAGTAGTAATGTTCTTCATAATGATAATAATAACTTTATTGATGTTGCAAAGATAATGATTATCAGCGAAATAACCAAGCATTAGGGGATGAAAATAAATCGTAGCCAAATTGTAACCACCTTTTTTCGCGTACATATTATAATCTTTGTATCTTTGCAGTGTAATCATACAATATGAAAATATGACAATAGAATTATTTTTCAGACTGCTGGGCTCGTTGGCCTTGCTGATTTACGGAATGAAGATGATGAGCGACGCCCTGCAGAAGATGGCAGGACCGAGTTTAAGACATATACTGGCTCGAATGACGGGCAACCGATTTAGCGGTATGCTGACAGGTACTATGGTAACCTGTGCCGTACAGTCCTCATCGGCAACAACGGTAATGACGGTTTCGTTTGTTTCGGCAGGACTGCTCACGCTGGCACAAGCGATATCGGTCATCATGGGAGCAAACATAGGCACCACGCTGACAGCGTGGATAATGTCTCTGGGCTACAACCTGGACCTCACGGCAATAGTATTTCCCGCCTTCCTCGTCGGAATGGTGCTGATATACAAGAAACGTCATCGTGTGGCGGGCGATTTCCTCTTTGGAATAGCTTTTCTTTTCTGGTCGTTGGTAATGCTGAGCAGCGTGGGACGTGATATGGACTTGGCTCACAACGCCTCCGTTGTAAACTTCTTTGCCTCGTTCGACACGAGCAGCTATCTCACCATTTTCTACTTCCTTGCTGCAGGCACCGTCATCACCTGTATTGTGCAGTCGTCGGCGGCAGTGATGGCTATCACCATTCTGCTATGCTCTACGGGAGTATTACCAATTTATATGGGTATAGCCTTAGTGATGGGCGAGAACATTGGAACGACAGCAACAGCGAACCTTGCAGCTCTTGGCGCCGGCACCGAAGCAAGACGCGCCGCGCTGGCTCACCTGCTGTTCAACGTCTTCGGAGTTATCTGGGTACTTGCAGTATTCTATCCTTTCGTCAATATGGTATGCGGTCTTGTAGGCTACGACCCCACAATGTCCGGACAGGCAGAAAGGATTCCCATTGTGCTGGCTATGTTCCACACTTGTTTCAACGTTCTTAACACAGCACTGCTCATTGGTCTTATTCCACAGATGGAACAGATTGTATGTAAGCTACTTCCGGAGAAACCGGCACAGACAAAACTGCCTACTACACTGCACTATATCAGCGGCGGCGTGATGCAGACCCCAGAAATTGCAATCCTTCAGGCACAGAAGGAGATAGTACACTTCTCCGAGCGAATACTCCGTATGTTCGGAATGACCTGTGCACTTATTGACGAGAAGGATAAGAAGGAGTTTGAAAGTCAGTTCACACGCATAGAACACTACGAGACGATTGCCGACAATATGGAAATAGAGATTGCCAACTACCTGGAGCAAGTAGGCAAAGAGCATCTCTCGGACGACACGAAAGACAAGATGCGTATGATGTTCCGTCAGATTGGCGAGCTGGAGTCTATTGGCGATGCTTGTTACAAGATAGCACGAACACTTCACCACATGCGCGACAACAAGGAGGAGTTCACAACAGAGCAGTACAGCGGACTGCACGAGATGCTACGACTTACCAACGAGGCTATCGTACAGATGATTGTCGTAGTGAGCGGACGACGTAAAGACCTCTCGCTGGCATACTCGCAGTCTATTGAGAACGACATCAACGAACTACGAAACCAACTAAGGAGCGAAACCGTTACGGCTGTCAATTCTCACCAGTATTCATACACTCTCGGCACGTTCTACAACGACATCGTAGCAGACTGCGAGAAGATAGGCGACTACGTTATGAATGTTGTTGAAGCCCGACTGGGAAAGCACATACTAAACTACAACGGTTTAAGTCTTAACCTCGACAAGAAAACAGCAACTATCGACGGCGAACAGATAAGTCTTACACCTACGGAGTACGCCCTGCTCCACCAGCTTCTTTCAAACAGGGGGAAAGTACTTTCACGACAATATCTTATGGACACTGTATGGGCTGGTGTTGTGGTGACGGACCGTACCGTCAACGTCAACATAACCCGAATGCGCAAGAAACTCGGAACCTACGCGCAGAACATCGTCAGCAGGACAGGCTTTGGTTACGTGTTTGAGGAAATAGAGAAATAAATTTGGTATTTCACGCAATTCTTTATACCTTTGCATCATAATATGTAAAATCTTGATAATATTATGAAAGGTATAGTACTTGCTGGCGGTAGCGGAACGCGCCTCTACCCTATTACAAAGGGAATATCGAAACAGTTGATTCCTATTTTCGACAAACCAATGATATACTACCCCATATCGGTGTTGATGCTCGCAGGAATACGCGAGATACTTATCATCTCCACCCCTCAGGACCTGCCGAGTTTCCGCAGACTGCTGGGCGACGGTTCTGACTACGGAGTGAGGTTCGAGTATGCCGAACAGCCTTCGCCCGACGGGCTGGCACAGGCTTTCATCATTGGCGAGAAGTTCGTGGGCAACGACAGCGTGTGTCTTGTTCTTGGCGACAACATCTTCCACGGAGCAGGTCTGTCAGCACTGTTGCGTCAGGCTGTCAAGGACGCCGAGGAGAACAAGAAGGCTACCGTCTTCGGATACTGGGTGAACGACCCCGAGCGCTACGGAGTAGCCGAGTTCGACGAACACGGAAACTGTCTGAGCATAGAGGAGAAGCCGAAGGAACCAAAGAGCAACTATGCCGTCGTGGGACTCTACTTCTACCCCAACAAGGTGGTCGAAGTGGCAAAACACATCAAGCCGTCGGCACGCGGCGAGCTGGAGATAACCACCGTAAACCAGGAATTCCTTCAGGAAGGAGCGCTGAAGGTGCTCACCTTCGGACGCGGCTTTGCCTGGTTAGACACAGGAACCCACGACTCTCTGGCAGAAGCTTCTACCTTCGTAGAGGTTATCGAGAAGCGTCAGGGACTGAAGGTAGCGTGTCTCGAAGGCATAGCATACCGTAAGGGCTGGATTAGCGCGGAACGACTGAGAGAGATAGCTCAGCCAATGTTGAAAAACCAATACGGACAATATCTCCTTAAGGTTATCGACGAGGTAGATAGGACGGGTAACAAGAATCTTGAGTTCTGAGAGAATAGCGGGCACGGAGAAAAGATTTTTTGAAAAAAAACATGGAATTATTTTTCCATCTTGTTTAAAATCAGTATCTTTGCACCCGCTTTCGGTAAAAAGAGCACTAAGAAAAGATTTAAATACATTAATTATATTATGACAAAAGCAGAAATTGTATTAGAGATTGCAGCAAACACAGGTATCGCTCGCAAGGACGTCTCTACGGTGGTAGAGGCTATGATGGAGACCATCAAAAACCACATGATTGCTAAGGAGAACGTATTCCTGCGTGGTTTCGGTAGCTTCGTAGTAAAGCATCGTGCAGAAAAGACAGCGCGCAACATTTCAAAGAACACAACAATTATGATTGCCGCTCACGACTTCCCTACCTTCAAGCCTGCAAAGAGCTTCGCTGACAAGATGAAGTAAAAAGATTTTTTTGAATAGAAGATATTAGTAACATTTTAATAATATAAAATTATGCCTAACGGAAAAAAGAAAAAGGGCCACAAGATGGCTACTCACAAGCGTAAGAAGAGATTAAGAAAGAATCGTCATAAGAGCAAGTAATCAAGACTTGCTCTTATGGTTAAGAGTAATTAGAAATGACCAGCGAATTAGTAATTGATGTTCAACAGAAGGAGATTTCGATTGCGCTGCTGGAAGACAAGAACCTGGTGGAATACCAGACAGAGCCTCGGCAGGCGAACTTCTCCGTAGGGAACATCTACGTTGCCAAAGTAAAGAAACTTATGGCAGGACTGAATGCCAGTTTCGTGGACGTAGGTTATGAACGCGACGCCTTTCTACATTATCTTGACCTTGGAACTCAATTTAACTCTTATCAGAAGTACCTGAAACAGGTACAAAGCGACAGAAAGAAACTCTACCCATTCAGTAAAGCAACACGTCAGCAAGACCTACCCAAGGAAGGCAGCGTAGCAAACCTGCTGCAGAAAGGTCAGGAGGTGTTGGTACAGGTGGTAAAAGAGCCAATATCAACAAAAGGTCCGCGACTCACTTGCGACCTTAGCTTCGCCGGAAGATACATGGTATTGGTACCATTCCACGACAAAGTTTCTGTATCGTCGAAAATTAAAAGCAGTGAAGAGCGAGCACGACTCAAGCAACTAATACAAAGCATAAAGCCGAAAAACGTCGGCATAATAATAAGAACGGTTGCTGAGGGAAAAAGAGTTGCTGAGCTCGACAACGAAATGAAAATCCTCCTTAAGCGTTGGGAGGAAGCCATTGCCAAAGTACAGAAAACACAGCAACGACCACAACTGGTGTACGAAGAAACCAGCCGAGTGGTGGCAATGCTGAGAGACTTGTTCAATCCTTCGTACGAGAACATCTACGTCAACGACGAACAGGTGTACCACGAAGTGAAAGACTACATTACGATGATAGCACCAGAGTGCGCAGGCATCGTGAAACTATACACAGGCAATGTGCCAATCTTTGACAACTTTAGCATCACAAAGCAGATCAAATCGAGCTTCGGAAAAACGGTAAACTACAAACACGGTGCTTACCTTATAATAGAACATACCGAAGCAATGCACGTTGTGGATGTGAACAGCGGCAACCGCACAAAGGCAGAAAAAGGACAGGAGGGAAATGCCTTGGAGGTGAACCTCGGAGCCGCCGACGAACTGGCACGACAACTGAGACTGCGCGATATGGGAGGCATCATCATCGTTGACTTCATCGATATGAACCTTGCCGAGGACCGCCAGCTACTCTACGAACGCATGTGCAAGAACATGCAGAAAGACCGTGCACGCCACAACATCCTACCGCTGAGCAAGTTCGGACTGATGCAAATCACCCGACAGCGTGTAAGACCTGCTATGGATGTGAATGTGGAGGAAGAGTGCCCGACATGCTTCGGAAGCGGAAAGATTAAGTCGAGCATACTCTTTACCGACACTTTGGAGAGAAAAATTGACAACCTGGTCAACAAGATCGGTGTTAAAAGTTTCTACCTGCATGTCCACCCGTATGTTGCTGCCTTTATTAATCAGGGCTTCATCAGTCTGAAGCGCCGTTGGCAGATGAAGTACGGACTGGGAGTGCGAATCATTCCTTCACAGAAGATGGGCTTCTTGCAGTACGAGTTCTACGACAACGAGAAGCAGTTCATCGACATGAAGGAAGTAAACGACCAATAAGGAGAGGGACGCCCAAAAGGTGTCCTTCTCTTTTTTTATCATTTTTATACCTTATTATTTTGTATCTTTAAAAAGTATTTGTACCTTTGTCGCATTAATCATTTATTAACGTTAAAACACAATTAGTATGAAGAAAATCTTTACACTTATCGCAGCGCTTTTCGCTGTTGTTGCAGTTAATGCGCAGAACGAAGTTACTATTGACTTCAACAAAGATTACAAGACTCTTTTCCCAACAATTACCGGCGAGTCTTCTGGTACTGGTGCAAGCGCTGTCCACGATGGTGACTTCACAACAACCACAACATCTACACCTGTTGATGGTGTAACAGTTACTGTTTCTGCCAAAGAAGAAGGTGCTACCAACGACAACCGTATCTGGAGTTCTGACCCACGTCTTCGTATGTACTCTGGTACAATCACTATCAAGGCAGCAACTAACTTCAAGAAGTTGATGATGACAGTAAACACTAACGACGCTCTTGTTGCTTCTAACAACACCGTAAACACAGGTACACTGAACTTCGAGGCTCTCGCAAAGCAGAAAGGTACTATCGTTTGGGAAGGCGACGCTAATGAAGTTGTAATGTCTATCAAGGGTGCTGAGGAAGGCAAATGGGGTAACACTCAGTTCCACAGCATTGTTGTTAGCTTCGATGGCTCAACTCCTACTCCACAGCCTGTAGTTATCGAGGAAATCAATGTAGCTAAGGCTCTTGAAATCATCGGTGCTCTCGATGATGGTGCTAAGACAGACAAAGAGTACAAGGTTACTGGTTACATCGTTGGCGACCCAGACTTCCAGCGCAAGACTCCGGAAGAAGGTCAGGAAGTTGGTGACCTCTATGGAAACGTAAACCTGTACCTCGCTGACACTAAGGACGGCGCAGAGACTCTGTACGTATTCCGCGCTAAGGACTTCGGCAACAAGAACTTCACAGAGGAGACTATCACTCTTAAGGCTGGTGACCAGGTTACATTCCAGGGACTGCTCCAGAAGTATGTTAAGGATAACCAGTCAACTCCTGAACTCGTAAGCGGCTACTTGGCAGAGAACACTTCTGGCATCCAGAACGTAACAGCTAAGGCTGCTAACAGCGGTCGCACTTACAACCTCGCAGGTCAGGAAGTTGGTAAGAACTTCAAGGGCATCGTTGTAAAGAACGGCAAGAAATTCATGACAAAGTAATTTCTTGATAAGCACACAATAAGAATTGCCGCCCCGAAAGGAGCGGCAATTTCTTTTTCACGTAACCTTAATTTATTTACTTCTTGGGCTCTTCAGCCTTTGGAGCCTCAGCCTTTGGAGCTTCTTTCTTCGGAGCAGCCTTCTTTGGAGCGGCTTTCTTTGCAGGAGCCTTCTTCTCTTCCTTTGGCTTTTCGAGTTTTTCCTTCAATGCATTCTCTGCATCCTGCATCTTCTCGACCTTTGCCTGCAGACGAACAATCTCCTTGTCCTTCATCTCAATCTCGTCACCCTGATTCTTGATTGTTGTGAGCAAGCTCTCCAACTCTTCGTTGTCGATGTCAACAGGATAGAGTGCGTTAACGCGATTGATGAAGTCGCCCAGGATGTTCATATAGTTTGTGAAAGCATCGAAAGGAGAACTGTAGATACCGCGGTCAAGACCTACGTTAGATGGCTTTGTAGTCATGAAACGGAAGTTGTTTGATGCCTGCAGGTAGTCCCAGTCCTGATTGATGCGTGGGTCGTTAGCAATACGAACACGGTCGGCTACGCTGTAAAGCTTGTTGAAAGCCTCACGCTGCATTGGGTTACCTAACCAGCAGCTTACGTCGCGCTCCTCGTCAACCCAAGAGAGGGTATCAGGAACGTTGAGTGTATCAACAGACTTCATCTTGTCCATTATCTCTGAAGGAGTAGAGAAGGTGATGCCCTTTTCCTTAGCGCATGCTGGCAGAGCCTTGAGGAACTCCAGGATGTTGCTGCTCAGCGGCTGTGCTATACCCAGTGCGAGTAGCTCCATGAAGATATTTATGACCTGCTCTTCCTGTGGAAGTGCTGCTATGCGGCTTATGTAAGCGTCGGCAAACAGTGGATAGCCGTCCCAATCTGAGTTGTTGAAGCGCAGAGAGATATCGTCGGACAGCTCTACGTCGCGGAGCAACAGCTTGAGGTTAGGAGCCATAGCACAGTTATATACATAGTGTGGCGACTTCCAGCCGAGTACGTGTTTAGCGCCCTCGGTGAGCATACCCTTGAAACCAAGTGCTGCTGCCTGAGCACCGATGTCGTCACTATAGATAAGTGAAGAGTTGCGCAGCACAGTAGGTTTCTTGCCGAAGTACTCTTCAATCTTCTTTGCCTGCTTGTTGACGTCGGCAGCGAAGCACTCCTCGTTAGCGAGTGATGACAGTCCGTGACTGTAAGGTTCTGCGAGGAACTCCACACATCCTGTTTCGTTGAGCTGCTGCAGTTTCTCCAACACCTGTGGAGCGTGCATTTCGAGTTGCTCTATACCAGTTCCCGAAAGAGAGAATGCTACCTTGAAGTAGTTGCCGTTCTCGCGTATCATTTCCTGGATGGCTGTCAGCGCCGGCATGTACGAACGCTCTGCGATGTCTGTGATGCTACGCTCGTTCTCGTAGTCATCATAATAGTAGTGGTCGGTACCGATGTCAAAGAAGCGGTAACGCTTGAGATGTATTATCTGGTGTATCTCAAAATATAAACATATTGTTTTCATAATCGTAATACTTAATTCTAAACTTTAAACTCTAAACTCTCAACTCTAAACTCTAAACTCCTACACCCATCCCATGGTGCGGCAGTAAAGTTCTTTAATCCACTTACCTACCTTAACCCATGTTATCTGGTCAACTTCGCGTTTACCCTCTTCCTGCAGATACCTGAAGAGGCTCTCGTTAGTACAAATGCTATACATAGCATCTGCCAGAGCGTGGATATCCCAATAGTCAACCTTGATACAGTTGTTCAGAATCTCGGCACATCCGGACTGCTTAGAGATAATCGTTGGAGTGCCGCACTGCATAGCCTCGAGCGGAGAGATACCGAACGGCTCTGATACCGACGGCATGACGTAAACGTCCGAAGCTTTCAGACATTCGTAAACCTGTTTGCCACGCATGAATCCCGGGAAGTGGAAACGGTCGGCAATACCTCGCTCGGCAGCAAGATAAATCATCGCCTCCATCATATCACCGCTACCAGCGAAACAGAAACGCACGTTACGGGTACGGTGAAGCACCATATTGGCAGCCTCAACGAAGTACTCCGGACCCTTCTGCATTGTGATACGTCCGAGGAATGTTACTACCTTCTCCTTTCCGGTGTGGTCCGGACGAGGTATGTCCTGCAGCTCCTGACGCAGTGGGTACACAGCATTGTGAACAGTGTAGCACTTTCGTGGATCCTGGTGGTAGTGATTGATGACGGTCTGACGGGTAAGTTCAGATACACACATGATGCAGTCAGCGTTGTCCATACCGTTCTTCTCGATGCCGTAAACCGTTGGGTTCACGTTACCGCGCGAGCGGTCGAAGTCTGTTGCATGAACGTGGATACACAGTGGTTTTCCTGACACCTGCTTAGCATGAATACCTGCAGGATATGTCAGCCAGTCGTGAGCGTGAATGATGTCGAACTCCTCTGTTCGTGCCACCACTCCAGCAATGATTGAGTAGTTGTTAATCTCCTCGTGGAGGTTTCCCGGATAACCGCCGGCAAACTCCATACATCCGAGGTCGTTAACGTGCATATAGTTGAAGTCAGCATAGATATGGTCGCGCAGTCTGTAGTAGTAGTCGGGATCCATAATGTTTCCCACCCTGCTCTGCACGTAGTCACGATTGACATCGCGCCAAGCTATAGGCACCGCATTCATTGCTATGATACGTGCCGCATGCTGCTCTTCGTCGCCAAAAGGATGTGGCAGACACAGTGCTATGTCGATATCGCCCTGAGCCTTCAAACCCTCAGAGATACCGTAGTTAGCTGTTGCCAGTCCTCCAAATACGTGAGGAGGATACTCCCATCCGAACATTAGTACTTTCATAGTGCGTCTCCTCCTTATTTATTATATGTGTATTTCTCCAACATATTGAGAGTGCGCAAAATCTCGGCAACGTTCATTGCGAACGACATAGCACCACGAGCGCGGAACGGCGGGTTACCGTCAGACATCTCGGGTATAGTACCGATGCAGTTGAGCATCATCTCGTCCTCATAGCCCACCATCTGTCTCTCTACGAAACTGATGCGGGTACGCTTGTAGAGTTTCAGACACGCCTCCATGTAGAAACCGCCCAGCCAAGGCCATGCTGTTCCCTGATGGTAAGCGTAGTCACGCTGTGACTGTGGACCTACATACATCGGGTTGTAGCCACCGCTCTTCGGAGACAGTGAACGCAAGCCCTTAGGAGTAAGCAACTCACGAGTACAGATGTCGAGAACCGACTTCTTCTGGTCCTGTGACAGCGGTGAGTAGTCAAGGGCCACAGCAAATATCATGTTAGGACGAACACTCCAGTCCATCATGTTTCCGTCAACATAGTCGAACAGGTATCCGTAGTCGTTGACGAAGGTGTCAACGAACGATGTCTTTGCCAGCTCGGCACGTTTCTCAAGACTCTCTGCACGTTTCGCGTTCTTCTTTGCGGTAGCAATCTTTGCAGCAAACTTAAGAGCGTTGTACCACAGAGCGTTTATCTCTACTACGAAACCTGTACGGGGAACAACAGGACGACCGTTAGCCGTGGAGTTCATCCACGTCATAGCTCGGTCACGACCTTCTATGCGAAGCAGACCGTTCTCCTCAAGAGAGATGTTCGGGTGCTTGCCCTTGAGAATGAAGTCCACGATGTCTTCAACAAACTTGCCGTACATCTTCAGACACTTCTCGTCGCCAGCCTCCTTAGCATACTGCTGTATTGACCATATTGCCCACAGAGGAACGTCTGGCATATCTATCTCCTTAATCTTTCCTTCCGGCTCGCCCTTCATGAAGTTACGCAACTCCTTCTCTGCGGTTTGCATAACCAGCTCGAAGTAGTCCTGTTCCTCTATGGCGAGTGTCAGTCCTGGAAGTGCAATGAACGTATCGCGAGCACGACACTTGAACCAAGGATATCCTGCGAGGATATATCGTTCGTCGTTCTTTGTACGGTTATGGAACTGGTGGGCAGAGTTTGACAGACAGTGGAAGAAGTTGTCGCGTGGAGGACGATAGCTCACCTCCTGGTCAAACAACGCCTTCAGCGTTCTGCTTGCTATCTCGCTTGTAGAACCTGAGAAGACTATGCTCTCACCCTTCTTCATTGTCATCTCGAAGTAACCTGGAACGTAGAGGTCCTCATTGGAAGCATATCCGCGCTCCTGCTCTTTCGGGTACTCCACACCACGATACCAGTCGGGCTGATAGTGGAACTCGTTCTTCTTGTTGAACTGCATGTAGAGGTCGGGGTATCCGGCGTACATACGTGTCTTGATACCGTTATCCACCTCCTGGTACTCTCTGCTTGCCACAGAGTTTTCGTGGGTAAACTGACGTACACTGCGGAATGCCAGGAACGGACGGAAACGCATCGTCGCTGTCTGTCCCTCCTCCATCGTGTAACGAATTAGGATACGGTCTTCGTAGTTCTGGAAGATTGTTTCCTTCTTTAATACTACACCTCCAACGCGGTAAATCGTTGTAGGCACTTTTCCACAGTCAAACTCCCGAATGTATTTGTGTCCATTCGGGCTGAAATGGTTGCCCTGATACTTGTGAATACCAAGATTGAACTCTGCACCATGTTGTATGACGGTAACATCGAGCGAAGATAGCAGCACGTGATTTTCGTCGTCCAGTTCAGGAACAGGAACGACTAACAGTCCGTGATACTTACGTGTGTTACAATCAACAATCGTGGAACTGGAATATGCTCCCGAGCGGTTCGTACGAATCAACTCGCGTGGCAGCGCTTCCTCTAAGTTCGTCATCAGAGCTTTCTCAAATTTGAGGTAACTCATAGTTGTGATTATATTTTAAGGTTATATATGTTTATAGATTCCGCCTCAAAAGTACAAAAAAAATTAAGGCGAACAAAATAAATGTCCGCCTTTTTTCAAAAAAAGTGTATTTTAGTATGTTTTTTGCTACTCAGGGATAAGGAAGTTAATGACTTCCTGCTCTATTGTAATCTTAAATGGTCCCTCCGGAGTGTGCATCAGTCTGCCGTCAACACCCACCATCGCACGCTTAGCTTCCACCACAGTCACCTCAGTGGTGCGATAAGGATGCACGCTGCGGTGGTTAAGGAATTTTCCGCGCACGAAGAGGTACAGTCCTTCCAGCAGCTGCGTCACCTCAGGGTGATACACTACCGACACGTCCAACATTCCGTTGTAAGGCACAGCATTTGGCGTCTGACCGTATCCGCGAGCACTGCCCACACACACCGTCATCACCTTACGCTTTATGGTGTCAGAGTTTATCTTCAGCTCCATCTTGTACTCCATACGCTGGAATATCATCAGGGCAAACGACGTGAAGAACGACAGCGTACGCGAACCGAAGAGGCGTCGTGTCTGGCGACGCAGATTCATTATCGACGCTATGAGTCCTATGTTCACACAGTTAAGGAAATACCTGTGACAACGTTCTCCGTCCCTGTTAACATACCTCATGCACCCCAGGTCAACCTTTCTCACGCGGTGCTTCATCAGTGTGTCAACGGTCTCTTCCAACTCGCCTTCATCGAAACCCCAGAACGAGGCGAAGTCGTTCATCACTCCATTGGGCACCACACCAAGAGCCACACTCTCACGCACCTCCTTCGGCTCGTGCATAAGACTGTTTACTGCGTCGTTGAGTGCCGAGTCGCCACCTACTATGATGATAGTCTTATATCCGTTGTTCACCATCATCTTCATCAGACGCTCCACACTCTTAGTGTTCTCACTCTGCACAATGTCGTAGTCCACAGCTCTGTCGTGCAGTATGCGCTCCAACTGTTCCCTGCGTTTCTGCGGACGCAGCACGCTTCCCTTAGGACAATAAATCACTCCCCAACGTTCCCTCATATTTATTTACTATTTTACTATTTACTATTTACGATTTATTTACTATTTGACTATTTAACTATTCTCGCACCTCGTTTTAGTAAGCCCCCTCCCTTTGGAGGGGGATGGGGGAGGCTTTCAATATCCTCTCAACCCTCTCCTCCATTGGCAGCGTAGCATCAATCCAGTTTATTTTGAATCCTCTGCGCTCCATACCTCGGAACCAGGTCATCTGTCTTTTGGCAAACTGGTGAATAGCTATCTCCAGCTGTCTGAACATCTCGTCATAGGTCAGTTTCCCAATGACGTATTCCGTTACGTATTTATACTCCAGTCCGTAGTATATAAGGTCATCGGCAGGTATTCCGCTATCCAGCAACGCCTTCACCTCGTCCACCATACCCTCCTCCAGTCGCGCCTTCAGCCTTCGTGTTATCTTCTCCCTGCGCAACTCACGGTCTATGTTCGTTCCAAATATAATATAAGGTATAGCCTCTCGCGCCTCGCACTTCGCATCTCGCGTCTCGCACCTCGCGCTCTCTATCTCGATAGCCCTTATCGCCCTCTGTGCCGTATCCAAATCCGTAGTGTTATGCATCACAGAGCCATTCTTCACCTTCAGCTCCTTGAGCATCACCGTCAGCTCCTCAAGACTCTTACCCTCCAGACGCTGACGCAACTCTGGATTCTGCGGCACCGGCGACAGCTCATAGCCCTTCAGCACCGCCTCTATGTACAGTCCTGTTCCTCCGCACAGTATCGGTTGTTTGTCACGACTGACAATATCGTTATAGGCATTGTGGAAGTCCCGCTGATATTGGAAAAGGTTATACTTCGTTCCAGGCTCGCAGATGTCTATCAGGTGGTAAGGCACCCTCACCTCGCGCCCCGCATCACGCACCTTGTAATCCGCCAAGTCCTTTCCCGTCCCGATATCCATCCTACGATACACCTGTCTGGAGTCGGCAGAGATTATCTCTCCCCCCACCCTTGCCGCCAAGTGTGCTGCCAGCGGAGTCTTTCCACTTGCCGTCGGACCCAATATCGTTATCAGTCGTTTCATGTTACAAAGGTATCAACCATCACATCAACCATCAACCTTCAACCTTCAACCATCTTAAAACCCTCGTCGGAAGGCTTCTTGTGGTTCTTCGTACAGTATAGCGTAGATACAGGACATAAGGGTGCTGGCAGCGTGATCTTCCCAAATCAGTCCAAGCGGACCGGAGCTGGTCTTACGCCAGAACACCCGACCTGATGGCTTAAGTTGCTCATAGAGTTCCTGCGTTTGTTGATAGGGAATGTTCTTATCGTTAGGTGTGTGTGTCAAGTAAATGTCGGCCGATGGCATCCAGTCAGCCCAGTCGTATTGTTTTTTTACTGCGTTCAGCAGGGCAACGGTCTTGGGATGACTCAGGTCTAATAAGTAGTCTGCTGTAAACATATCGGCAGCAAAGTGGTTGTAGAGTACTTTCTGGTCTAAGCCCAGTTCCGAAGGCCATGATTCACCAAAAACCTTGTTGTTCGTCACCGATTCGAAGAAACTCATAGTCTCGCCGTCGATAGTTACCTTCGTCTCGTGCATCCAGGCGGGGAAGAAATCGCGTAGCTGGTAACCGCCCAGTTCCTCTTCCGGGATACTGCTGAGGAAGTGCGGGAGGTAACGTAAAGTCGTGGCATAAAGGTTCTTGTCAACATTGAGAAGTTCAATCATCCTATCTAAAAGGAATGGGCCACCTCCGGAATATACTGATGTCAAGTTGATTTTTTTCTGTTGGGTGGCTGATAGTTGCTTGTCGTAGTACCTGGCAAACTCCAATACTATCGGACCACCAAGCGAGTAGCCCCAGCCCGTGGTGTGTCCACCTTCAATAAGCTCCACACCATTCTCCTTCAGAATTTCGATAGCAGCCAGCATACAGTCAGCGGTCTGTCGTGCCTGAGCCAGCATGGAGAATCCACAGCAAGGGCGGTCTGCCGACGTTCCGTAACCCTCAAGGTCGGGCTCAATGACTGCCGAGTCAAACAGATAACGCAAATCGACAGGTGTCAGTGAAAGACTCGGGGCTACGTCTTTAAGATTAAGGAAATAATGCACATAGAGTGACAGCGATTTTACCTTGTGTCCACTGCCATCCTTAGCATTGGGGAAGGTGATGCGTCCAGACAGGGTGATGGGTTTTCCGCTGACCGAGACACTCTCGTAGCTGAAAGTGCACGTCTGTACCTGCCAGCCGCTGTCTTGGGCAAAGGTCTTGTCCATTTGGGGCTTTCGTAGTACGACTAAAGTCTTAATGGCGTCAGTAATCATTTTATTAGCAGTCTCATTATCACTTAGCTGATTCTCCACGAATTTATTGTTGGTGACTTTAACGCAAAAATCTTCGGGAGAATAACTATCCATGCTGAGAACAGTATGGGTGATGATGACCTCCTCTGGGTCTTTGTGCTCCTCTGGGTCTATATTGATGTTGTTCACATCATCATTGTTATCACACCCTGTGAGTGCCAGAACAATCATCATGCTCAAAAAGAAAGCAATTCGTTTCATGTTTTTTGTTGTATTATTTTCCGCCGTGACATTTGACAAGGGACTGTCCCATGACATAACGCTACATTAATATGGTACAAAGGTACAAAGTTTTTTCCATAACTCAACATTTTATGGAGATAAAAATCTTGGAAAAGTGTATTTTGTTTGGTATTTATGCTTGTATTTAAGCCAAATAATGCCGAACTTAGAAAAAGGATATGTTTTGAGCACCCACAAAAAATAAGCGGAGCCGAAGCTCCGCTATTTTTTTACTCATACGTCAAGTACGCCACCCTGTTTTTCCATCCTTCCAGGAACCCTAACTGTCCGGGCTTGCGGGATATGCTCTCAAGAAACTTACACAGTTCGCCAAACTGCTCCGCCTGCTCTACAATCTCTTCATACCTACGTTCTGCTACCCTGTGCACCTCACGTGCCTTCTCGCAAAGGATTTTTACCTGATCAGTTTCTGTCATAGTCAATAATTAGTAATAAATTAAGTAATAAAAAACTAATTTCCCTCCTCAATAAATAAGTCCTGAAATTCTAGCCTGCGAAGGTACAAAAAAATCTCCATCGTTGTACATCCGACGGAGACTTTCTTTTGTTAAATATAGTTACTTCATTTATTTATAGCAGGTTGCAATTTCAGCAGTCAGACATTATAAATATGTACCTGTCCCTGCTGTCCTTGTTTCGCTATATACTTATAATTTGAGGATATTTTGTATAACTATTAATTTTGGCAACAATGGTATTATCCACAGATATCTCGTCTTTAATTTTAACAAGCCAATATTCATTACCATGTGGACGAAATCCATATTGAATTAGTTCTTTTGATGTGCAAGAAGAAATGCAGTCTTTTTCAAGAGTAAACATACATTTTTTATTTTTATGGTGCAAAACTAAATAATCGATATTTTTTATTTGCCCATATTGCATAGCTCCAGGTCTGTTTCCTCCACGAATATAGTAAACATGATATTTTTTTATAAGACTCAAATCGTATTCACTTTTTACATACCCCACTAACAAGTATTTCATTATTTCATTTGAGGAAAGACATTCCTTTATTGACAAAGCTAAGTAATAAGCTAGTCTGGGAGGTACAGCATTCCCAACCATTTTATACCCATCTTTCACATTAGAGTAAATAAAACGAAAATTGTCTGGGAACGATTGAATACGTGCACATTCTCGAACACTTAATCTTCTATATTTATTTTCCTGACCTATTACAAAACGTCTCTTATCCTGAGTTACATATTCCATTTTTGGAGCTTGTGGATGTAATGGTTCATTCTTAGCTTGCGCTTGTATTGTAAATGACAGTTCATTCCAACCTCTTACTCGGTTTCTTGCCATAAACTTTGCATCAAAATCACCAATATAATAATCATGATTAAGGATATCACCGTAGTTCTGATTAACCTCTTCGTTCAAATATTCTATTGGTTTGCACTTTATATCACCTATCGCCTGAGATAATGTAATTGGTACTTCATTAATTATATTAGGGAAGAAATATTCGTTATTGATATCATTTCTTATGCCTACTATAAAAACACGCAATCTATCTTGCGGTATCCGAAAATTTGATGCATTTAGCAACTCATATTTTACCTTATACCCTGCTTCATGAAATAAACCAAGAAATTGTTCAAAAGATTTTATATGTCTTGGAGTTACCATTCCTGGAACATTTTCCATGATAAAGAATTTTGGTCTTTTTGATTTTACTATACGTATATAATCAAAAACCAATTTTCCTCTCTCATCTTCTATACCAAGACTTTTCCCCCCAAGACTCCAGGACTGACAAGGAGGTCCTCCTATAATACCATCACACTCAGGGATATCAGAATCCTTTAGTTCCCTAATATCCAAAGTATTTAACTTTGTTTCTGGATGATTATAACTATATGTTTCATGAATTGTTTTATCAAATTCATTGGCCCATATTACTTTAAATCCGGCTTTTTTAAAACCTAAATCAAGCCCCCCACAACCAGCAAAGAGTGAAACGATATCCATTTTAGTCTTGATAATGAACGTTGTGGCTGTCTAATGCTGCACGAATGCTCATTGCTACATGATATGCAAGATTTACAGGTACAGCATTGCCAATCATCTTATATCCGGTATCAACATCACTATATATAAATCTAAAATCATCTGGAAAAGTTTGCACCCTTGCAACTTCTCTTACGGTCATTCGACGATACAAGTTTTCTTTTCCTGGTTCAAAAATCTGAACGTTTTTCTCTATTTTCACCATCTTGGGTGCCTGAGGGTGAAGTTGACATTGACGCCCACTTGCTTGTACTGTAAATCCTGGCTCATCCCACGACCTTACTCTATTTCGTGACATAAATATAGAAGAATATGCGCCTATGAAATATTCATGATTAGGTACAATACAATTATCACCATTAGTTTTGTTATGCTCTAATGCTGGGATGGCAGTATCTTTTAAATCCCAAATGCACTCTCTAAGAGTAGGTTTATGCTCTAAAGGAGTTGGATACTGAAAATCATGTATGTTCAAATCTTTTCTGAAACCAATATAGAATACACGATCTCTATCTTCAGGAACATCAAAATCGTTTGCGTTAAGCATTTTCAGGTTTACATCATACCCTGCCTCATCGAATAATCGCATAAAGCCATCGACAGCCGCAGAGTGTCGCTTTGCAAGCATTCCTGATACATTCTCTGCTACAAAAAACAATGGTTGTGTATACCTTAATATTCGTATGTATTCATAAAATAATTTTCCACGAGCATCTTCAATTCCTCTGAGAGAACCGGCTTCACTCCAAGACTGACAAGGAGGACCACCTATTACGCCCGTAACTTGCTGAGGAAAATTTGTTTCTTTTATTTTGCAGATGTCTGCTTCTATAAGATTAGTATCAGGAAAATTAGCCTTAAATGTTGGACATATTTTAGGGTCAAATTCATTGGCTACAACTGTACGGAAGCCTGCATTATGGAAGCCCTTGTCAAGTCCGCCTGCGCCTGAAAATAGACTAATGATATTCATTGTATTCTATAGAGTAATCTTGTGAAATTTGTGCAAAATTAAAAAAAAATTTTCTCAAGATTTACAAATCATTATTCTTTAACATAATATTTCACATCGTTATGTAATTTTTCTTTTAAATCATCAAAGTTCTTTTCCGAAATATTTAATTTTTCGAGCATACTTTTCAGATTATTGCCTATTTCATTCGCCTTCTTTTTTAGAGGCTCACTAAAATTTAATTTCCCATGAAGCTTTCCTTCTTTTATAGTCCAATCTACATATACTGATAAAGGTCTGTCTCCATCCCATTTGTCCTCGCTCGACCTAAAATTTAGCGCTTTGCATGCATAATATATATTGGGGTGTTCTTCCACATACTTTTCTATAGGTATTAAAGCTTTGACTACATCGTTCAATGAAAGGTCTTTGGTTTCTTCTACACACAACATATAGTTAGCAACACCGCTGCCTATAACCATTTTATCATTAACGTTTGCATTTTTCTTTTCGTCAGGAAGTTGTTGACCACTGTAAACGTCAACGACTTGATTCTTGTTTAATTTTAAAGCACCTGAAAGTTTACCACCACGTTTGTTCATAATTTCAAACTTCCAACCGAGTTTTATTGAATGGGGATCAGTTTTTCCTTTCCCATCAAAATAAACTAGTTCTTGCTGTTTAAAATTATTCTCTAGTTCTGAAATTGAATTCTTTAATATATTATCAACATCAGCTCCTAATATTTCTTTTGCTCTCTCATATTGAATTTTGTTTTCCAAAAATTCAGCATTTCCTTGTTTTATAGAAATTTTCAATTCTCTACATTCATCATCTTCATCACGAAGTTTGACATAAACATCCGTTTTACACTCTCCTTTGGATGGACGTGGTTTGTCCCTTTCGATAATCGTATATTTTTTCCCCTCAAATGAGAAAGATGTATTAAGTTTAAAAAGGTCTAATACTTGTTTTTCTGTTTCAGTAAATTTTGGCATAATATTATTTCTTTAAGGTTAATATATACGAAAAAACCCTCCAAAGGGAGGGCGTGGAGATTGTCGATACCAAGGCCTACCACAGCCCACTTCAGTCAACAATCATTCCGTCCACGCCCTATAGGAGCGCAGACATCCATTGTCTCTGCTGGACTGAAGTTAATTAAGTGGTAGTTTAGGAATCTCAGTCGAGTCAGGGATGTCCAACTCTAATATTTCTGTTGCAAAATTAAAAAGAAAAAATGATAACTCAATAATTTTATGGAAAAAATTCAATCTATGGCAGGGTTAAGGTAAAAACATTCAACTTATTTTAGGGAAGTACACACCTCTGTATTAAGGAAAGTGGCTATCCAGCCAAGTTGGGCAATATTGAAATGTCTTGTATCATATTATAATAACGTTTTTATTCCGGCTTTATTTCCGTGAATCAAAGCACCTGTCCCTAATAATCCCTAACCCCCTCGAATTCGAGGGGGTTAAAACAAGGATTGAATAGTTGTTCCCATTCAATATTTATTTCAGCCTACAATGCTCGTGCAAGCCGAGTATGTGCCATATTTGGCACAAAGTTACGAAGTTTTTTTAATAACTCAATAAATTTATGGAAAATTTAAAATAAAAAAATCGCCACTATCTCCCAAATATGACACGGGATGTCCCGTGTCATATTACTCGTTTTTAGGTTCTCCGAATTTTAGTTTTCAAAAAAACATTCCACATTCCACCAACGCCCTATTCATCGCGGATTGCAACATCGTAGATATTGTTATCTTTACACCTATGACGACGAAATCCGCACTTCCTTAGTATTAGTCCGAGACGTATTGCGTTGCCGTGGTTCACGTTGACCAGTGGGTTCTGCCTGTGAAGTTCCTTCAAGATATGCAGTACAGACATGCGCTTGGTTGTTTCCGTATCAGCAGGTATGCGGTACATGGAGTTCAGCTGTTCTTCGAGCAGGTCTATTCGCTGATAGGGCTGGTTGCTGCGTTGTATGCGCTGTTCCTGACGGCGGTTAAAGTATGTCGGTTTGCCGGCATATATCTCTGCCACTGCCTGAGCGTAGAGTTGTGGATAGTTTATAGTGCGTTTCAGGTCAATACTGCCTGTTGTTTCTATGCACAGGAAACGGCGCGATCCAGAGGGATCTGTGAGCGGTTGTTGGTCGTTTGTCGTCGCGATGAACGAGGCGTAGCGCTGGTGTTGCTCCATTACCGACGAGTAGCTGCGACGGACCTTGAGGTCTGCCTTCTGCAGGATGTGTTTTAGGAAGGCATTCTGGCGACTGCTGATACTGTCATATTCGTCAACGTTTATCAGTGCGAAACGTCGCAGCGAGAGTACTGCTTCGTTGCGGTTAGTAAAGTCTATACGGTCTGTGTAATAGGTACGCAGTTCCGGCGGCAACAGCAGTCGGCAGTAGGTACTCTTGCCATCTCCCTGTCTGCCTATGAGCAGTGGTGTGAGTGTGTTTCCGTGTTCGGGATTGCACTGCATCCACTGCGCCACCATAGCACGGAACCACAGGTGGAAGTCGCTTTCCCAGTAGGCGTTATCTGTTGGCACTCGACGCGCCAGTGCACCTATGCGGTTGCGGTGGTCCCACGAGGGCAAATGCTCCAAGTACTCCGTAAGAGGATTGTACGACTTCACCTCCATAGACTCGACATAGCGCTTAACGTCTTTGTCCCAGGCCTCTATGCCTGAACGCAACGCACGCAGTGTAATGCTGTTCTGGTCATACTTGCGAAGCGGTTTCCAACCGTGGTCGTTCTGTTTGTTGATGTACTCAACTTCGTCATTGAAAATGTTTCGACGAAAGCAGTAGTTTTCGTCTAAAAACCGCATCAGAGCCTCGGTCTGAAGGGTGTGATAAGGTACTTCTAACTCTTTCATAATGCTTTCAAATAATTTAAATATTATACAATTTGTACTGTTTTGAGTTTGTTTTAGTGCAAAAACGGTAATAAATCCTTACAAAAACACCTTCTTTTGACCATTCCTATGGCCTGTTCGGAGTATACCTATGCTTTGGTCGGAGTAAACCTACGCTTTGGTCGGAGTAAACCTACGCTTTGGTCGGAGTAAACCTATTCTTTGGTCGCAAAAAAACATTACAATTTTTGGTGGAATGTGGAATGTTTTTTCAAAAAACAAAATTTTGGAATACCTAAATTGAGAAGGATTAAAGCCGCATTGTCAAAGAACTCGGCTGCAAAAATATAACAAAAACGCCCGCTTGTCAATAGCAAACGGACGTTAGAAAAATCCTAAATACCCATAGCCCCGATATAGAGACCACTCGGTCGGGGCTTTCTTTTTCGCACGCATGTGCGTGTACTTATTTATCTTCTTTCTCTTCTGCTGGTTCTGCATCGAAGTCGGTGATGTTGCTTTCGACGAGGATGTTGTACCAGGAGATGAGTTTCTTGATGTCGCTGTCGTGAACGCGGTCGCGGTCGAAGTTTGGAAGGATTGTTGCGAAGTACTCACGGAGTTCCTTGCTGCTTGCCTTCTTAGCATTGATGCTGGCGGTTTTGTTGCCTTCCTTCTTACCCATAGCGGCAAGGATCTTTGTCAGCGGTTCGTCCTCGTCGTCGGTGTACATAGCGACGTCGTTGAGCGATGTGATGCGGTCGGTACCGAAGGCTGGCATACGCTTGTGCTGAGCGTCGAGGGTCTCGACGATGAGATTACGGTTTCCTCTTGACACGAGTTTAAAGAGTCCTGGTTTTCCAGATATTGATAAAATAACTTCTTTCATAATGTTCTATATTTTTATAATGTTGTTTAAGTTTTCTATTTGCTGTTGAAGGTCTTCCACACCGTCGTTAACGATGACGAAGTCGCACTTTGACGACACTTCCTCTTGCGGCATTTGTTTGCCGATCCACTCCATAGCCTTCTGGCGTGTCAGTCCGTCGCGCTGCATTATTCTCTGCAGTCTTATTTCGAGGGGTGCGACGACACATATTTTATAATCTACGAGTTTGTCGAAACCGCTCTCGAAAAGTATTGCGCACTCCATCCACTTCATTCCCGAACGAAGGAAGTCCTCGCCTACGGCGGGATGGACGATAGCATTTATGGCACGTTGGTTCTCGTCGCTGCTGAGCAGGAACTGCGCCATTACGGGTTTGTTAAGTCGCTCGCCGTCATATACCTGCGCACCGATAAGCTCTGTGAGTCTGCGACGAATGAGTTCCGACGTCCTCATAAGTCGTTTTGCCGCCTCATCACAGTCATATACATCAATACCTTTCCCTTTCAGTATTCGGCAGACGTAGCTCTTGCCGCTTCCTATACCTCCCGTTATGGCTATGCGTTTCATTGGTTCTCAACAAGATAATCGACTTGCGGCTGTTCCAGACGTGCGTTCTTCACCTCTTCAGGAATCTCCCTTATCTTCAAGGTGCACTTCTCCGTGGGGTGAGCTACGATGTCTTTATAGTCGGCAACGACAGTGAACTGTATGGGATGGATGCGTCGGAACTGACTTGCAGCGACGGTGAACAGCACCTTAACCCTTGCGGGGAACATACGCAGCGACTTACCATCGGGGACGTTGATTGTTGTCACGGGGATTTCAAGGGCCTCCTCGGTAAGGACATCGGGATAGACGCTCATTTTGACCTTTGAGGGTACGAACTTCACGCCAGCAATCTTCTCTAATGAAATGTTTTCCACTATGGTGTCCTTGACGTCGAGAAGAGAGACGTTTGTAGTCACAGCATTCTGCAGCTCGGCAAGTTTCTCCTCAGAGGCATACGCCACCACCTTGTCGGGTTCGAAGGAAACCTTCATTATGGAGTAGCTGCGCATAGGACGTATCTCGCCATTCAGCTGTACGGGGAGGTATTTCTTCTCTCCATAGTTGTAATAGAACTCCAGCTGCGACGGTTTCACGCCCGATATCTTCGACGAGGTGTAGAGTTGCTGTCGTAGTACTTTTTGT
Source organism: uncultured Prevotella sp. (assembly GCA_900315775.1). Classification (GTDB taxonomy): domain Bacteria; phylum Bacteroidota; class Bacteroidia; order Bacteroidales; family Bacteroidaceae; genus Prevotella. The sequence goes on from ONAJ01000036.1 coordinate 32,369, forward strand.
ACCTCCGCTGCCGTCACTATGCACTTCCCGTCGTTGGCGTGAGTCTTGAAATCGACGGTAACAACGGGCAGAGCATCGCCGTAGAGGTAAGCTATGAGAGCATAGCCCTTATCCTTTATGCTCACCCTCACGGTGTCCACCACGTCGCTGGTTATGATAACCTTCTTGGGGTAGTCAACGACCTTGACGAGTACCGGGATGTCGCGTTCGTACGACTCGTTAAGAGTAAGTAGCAACCAGAATATTCCGCTCAGGAACAAAAAGAATAGGAATATAAAAAACTGCCTGTTCAGATACCCGAACAGGGAGTTTGTTATTCTCTTTGCCAAGCGAACCACTCCGTTGCCCATGAGCCGACCTTACTTTTGTGCTCCCTGCATAGCAGAAGCGTCGGCGAAGACATAGTTACGGTCAACGCGCACCACTACGTTGTGTGCCACCTCTACCTCTACTACGTTATTCTGAAGGTCTATACGCTTTACTGTGCCGTAGAGACCGCCGCCGGTAACTACCTTTGCGCCTTCCTGCAGAGAGTTCTGGAAGTTGCGTATCTCCTTCTGCTTCTTCTGCTGAGGACGAATCATAAAGAACCACATGATGGCGAATATTGCCACCATCATAAGAATCATTCCCATGCCGCCGCCACCTTGGGCTTGAGCTTGTAAAATAAGTGTTGACATTGTGATTTACTATTTGACTATTTACGATTTATTCTTTTTCGGGGAGAGTCTTCATCATTTTCTTTGTATCGATAAGATGACGTGCTATTGCGTCGAGCATACCGTTGATGTAGCCTGAACTCTTCGGTGTGCTGTAAAGGCGGGCGAGGTCAACGTACTCGTTGATGGTAACATTGACGGGGATGTTGGGGAAGGTAAGCATCTCGGCTATAGCTATCTGCATTATCACCACGTCCATATATGCCAGTCGCGAGAAGTCCCAGTTGCGCGACGCCTCGCTCATGTAGCGCTGATAGGTATCGGCGTTGAGTATTGTTGCACGGAACAGTTTCTGTGCGAACTCGCGGTCTTCCTCGTCACGATATTCCGGCAGCAGCGGTTGTTTGTTGTCGTTTTCTGCCTCGAAGCGCTTTATCGTCTTCAGCACGAAGGTATCGACGATGTCCTTGTCGTCGTTCCAGTAAAGACTCTTCTCCTCGAGCAGAGCGTCGAGGTCCTCGTTGTTCATGATGAGGTTTTTGTATATCTTGCGCCACAGCTCTCTGTCGCTCTCGTAGGAGTTATCGTCGCTCTCCATATACTCCTTGTACATATCGCTCTGCTCAATCTGGTCGAGCAGTCTGCGCACGAACTCCGTATCGTCCTCCCACGTCTGTTTCTGGTTTTCCATAAACTCCGTAAGCTGACTGTTTACTTCGAGCTGTAGCAAGAACTTGTTCTGCACGAAGCGCTCCGAAGGCATCTTTAGTCCTTCGCGTTTTGCTTTCGACGCAGCCACCTCTACCCTCTTTCGTGACTCGTTGAGCAGCGCCACCATGAGTCCTAAGAGATAGTTGTACAGGTCGTATGCCTTCGACAGGCTGAAGATTAGTTCCTTCTCTGCCGTATCGATATTCCTATTACCATTCTGATAGTAGGCGTAGGTTAACTGTACGATTTTGATACGGATTAATTCTCTGTTAATCATGTGTTTTTACTGTTTCTTGTTCAAAGATCCTTGATAATTGCCTGCAAATATACTTAAAATTATAGTCTTCTGCAAGAAAACTACATAAAAAATCCAATTTATTTGGATGTTTAAATAAAAAGACGTACCTTTGCACCGCTTTTTCGTAAAGTGATGGCGAATTAAGCATATCTTAAAACTTAATTTAGAGTAACAAAAAAGATTATGAAAGAGATTTCAATCAAAGCACAGAAAAGAAGCGACATCGGCAAGAAGGCTTCTAAGCAGTTAAGAAAAGAAGGTTTCGTTCCTTGTAACCTCTATGGTGAGGCACGCGACAAGAACAACCTTCCAGTAGCAACACCTTTCCAGGTAGAGTTCACTGAACTCCGTAAGATTGTTTACACTCCTCACATCTACCTCATTGCTATCGACATCGAGGGTGAGAAGCACGCAGCAATCATCAAGGAGCTCCAGTTCCACCCAGTAACAGACGCTCTTCTCCACGTAGATTTCTACGAGGTACACGAGGACAAACCAATCACTATCGGTGTTCCTGTTAAGCTCAACGGTTTGGCACAGGGTGTTCGCGATGGTGGTCGTCTTAGCCTCATCGTTCGTAAGGTTAACGTTACTGCTAAGTACGGTGATATTCCTGAAACTCTCGACATTGATGTTACTAACCTTACCATCGGTAAGAGCATCAAGGTTGGCGAGCTCAACTTCCCAGGTCTGGAGATGGCAACAAGCAAGGACGTTGTGGTTTGCACTATCAAGGCAACACGTAAGTCTAACGCTGCTGCTCAGGAGAACGCTGAAGAAGCCGCTGAATAATGGACAAATACTTAATTGTGGGGTTGGGCAATCCGGGAGCGGAGTATGCCGACACCCGTCACAATGCAGGTTACATGGTGTTGGACGCTTTTGCAAAGGCGTCCAATACTGTTTTTGAAGATCGTCGTTACGGCTATCTTGGCGAGACATCGCTGAAAGGTCGTAAGGTCTTTCTTCTAAAGCCCACCACCTTTATGAATCTCAGCGGCAACGCTGTGCGCTACTGGCTCGAGAAGGAGAAGATAGCCCAGGAGCGTCTGCTCGTTGTCAGCGACGAGATAGCGCTACCCCTCGGCACCTTCCGCCTAAAGGCTGGCGGCAGCAACGGCGGTCATAACGGTCTGGGACACATACAACAGCTGATAGGTCAGAACTATGCCCGTCTGCGTATGGGTATAGGTAAGGACTTCTCGATGGGTGGACAGATAGACTATGTTCTCGGCACCTTCTCGGACGACGAGAAGAAACTCTTCCAGCCCGCCATAGACACCGCCGTAGAGATGATAAAGAGTTTTGTCCTCGCGGGTGTTGACGTCACCATGAATCAGTTCAATAAGAAAAAGCCTCTCCCCCGCCCCCTCCCCAAGTAGGAAGGGGAGTAGAGCGGATAAATAATTAAATAGCTAAATTGAAAAATAAATCGTAAAATAGTAAATAAGAATAGTGGAGGCAAGAATAGACAAATGGCTCTGGGCAGCACGAATCTTCAAGACTCGCAGCATTGCTGCCGATGCCTGCAAGAACGGTCGCGTCACCATTGAGGGCGTCACCGTAAAGCCCTCGCGACCACTGAAAGAAGGCGAGGTGGTAAGTGTCAAGAAGCCTCCCATAACCTACTCGTTCCGCGTAATAAAATGTATTGAGCAGCGCGTAGGAGCAAAGCTGCTGCCTGAGATTTACGAGAACGTCACCGACCCTAAGCAGTACGAGATTCTCGAGATGAGTCGTATCAGCGGATTTGTTGACCGCGCCCGCGGCACAGGGCGTCCTACAAAGAAAGAGCGCCGAGCCCTCGACGAGTTCACGGCGCCTATATTCTTTGACGACTTCGACGAAGACGAAGAAGACGACTAAGCCCTAGGAAGTCCTAGGAAATCCTAGGAAATCCTAGGAAATCCTAGGAAACCCTACTCTCTCTTAGAACCTCGGTGGTCTGTCGCCTCCGAAACCGCCACGAGAGCCTCCGCCACGTGGGCCTCCGCCCATTCCACCACCTCTTTCTCCTCGACCGCCTTTTCCTCCGAAGGCGTTGAATCGATAGACAGCATGTAGCATAGCGTAGCTCGTTATGCTGTTATACGACGTGTCGCTCTGCATCATTGCGTTTACCGTTCTCGACAGCGTACTCTGACGTTGCAGTATGTCGTAGAACTGCAGCGATATTGTCAGCGCCTTTCCCTTCAGGAAACTCTGTGACACCTGTGCGTTCCACACCAGCTCGTTGGTATTCATCGACGTATCGGAATAGCCCCTGCGGCTGTTCATGTGCATATCTGTAGAAAGACTTGTGCCCCAGGGCATGTAGAAGTTCAGCGAACCGCCGTAGGAGAACTGCCACGTATTCTGGTTGTTCTGCGACTGCAGCAGGTTGCGTACAGTCATATAGTTGAAGGAGCCGTCGAGAGCCACCTCGTACCAGTCGCGACGATAGCTTGTCTGCAGACGTTCACTGAGGTTGAAGGTTCGTGTGGTATTCCTCTCGGACAGCGACATAGAATTAACGCTGACATATCCCACGTAGTTGTTATATCCGCCCTGTGTGAAGGTGTTGACGTTCCAGTAGCCGGCGCTGTCAACGGGAGTGTTGAACATCAGCGCAGCATCCACCTGCCAGTTGCCGTTGACGTTGTCGGGTTGTGATATGCGTCCACCCGTCGCAGCGTCATAAACTACGCGGTTAGAGATAGCGTTTCTTGTGTTGCTGAAGTTAAGATATGTCATCAGCGAACGCTGGTGTTTCTCCATATAGGTGTTATAGTAGAACCTCAGGTTATTGGTGAACGACGGTTTCAGTCCGGGATTACCGCGGGTGATGTTCAGTGGGTCGCTGTCGTCGATGATATCTACGAGGTCGCTCATGTTAGGCTGGGTAGTCACACCCCTGTAGTTTATGCGCAACTTACTGACTTTCGAGAAGGTGTATCGGAAGTCCAGCGTCGGCGTGAAGTTTGTGACGGTGCGGTCTGTCTCCACATTCGTTCCCATGTAACGCTGTCGGAAGGCTGTCTTCTGGGGCTGTAGCAGCACACCTACGTTGAGCAGGTATTTCGGGTGTACCCATCGTAGTGTTGCCTGCAGGTCGTGGATATAGTTCTTATACTCCGAGAAGCGACTTAGTTTTGTATCTTCGTACGTCGGCAGAGGATTGGCGAGTCGCGACAGGTAGGCGTCCCAGTTTCTGAAGTCCATAGGTATGCCGTCGAAGAAGTGTTCGCCAAGATCGTTGAAGGCGTATGTGGTGCGGTCGCTCTTATTATATTTATATGTGTACTTATACGACAGCTGCAGGAAGAGTTTCTTTGCCAGCGGTTCCGTGTATGTTGCCTGTACTGAGTAGTTCCAGCTCTTTGTCGGCGTCACGTTATAGCGGTTTGTCTGGTAGGTACTGTCGTTGCCGAACCTGTCTAATATCTGGTACAGGTGTACGTTGTTTGTCGCCAGGTTCTTGCTGTCGCCGTCGGAGTAGTTTGCCTCAGTGCGCAGGGTGACGTTACGTCCCTTAGTATTCAACTTCCTGTTTATCTGCAACATTCCTCCCAGGTTCTTGCTGTCGGAGTATGTTGTCGAACGGCTCAGCTTACTGTTCAGGATATCTACAGCGTCCCACGTCTTGCTGTCCTGTCCGTCGTTGCCGTCGTTGGAAGAATAGCTGAAGGAAGGTCTGAAGAGGATGTTTGTCATCGTGTCGGGCTTCCACTCAATCTTGAAACGTGAGTTCCACTGGTTGCCTCTGCTGTATTTCTGGTTAAGGCTGTTTGAGTGTGACGTCACATCACCGCCCACGAAGTTCTTTGTCGCCTGAAACGAGTATATGTCGCCGTCGTTATGGTTCCATCTGACGTTACCGTTGATCTCGAGTTTTTTCTTCTTTTCGTAACCTATGTTGACGCCCAGCATCTTCGAGGAGTTGAGTCCGTTCTTTCCGGCTCCGAAGCGTCCGCCGCCTCCACCGCCCGGGAACCCCTGGTCGTTGGTGTTATTGGCATTACCGAAACCCATCACCTTAAGGTCGTCCTTCATCACTCCCACCATGAGGCGTTCTGCATAGCGGTGTTTCGTTCCTGCCGCCATATCAGCATTCATCATGAGTCCTTTGTTCATTCCGCGCTTTATGCCGAAGTCGAGCACCGTTTCTTCCTCGCCGTCGTCAACACCCGTCACTCGCGCCATATCGCTCTTCTCGTCGTATGCCTTGATGCTTTGTATTATACTTGTAGGCAGATTTTTCATTGCCGTCTTGGTGTCGCCGGTCATAAACTCCTTACCGTCAACGAGAATTTTCTTTACCTCCTTACCGTTGATGGTTATCTTTCCGCTCTCGTCAACTGTTGCTCCCGGGAGTTTCTTCACGAGTTCTTCTACCACAGAGCCCTCAGGTGTTCTGTAGGCGTCGGCATTATATACGAAGGTGTCTTCGCGCAGTATCACCTTCTGTGCCTGTGCTGTCACCGTCGTTGCCTTCAACATTATGGCGTCGGCACCCATCACGAGTGTTCCGAGATCTATGGTCTTTCCTCCTTTCACGCGGACGTCCTTGCAGTAAGGCTGGTAGCCCACGCTGCTCAGCTTTACTATGTATCGTCCGTCGTCAACGTTGTCTATACTGAATGCTCCGCTTTCGTTGGTCAGAGTACCCTTCACGAAGGTGCTGTCGCCACGCAGCAGCTGCACAGTAACCTGTTCTATTCCCTCTTTCGTATCTCTGTCTGTCACCGTTCCGCTGATACTCACCTGAGCCTGCATAGCGATACTTGCCGTCAGGAGTATCAGCGCCATAAATAATCTGTTCATATTTGTCTGCTTAATACTGATTATTAGACGCTGACAAAACGGGAAGGTTTAATCAGAAGCGGAAATCGAGCTCTACATCGAAGAGATTATAGCCGCGTTTGCTGGTAGCAGCTACTGAACGGTCGTAGCCCCTGCCATACTCTGCGTTAATCTGCAGATCCTTCGTTAAGAAGTAGTTCACGCCTATTTCGTACAACGAATTCGACGTGTCCCAGGCCTTCGACTGACGGTAACACTGATAGCGTGCCTTAGCATGCAACTTCGACTTCACGACGGGAACTATTGCCGAGGCGTACCATCCGTCCGCCTTAGTGCCTTTGGTGGGGTCTATCTCTCGTGTGTCGTTGCCGGGCTTTGCGCTGCCCCATCCCTGTGAGTGTGCATACTCCGCACGGAAGTTGTACTCGTCCTTAGCATACTCTGCCGAGAGGGCGTAGCGGTTCTTGCTGCCTATGCCGTAACGTGAACCTGTCCATCCGAAGGCTCCCACACGAAGTCCCTCGATGGGCATCACCCACAGTCCTCCGATGATATCTTTTCGGTTGTCCATATCTTTCTGGTTGATACCCTCACCGTTGAACACTCCCACCTGGTAGTGAAGCAAACGGCGTCCATCGCTGTTAGGGAAGAGGTCTCCCTGTATCTGCACTCCCATATCGCGTCCTCCGGAAGCTTTCTCTCCGGTGCGGTCGCCCATACCTGCCAGATAACACGTCATCATAGAATAGCTATACCATCCCTGTGTTATGGGGTGCATAGGATTGTCGAAGGTGAAAGGACGCTTGTACTGTCCCGCCTTGATACGAAACTCAGGGTACTTCTCCCACTCGGCGTAGAGGTCCACAAGCATCACGGTGGGATTTCCCGGACCGGCATTCGACGACCCCTGCACCTGTGCCAACCAGTCGAAATCGCTTATCTTTCCGCTTAGTGAGACACGCATAAGACGAACGTTGAACTCGTTATGTTTACCTTCATCCTTGTCTTCTGCCTGATACTGCATCATGCCGTAGCCGCTCAGCCGGATATCCTTTACCCACTGCGGTACTTCTATGGTACTCTTCTTTTCCTGCGCTTGTTCCTGTGCTCCTGCCGTCAACGCGAAGGCTGCAGCAAGAATACATATAATAAAATGTCTTTTCATAAATAATGTTTTTCTTGTTTTTCGCGTACAAAAATAATAAGAAAAAAGAATATATGGCACTTTTCCTACATTTTTATTTTGTTCTGCTCTCGATTTTTTTCGCAAAACGTAATGATTTCTGATAAAAATTCGCTATCTTTGTACCCACCAATAATAGGTGTTGACCAAGCCACGGTGTCCTGTTAATGATAATTTTGTGGCGTATTAACTATAATATATATATAATGGCAAAGAAAGTAATAAAAGAAAAGGCAATAGAGGAAGCGTTATGGGAATCAGCAAACAAGCTACGTGGCTCTGTGGAGCCCTCGGAGTATAAGCACGTGGTGCTGAGCCTTATCTTTCTGAAATATGCTAACGACCGTTTTACGGAGCGGCGCAATGAGTTGGTTGCCGAGGGCAAAGAAGCTTTTGCCGATAATGCCGTATTCTATAATGCCAAAAACGTCTTTTATCTGGAGCCCGAGAGCCGTTGGGATTTTCTGATTGAGAATGCCAAGCAAAACGATATTGCCATCAAGATAGACAAGGCATTGGCAAAGGTGGAGCAGAGCAACCCTACGCTGAAGGGTGCCTTGCCAAGCAACTACTATGCAGGTCTGTCACTTGACCGCACAAAGCTTGCTGCACTGCTGGACGAAATCAACAAGATTGACACGTTGAAAGACCCGGAGAACGATCTCATCGGTCGTGTATATGAATACTTCCTTGGTAAGTTTGCCATTGCCGAAGGTAAGGGTAAAGGTGAATACTATACGCCTAAGACCATCGTCAATCTGATTGCAGAGATGATTGAGCCTTATCGTGGAAAGATATACGACCCTTGTTGTGGTTCGGGCGGTATGTTCGTACAGAGCATGAAGTTCATTGAGGCGCATCACGGTAACAAGCGCGACATCTCGGTCTATGGACAGGAATACACCAATACTACCTACAAACTGGCAAAGATGAACCTCGCCATTCGTGGCATTGCCTGCAACCTGGGCGAGATGGCTGCCGACACGTTTCATAACGATCAGCACAAAGACCTGAAGGCAGACTTCATCATGGCCAATCCTCCTTTTAACCAAAAGGCATGGCGTGCAGAAAACGAACTGAAGGATGACCCTCGCTGGGCTGGATACGACGTACCTCCGACGAGTAATGCCAATTATGGTTGGATTCTGAACATCGTCTCTAAACTCTCCGCCAATGGTACGGCTGGTTTCCTTCTTGCCAATGGTGCATTGAGTGGCGACGGCACAGAACTGGAAATACGCAAGCAACTGCTTCAGAACCATTTGGTAGAGGCGATTGTCATTCTGCCTCGCAACATGTTCTATTCTACGGACATCAGCGTGACGCTATGGATTCTGAACAATAACAAGAAGGCTCGTACGGTGGAGCAGAACGGCAAGATGGTTCGTTATCGCAATCGTGAAGACGAGGTGTTGTTCATTGACCTGCGCCAGTGGGGAGAGCCTTTCGAAAAGAAATATATCCAGTTCTCTCCAGAGCAGATACAGCAGATAGCCGAGAACTTCCACAACTGGCAGCGTGTGGGTTACGAAGAGACCTATCACAACGAACCAGAATATTGCTACTCAGCCACCCTCGATGAGATTGAGAAGAAAGGCTGGAGCCTTGTGCCAAGCAAATACATCGAGTTCCGTAACCGTGATGAGCAGATAGACTTCGACACCAAGATGAAGCAATTGCAAGCAGATATGCGCGACCTCTTGCAGCAGGAAGAAGAGAGTAAACAACAGTTGAAAGAACTTTTTGAGAAGTTGGGCTACACTTTGTAATTGTTTCCAATGTTTAAAGAACTGGAAAGAATTGAAAAGAAAAAGAGAAGTTGTAATGAGTAAGATAACGAAGAAAAAAGATGATGCAACCAGATAATAAAGGCATACCACACGGTATTCGAATCCAGTATGTCAGCGACCTCCATCTGGAGTTCGCCAAGAATCGTCAGTGGATTGCAAAACATCCATTGGAGGTAACTGGCGACATTTTGCTTGTCGCTGGCGATTCTGCATATCTTGATCTGCCAAACTCGGATTGTGACACTTATTCTGAATATAAATTCTGGGATTGGGCGAGTCGGCATTACAGCCAGGTTATAGTGTGTTTGGGCAACCACGACTTTTACGGATATTATGACTTGTCCTCTATACCAAATGGCTACTGCAAACAGATTCGCCATAATGTTCATGCATACTACAACAGTATAGTGCATCTGGACGACATGGACATAATTGTTTCTACATTATGGTCGAAGATAGAGCCTCAGAATGCATTCCAGACGGAGCAAAGTGTGAGCGATTTCTATCGTATCATGTATGGTGAACATCGACTGACAGCAGATGATTTTAACCATGAACATGTGCGTTGTCTTGCTTTCATCAAACAGGCTGTTTCAGAAAGTGATGCGAAAAAGATAATCGTTCTTACTCATCATGTTCCTACGCAATTATGTACTGCTGCAGAATTTTTAAACAGCACTATTAACGGTGCTTTTACAGTAGAACTGGGCAACTTTATAGCAGATAGTCAGATTAACTACTGGATATATGGGCATTCACATCGCAACATCAAAGCGCAAATAGGCGACACACTCATTGTATCCAATCAGTTGGGCTACATCTCGCATGGAGAGCATCTGACGAACGGGTTTAATCCGTCTGCTATGTTTGAAGTTTAAAACGAGATTGCAAATTAATAGAGGATAGAAGAATGACAACATACAAACGTTTAGGCGGATATATACGACCAGTAGATGTACGTAATCGGGAGTTGAAGGTTACGAACTTGCTGGGACTTAGTATGTCCAAACAATTCAGACCATCCACTTCAAATATTGTTGGTGTTGATTTAACCAAATATAAAGTGGTAGACAGAAATGTGTTTGCGTTTGACCCCATGTCTGTAATACGTGTTCACAAAGTA
>ONAJ01000023.1 GCA_900315775.1 uncultured Prevotella sp.
GAATTTTTTGTATCTTTGCAAAAACGTTAAGAACTATGGAAAATGACAAGATAATCATATATCAGACGGAGGACGGACAGACGCAGATTGATGTTCGTCAGGAGAATGATATGGCTACAAAAAGGCTAATCACTAGCAAAGAACTGCTACGTAAACTAACTAACGGTGAATATAAAGAAATAATTGAGTTTGCTGCAAAACGGGAAAATAATTTAGATGTCCAGATAAGAGACAATTACTTAAATATCTACTATAGAGGTGGAAACCTTCTTCGTATTCACCCTAGGAGTTTTTTCTTCGATGAGTTTTATTTTCATCGGAATGTGAAACAGTTGCGCAAAACTCATCTAATAGAAAAAGCCGAGAAAGGAGATAAAAAGGCAATATCTCTTTGGACTCAATATAAAGATGAGCGTCAGAGAATGTTTGACATTTTAAAAGAGAAAGGTGGTATCAGCCGGTATTGTAAAGAGATGAAAGCCGTTATGGACGTGTGGGAAGAAGAGTTGAATACTATAGATATATCTCATGACGAAAAAAACGAGCAGCAATTGATTTCAATGAATAATCGAGGTGAGACAGATTATACGGTTATTGACCTTGAATATGCGGTAAGTACGACATCGAATTTTAGATACAAGGGCAACCAAAATAAGGTTGTACCACGGTTTGATATTATAGCCGTAGATAAAACAGGACAGCTTTATGTTATAGAACTGAAAACAGGGCTTGGTGCCATTGATAATGAATCTGGAATTGGACCACATATGGACTGCTTCGAAAACACAATTGGACATGATGTTAAAGGAGAATTCACAGACGAGATGTACAATCTTTTGGAGCAAAAGAAAGCTTTCAAGTTAGTTAACCCTGAAATATCTATTGACAAAAGTAAAAAACCACAATTCATTTTTGCGTTCTCAAATAAACCTGGTGAAGACAAATACAAAGAGTTTGTTGCAGCATGTAAAGAGAAGGGATATAATGGGAAAATCATTTATTTAGATAGCAGCCATCAATTAAAAGACGTATGATACAAACAATGAACATAAAAATCCATCGCGGCACACATCAAATTGGTGGGTGTGTTACTGAATACGAGTATAACGGCTACCGCTTATTCGTAGACTATGGCGAAGAATTGCCTGGAGGACAGAAGTCTGGCAATCTCGAAGTAGAAGGGCTTACAAAAGGCGACACTTCCAAAAGCGCATTACTCATTACGCATTATCACGGTGACCATATTGGTTGTATCACAAAGTTGCCAAAAGATTTACCCATATATATGGGCAAGGTTGGAAGAGACATTCAGATAGAATTGTCTGACCATCTCAAAATGGTTGATGGTGTTCATCAGGAAATGTTTGATCGTCTGCAGACAGTTAATACCTTTGAGCCAGGCAAGCCTTTTGAATGGGGAGATATGGAAATTATGCCAGTCACCGTTGACCATTCCGCATTCGATGCCTATGCCTTTAAAATTGGTATCAAAGGACTGAGCGTCTTCCATACAGGTGACTTCCGGACACATGGCTTTAGAAGTAGCAAATTGCCTGATGTCATCAAGAAGTTTATTGGTGAAGTGGATTACGTAGTCTGCGAGGCTACCAATGTTGCCCGCCCAGATGCTGCAAGTCTGCCTGAACACGACTTGCAAATGGAATATCAGGAGTTGTTTACTAAGAATAAAGGTAACGTCGTTTACATTTCATCAACGAACATAGACCGGTTATTCGCCCTTTACCATGCAGCAAGACATGCTGGACGTGTATTCATCATAGACGAATATCAAAAACGAATGATGGATAAAGTGACTCAGCGGGATTCTATATGGGGAAAGTCTAACCTATATAAATTCAAGGAAACTTACAAACCTTTTGTCCTTTCCATTGAGAACGGAGAGTTCTGGATGAACGACAAATTCAAAAAGCTTCTAGATGACAAAGGCTATGTGCTGATAGCTCGTTCTAATCCCCGATTCGATAAGCTCATTGCCAACATTCCTGGAGAAAAGCAAACGTACCTGTCAATGTGGAACGGATATGTTGACAAGAGCAAAGCTGCATACAACGAGAATCTTGCGATGTCTCTCGGTGATGGATTCCTATATAAGCACACCAGTGGTCATTGCGACATGAATAGTCTGCGAGAGGTTTTCCGTCTGCTACATCCCAAGGCAATTATACCTATCCATACGGACAACCCTGAAAGTTTTGCCCAGTTGTTCAGTGACGAGTGGCCCATTGTTCTACTGAATGACGGTGACTATATGAAAGCGCGTCCAAGGCGTAGTATCGCTTGACTTATCCCTGAGATTCTCTCATCAACTATGACATCAAGTATAAAATGGCTTGATTGACGAGGAGATAGCATTTCTAGAGTCAATGATTAGACCAATGGAATAAAAGAAACAAGCAATATAACAACACTGCTTTTTGACAAGTTTTTTAGGTTTTATTTGGAAGTTACGCAGAAAGACTCTATCTTTGCACCGAGAAAATCATTTAGTTATGATAAAGGTGTACGAAACAAAGGAAGAGAAGAAGGCTGCTTTCAAGCGCTCTGTAGGTCTCCGCAAGGTTTGGGAAGACCTCACTTCTGGCAAGATGTCGTTTGACGAGTTTAAACGACAGGGGTACAATACTGTCAATATTGCTAAGTAATGGAATTGACTTTCTCGCTTACCGCTCTAAACAAAAAATCACCATATATGCTGGAGTCTTCCAGTATGTGTTCTTTTACCTTTGTTACAGAACAGGGTAAGAGATACGAGATAGGTTTCATTCAGGATCAGATGATATCAGATGAAGGGGTATATCAATTCTTCATCACTACAGAAGATAAGTTCAAAACAGTTTTTGACAGAAGAATTCAGCAAACGGTATTGGTTGTGTTAGAAGAATTCTTCAAAAATGAAGGTGTCGTTTTGGACTATATTTGTGCTACAGAAGACCATCGACAAGCTTCAAGAGACCGCATGTTCCACCAATGGTTTGAAAACTCTATGGACAAAGAATATTATTGTCTGCGTAGCATGAACATAGATATTGATGGTACAGAGTACTTTGCATCTGTTATTATGAGAAACGACAATCCTCGTTTCAAAGCAATGACGGAAGCCATTGATCGTTTCGTTGAAGATTTCCAAGATAAACTGAGATAGGTGTGACACGAAAAAGCGGGAAGGTTCATTTTTTGTAATCTCAAATAAAATGTGTAACTTTGCAGCGTAATAGCTGATATGATGATAGATACTATAATATTCGACTTCGGAGGAGTGATAATGACGTCGGCGCAGGAGGAGGCGATAAGGAGGTTTGACGCCATAGGCATTACGCAGGACAAGATGGCGCTGAACAAACATACGCAGACGGGGCTGTTTGGCGACTTTGAGGAGGGGAAGATTAACGAGGAGGAGTTTCGTAGTAGGTTGAGCGAGCTGGCGGGTAAGAAACTGACTCGCGAGGAGTGTCAATGGGCTTGCAGGGGTTACGTGAAGGAGGTGCCAAGACGTAACCTCGACACTATGCTGCTGCTGCGTGAACGTGGATACAGGGTGCTGCTGCTCTCGAATACTAACCCGTATATGATGGGGTGGGTGCTGTCAACGGACTTCGACGGCAGGGGTAACGGCTTGGACAGGTATGTGGACAGGTGGTACGTGAGCTACGAACTGGGGATGTCGAAACCTAATCCGGAGATATTCAAATACGTGATAGACCACGAGGGACTGAACGCTGAAACGGCAATATTTGTTGACGACAACGAACAGAACATTGAGGCAGCAAAGAAATTCGGGCTGCATACGCTGCAACCCGAAAATGGAAAAGACTGGACAAAGAGTCTTCTCAGTATGTTGGGGTAGATTCTTTAAATTCCCATAACGAACTTTACAAGTATCATGACAACGGGTATAGTGACGATGGAGATACCCACGAGGTCGATGAAGAAGCCTGATTTTATCATCTTTGTAATAGGTATATAGCCCGATGCATAGACAATAGCATTGGGGGGCGTAGATACCGGCATCATGAAGCCGAGTGACGACGACAGCGCAATGCCGACGGCTACGGGGATAGGGCTGAAGCCTAACGACACGGCAGCACCGATAGCTATGGGGGCGATGAGATTGGTGGAGGCGGTGTGCGAGGTGAGCTCGGAGAGTATCAGCGCTGATACGCAGAAGACGCCTACGAAAGCCCACTCTGACGGGTTGCCGCCAAGGAATTCCTTGATGCTTGTTCCTATCCATGCTGACAGTCCGGTGGAGTACATCATAGCACCCATAGCCAGTCCGCCGCCAAAGAGTAGGAGGGTGCCCCATTCTATGCCCTCAACGCCGTCTTTCCAACTTAACGTCATCTGTCCTTTCTTGATGTCAACGGGAAGGAAGAAGAGCAACAGTCCGCCTATCATAGCGGCGATGGCTTCGGGGAAGTGACTGTTGTAGAAGGTCATGATGTCGGAGTGAGGACCGTGAATCAGTGTCAACACGCTTGGTGCTACCCACAACACGAAGGCTGTGGAGAAGGCTATCATGGTGTTCTTCTGTGCACGGGTCCACTTGCCCAGGTCGTTTACTGACTGACGTATGAATTCGCGTGCTCCTTCAATATGTTTTACGTCGGCAGGGAACATCTTCCACAGCACGGCATAGGCTAAAATGAAGTATAAGGTCATAGCCACGATACCCCATATCATCCACTGGAAGAACGATACGGTAGGCGCGGTAGGTGCCAGCTGCTCAACGAAACCGAGCATAATGATGTTTGGCGGTGTTCCTATAGGTGTCATCACGCCACCTATGCTACACGCGTAGGCTGTCATAAGCATCAGTCCTGTAGCGTATTTGTAGTTGGCGAGGTCAATGACTTTCCCGTTCTTTGCCATCATCTTGCGTATTGCCTCCAGAAGTCCCAAGGATATGGGGAACATCATTGCTGCAGTAGCGGTGTTGCTAATCCATCCGGAACAGAGGATACACGCCAGACCGATGGCGAGGAAGATGCGTTTCGGGGAGTTGCCGACCCACTTCATAGACATTATGCCGTAGGCAATACGTTTGTCGAGTCCGTTGACCATCATAGCCTTCGCCAGCAGGAATCCTCCCAGGAAAAGGAATATCATAGGGTTTGCAAACTTTGCGTACGCCTCTTCCACCTTCACGATGCCAAAAACGACGCAAAGTGTTGGACCTAACACCGAGGTGACGGGGATGGGGACGGGCTCTGTAATCCACCAAATAGCAACCATCGACATCAACGCCAACAGGTGATGTGCCTGCTCTGCCAGTCCGTCGATAGGCATAAACCACAATACTAAGGCGCACAGTGGACCCAGTACGGCTCCCACCAACTTACGCAGTCGTTCTGTGTTGTTCTTTGTTAATGCTTCAGTCATTTTAATTGAAAATTGAAAATTTAGAATTTAGAATTATGATTTCTTTATGCAAAGGTATAAAAAGTTATTGATAACCTTTTGTAAATAGATAAAAAAAGGTTATCTTTGTGCCAAACTTAAAAAGAATAATTGCAGATACTATGAAAAAGAGAATAGTGATATTAGTGGCAGCGTGCTTCGGAGTTGGCGTTGTTAATGCTCAGATGCTGCCTTATCAGGATGCAACGCTGTCGGCAGGACAGAGGGCTGACGATTTGCTCAGCAGATTAACCCTTGACGAGAAAGTAAGTCTCATGATGAATAACTCGCCGGCGATAGAACGCTTGGGAGTGCCGGAGTTTAACTGGTGGAACGAGGCTCTTCACGGCATAGGGCGCAACGGCGTGGCTACTGTATTCCCAATAACTATGGCTATGGCGGCATCGTGGGACGATGTCCTGTTGCACAAGGTCTTTACGGCTGTCAGTGACGAGGCTCGCGTGAAGGCTCTGCAGGCTAAGCGGACAGGCGAGATAAAGCGCTACCAGAGTCTGTCGTTCTGGACCCCGAACATAAACATCTTCCGCGACCCGCGATGGGGACGGGGACAGGAGACGTACGGTGAAGACCCTTATCTGACGAGCAAGATGGGACTTGCTGTGGTGCGTGGTCTGCAGGGCGTAGGCTACAACGGCGAAGACCTGGGCATCAGTCCCTACAGAAAACTGCTGGCGTGTGCAAAGCACTTCGCTGTGCATAGCGGTCCGGAGTGGAACCGCCATACCTTTAATATAGAGGAGTTGCCCGAGCGCGACCTATGGGAGACCTACTTGCCTGCCTTCAAGGCACTTGTGGTGCAGGGAAAGGTGGCAGAGGTGATGTGCGCATACCAGCGTGTTTATGGTGAAGCATGCTGTGCCCATACGCGCTACGAACAGCAGATACTGCGTAAGGAGTGGGGCTTCGACGGACTGGTAACCAGCGACTGCGGTGCTATTCGCGACTTCCTGCCGGAGCGTCATAACGTGGCTCGCGACGGAGCGGAGGCAAGTGCTAAGGCTGTGTTGACGGGTACCGACGTGGAGTGCGGAAGCACATATAAGAACTTGCCTGAAGCCGTACGACGTGGCGACATCAGCGAGAGCGACATCGACAAGAGTCTGCGACGCCTTCTCGTAGCACGCTTCGAGTTGGGCGATTTCGACGACGACAGTCTTGTGGCGTGGACAAAAATTCCTGAGAGTGTGGTAGCCAGCAAAGAACATAAGCAGTTGGCTCTCGATATGGCACGAAAGAGCATCGTGCTGCTGAAGAACGACGACATACTGCCCCTGCGGAAAGGACATGATATTGTTGTGGTGGGTGCCAACGCCACCGACTCCGTGATGATGTGGGGCAACTATAGCGGATTCCCATCGCACACGGTAACGGCAATGGAAGGAATAAAACGCTTTGCTCCCAATGCGAAGTTTATAGGCGGCTGCGGACTGACACGCAACGAGACTACAGCGGACAGTCTGCTGCAGAAGATTGGCAACACGGAGACGGTAATATTCATTGGAGGCATCTCGCCAAAGTTGGAAGGCGAAGAGATGAAGGTCAGCGAGGAAGGTTTCAAGGGTGGCGACCGCACAAGTATAGAGCTGCCGAAGGCGCAGCGCGATATGCTTAACGCCCTGAAACGTGCAGGAAAGAACGTGGTCTTCGTGAACTGTTCGGGTTCCGCAATGGCGCTTGTGCCAGAGCAGAAATCGTGTGCCGCCATCATACAGGCGTGGTACGGAGGAGAGCAGGGTGGTGAGGCTCTCGCCGAGGTGCTCTTCGGACAGTATAACCCCAGCGGAAAGCTGCCCGTGACGTTCTACAGGAGTACCGACGACCTGCCCGACTTCCTGGACTACACGATGAAGAACCGCACCTATCGCTACTTTACCGGAAAGGCGCTGTACCCCTTCGGCTACGGACTTAGCTACACCACGTTCTACATTAGCAAGCCGAAGTACGAGGACGGCAACTTACAGGTCAGCGTGAAGAACACAGGAAAGGTGAGCGGTACAGAAACCCTGCAGGTATATGTGCGTAACACCGCCGACAAGGAAGGACCGCTGAAGACACTCCGCGGCTACAAGCAGGTGACGCTGACTCCCGGAGAGCAGCAGACGGTAAGTATAGACCTGCCCCGTGAGAGTTTCGAGGGGTGGGACTCACAGACTAACACTATGCGCGTAGTTCCCGGAAAGTACGAGGTTATGGTGGGCAACAGCAGCAGCGACGACAGCCTTAAGAAAATAATAGTGGAAATAAACTGATACAGAGCAATGGAATATATGTCACAAGAGGGCTACGACAAACTGGTAGCCGAACTACACCACATGGAGACGGTGGAACTGCCACAGGTGCGCGATGCTATTGCGGAGGCTCGTGATAAGGGTGACCTCAGCGAGAACTTTGAATATCACGCCGCAAAACGTGAACAGGGCAGGCTGCTCAGCAGAATACGCTTTAAGCAGAAGGTGCTGGCAAATGCGAGGGTCATTGACATGTCGAGACTCAAGGGCGACAGCGTACAGTTGCTCAGCAAGGTGGAGATGACTAACGTGAATAACAATGCGAAGATGACCTACACCATAGCGAGTCCTCACGAGGCAAACCTCCGTGAAGGGAAGATTTCCATAAAGTCACCGATAGCCCAAGCCCTGCTTGGCAAGAAGGTTGGCGACGTCGTTGAAGCTCACGTCCCTGCCGGAGTGGTGAAGCTTCGTATTGAGAGTATAGAGATATAAAAAAAAGAGCATCCGCAGATGCTCTTTTCTCTTGTTTATTGGTTTATTGCAAAGCTCCGTTAACTTCGTCCAACCAATTGTTGAGGTCGTTAAGGAAGTCGTCCAAGTTATCATCGAAGACAACGTTGCCTTCATCGCCTAATGGTGGGTTGTCGTAAGGAATACCTGTATTTTTCTTCATCCATGCAGACCACTTTGTAGCTAAGTCGAAGGCCGTTGTTCTATAGGTGTTGTCCCAGCTCTCGTATGAGTGGCTACCCTTTGCGTAGTAGTTGTTTACGAAACGAACATTTACCTCCTGACCTTCCTCCCATGAAGCGTAGTAGTTTTCACCGTTCTCCAGCATGAAGTCGTTGTAGTAAGGATCAGCTGGTTTTCCGTGGCCGGCTTTAATTGCTACCATGATGACACCCTGATTCTGTACGGTGCGCTTGTCAGCTTCCTTGACCTTTGAGAAGTCGAGACGGCTGCTGTTGAAGCCGAGGGTAATGCTATAAGAAAGGTTCCAGTGTGGTTTGTCTTTCTCTGTGTCGCTGACGTAGTTATACTCCTGGTGAGCTGTATGACAAGCATAGATAGCTGTCTTAGCGTTCTCAACAAGCTGTGCGAAGGTCTTGTCGTTAGTTAATACCTTCTCCTTCAGCATATTGAAATAGCTCATGACGTCATAGAAAGGACTGGTATTAGTGTATTGATAGCAACTGCTTGCTGCTGATGTGAAGTCGTCCATCTTTGTTGACAAAGTAGCGTCAGGAAGAGCAACGAGATAATTTGCTACAGCCTTGATGCTTGCTAAGGCAGCAGGGAGCTTACTCATATCGGTAAGCGTGTAGTCCATGTTTCTGCCGGCTGTTGAAGGACTCTTTTTGTAAAAGCCTTCCTTGAGGTTTGTGATGTCGCTAACATACTGTTTTGCACCGTCAAGCCAGCTACCCTTGTTGAGACCCTTTACTACGTCCTCGACGAACAGAGACATAGGAGACTGTGTTACAGTGTGACCAGAAGCGAAGACATAGTCGATAAGGTTTGATGAATGCAGCTCGCTAAGTACCTCGAGGTTGCTCATCAGACAGCAGTCGAAGAATACCAAATCGATTTTCTTGCCGACAGCCTTTACTGCAGTAGCAATCTCTGTAGGTGACATACAAGGATTTCCTTCGAAGTTGTCGTCGTACATCACACCGCGGCTCTGAGCCAGGCTCTTGTTGTAGTCAGAAGTTACGCTATAAGCACCACCGTGGTCACCGAAGGCTAAGACGTAAACCTTAGCATTTGGCTCCTGCTGCATACAATAGTTGATGAAGTCTCTGAGGTTGTTGGGGTCGTACATCTTATAAGTTTTGTCGCCCACTTTCATCTTGTCGTTAAGAGTAAATACCTTACCAACTTTTTCAAGGTTTGACTCACCTTTTTCGTTAATGGCGAAATTTGGATTAAGGTTCTCTTTTGAAGCCTCGAAACGGTAAGCGCAACCTGGGTCACCACTCATCACGTAGCCTTTGTCCCACTTAGGATTAGGCTTTGCAGAATACTTGTACTGTATGAAGGTACGTGCATTAGCGAATTTTGTCGACTGATCGTAAGCAACCGTTGCAAGTGCTTCTTCAGTATCGTCGTCAAGGTCACTACCGCCAACGGCGTAATACATCATTACAACGTCAGCCTTTCCTGTTGGAGTAGGAGTTGGAGTAGGAGTAGGAGGAGTTACAGGATTGTCGTCGGAAGACGAACAAGCTGTGAACATTAAGCCCGAGATAAGAAGGGCTGCAAAAAATAAAATCTTTTTCATTGTCTTATTATTTAATTAAAAATAAAAATACATGCTGTTTGTTTTAAAGAGGAGCGCCTATGCGGGGCACTCCTCTTTTTATTATAGGGGATATTGGGAAATTATTCCTCCCAGTTCTCCTGAGTCTTACGAACATAGGTCTTGTAACGGAGCTGTGCCATACGCTGTGCTTCAGCGAAGAGCTCTTCAGCCTCGTTAGGATAAGCCTTCTTAACAGAGAGGTAGCGAACCTCGCCGAGGAGGAAGTCGTGGAACTTCTCCCAATCAGGCTCCTTAGAGTCGAGAGAGAATGGGTTCTTACCCTCTTCGATGAGTGCTGGGTTGAAACGCCAGAGGTGCCAGTAACCGCACTCTACGGCGCGCTTCTCTTCTGCCTGGCTCTTGCCCATGCCGCCCTTAGCCTTCAGACCGTGGTTGATACATGGAGCGTAAGCTATAACGATAGAAGGTCCGTGCCAAGCCTCTGCCTCGCGGATAGCCTTGAGTGTCTGGTTGTGGTCAGCACCCATAGCGATCTGTGCTACATATACATAGCCGTAAGTAGTAGCAATCATACCGAGGTCCTTCTTGCGGATGCGCTTACCCTGAGCAGCGAACTGAGCAATAGCACCGAGAGGAGTAGCCTTAGAAGCCTGACCACCAGTGTTAGAGTAAACCTCAGTATCGAGCACGAGGATGTTAACGTCCTCACCAGAAGCGATAACGTGGTCGAGACCGCCGTAACCGATATCGTAAGAAGCACCGTCACCACCGATAATCCACTGGCTGCGCTTTACGAGATAGTGGTCGAGAGTCTTGAGCTCCTTGTTAATCTCGCATCCCTTAGCGGCAGCGGCAGCAATCATTGGCTTGAGTTCTGCTGCGATACGCTTTGTCTCGTCAGCATCCTCACACTTCTCGATCCACTCCTGTGCGAGAGCCTTGTACTCTGCAGGGCAGTTAGCGTTTTCGCAAGCCTCTGTGAGCAGCTTAGCTACGCGCTCCTTCATCTTCTTGTTACCAAGAGCCATACCGAGACCGAACTCGCAGAAGTCCTCGAACAGTGAGTTGTTGAATGCAGGACCCTGTCCCTTCTCGTTCTTGCAATATGGTGTAGAAGGAATAGAAGCAGAATAGATAGAAGAACAACCGGTAGCGTTAGCAATCATCTGACGGTCACCGAAGAGCTGAGAGATGAGCTTAACGTAAGGTGTCTCACCGCAACCAGAGCAAGCTCCTGAGAACTCGAACAGAGGCTGTGCGAACTGAGAGTTCTTAACGTTGCTCTTGATGTCAACGAGGTGCTGCTTAGAAGGCAGTTTAACCAGTTCGTCCCAGTTCTTTGCTTCCTTCTTCATATCCTCTGCATCTGGGTTGAATGGTACCATAGTGAGTGCCTTGCCCAGCTTTGGATTTCCAGGACAGATGTCTGCACAGTTGCCACATCCGAGACAGTCGAGAACAGATGTCTCGATGCGGAAGTGCATACCCTTCATTGCTGCAGGAGCCTTCATCTCGATAGTCTGGAAGTCGAAGCCCTTGAGCTCGTCGTCGGTGAGTACGAATGGACGGATAGCTGCGTGAGGACAGATGTAAGCACACTGGTTACACTGGATACAGTTCTCTGGGTTCCATACAGGAACGAAAGCCTCAACGCCGCGCTTCTCGTAAGCAGCGGTACCAACTTCCCAAGAACCGTCAACGGTGTTGTGCTTAACGAAGTCTGAAACCTTCAGCAGGTCACCAGCCTGTGCGTTGATAGGACGAACAAGTTCCTTAACGAATGCAGGAGCGTCGTCAACCTTCTCTGCGTCGTCTGGCAGGTTAGCCCACTCTGGCTTAACAGTAAGCTGCTTGTATTCGCCACCGCGGTCGATAGCTGCGTAGTTCTTATCAACAACGTCCTGACCCTTAGCACCGTAAGACTTGAGGGCAGCAGCCTTCATCTTCTCAACAGCGAGTTCTACAGGGATGACGCCTGTGATGCGGAAGAATGCAGACTGGAGGATGGTGTTGGTACGGTTACCGAGACCAATCTCCTGGGCAATCTTTGTTGCGTTGATAGTATAAACAGTAATGTTGTTCTGTGCGAAGTAACGCTTTACCTTGTTAGGCATGAACTTCTCCAGCTCTGCATCGTCGAAGATGGTGTTCAGCAGGAACTGACCGTTCTTCTGCAGACCGCGTGTTACGTCGTACATGTGGAGGTAAGCCTGAACGTGGCAAGCCACGAAGTTAGGTGTTGTTACCAGGTATGTAGAACGTATTGGGGTATCACCGAAACGCAGGTGAGAGCAGGTGAAACCTCCTGACTTCTTAGAGTCGTAAGAGAAGTAAGCCTGGCAGTACTTGTCGGTGTTGTCACCGATAATCTTTACTGAGTTCTTGTTAGCACCAACGGTACCGTCAGCACCAAGACCGTAGAACTTAGCCTGGAACATACCCTTACCACCGAGAGCAATCTCCTCAACTGCAGGCAGAGAGGTGAAGGTAACGTCGTCAACGATACCGATGGTGAAGTGGTTCTTTGGCTCTGGCATAACGAGGTTGTTGAATACGCTGATAATCTGTGCCGGAGTTGTGTCGTGAGAGCCCAGACCGTAGCGACCGCCAACGATGAGAGGACGATTCTCAACATCGTAGTAAGCTGCCTTAACGTCGAGGTACAGAGGTTCTCCGTCTGCTCCTGGCTCCTTTGTGCGGTCGAGCACAGCGATGCGCTTTACTGTCTTTGGAACAGAAGCGAGGAGGTGCTTAACAGAGAAAGGACGATAGAGGTGAACGCTGATCATACCTACCTTCTCGCCGTTAGCGTTCAGGTGGTCGATAGCCTCACGTGCTGCATCGGTAGCAGAACCCATGAGGATAATCATGCGGTCAGCATCCTCGGCTCCGTAGTAAGAGAAGAGGTGATACTCGCGACCAGTAATCTTGCTGATTTCGCCGAGGTACTTCTCAACAACTTCTGGAACTGCGTCGTAGTAGGGGTTACAAGCCTCGCGGTGGGTGAAGAATGTCTCTGGGTTCTCAGCAGTACCGCGTGTAACGGGACGCTCAGGACTCATAGCACGGTCACGGAAACGCTGGATGTACTCTTCCTTTACGAGAGGACGGATATCTTCCTGGTCCATGAGCTCAATCTTATGATACTCGTGAGAAGTACGGAAACCGTCGAAGAAGTTTACGAAAGGTACACATGTCTCAAGAGTTGCGAGGTGAGCAACGGCTGTAAGGTCCATAACCTCCTGAACAGAACCTTCGCAAAGCATTGCGAAACCTGTCTGGCGGCAAGCCATAACGTCCTGGTGGTCACCGAAGATACAGAGAGAGTGTGATGCCAGAGTACGTGCAGAAACGTCGAACACGCAAGGAATCAACTCGCCGGCAATCTTGTACATGTTAGGAATCATCAACAGAAGACCCTGTGACGCGGTGAATGTAGTGGTGAGGGCACCAGCCTGCAGAGAACCGTGAACGGCACCGGCAGCACCTGCCTCAGACTGCATTTCCTGTACACTTACGTTCTGACCCCAAAGGTTCTTACGACCTTTGGCTGCCCATTCGTCAACATGCTCTGCCATTGGAGATGACGGAGTGATGGGGTAGATAGCAGCTACCTCAGAGAACATGTAGCTCACGTGAGCTGCAGCCTCGTTACCATCACAAGTGATAAACTTTTTTTCTTTAGCCATAATGTTATTAATAATGTTAATGTATGAATATTATGTTAACTCAATAGTTAGTTTCAATATAAGAATCCGAAGAGCCACAGCGGCAGTTGGTTGTCCTTTCCCACCTCAGTGTTGTATCGTGCGTAATAGACGTCGGGCGACATACGTATCTTGCTCTTTCCCTGTGCGTCAACGATTTGGAATTTGTAGTTTCCGTCAACGATGTAGTTGGGGTTCTTCCCGCTTCCAAGATTCACCTTGTGGTCTTTCCACAGCGAGTTGATGAAGAATGTCTCCATAGCCTCCTGCTTCTGTACCTCGAAGGGGTAGATGGCGTACATCAGGTTGGTGTTGTGGAGTATCACCTTTGCAGGTTTTTTGGGGAAGTCCTCGCCAACGGGGTATATCAGATTTAGAAGTCGTGCGTCTTTAAGGTATTTTATGTAGTTCATTACCGTTGCGCGACTTGTCTCGATGTCCAGTGCCAACTTAGAGATGTTTGGGGCTTTATGTCCGTTTACCGCGAGTTTATAGAACAGCAGCTTTATCTTCGGCAGGTATTTCAGCTCTATCTGCTTAATGAGCAGTATGTCCACCTCCGTCATCATGTTCATCGTCTTCAACAGGTTCTCCGAATAGTTGCGGTGCTCCAGGAAGAAGGGGTAGAATCCGTGATGGATGTAGTTCTGAAAGTGTTTTGCCGGCGATGCGTAGGGCAGTATCTTCCTTACGAGGTTCTCGTGGTCGTTGATAATCTCGTCCAGGGTGAACGGCTTGAAGTCCGTACCTGTCTGCAAATTAAGGAACTCGCGGAACGAGAATCCTCTAAGGTTGTAGCTCTTCACTATGCCGTTGAGCTCGGGGTTTTCCTCTTTCAGTCGCATGACGCTACTTCCCGTGAAAACTATCTTAAGGTTAGGGTAGAGGTCGTAGCACTTTCTCAGTTCGGCACTCCAGTTAGGCTCCTTGAACACCTGGTCAATGAGCAGCACCCTGCCGCCTTTCTTGTAGAATTCGCCTGCGAAGTCGGCAATTCCTCGGTCCTGAAAATAGAAGTTGTTCATGTTGACATACAGACATTGTCGGTCGCGTATGTCAAAATGCTCTTTGGCGTATTGCAGAAGGAAGGTGGTCTTTCCGACGCCACGTGTCCCCTTGATGCCAATCATTCTGTCGTTCCAGTCTATGTCGTCCATAAGCTGCCGACGCACAGGTGCATTGGTATGTTCTATTAGATAGGTGTGTGTGCGGAAAAAAGCTTCCATCGTATTTGATTTGTTTTAAAACGTGGCAAAGGTACGAAATTCATTGTAAAATGCAAAGCAGATATTGCAAAATCTTGTAAAATAGTGTTATTTTTTTTATTATTTGCCCTTTTGGAGTGTTTTCGAGCGAATTTTCTTTTTGTATTTCGCTCACTTAATCGTACCTTTGTCACATGAGACTACATATCTTTAACCCGGAGCACGATATTGCGCTGGCATATAACCGTCGCCGACAGACAATGCCGCACGCCGCACAGGAACTCAGAATGAACCTTGGGTGGCTGCCAGCCCTGTGGGCTGACGAC
Source organism: uncultured Prevotella sp. (assembly GCA_900315775.1). GTDB lineage: Bacteria > Bacteroidota > Bacteroidia > Bacteroidales > Bacteroidaceae > Prevotella. The sequence continues at coordinate 15,172 of ONAJ01000023.1, forward strand.
GGCGACGTGGTACTCGTCGATGATGCCCTCTATGCCGTAAAAGCTGCAGCCAAGTGGAAAGATGGCTGTCGGCAGGTACTTTTCCTACAGAAGGAAGACCTTCGTGGCATCCGTTTCGACGAGGTGCTGCCGTGGGGGTGGGACCTCCGTGTGCGTACAGAACTCGTTGATGCGGGGGTAGAATGTGCTGCGATGCCCTCCGAAGAGGCGATACAGACGATACGTGCCCTCAGCTCGCGTCAGCATACTGCTCACCTTCTTCCTGCTTTGCGTAGCGGTATAGAGGAACAGACTTGCGGTAGTGCCGAGTATGTAGGCAGTGTTGCCGATGTGGAGCGACTGCGTGCCCACTACGGAAAGATTGTCGTCAAAGCTCCTTGGAGCAGCAGCGGACGCGGTGTGCGCTTTGTCGTAGAAACCCTCGACGATACCCTTCTGGGATGGGTAGAACACGTCATTCAACAGCAGGGCGGCGTAATGGTGGAGCCCCTGTATGCTAAGGTGCGCGACTTCGCCTTTGAGTTCTGTGCTCTCGCCGACGGCAGGGTAGAGTATCGTGGGTTGTCGCTCTTCGAGACCCGCCAGCAGACATACATCGGAAATATCCTTGCCTGCGAAGACGAGAAACGACGTATGCTCAGTCGTTACTTGTCGCCGGAGCTTCTTGATGAAATCATTTGTCGTCTGGAAAACCAACTTTCCAAACTGCTCAACGGTGCCTACATAGGTCCCCTCGGTGTTGACCTGATGATAGTTAGAAATTTAATTCATCCTTGCGTTGAGGTTAATCTTCGTCGCACTATGGGGCATGTTGCCCTCGCATTCAATACTCTTCCTACGGAGCCGACGAGAGTTATGACTATAATACACGATGTTAATTACAAGCTGAAAACCAACTATTTAGAAAATAATTATGTACAAGTACTTTAATCTAATTCTACTACTATTGTTGCCCCTTACGGCAGCAGCTCAGTACCGTTCAAAGGTGTGGTCGCCCGACAATGGAGACGGCACTTTTACCAATCCGGTTATCAATGCCGACTATAGCGATCCCGACGTCATTTGTGTCGGTGACAACTACTATCTCACGGCAAGTTCCTTCAACTGTATTCCTGGTCTTCCCATCCTGCATAGCAAGGATATGGTAAACTGGGAGATTATCGGTTACGCACTAAAGTCGTTGTATTCCGGTGACCGTCTCAAGGAGAGTCATTTCAGTCGTCCTCAGCACGGTAATGGTGTCTGGGCACCCAGCATGCGCTATCATAATGGCGAATACTACATCTATTGGGGCGATCCCGACTACGGCTGTTATATGGTAAAGACCACTAATCCCGCCGGCGAGTGGTCAGACCCCGTCTGTGTCATCAAGGGCAAGGGCATCATCGATACCTGTCCTCTGTGGGACGACGACGGACGCTGTTATCTCGTCAACGGATGGGCAAATTCCCGTTCCCGTTTCGCCTCCGTACTCACCGTCCGCGAGCTTAATGTCGAAGGTACCAAAGCCATCAGCGAACCCGTCATAGTCTTCGACGGCAACGGCACCGAGAACCGCACCTGCGAAGGACCAAAGTTCTACAAGCGCGATGGCTGGTACTGGATAATGTGTCCTGCCGGTGGTGTGCCTACAGGCTTCCAGCTCGCTATGCGTGCAAAGAGTCCCTATGGACCTTATGAGAGCAAGAAGGTGCTGCAGCAAGGCAAAACGTCCGTCAACGGACCCCATCAGGGTGCGTGGGTACATACCGAATACGGTGAAGACTGGTTCCTGCACTTCCAGGATAAGGAGTGCTACGGTCGTGTAGTCCACCTGCAACCCGTCGATTGGTCATCGGGATGGCCTATCATGGGAAAGCACGGAGAACCCGTCATCACCTACAGAAAGCCTAAAAGCGCTTCAACCACTATCGTCAACCCCGTCGAGAGCGACGAGTTCAATGCTCCTGAGTTAGGCAAACAGTGGCAGTGGCACGCAAACTACAATCCTACCTTCGGAATGCCAACAGCCTTCGGCGTCGCGCGCGTATATACATATAAGGTGAAGGAAGATTACAAGAATCTCTGGGAGGTGCCCAACCTGCTGTTGCAGAAAACACCTGCCGACAAGTTCACCGCTACCGCAAAAATGCGCTTTACCGCCAAAGACCAAAATCAGATGGGTGGCATCGTTATGATGGGACTCAACTACAGCGCTCTCGTCGTCAAGAGGGTAGGCGACGAGTTCCAATTGCAGCAGATAACCTGCATTGGTGCCGATAAAGCTAATACCGAGGAGGTAGAGGTGCTGGCGACGCTGAAACCCACCGCCAAGGACAAGATAGACTATCAGCCTGCCATCCACGAAGACATCTTCCTGCGAATGATTGTCAACGACGGCACCTGCCAGTTCGCCTGGAGTGCTAACGGCAAGACCTACAAAACCGTAGGTAAAACCTTCACCATGAAAGAAGGCAAGTGGATAGGCGCCAAGATAGGATTCGTAGCCATCGAGCCTGGCGCAAAAACTAACCGCGGCTGGATTGACGCCGACTGGTTCAGAGTAGAGTAAATAAATAAAGGTCAGCACACGCTGACCTTTATTTATTTTTGTTACCATTACTCGAAGAAGTGGGCGAGTACGCAGAGGATGCCAATTACTATGGTAAGGACGACCAGTGCGCGGTAGCCCCATTTTTTCCAGAGCTTTCGTTTCTGGGCGGGTGTCAGGGGCTTCTTCTCTTCTTCGTGATGATGGTGGTGGTGATGATGGTGATTATTTGTTTGTGCCATTTTATTTTTGTTTTAGATGAATGCTACTGTTAGACCTGCCATAACGATGCTAACCATCGACATGAGCTTGATAAGGATGTTGAGGGAAGGACCTGAGGTGTCTTTGAATGGGTCACCGACGGTATCGCCAACGATACATGCCTTGTGAGCGAATGAGCCCTTGCCTCCGAAGTTTCCTTCCTCGATATTTTTCTTTGCGTTATCCCAAGCTCCTCCGGCATTAGCCATAAAGACTGCAAGGGTGAAGCCGCCAGCAAGTCCGCCGACGAGGAGTCCGAGGACACCAGCAACACCGAGAACGCAGCCTACGATGATGGGGATGAGGATGGCGAGGATTGATGGGAATACCATCTCGTGCTGTGCGGCACGGGTTGAAATCTCTACGCAGGAGCCGTAGTCGGGAGTTGCCTTACCCTCAAGGATGCCGGCAATCTCGCGGAACTGACGACGTACCTCTTCGACCATCTTCTGTGCAGCACGACCTACTGCTTCCATAGTGAGTCCGCAGAAGAGGAAGGCTGCCATAGCACCGATGAATGCTCCTACGAGTACTTTGGGGTTCATAAGGTTAACCTGGAAGAACTCCATGAAGTCTGGCATCGTTGCTGTATGTGGGTTGAAGACTTGCTGTGTCAATGGATGGATGAATTGTTCGCCACCCTCTACGGCACGAACCATAGCTATCTTTATCTCTTCGACGTAAGAGGCGAGGAGCGCCAGCGCTGTGAGTGCTGCAGAACCGATGGCGAAGCCCTTACCCGTTGCTGCTGTGGTGTTACCAAGAGCGTCAAGGGCGTCGGTACGGTGACGCACTTCTTCACCAAGTTCACTCATTTCGGCATTACCGCCGGCATTGTCGGCAATAGGTCCGTAGGCGTCGGTGGCGAGGGTGATACCCAGTGTGGAGAGCATTCCTACGGCAGCAATACCAATGCCGTAAAGTCCGTGGGCAATACTCTGGGCGCTCATAGTGAGGTCGAAACCATTAGCACACATATAGCTAAGCATGATAGCTACGCCGATGGTGAGTACGGGGATGCAGGTAGAAATCATTCCTGTTCCTATACCTTTTATTATAACGGTAGCAGAACCGGTAAGACCTGCCTCGGAGATTTTCTGGGTTGGTCTGTATGAGTGTGACGTGTAGTACTCTGTAGCCTGTCCGATGATTACTCCTGCTGCAAGACCCGTGATGACGGAGAACGACAGTCCGAGCCAGTTCTCAATGCCTAAAGAATAAAGGATGCAGAACGATGCGGCAGCGATGAGTAGCGCAGAGACGTTTGTTCCTAACGACAGCGAGTGGAGCAGGTCCTTCATGGTAGCTCCCTCCTTAGTGCGAACGAGGAAGATGCCCAGCAGCGAGAGGAACACTCCTACGGCAGCGATGAGCATAGGAGCGATGACGGCACGCAGTTGCATATCGCTGTTCATAGCAAAGGCTGTCGCTCCGAGAGCCGCTGTTGAGAGTATTGAACCACAATAGCTCTCGTACAGGTCAGCGCCCATACCTGCAACGTCACCAACATTGTCACCAACGTTATCGGCAATGGTTGCGGGGTTACGTGGGTCGTCCTCGGGGATATCGGCCTCAACCTTTCCCACGATGTCGGCACCAACGTCGGCAGCCTTAGTGTAGATACCTCCACCGACACGTGCAAAGAGTGCTTGTGTTGATGCTCCCATACCGAAGGTAAGCATTGTGGTTGTAACGGTAATCAGCGCCATATTGTTGCCGTGATAGAAGTGGCTCAGTACAACGAACCAAATGGCGATATCCAGGAGTCCCAGACCTACTACCGTGAGACCCATAACGGCACCCGAACGGAATGCTATACGCAGACCGCCGTCAAGACTCTTGCGGGCTGCATTGGCGGTACGTGCTGAGGCGTAGGTGGCTGTCTTCATGCCGAAGAATCCTGCCAGACCGGAGAAGAATCCACCCGTGAGGAATGCGAAGGGCACCCAGGGGTTCTGAACTCCCAAGCCATATGCCATGAAGGCAAAGAGGATGGCGAGTACGATAAACACGTAGAGAACTACCTTGTACTGTTGTTTCAGATAAGCCATAGCACCCTTACGAACGTGACTGGCTATTTCTGCCATTCGCTCGGTGCCTTCCGATTCTTTCATCATCTGCGTGAAGAAGAACCACGCCATGCCCAGGGCGATAATCGATGCTATGGGCACGATCCAAAATACTGAAGGAATAATCATTGTTTTGTACTTTTATTTTATGTTTGACTTTTAATCTTTGAGGTTCAACATCACCACATTCTCCACATGTGGGGTGTGGGGGAACATATCTACGGGCTGAACGGCATCAACACGATACAGCTCGTCGAGCATTTGCAGGTCGCGAGCCTGTGTTGCGGGGTTGCAGCTGACATACACTATGCGCTGTGGACGAGCGTTGAGGATTGTCTTCACCACGTCGGGGTGCATACCGGCACGCGGCGGGTCAGTGATGATGATGTCGGGTCGTCCGTGCTCACGAATGAAGTCGTCGGTGAGGATGTCCTTCATGTCGCCAGCGTAGAATAGCGTGTTTGTGATTCCGTTAATCTCGGAGTTTATCTTAGCGTCCTCGATAGCCTCGGGGACATATTCTATACCGATAACCTTGCTGGCTCTCTTGGCTACGAAGTTGGCTATTGTGCCGGTACCCGTGTAGAGGTCGTAAACTAACGGGGTGCGGGGTGCGAGGTGCGAGGTGCTAGAAAAAGCAAATTCCCTTACTACCTTATATAATTCGTATGCCTGTTCGGTATTCGTCTGGTAGAACGACTTCGGACCCACCTTAAAGCGCAAGTCCTCCATAAGTTCAAAGATGTGGTCGTTGCCGTGAAAGACAAGGATTTCCTGATCACCGATGGTGTCGTTACACTTCTGGTTGTCCAGATAGAGCAGCGAGGAAATCTCGGGGAAGTTGTCCTTGATATGCTGCAGCAGCGCCAAGGCTTTCTTGCCGTCCGCTGTGGTCCAGTCGCCTGGAGCCTCGTGGGGAAGACAGAATTGCACTATCACCATCCACTCGCCAGAATTGGAGTTGCGTATTATTACATCGCGCAGCAGTCCGTGTTGTTCGCGGAGGTCGAAGAACGTCATTCCCGTCTTTGTGGCATAGTCGCGAATCTCGTTACGAATTCGGTTATGGAGATCGTCCATAAGCCAGCATTTCTCGATAGGCAGAATCTTGTCGAAGGCACCAGTTATGTGAAACCCTATGGCGGGCACGTCCTTTTGCCGCGTCTCGTCAGCCAGTTCTTCCCTTGTCAGGTAGCGTTTGTTTGCACACCCGTAATCCAGTTTGTTACGATATTCGCTCGTTCTCTTTGAGCCCAGGATGGGCATGAACTCTGGTAGCGCAATCTTGCCGATGCGTGTCAGCTGGTCGAACACCTGCTTGTGTTTCATGCGCAACTGCTCCTCGTAGGGTATCTGTTGCCATTTGCATCCGCCGCAGACTCCGAAGTGCTGACACATTGGTGTTGTGCGCACCTTGCTGCGTTCGTGGAACCTTATTATTTCGGCTTCCATGAATGAGTGTTTTTTTCGGCGCACCTGCAAATCGACAACGTCTCCAGGAACAGCCCAAGGCACGAATACCACCACATCGTTAACCCTCGCTATTGCTTTTCCTTCAGCGGCATAGTCAGTGATGGTAATGTTCTCTAATATCGGTAATGGTTTCTTCTTTCTCGCCATTGTTTTCTTTATTTTCGATGCAAAGATAATGATTAATCCTTAATATACCATATTTTATGCTTTTTTTTTGCAAGAGGAGTAATGAGAATGCTTGTAATGATTGGAATTATGAGTGTTTTGAGTAGTGTTTCGGTGTGGGATGCAAAATTTTAGTGTTTAATAACATTTAAAGTTCTTCGTATGTCGGAAAATAGTTGTATTTTTGCACGTCCAAAATTAGTCCAAAACGTCTTAGAACGAAAATAAAGGGCATTTTAGGGCATTTTTCGTAAAAAGTTGATTGGATAAATAGTAAATCGTAAATAGTCAAATAGTAAATAAATTTAGATGGACGAAAATCAGACATTCGACGGTGGTCAAACCGTTGACAATGACAGAATCATTAAGATCAACATTGAAGAGGAGATGAAATCCTCTTACATCGACTATTCTATGTCGGTGATTGTAGCCCGTGCGCTTCCTGATGTGCGCGACGGCTTTAAGCCTGTTCACCGCCGTATCCTTTACGGTATGGCAGGAATTGGTAATACGAGTGACAAACCTTATAAGAAATGTGCCCGCGTAGTTGGTGAGGTGCTCGGTAAGTACCACCCCCACGGTGACAGCTCTGTTTACGGAGCTTTGGTACGTATGGCACAGGACTGGAACATGCGCTATACTCTTGTTGACGGACAAGGTAACTTCGGTTCCGTTGACGGTGACTCTGCAGCAGCTATGCGTTACACCGAGTGCCGTCTGTCAAGAATGGGTGAGCACATCATGGACGACCTTGAGAAGGAAACCGTTGATATGGCTCCCAACTTCGACGACTCGTTAGAAGAGCCTACCGTGATGCCTACAAAGGTGCCTAACCTGCTGGTAAACGGTGGTAACGGTATCGCTGTTGGTATGGCGACAAACATTCCTACACACAATCTTGGAGAAGTAATCGATGGATGCTGCGCATATATTGATAACCCTGATATTGACACAGAGGGACTGATGCAGTATATCCAGGCTCCAGACTTCCCAACAGGTGCTTACATCTATGGTCTGCAGGGCGTGAAAGACGCTTATGAAACAGGTCGTGGACGTATCCTGATGCGTGCGAAGGCAGAGATAGAAAGTGGCGATTCTCACGACAAGATTGTTATTACAGAGATTCCTTACGGCGTTAACAAGGCACAGCTCATTGAGTATATTGCTGACCTCGTGAAGGAAGGACGTCTTGAAGGTATCACCAATGCTAACGACGAGTCTGGTCGTCAGGGTATGCGTATCGTTATTGACGTTCGTCGCGATGCTAATGCCAACGTTATCCTCAATAAGCTGTTCAAGATGACAGCGCTGCAGAGCTCGTTCTCTGTAAACTGTATTGCGTTGGTAAAAGGCCGCCCACGTCTGCTCTCGCTGAAAGAGTGCGTGAAGTACTTCGTAGAGCATCGTCACGACGTTACTATCCGTCGTACACAGTTCGACCTCAGAAAGGCTAAGGAACGTGCACACATACTGGAAGGACTTATCATTGCCTGCGACAACATCGACGAGGTGGTACACATCATTCGCGCTTCGAAGACCCCTGTTGACGCTCAGCGTAACTTGGAGCAGCGCTTCGACCTCGACGAGCTGCAGTCAAAAGCTATCGTCGATATGCGTCTGTCACAGCTCACAGGTCTGCGTATGGATCAGTTGCATGCTGAATTTGACGACCTGATGAAGCAGATAGAGTACCTGCAGAACATTCTCGACGATCCAGAGCTCTGCAAGAAGGTTATGAAGGACGAGCTCCAGGAGGTTAAGGAGAAGTATGGCGACCCACGTCGTACACAGATTGTTCCCGACGAGCACGAGTTCAACGCAGAGGACTTCTATCCTAATGACCCAGTGGTGATTACTGTAAGTCACCTTGGATATATCAAGCGTACCCCGCTGAACGAGTTTCGCGAACAGGCACGTGGTGGAGTAGGTATGAAGGGAGCACGCACACGCGACAACGACTTCACAGAATATATCTACCCGGCAACAATGCACCAGACAATGCTCTTCTTCACAAAGAAGGGACGCTGCTACTGGCTGAAGTGCTACGAGTTGCCTGAGGGCGACAGAAATTCTAAGGGTCGTGCAATACAGAATATGCTCAATATTGATGCTGATGATGCCGTAAACAATATCTTGAGACTTCGTGGAAAAGGTCTTGAGGATGAGGAGTTTATCAATAGTCACTACGTTGTGTTTGCAACGAAGAACGGTACTATCAAGAAGACTCTGCTTGAGGCTTACTCACGTCCAAGAGCAAACGGTGTGATAGCTATCAATATCCTTGAGGGCGACGAGGTTGTTGACGTTCGTCTGACAAACGGAAACAACGAACTCATTATGGCAGATAGAAACGGACGCGCCGTACGCTTCAACGAAAATACTGTACGCGCTATGGGACGTGTATCTACTGGTGTTCGCGGTATGAAGATTGACGACGACGACGATGCTGTAGTAGGTATGATTGTAGTCAACAAGCCTAAGGAAGAAACCGTAATGGTAGTCAGCGAAAACGGCTACGGAAAACGTACCGCAGTTGTCGATGAGAACGGCGAAGATATCTATCGTGTTACTAACCGCGGCGGTAAGGGTGTCAAGACCCTCAACATCACCGAGAAGACAGGACGTCTGGTGGCTATAAAGAATGTTACCGACGAGAACGACCTTATGATTATTAATAAGAGTGGTATCGCTATACGTCTTGCCGTGAAAGAATGTCGCGTTATGGGACGTGCTACTCAGGGTGTGAGACTCATTAACCTCGCCAAGAAGAACGACGTCATAGCAAGCGTTTGCAAGGTGATGGGTTCAGAACTCGAGGCTTATGTTGAGCAGAAGAGTCGTGAGGAATATCTCGGCAACCAGGAAACTCAGCCAGAGGAACCACAGACCGAAGAACCTCAGAATACAGAAGAATAATTCAATAACACTTAATATTAACTACTGATTATGAAGAAATTATTAGTAATGGCATTGATGGTACTTGGTACCTCTGCCGCTTTTGCACAGACAGACATCGTAAAGTCAGTTAAGAAGGCAAAGACATTTGCTGACGCCGTACAGGCAGCTCAGGGAGTAGAAGCACTCCCCGAGAGTGATCAGAACAAGGTCTATGACGCTATGTTGAAACTTGCTGCCAAGGAATTCGAGGCAGACAAGAAGAACTATGATGCTGCACGCACTTTCCTGGGTTGCGTAACTAACTATGCCCAGAAGAACCCAAAGGGTGCTATGAAGTATTTCATGCAGATGGACCAGGCACGTCAGACTCTTCTCGACCCAGGTCAGGAAGGTCTTAACGCTCAGGACTATCAGAAAGTGTACGACAACCTGCACTACTATGTAGATGCTGCTAACGTAATGTACGAGGGCGACCTCAAAAAGGATCCAGGTGTTCCACAGATAACTTACTTCGTTGCTGTTGCTGCCAGCCAGCTCGGCAAGGACAAGGAGGCTATCCACTACGCTCAGCCAGCTCTGAACGACTCTGTATATGGTGGTGCTGCGATGGGCATCAAACTGGCTGCTCTGAAGAAGGCTGTTAAGGATCATAACGACTCTATAGAGTTCATCAGCGAGGTTAAGGATCTGTATGGAAAATATCCTGTAGGTTCTGCCAACGACGTAGTGCTTCAGGAAGTAGTGAACTACTACTCAGCTCCTGAGTACAAGGCAGAGCTCAACAAGGTGTTCGAAGAGGTTGCTGCTAAGGACCCGAATAACAAGATGCTCTATGCTCTTATCGGTCAGACAGCAATGAACAACCGTGAGCACGACGCAGCTATCTCAAACTTTATGAAGACTCTCGAGCTTGACCCAACATTCACCGCTGTTCGTTACAACCTCGCACTCTGCCAGAACCAGAAGGCTATGGATATCATTCAGTCAACACCTAACGGCAAACCAAACGATGCTGCTAAGGCGCTGCTGAAGCAGTCTATCGACAACGCCCTGAAGGTTAAGGAAGAAGATCCAGAGCGTAAGATAGCTAACTGGGCATACACCCTCTACCAGGCATATTACATGCTGGGCGATGAGGCCAATGCTAAGGTTTATGAAGAACTGATGAATAAGTAATTCGTAATAGATTCAGATGAAGCGATTTCTGCTGATAACGCTTCTCTTGATATCAATTGTTCCGTGCTTGAACGCTCAAAAGAAAGAGCTTGCTCAAGCACGGACATTGATAAAGAGCGGCAAGGAACTTGACAAAGCCATCAATTTGATGGACAAACTGCTCCGCGACTCCCTGAACAGAAGAAATATGCAGGTGTGGCAGGTGAGGGCAGAGGCTATCCGTGCACAGTATGAACAGGGCAACGAACGACTGTACTTGAAGCAGAAACAAGATACGGCGGAACTGTTCCTCCTGGCACGAAAGATGTTCCTGGCTTATCAGCAGGCTGACTCTATTGATGCGCTACCCGACAGAAAAGGACGTGTGGCACCGAAGTACCGTCGCAGAAATGCCGAGTATCTGCATCCTTATCGTAAAAACCTGTTCTACGGAGGCAATTATTTCCTGAAACAGGAACGTCCTCAGGAAGCCTATAATATGGTGCAGACTTACATTGAAAGTTACTCGCACCCTCTCTTTGAAGAGTATGCCAAAGAGCCGGACAGGAACATTCCCACAGCGGCGTACGTTGCTGTTGTTGCAGGACACCAGCTTAATAGTCCGCAGATGTCGCTGAAGTATGCCAAAGAGGCGTTACAGGACACCATAAGACTTGAAAACACTCTTGTTTATCTGTCGGAAACATACTTCCAGATTAACGACACTACACATCTTGTGGAATGTCTGTGGAGAGGTTTTGAGAACCTACCGACGTCGGAATATTTCTTTACACGTCTCTACGACTATTACAACGGGAAGCATGAAGCTGATACGGCAATGATGGTGGTAGAAAAAGCACTCGCAAAAGATATGAAGTTCATGCCTGCGTTGAACGCTAAAAGTGACCTGCTGCTGAACCTTGGCGACAACAACAAATGTGTGGATGTTTGCAACGATATTATTGCCCTTGAGCCAAAGGCTGCAAATGCCTATTACAACGCTGGTGCGGCGTATGTCAATATGGCTATAAAACTTAATGAAGGACACGTCGATGCAGCACGTCGAAAACAAATCCGTGAGTGCTATAGCAAGGCGATGCCGTACATGGAGAAATACAAGGAATTAGAGCCCCAGCTGAAGAGTAAGTGGGGACCCGTACTCTACGATATTTACCTGAAGCTTAATTTGGGTAAAAAATTTGAACAGATGGAGCGCCTACTGCGTAGTAACTGACGCATAGCCTACAAGTCGGTCCGTACGTTCGCCCATACCCCTGAAATATACTAATGCCTGATAGCTGTTTACCGTCTGGAAGTAATTTCCTTCGGTAGGCATCAGTTGTATTTCACCTTCGTTATTCATCCATAGGTACTGATAGCTGTAGTAACCCTGTTTCTGTAGTATGCGCGCCTTATACGACTGCGACTGGTAGTCGTAGGTCATACGGTATTGCGGCAGGAACTGGTCGTATGTCCACATGCCGTTGATGTAAACGTCGCCGTCAACGGGTTGCGGACATTTCAGTTCGTAGTTTACATAAACATATTCGCAGGTGAAGTCGATGTCTCTGTTGTCGCTATTACGGATTATATAACCTCCGTTGAGCGCCTCGTCGGTAAGGTAGTTCTTGCGCGGCTCGTCAACAAAAGGATACACCTCGTAGCTGCTACCGTCCCAGTTTATTTTGTCTATTCCCATAGTGGGGTGGGTGACGTCGAGGATTTCATATTTATGATATGTGTTGCCCGCCTTGAAGATAAGGTCTCGACAATGAATCCATTGTAGTCCGTCCGACATGATAAACTGCGGATTGACGTTAATCTTCGCATTATCCCAGCGGTTGTTCTGCATGACGACGGTAGTCAGCTGACTCTCTCTGTCTATGACTTTCATACCGTTGTATTTCAGCTGCATCTCCACCTGTTGGTGTGCGTGGTTGATATCGATGTCGGTAGCTGTGGTAACACTCATTCCCAGTCCCATTTTCATCTCTGTCACCATAAAGCAAACTACAAGAATCTCGCGGTTGTCGTCGTTCTCGTCGTAAACGGTGAGCTTGTAGTTACCGCTAATCTTCGGCTTGCACTTAGCGTTAGGTATAGTCAGCGAGTAGTGGGTGTACAGCTCTGTAGTGTTTATGCTCTCCACGTAGTCCTCTATGATGTTGCCTTCGTTGAATCCCGTCATGTAGTCGCTGGCAAAGAGCTCCTCAGACAGCGTCCAGTCGGCTTCGCAATGTTCCAGACGGTAGGCATAGCGTGAATATTCGTGCGTCATATCGTCGAAGTCTATGTGTAGTCTGTCAACGGAGTTCAGCCTCATTACAGGGAGCTTGTTCCAGTCGTTGTTCACCATAACCCGTAGGGTCATTATTCGTGGCGACAAAATTTCGTGGCGCTGAGCACAGATATTTAATGTGCACATCACCAATGCGAGCAATATTATAGTGAGTACTTTTCTCATAACTTCTTTCTTTTCCGTTGCAAAGATATAACGTTTTTCTCGATTTTGTGCTAAAAAGTATCAATTTGTTTGTCTGTGTTGGTGAAAATGTGTAATTTTGCACCTTAGTTGACTAAATAGGAATAAATTTGTAATAGGTATGAGTGATAGATTGTTTATTTTTGACACTACATTAAGGGATGGCGAACAGGTTCCAGGATGTCAGTTGAACACCGTTGAGAAGATTCAGGTGGCAAAGCAGCTGGAGCAGTTGGGAGTCGATATTATTGAGGCAGGCTTCCCCATTTCAAGTCCTGGTGATTTTAATTCGGTAATCGAGATTTCTAAGGCAGTAACGTGGCCCACGATTTGTGCGCTGACACGTGCTGTCGAGAAAGATATCGACGTTGCTGCCGACTCGCTGAAATATGCTAAGCACAAGCGTATCCATACTGGTATCGGCACCTCCGACTCGCACATAAAGTATAAGTTCAACTCTAACCGCGAGGAGATAATAGAGAGAGCTGTGCGTGCCGTTAAGTATGCAAAGAAATATGTTGAGGACGTAGAGTTCTATGCCGAAGATGCAGGTCGCACCGAGAACGAGTATCTTGCCCGCGTCGTTGAGGCTGTCATCAAGGCTGGTGCTACCGTAGTGAATATTCCCGACACCACAGGCTACTGTCTGCCTTCGGAGTATGGTGCAAAGATAAAGTACCTCATGGAGCACGTTGACGGAATAGACAAGGCTATCATCTCGACACACTGTCATAACGACCTCGGTATGGCGACGGCAAACACCTTCAGCGGTGTGCAGAACGGTGCCCGTCAGGTAGAGGTAACCATCAACGGAATAGGAGAGCGTGCAGGAAATACGTCACTCGAAGAGATTGCTATGATACTGAAGTGTCATAAGGGCTTGGGAATAGAGACGAATATCAATACTACAAAGATATATCCCACATCACGAATGGTGTCAAGTCTTATGAATATGCCCGTTCAGCCTAACAAGGCTATCGTGGGACGTAACGCCTTCGCACACTCGAGCGGCATCCATCAGGACGGTGTGCTCAAGAATGTGCAGACCTACGAGATCATGAATCCCAAGGATGTGGGAATCGACGATAACTCTATCGTACTGACAGCACGTTCCGGACGTGCAGCGCTGAAGTACAGACTCAGCGTAAATGGTGTGGAGCTCTCCGAGGAGAAACTCGACAGAGTCTATGAGAAGTTCCTGCAGCTTGCCGACCAGAAGAAGGAGGTTAACGATGCCGACGTGCTGATGCTTGCTGGTGCTGATACTGCCGATGCACGTGCCGTGAAACTCGAGTTCCTGCAGGTAACGACAGGTAAGGGCGTGAAGAGTGTTGCCTCTATAGGCTTGGACATCTCCAACCAGAAGTTCGAGGCTGCCGCTTCAGGTAATGGTCCTGTTGATGCTGCCATCAAGGCGCTCAAGAAGATTATAATGAAACAGATGACACTCAAGGAATTCACAATACAGGCTATTTCCAAGGGTTCCGACGATGTGGGTAAGGTACACATGCAGGTGGAATACGACGGTGCTTTGTATTATGGTTTCGGTGCCAATACAGATATCGTAACAGCTTCCGTTGAAGCATACATTGACTGTATTAACAAGTTTAAGAAATGAACACATTATTCGACAAAATTTGGGATAAACACGTTGTGCAAATCGTCGAGGACGGTCCTACACAACTGTATATAGACAGACTCTATTGTCATGAAGTAACCAGTCCGCAGGCGTTCGACGGCATGAGGGCGAGAGGAATAAAATGTTTCCGTCCCAGTCAGATATTCTGCATGCCGGACCACAACACTCCGACCCACGATCAGGACAAGGAAATACAAGACCCTGTATCGAAGAACCAGGTAGATACGCTGGCAAAGAACACCCGCGACTTCGGACTTACACATTACGGCATGATGGATAAGAACAACGGTATCATCCACGTTGTAGGTCCCGAGAAAGGACTCTCGCTGCCAGGAATGACTATCGTCTGCGGCGACTCTCACACAAGTACTCACGGTGCTATGGGTGCCGTTGCCTTCGGAATAGGAACGTCAGAGGTGGAAATGGTTATGGCTTCACAATGTATTCTTCAGCAGAAACCGAAGTCTATGCGCATCACCATAAACGGAAAACTCGGAAAGTGCGTGACAGCAAAGGACGTAGCACTCTACCTGATGTCGAAACTCACTACGAGTGGAGCAACAGGATATTTCGTGGAATATGCCGGCGAGGTTGTCGAGCATCTCTCTATGGAAGGACGACTGACGCTGTGTAACCTCTCTATCGAGATGGGAGCACGCGGAGGCTTCGTTGCTCCCGACGATACCACCTTTGAATATATAAAAGGTAGGGAGTATGCTCCCAAGGGCGACGACTGGGACAAAGCCGTTTCTTACTGGAAAACCCTCAGAAGCGGCGACGATGCTGTCTTCGACAAAGAGCTTACCTTCGACGCTGCCGACATAGAGCCTCGTGTAACCTACGGCACAAATCCCGGAATGGGAATAGGAATAACGGAAAGCCTCCCACAGACTGGTGATGCAGGCTTCCAGAAAGCTTTAGACTATATGGGCTTCAAGGCTGGCGAGAAACTCCTTGGAAAGAAGATTGACTACGTGTTCCTCGGAGCATGTACCAACGGTCGTATTGAAGACTTCCGTGCCTTCGCCTCGATAGCTAAGGGACGTAAGAAGTCCGACGATGTTGTTGCGTGGCTCGTGCCAGGTTCGTGGGCTGTTGATCGTCAGATTCGTGAAGAAGGTCTCGACAAGATTCTCAACGACGCCGGTTTCGAGATACGTCAGCCCGGATGCTCCGCCTGTCTCGCTATGAACGACGATAAGGTGCCTGCAGGAAAATACTGCGTATCGACAAGCAACAGAAACTTTGAAGGTCGTCAGGGACCAGGAGCCCGCACCATCCTCTGTTCACCACTCGTAGCTGCCGCTGCTGCCGTAACGGGTGTTATCACTGACCCGAGGGAACTGTGAATTGAGAAGTGAGAGTTGAGAATTAGGAATTATGATTAGTACTATTCGCTGATTAACAATTGAAAAATGGCTAAACAGAAATTTGACATTATAACAAGCACCTGCGTACCACTTCCACTTGAGAATGTGGACACAGACCAGATAATACCGGCGCGCTTTCTTAAAGCAACAACGCGTGAGGAGAAATTCTTTGGTGATAACCTCTTCCGTGACTGGCGCTACAATGCCGACGGGACAGTAAACAAAGACTTCGTTCTTAACAATCCTACCTATGGAGGATGCATCCTTGTGGCAGGCAAGAACTTCGGTAGCGGTTCCAGCAGAGAACATGCCGCGTGGGCTATTGCCGGTTACGGATTCCGTGTGGTTATAAGCAGTTTCTTTGCCGATATCCACAAGAACAACGAACTCAACAATTTCGTGTTGCCGGTAGTTGTCAGCGAGGACTTCCTCGCAGAGCTCTTCCAGAGCATAAAGGAGAATCCAAAGATGGAAGTCGAGGTGAACCTTACTGCACAGACCGTTACCAATAAGGCAACAGGACGCAGCGAGCACTTCGACATCAACGGATACAAGAAGCACTGTCTGATGAATGGGTTGGACGACATAGACTACCTCATTCAGAACAAGGACAAGATAGAGAAATGGGAAGCGCAGAACAAGTAAACAGTTCATACCGACGTATCCAGCCGTTCATAGAAATCATGGACTGCACACTAAGAGACGGTGAGCAGACAAGTGGTGTGTCCTTCCTTCCGCACGAGAAACTGATGATAGCCCGCATGCTCCTCCGCGACATCAACGTGGATCGCATCGAGGTGGCGTCAGCACGAGTGTCGGAACATGAGAAGGACGCCGTGAAGATGATATGCCGCTATGCAGAACAGGCAGGTATGCTTGATAGGGTAGAGGTGCTCGGATTCGTTGATGGGAAGATGTCTGTTGACTGGGTATCGGAGTGCGGCTGCAAGGTTATAAACCTCTTGGCAAAAGGCTCCGAGAAACATTGTAATGAACAGCTCCACAAAACCGTTGAGGAACATCTTAACGACATCCTGCAGACCATAGACTATGCCGAGAGTAAAGGACTCTCCGTAAATCTCTATCTCGAGGACTGGAGCAACGGCATGAAGGACTCGCCAAAGTATGTATATAAACTTATGAATGCTTTGGTGAAGACAAACATCCGTCGTTTTATGTTGCCCGACACCCTCGGAATACTCAATCCCCTGCAGGTGGTGGAGTATATGAGGAAGATGCAGAAACACTATCCTAACAGTCATTTCGACTTCCACGCACATAACGACTACGACCTTGCCGTCAGCAACTCCCTCGCTGCCGTCCTCAGCGGTTGCAAGGGAATCCACGTAACGGTAAACGGTCTCGGAGAACGTTGCGGAAACGCTCCGCTGTCCAGTGTGCAGGTAATTCTGAAAGACCAGTTCAAGGCAAAGACGAATATCCGCGAGGAGCGACTCAACGACATCTCACGACTTGTCGAGGGTTACAGCGGAATAGCTATTGCTGCCAACCAACCCGTCATCGGCGAGAATGTGTTCACGCAGGTTGCTGGTGTTCATGCTGATGGCGACAACAAGGCAGGACTGTACTTTAACCCTTTGGTGCCGGAGCGTTTCGGACGCCGACGCGAATACGCCTTGGGAAAGAATAGCGGTAGAGCAAACATAGCCAAGAACCTCGAGGAACTCGGACTTGAGCTTAACCAGGAACAGATGAAGAGAGTCACCCAGCGAATAACAGAGCTTGGTGACAAAAAGGAGATAGTAACACAGGAAGACCTCCCGTTCATCGTCAGCGACGTGTTGAAACACGACGAACCGGAGGACAAGATACGTCTTGTAAGCTACGTCGTTTCTACGACATACGGACTGAAACCAGGTGCTAACCTGAAGGTAGAGATAAACGGAAAGTCGTACGAGGCAGGAGCTACCGGCGACGGACAGTATGACGCCTTCGTGAAGGCCTTGAGGTATATCTACAAGAAGTACCTCGGACGCACCTTCCCGATACTCCAGGACTATGTCGTCAGAATCCCTCCTGGCGGACGCACCGACGCCTTGGTACAGACCGTCATCACGTGGGATAACGACGGCAAGATAATACGCACCCGCGGTCTCGATGCCGACCAGACTGAGGCAGCTATTAAGGCGACAATAAAAATGTTAAACATATTTGAAAAGGAACAACAGTAACTATGAATTTAAAAATTGCAGTTCTTCCGGGCGACGGTATAGGACCGGAAATCATGACTCAGGGCGTTGCCGTTATGGATGCAATAGCCGAGAAGTTTGGTCATAAGGTAGAGTATAAGGAGGCGCTGGTAGGTGCCGACGCTATCGATAAGGTTGGCGACCCGTTCCCCGAGGAGACCTTCCAGATTTGTAAGGATGCCGACGCTGTGCTCTTCGCCGCTGTCGGTGATCCGAAGTTCGACAACGACCCTACGGCGAAAGTGCGTCCCGAGCAGGGCTTGCTGGCAATGCGTAAGAAGTTAGGACTCTTCGCAAATATTCGTCCCGTACAGACCTTCAAGTGCCTTCTGCATAAGTCGCCGCTGAAGGACGAGCTTATCAATGGTGCCGACTTCATCTGCATCCGCGAGCTCACCGGCGGAATGTATTTCGGTGAGAAATATCAGGACAACGACAAGGCTTACGACACCAACTACTACACCCGTCCCGAGATAGAACGAATACTTAAGGTAGGCTACGAGTATGCTCGCAAGCGCAACCACCACCTTACTGTTGTTGACAAGGCTAACGTGCTCGCTTCAAGTCGTTTGTGGCGACAGATAGCAAAGGAGATGGCTCCCCAGTATCCTGATGTGGAGACCGACTATATGTTCGTAGATAATGCTTCTATGCGAATGATTGCCGAGCCTAAGTTCTTCGACGTTATGGTTACCGAGAACACCTTCGGCGACATCCTCACCGATGAAGGCTCTTGCATCAGCGGCTCTATGGGCTTGCTCCCTTCTGCTTCTACAGGCGAGAGCACTCCTGTCTTCGAGCCCGTTCACGGCAGCTGGCCACAGGCAAAGGGACTTAATATTGCTAACCCTCTGGCTCAGATTCTCTCTGTAGCAATGATGCTGGAGTATTTCGACCTTAAAGAGGAAGGCGCCCTTATCCGTAAGGCTGTCGATGCGAGTCTCGACGCTAATGTGCGCACCCCTGAAATCCAGGTAGAGGGTGGCGCTAAGTACGGCACAAAAGAAGTAGGTGCTTGGATTGTTGATTATATCAAGAATGCATAGACACCTTATTATAATAATATGTATAGTGTTTGGTGTCCTGACTGCTTCGGCTCAGGACACTCAACATTTACGTGAACAGTTGAAGACTGCCAACGAGCTGTTGTCCTATTTCCCTGACTCCGTTGACCTCCGTCTGCGTAAGGCAGCGCTGAACATAGAACTTAAGGAGTGGGAGTATGCCAAGAACGAGTACGACTATATTCTGGACCGTTATCCCGACAATATCTCGGCACTCTTCTACAGAGCTTATGTCAACGAGAAACTGTTTCGTTATGCCTTTGCGCGTCTTGACTACGAATACCTGCTGTCGCTCGTTCCAGGAAACATGGAGGCACAACTGGGACTTGCCCTCCTTAACCAGAAAGACAAAAGATATACTGAGGCTATGGACATGATGAACCGCCTCATCGAGGAACATCCTAAGACGGCTATGCTCTATGCGGCACGCGGAAATATGGAACGCGAGAGAGAGATGTATTCGCTGGCGGAATATGACTACACCATAGCTATGGAGCTGGCTCCGAAGAATATCGACTACATAGTGAATAGGGCAGACGTGCGCATCTTGCAGGGTATGAAAAAAGAAGCTCTAAGCGACTTAAAACTTTTAGAGCAGAAAGGAATAAACCATTCTGCTCTAAAAGACTTCTATAATAGAGTAAAGAAAATCAGAAATTAATTACGAACGAACCACCGATGGTGAAGAAGTTCATCTTCTTCTCCTTACGATACTGTACTGGCTCCAGGTTTGCTGAAACGTCAGAGAAGGTATCAATAAGTGTGTAAGCCTGTGTGGTAAGTCCTGGCTTCAGGAAGTGGTACGGGTCGTACTTCATTGTGAAGGTCTTCTTTGAGTAGTCGTAGTCGCAGAATATTCTCCAAGAGAAGTTCGACTTATACTTGAATGTCAGCGACAGACCAGTACCGAACGATGTTCCGTTGTTAGCACCTACTGTTACGTAGTCCCACTCGTCAGTATATTGCTGACCAGTACTTTCTGGATAGTCAACATTTGCTGATGTTACAGCTCCGTTCTTTATTGCTACGTCGTAGTTAATGTTCTTCACGTTACCCTTCACCTGTCCGTCGATGTCGAGTTCCTGAGTAACAGAACGTCCTATCAGCGCCTTTGTTCCAAGCGAGAAATACTTGCCGAGAGGCAGGTTGAAGTAAACACCCACACTACCTGTGAATTCCGATATGTGGTCGCTCTTTACAACGCCGCGGATGCTGGAAACAGGAGCGTTGGGGTATTCCTCGGTAGCTGGGTCGTAAGTGTCGTAACCTATTCTGTCCAAGTAGTTCAGCTCATCGGTAATATAGTTGCCCGTCCAGTCTCCAGGATGTGTGTATTTATATATGTCACTAACAGCATCCCACGCGTTGAAGTCCTCCATGAATGCATTATCAGCATAGTCACCGAAAGACTTTGCCGACATAGCACGAACACGCAGACGACCACCAATACCGACGTACTTGTTGAAGAAGTAAGCACCCTCGGCATCGACAACCGTTGCTGAACGGAACTTTATCTGCTCTTTTTGACCCTGATAATCAAGGAAGTCCTGGGTATATTTGTATCTGTCAACAATATCCTCTACTTCGAAGTCTATGCTCTTGTTTCCAAGACCGACACCCATAGAGATGGCGAAGAATGAAGGATTCTCGTTGTTCAGAATCATATCGTTGCGCAGCAGTCCCTTGCCCTTGAACATCAGGTCGGCGAAGGCGTAACCCAACTCAGTGGAAAGGATACCGATACCAGCTCCCGACATGACGTCGCTTACCCAGTGGCGGTTGTTAAGCACACGCATAACACCTGTTGCTGTTGCAACACCGTAGCCGGCAACAGAATACCAGGGTGAGCGTGTCAGTCCGTACTCCTTGTGGAGGAGGGTAGCACCTACGAACGATGTCGCTGTGTGACCTGAAGGCCATGAGTTCGCTGTCGATCCGTCTGGACGCATCTCCTTAGCGGTATATTTTATGCCGTTGACGAAGGCAGCCATAATACCATAGGAGAGGGCAGCGCTTGCAAACAGTCGTGGCCAGTCGCTACGTCCTTCAACACCACCAAGCTTCAAACCTACTGTCATTACAGGACCGAAGAACTGTGTGTAGTCGTCGATACCTGTCTTGAAGTCGGTAAGGAGCTGTGTGTTCTTGTTCTTGTTGTTCTTGTCGTTCACACGGAACATAGCCTTGTCGCCCTTGATTGCCCATCCTGCTATGAAGATAGGTATTCCCACGAAGGTCATGTCGTCAAGGAACTTGTAAGGCTTTACACCAGGATTTGTCTTCGACTTGAAGAAGTCGAGGTCCATCTTCGGGTCAGCCTGTGGCTGCGCGTGTGTAAGCGCTTCTGCAACATTAAAATCTAATGTTTTCTCGTAGGGGTTAATGTCGTTAGCAGTAACAAAAACTTCAGAGCTCTTATTCTCTGTCGCTGTTTCCGTCTCTGCATACGCTGTTGTTGAGAATGTCATTCCCAACAGTAAAAACAATGAGTAAAGGTTTTTCATAAGCGGTACATTTATAAATTATCTGAGTGCAAATTTAAAAAAAATATTTAAAAGAGAACAAGTATAATCCATATTTTTTTTACTTTTGCAGCAAATTTAAGTCCGATGAACGATAATCTTAGAATAACCAGTCTGCAGAATAATAGTGTAAAACGTGTTGTGGCGCTGCAACAGAAATCGTCCGAGCGTCGCAAACAGTGCCTCTTCGTTGTCGAGGGACAGCGCGAGATTTTTCATTGTCTCGAGGCAGGGTATGTCGTTGACACGCTTTTCTATTGTCCTGAGCTGCTGTCGTCGGACGCTACTCTTCCTGCTGCCGAGAACACCATTGAGGTTAGTCGTGCCGTCTATGAGAAGATAGCCTATCGCGGTAGCACCGAGGGAATGATAGCCGAGGTGCGTGTAAGGAGTCTTTCTTTGGACGACCTGAATCTTGGCGAGAGTCCGCTGATAGTGGTTCTGGAAAGTGTCGAGAAACCCGGCAATCTTGGTGCTGTACTTCGTAGTGCCGATGCTGCTAAGGTCGATGCCGTCATCGTCTGCGATCCGCTTACCGACCTTTACAATCCTAACCTCATTCGCAGTTCCATAGGTGCTATCTTCACCGTTCCTTGTGTTGCCTGTTCTTCCGAGGAGTGCATCCGTTTCCTGAAGTCCAAAGGCATTCGTATCCTTACCGCCCAGTTGCAGGACTCCGAGTTGTACTACGAAACCGATATGACGTGTGGCACCGCTATTGTTATGGGTACCGAGTCAACAGGACTCACCAATGTGTGGCGTGAGGCTGCCGACGCCCATATCCGCATTCCTATGTTAGGACAGTTAGACTCGTTGAATGTTTCCGTCAGCGCTGCCATCCTGCTCTTCGAGGCAGTCCGTCAGCGTCTTTCTACAGCTCCACGACAGTAATTCCTGCTCCTCCGAACTGTACGTGTTCGTCGCGGAACCGTGTTACGTTGGGAACTGTTGATAGGTAGTCGCGAATGAGCTGACGCAGAATACCGTTACCTTTTCCGTGAAGAATTCTCACCGGCGACATGCCTACCAGTATGGCGTCGTCAATGAAGTGCATCACCTCGTTGAGAGCCTCGTCGCCGCGCATTCCTCTTATGTCCAGGTCTTGGTGGAAGTTCAGCTTCCTGCTGTCTATGGCCTCGCGTGCCAGTTTGCTTATCCTTCCCATCGGCACAGCTTTCTCTTTCGGTGCCTCAGCAACCTCCAGTCGGTCGGTCTTCACGCGCGTGCGTACATCTCCAAATATTACTGTCGCCGTCTTGCCGTCAATAGCCTCTATCTTACCTACCGTTGTCAGTCCTTTCATGCGGACGGTAGCGCCTATAGTAACATCATCACCATCGTGTTTCGCTTCATTACTTTTCTCGTACCCACGCACCGACGCACCCTCGCGCCCACGAGAATCCTTTTTCTCCTCTTTCCTTTTCTCCTTTCTTTTCTTCCTCTCTTCAATCTGGCGCAGCTTCTTGTTGAAGTCGTCGTCACTCATCAGTCCTCCTTCCAGTCCCGTTACGTGCTTTTCAAATTCGCGCAGTTCCTCGCGTACTATCTGTGTTATCTCCTTTTCCGCCTGACTCTCACGAATTTCGCGTATGGTGTTCTCTATCTGTCTGTTGCTCTCGCGCAGCAGTTCCTCAGCCTGTTCCTTCGCACTCTTTATTATCTTCTTGCGTTCACTCTCTATCTCGTGCATCTTCTCTTCGTAGCGCGCTATGGTCTGTTGCATCGTCTTTTCGTGTTGGTGTATAGCCTGACGTTTCGACTCCCAGTAGCGTTTGTCGCGCACTATGTCCTGCAAGTATTTGTCGCTTTGTATGTATTCGCTGCCCACAATCTCCGTAGCATCGTTGATTACGACCTCCGGCAGTCCTATCTTTCGTGCTATGTCTATGGCGAAGGAACTTCCGGGACGTCCTATCTCCAGTTGGAACAGCGGACGCATCTCGTGGCGGTCGTACAGCATCGCACCGTTCACCACACCTTCGTGGTCTTCGGCAAAGTGCTTCAGGTTCTGGTAGTGGGTAGTTATTACGGCGAGCGTCTTCTGGTTCCAGAATTGTTTCAGTACGCTCTCCGCTATTGCGCCACCTATCTGCGGCTCCGTTCCCGTACCGAACTCGTCAATAAGTATCAGCGTATTCTCGTCGGCCACACGTATCATGTTCTTCATGTTCAGCAGATGACTCGAGTATGTCGAGAGGTCATTCTCTAAGCTCTGCTCGTCGCCAATATCCATGAGTATGTTACGGAACACTCCCGCGTGGCTGCGTTCACTCATAGGCACCGACAGTCCGCATTGTATCATGTATTGCAGCAGTCCTGTAGTCTTCAGACACACCGACTTACCACCCGCGTTAGGTCCCGAAATAATAAGTATCCTCCCCACATTTCTCTCCTCTCTCCTCTCTCCTCTAAGTTCGATGTCCAACGCCACCACATCCTTTCCCTGCTTCCTCAGCGACATCATCAGCAGCGGGTGCTTTGCCTGCGTCCAGTCTATCAGCGGCGTGTCCTCCACCTGTAGCTCAATGCCGCCAATATGCTCTGCCATCTCCGCCTTCGCGCGAATCATATCTATTGTGGCAAGGAGCGAGTACGACGCCGTTATTTCCCCGATGTGTGGGCGCACCTCCTTCGAGAATTCCGTCAGTATTCGTATTACCTCCTGTCGTTCTGCCGCTTCCAGTTCCCTTATGCGGTTGTTAGCCTCCACCACCTCGGTAGGCTCTATGAACACCGTCTTTCCCGTTGCCGACTCGTCGTGTACTATACCCTGAATTTTTCTCTTCATTCCGGGCGATACAGGTATCACCAGTCGTCCGTCGCGAAGGGTAGGGGTGACGTCCTTCTCCACCAGTCCTTCGCTCTGTGCTCCACGAAGAATGTTCCACAGCGTTCTCGACACGCTGCCCTCCGCCCTTGCCAGTTCCTTACGTATTCGTGCCAGCTCTGGCGATGCGTCGTCGCGTATCCTTCCAAACTTATCCAGTATCTGTCCTATGCGTCTTATCAGGTCCGGGAACGTCACTATGTCGTTCGTTACTCGTCGCAGTGCACTAAGGTCCAGCTCCTCCTCGTTACGTATGAACACCACTATGTCGTTTATCGTTGTCAGCGACCGCTGAAGGTCGTACAACTCGCTCTCCTCAAGGTGCGTGCCCTCTATGCGCAGTCGTGCCACAGCCTCCCTCACGTCGAAGAAAAACTGCATCGGCATACTCTTTCCCGACCCTTGTAACATACGGAACTCACGTATCTGTTCCATCCACTCGTTAATCTCCGCCACGTCTGTAGAGAAGTGTATCTCCTCCACGCGTTCCTTGCCGAGTGAACTCAAACAGTACCCACGCAACATTGTGCGTATCTCCTTAAAACCTATCTTTTCTTCAAATGTCTCTGGATAAATCATGGTGCAAAGATACAAATAAAATCCCATAATTGTATAATTCTGATACATTGCACTGAAACTTTTTCTCAACCTACCTAATTCTACGTGTAAGTAGCCCACTTACTGCGTGTAAGTAGCCTACTTACTCGCATTGATCCGTTGTAGTACAATTCGAAGTAAGGCATGTACTTCCCTAAAATAAGTTGAATGTTTTTTACCTTAACCCTGCCATAGGTTGAATGCCTTTTGGGTACCTTAATCCTTATCCCTGGCAAAAGTTGA
>ONAJ01000008.1 GCA_900315775.1 uncultured Prevotella sp.
TGACAAACAAGGTGAAGAAATGAAATGGCAACGAATGGAATAGAAGAATATGGAAACAAGAAAACACATAGCAGCAGAAAAGAAACGGTGCAATAGTCATAACTGCGCCCAAGCTATTCTTCATACCTATGCGGACGTAGCAGGGATAAGTGAAGATGAAGCCATGAGCATTGCCGGAGCTTTCGGTGGTGGAACAAAATAATTGTTAGTGTTATTAAATAAGAAACGAGCGAGAAGCATTAGCCTCATCGCTCGTTTTTTTAATACTCATCTTCGTTGAAAACTTGGTTCGTAACTGATTATCAAACACTTACACCGACATTAACTATTTTTAGCCAAATAAACCGCACGGTCTGAGGAGGTCAAAGGCGATTCGCTGGCGAGTTCGACAAACCTATTATCTATTCTCATTTGCTTCGCGAAAAAGCAACAATTTTCTCCCATAATTCTTCTATTTATACATTATTAAATAGGTTAAAATGCAAAAAAATGGCTTTTTCGCATTCTAATTTATGGAAAGTTCGTATCTTTGCCATTGGATTCCGCTATGATGTGGTTTTCAGTTTACACTTTGGGCAATGAAAGTTGCCCTTATCTCAAAAAAGGAACAATCCGATAAGAACGTTATGTACAAACAAATATTTTCAATTCTCATTACGCTTGTCTTCTTATGTTCTTGTAAAAACAACCAGAGAAAAGACAACATTAATACTACCAGCAGTGATTCTGTAAGAGTGGAAAACGTCACTATTAAAATGAATCCTAGTGGTGGCGTATACACAATTCCATGTGTGGTTAATGGAGTGAAAATGAATTTTATATTTGACACTGGGGCTTCCAATGTATGTCTGTCCCTCACAGAGGCTCTTTTCATGTACAAAAATGGTATATTAACGGATACTGACATCATAGGAAAGACACACTCTCAGATTGCAGATGGTTCTATCGTAGAAAATACGGAAGTTGTATTGCATAGCATAGATGTTGGAGGAATTCTAATTACTGATGTTAAGGCTTTGGTATCTTCAAATCTCGATGCTCCTCTACTCTTAGGACAATCTGTAATAAAGAAACTTGGTGCGTTTGAAATAAAAGGAGATTCTCTAATTATTAAACCTCGGAACAAGAATTATAAAGTATTAAGCCATCCTACAGAAGATAAAAAAAAGAATCATTCTATTATTCCACCAGAAGACAACTGGTATGACAAGATTGCTATCATTTGTGGGGTCAGCAACAAGGTAGACAAATTGTTAGAATGTGCAAAAGAAGCGATAGATAATGACATGCCAGAACTGGCAATAAAGTTTTGTGACCAAGCTATTTCATGCGATTCTTCCAGATGGGAGCCATATGGGGTCAAAGGATATATTCAAACCCAACTCGGTTCTAAATCCATTCAAAGTTTATCAAAATACAAAAGTAAGAATAAAGATTCAGAAGACTATTTCTTTTTATCTGGAGACAGCTTAACATATAGCAAATGTATTTATTATTTGGCATTGTCATACATTAACCAAGATAATCCCAACAAAGCTATCGAGATTGCCCAAGAACTTCTTTGTAGGGATTTAAACTACATCCCTGCAATGGACGCTATTGCTTGGAGCTATACATGCCTTGGTGATTATGAGAAAGCCAAAACGTGGGCAAACAAAATGCTCAATTTGCATACAGAAGATGGAATTGCCTACTTTAGACTGGCAAATATTGCCAGTTCACAAAACAAACTTAAAGATGCAGTACGGTACTATGAGAAAGTTATTGAAAGGCAAGATGATAATTCATGTTTAGGGGCAGCATATAATAACCTCGCTATTATATATAAAGAATACAACTTTGATTATGCAATTTCTTTATATCTAAAAGCCGCACGACTTGGAAATGAGGATGCTCGTCATAATCTAGAATCATTTGGAATTTATAACTGGTAAAACTACGAATATGAAAACAAAACACAAACTACTCATACTATCATTTCTGATGTCATTTCAATATGCGTCTGCCCAAAGCGGAGAACTGTTATCTTCGTTTAATAATGCAGTCAAGACATTTAAAGAATATGATATAACATCTGTAGACATAAAAGAAATCGATGGATTAATCCCTGGTACAACAGGTGGAATACTTGTTTTCAATTCACAGCGATTAACATTCGATGGAGCTAACTTATTGTTTAGTTACAAGCAAACCCCAGCAGATAAATATTGTTATGCCAATAGCAGATATTGGAAACCTGGATCATATTCAATTGCAATCCCAATTGATGATACTTACATTGAAGTATCTCAAGCATACAATACTGTATTAAAATATTTTGTAGTAAAAATAAGTAACAAAACAGGAATAACACTTACTTCAAACGGAACAAAGGAGTTGATCAGTGAATATTCTTTTGCAACGACTCAAAAATTGACTGCTGACAAATTTTGTAATGAACTGAGTAGTCTTATAATGGCAATAAAGGAAGAACAATATAATGGTAAGTTAGGAATCAAATCATCAAACCCAACAAAGAAGTCGCAGGTTAATAAATCTTCCAGTAATTCACAAAACAAAAGTACGGCAAGAAAAAAAACTCAAGAAGATAATAATAATGCTCAAAGAAAAGCAGTGAAGAATACTGGGAACCGTAGCACGAAGACAATTATAAAATAAATAAAATGAAGACAAAAGGAGTTACAGTTATAGCTGAAGCAGAAGGACAGACTATATCAAGGTCTATCTATCCTGTTCAGAACTCTGTTTACAAAGAGCAGATAAATACCTGTAAAAAAGAGCTAATCAATGAATTTGCGAATAAAGGTGTTTCAAAAGAAAAAATAACATTTAATATTATCTAATGGTGGTTATTGCGGCGGGGTCCCACCTCTTCCCATTCCGAACAGAGAAGTTAAGCCCGTCTGCGCCGATGGTACTGCAATGCAATGTGGGAGAGTAGGAGGCCGCCTATTAAGGACATCATTTAAATTTTAACAAAATTGTAATAATATGATTAAGTTATTTTAGATGGGGTCTTTCTGGTTGAAGAAGACCCCGAGTAAGTTGAGCGTTTGTATTCTAACGTTGCTAATGCATATGACACTCATGATAGGCAACTATCATACGTATCAAGAATGCCCTTGTTAGTAGCATGCAGAAGAAATTATGTCGAATATATGCGATATAGAAAGTACTCTCCGTAAATACAATGAGGATGCGACTGTGGAAGATGAACGCAGAAAGAAAAGGAAATTCTACTTCCTGCGCGATGGAGAACGCAAAGAATAAGCCCATTGGCACGCAATTGCGTGCCAATGTTGTAATGGTTGGTTAACGAACTGAGAGACTATCACAGACGAAATCCACAGCTTTGGTTTTGTTGGCGTTCCTCCTTCATGTCCTGAACAATGTAGGAGAGCTGTCCTTTTACTCGCTCACACTCCTCGCGATTCAGAAAGGGAAGTGAGGCTTTGAGAACAGTACGAGCTGCTTTCTCCTTATCGGGCTGGCTATACATACCGTTATAATCATCTTATATGTTCTGAAATATAAGAATATTCTTGCGAAAAATTTTGTATTTCAAAATAATTTCATATCTTTGCAGGCGATATGAGAATAGTTTCACATAGAAAGTTGGTGGAGTTCTACAGTTCGGAAGGACATGGAGATGCACAGTCTGCCCTCGAACGATGGTATGACACAGCAGAGCGGGCACAATGGAAAAACCTCTCGGATATAAAGGTTGACTTTCCTGCAACCGATTATGTAGGCAATCAGCATTATGTGTTTAACATCAGAGGGAACAAATACCGACTGATTGTTGTGGTAAAATTCACAATAGGACATATTTTCATACGCTTTGTGGGTACGCATAGCGAATACGATAGAATTGATGCATCAACAATATAACTATAAGGAGGGAACGTCATGAGTAAAATAACAAAGGAACAATACGAATTTGCGCTGGCAAGGATTGAAGAACTGCTGCCAATGGTTGACGACAACACACCTGCCAATGACCGTAATGCCATAGAACTAACGATGATGTCTGACGTGGTGATTGACTACGAGAAGGGGCATTTCCCCATTGCTAAACCCACTGTAGCCCAGTTGATACAGCTTTCGCTCGAAGAAAAGCAAATGAACCAGAAACAGTTGGCTGCAAAAATCGGTGTCAGCACTTCTCGCATCAGCGACTACATTTCAGGGCGGGCAGAACCAACACTAAAGATAGCTCGTCTGCTATGTACCACACTGGGCATCTCCCCCGCAGCCATGTTGGGCTGCTAAGCATAATAAGAAACAAGCGATGAAGCATTAGCCTCATCGCTCGTTTTTTTAATACTCATCCTCGTTGAAAAGGAAGTCTTCCTTTGTGGGGTAATCGGGCCAGATGTCCTCGATACTCTCATATACTTCACCTTCGTCCTCTATCTCCTGCAGGTTCTCTAAAACCTCAAGAGGTGAACCAGAACGAATGGCGTAGTCGATAAGCTCTTCCTTCGTTGCGGGCCAGGGAGCATCCTCAAGTTTTGATGCTAATTCAAGTGTCCAATACATAATACTATTTTACTATTTATTTGACTATTATTTTTATCTATTTTTCAATTCGCCCGCAAAAGTAATATTTTTTTTCTTATTTACTTCAGTTTTGTCCAAGTTTTTTCACGTACTCCGTCAATAAAGTTTAATTTTCTTGCCAAAACAAAGAGATAATCCGACAAACGATTAATATAATGTGTCACTTCGTTGTCAAGATCTGTGCTCTCTCCAAGGAAGAAAATACGACGTTCTGCACGACGGCAGACTGTGCGTGCTACGTGGCATAACGCTGCTTCGTGACTACCACCAGGAAGGATGAAGGCTGTCTGCTGTGGAATGTTGGCATTGATAAGGTCTATCTGCTCTTCCAGAATGTCTGTTTCGCCTGCGGGAAGAGTATATGACGGGGCTAAAGGGGTTTGTGTTTTATCTGTTGCAAGATAGGAACAAACTGTAAAAAGATTTCGCTGAGTGCGGATAATAAGATCTTTGTCCTCACCGTCCTTCATCCACGATGCTAACATACCAAGATGAGCGCTCAACTCGTCAACAGTACCATAAGCCTCGATGCGGGCATTTGTTTTCTTAACTTTAACTCCTCCTACCAAGCTGGTTATTCCGTCGTCACCAGTCTTTGTGTAAACTCTCGTTATAGCCATAGTTCGTATATTTAAAAGTTAACAATATAATTTTCTTTATAACGTTTGCTGTCGAAGAATATCACCCCACACTCATAGAGGTCGAACGTCGTGATGCAACGACTGTCGCTGACTATCTGTTGCCAGAAGGTGTTGCGATGGGCATCTTCGTAAATACCCTCGACAACAAAGATTGTCTTTTCGTCAACATGTTGAAGTGCGCTCTCGAATATCGTCTGGTAGTCGCCTACGATTGGGAGTATCAGCATTTCAATAGTTCCCGAAGGCAACTGACTTGCGCTGTCAATATGTTTTACAGCAGTCTTGTGGCACGCAGCACTGATATATTTGTCATAAACGCTGCTTTCACTATTATAGCTCAGCACCACATCAGCCTGTCGGTAGTTTGCTATTCGGAAGTATAGCTTTGCCACTTTACTCTCTCTCGAGGAAATGTCAGGCAGGCTCTTTTTCAATTCAGCATAACTGTAGTACGGGTAGTGCTCGTTGATAACGTAGCGAATGAACTGGTATGCCCAGGGGGACTGAACGCCAAATCCGCGACTATACTTTGAGCGTCGCAACCACACCAGAATTTTGTTTACCCAATACAACATCAGCTTGTGCTTTTTCACTAAGGTCATGCAAATATAGCAATTTCAAAACAAACGACAAACTTTTTTCATTTTTTTTGCAATATTTCCTTATGCACACCCTATCCACGTTTCTTTGAAAAAGAAAAGCAAATCGTTAAAGATGTTAAAGAAGTTGGAAAAGCATAATAAATGTTGTATCTTTGCACGATATTTGGCGAATTACGCTTTATAAGGAAATGGCAAATAAAAAGAAAAAATCACGTAAACCACGTAACGTACAGTTTTTTACGTTGTGTCTCAGCACAACAATGGTGTTAGTTTTGATAGGAATGGTGGTGTTCTCCGTATTGTCGGCATACAACCTCTCGGCTTATGTCAAGGAGAACCTTACAGTGACAATGATTCTCAATGAGGACGTCACAAATCCTGAGGCGAAAAAAATGTGTATGCAACTTAAGAAGAAACATTACATAAGCCACATCACATATATCAGTAAAGAACAGGCGCTGAAGGAACAAACACAAGCTATGGGAACAAACCCCAGCGAGTTTTTAGGAAGTAATCCTTTCCTCGGAAGCATTGAGTTACAGCTCTTTTCCGACTATGCAAACAACGACTCGCTAAAATGGATTGAGCGACAGTTGAAAAGTGACTCAAGAGTTTCAGAGATAACCTACCCTCGCGACCTTATGGACAGCGTTAACAGGAATCTGCAGAAGATAAACTTTGTACTGCTTATCTTAGCTGCACTTCTTGCATACGTTTCGTTCGCACTGATAAACAACTCCGTGCGTCTCAGCGTATATGCACGACGCTTCTCAATACACACCATGAAGTTGGTAGGTGCATCGTGGTCGTTCATCAGGTGGCCATTTATACGTAGCGCAATATACATCAGTATTCTTGCCGCCTTTATGGCATGTGCCGTACTTGCCGGCGGACTGTATGCGCTATATACCTATGAGCCCGACATACTGCTGGTTATTACATGGGAGATGTTGGCAATAACCGCAGGAGCAATACTCCTCGTAGGTTTCATTATAACAATGTTCTGCACTTGGCTTTCCGTTAATAAGTTCCTTCGTATGAAGGCGGGAGAGTTGTATAAGATTTAGTTTAGAGTTTAGAGTTTAGAGTTAAACTGATGGATAAGAAAAATTTAGCTTTTGGAAAAACCAATTTCATCCTGCTGGCAGTAGGAATAGCAATAGTTATTATAGGTTTAATACTCATGAGTAGTTCTGGTTCTACTGCAGAGGCGTTCAACGACGACATTTTCAGTACACGCTGCATAAAGGTAGCGCCAGCGGTGACCTTCGCTGGATTTGTAAGCATTATCTTCGCAATAGTTTATAAGAGCAAAAAATAATGGATTGGATACAAACTGTCATCATCGCGATAGTAGAAGGTCTCACGGAGTTTCTCCCCGTATCTTCTACGGGACATATGATTATTACCCAGAACCTTCTGGGATTGGACCCATCGAATCTGACTAAGGAAGACGAGGCTTTTATTCATGCCTTCACCTTTATAATACAGTTCGGAGCAATACTCTCCGTAGTATGTCTTTACTGGAACAGATTTTTCCGTTTCGACTACACTCCTGCCCCAGCGGGAAGTAATATGTTTCAACGTCTTAAACACCGCTACAACTTCTACTGGCTGCTCTTTGTAGGAGTGCTTCCAGCAGTAATAATAGGTTTCGCAGCGAAGAAGTCAGGCCTTCTCGACTGGCTGCTCAACAGCGTCGAAGTGGTAGCAATAATGCTCGTCGTGGGTGGTATCTTTATGCTGTACTGCGACAAGCTGTTCAACAAAGGTTCTGACACCACGAAGGTTAACGAGAAACGAGCCTTCCTAATAGGACTCTATCAGTGTATCTCAGTAATCCCAGGTGTGTCACGTTCTATGGCGACAATCGTCGGTGGTATGACACAGGGTCTTACACGTAAGAACGCTGCGGAGTTCTCGTTCTTCCTGGCTGTGCCCACTATGGCTGGAGCCACACTGCTCGACCTCTTGGATTTATTAAAGGAAGACGCTGTATGGGCGACACCCCACAACCTGTGGATGTTGTTATTGGGCTGCGTGGCAGCCTTCATAGTAGCGCTGCTGGCAATGAAGTGGTTCGTAGCCTTTCTTACGAAATATGGTTTTAAAGCCTTCGGTATATATCGCATCATCATCGGTGGCATAATAATAGTCATGCTGCTGACAGGTCATTCACTTTCAATGGTAGATTAAATGAACCTCAGAGAAGGAGAGATAATAGGTATAGACAAGCCTTACAAGATGTCGAGTTTCGGTGCTCTCGCACACATACGCTACGTGCTGTCAAAGCGCGTGGGGTACAAGGTAAAAGTGGGACATGCCGGCACTTTAGACCCACTCGCAACGGGTGTTCTCATTCTCTGCACAGGACGCGCCACGAAAAAGATTGAACAGCTGCAACAGCACACAAAGGAATATACGGCAACACTACAGTTGGGAGCAACGACAGCGAGTTACGATATGGAGCACCCTGTAGATGCAACGTTTCCTACAGAACACATCACGAAAGAACTCATAGAGGAGACTCTAAAGAAATTCGTTGGCGAGATAGACCAGGTACCACCAGCCTACAGCGCAGTGATGGTAAACGGGAAGAGAGCCTACAAGCTGATGCGAAAAGGTGAAGAGGTGGAACTAAAAGCGAAGAAGATAACCATTGAAGACATTGAGATTCTGCGTTTCGACGATACTACTATGCAACTCGATATCCGTGTAGTGTGCGGGAAAGGAACTTACATACGTTCACTTGCACGCGACATAGGGGAAACACTCGGAAGCGGAGCCTACCTGACAGCTCTGCGTCGCACGCGCGTAGGCGATATAAAGGTAGAGGACTGTCATACCTTTGACAGCTTTAACAAGTGGCTGGAAAAACAGGAAATAGAATAATTAAGAGGACAAATTAATAAAGGAATAAAAACAATATGAAGCTATCACAGTTTAAGTTCAAAATGCCAGAGGAGCTCATAGCCCTCAACCCACCATATCATCGTGACGAATGTCGTCTAATGATACTGCATCGTAAGTCGCAAACAATAGACCTATTCAAGAAAGACGAAGAGGGTAACCTGCTCGACGGTTCAGAGTACGAGGTGGAGAAGAAGGTTAAAGGCAAGAAGGTCATGAAGACAATGAAACGCCCCGTAGAGTACCTCGACTTCCGTAATGTATTGGAGCACTTCGACGAGGGCGACACCTTTATATTCAACGACACCAAAGTTTTTCCCGCACGACTCTATGGCACGAAGGAAAAGACTGATGCAAAGATTGAGGTATTCCTGCTTCGCGAACTGAACAGAGATATGCGCCTTTGGGATGTACTCGTAGAGCCAGCACGAAAGATACGTATTGGTAACAAGCTTTTCTTCGACGAGACATCGACAATGGTTGCTGAAGTGATAGACAACACCACCAGTAGAGGTCGCACGCTGAGATTCCTTTACGACTGTCCTCACGAGGAATTCAAGAAAGAACTCTTCGCATTGGGATCAGCACCTCTGCCCCACTACATCGTGGATCGCAGAGAAGTAACACCACAGGATATGGAGGACTACCAGTGTATCTACGCAAAGAACGAAGGTGCCGTAACTGCTCCTGCCAGCGGTATGCATTTTAGTCGCGAGATGATGAAACGCATGGAGATAAAAGGTATTAACTTTGCCTTCATTACACTGCACTGTGCGCTGGGCAACTTCCACGACATCGAGGTAGAAGACCTCACCAAGCACAAGATGGACTCCGAACAGATGATTATCGGAAAGGAAGCTTGCGATATCGTCAACGCTACAAAAGAACGCGGACAGCACGTTTGTGCCGTTGGTACCAGCGTAATAAAGGCTACAGAAACTGCAGTGGGTACCGACAAAATGCTTAAGGAATTCGACGGATGGACAAATAAGTTCATTTTCCCACCATACGAGTTTGGTGTTGCCGACTCTATGATAGCTAATTTCTATCACCCATACTCCACGCTACTCATGGAAACATGCGCCTTTGGAGGCTACGATCTGGTGATGAAAGCATACGATATGGCCATAGAGCACGGGTATAAGTTTGGCTGTTATGGCGACGCTATGCTTATCCTTAACGACTAAAGAAATGACACATATCGTCTATCTGAGTCTGGGCAGCAATCTTGGCAATCGCAAACAACTGCTACTCGACGCAATAGAGGCAATAAATAAGAAGGTTGGCAACGTTGTTCGCCAATCTTCTTTTTACGAAACAAAGCCTTGGGGTTTTGAGTCAGAGAACCTCTTCCTTAATGCCGCTGTGAAGGTGACAACAAAGTTATCGCCAACAGAACTCCTAGAGGTAACGCAACAAATAGAACGCGAAATGGGAAGGAAGAAAAAAACAACTTACAACTTCAAACAACAAACTCCGAACTATTCAGACCGTCCTATAGACATTGACATACTCCTTTACGACGACCTCCATGTGGACCTACCAGAACTAAAAATCCCCCACCCGCTGATGCAGGAGAGGGACTTTGTTCTTGTTCCGCTGCGAGAGATTATCGACGCAGACCGAGAGCTTTTACAATCGCACGATAGCGAGTAATGTCACGATCCTTCAGATAATCAAGCAGTGCGCGACGCTTTCCTACCAACTTTGTCAATGAACGTGCGGTAGTATAATCTTTACGGTTTACCTTAAGGTGTTCCGTCAAATGGGAAATACGGTATGAGAACAATGCTATCTGGCTCTCAGCAGAACCAGTATCAGAGTTAGACTTTCCGTACTGTCCAAAGATCTCTTCTTTTTTCGCTTTGTCTAAATACATAGAGCTTAATTAATGATTAATAAATAAATTGTTTCAACACAACAGCGAACAAGCCGCCGTCGGCTATACGAAAGTCGGGATTACTGGACTCGAACCAGCGACCTCGCGCCCCCCAGACGTGTGCGCTACCAACTGCGCTAAATCCCGTACTTTTTCGTTAAGCGGTTGCAAAGGTACGTACTTTTAACCATATTTCCAAACTTTCTTCCAACTTTTTCATAGTTTTGGTCGTATATTATTTATTTGTATTCAAGAGACTATAGATAAGAAGCATAAAAAATAAATGAATTACTTTTGCATTTCACACGTTTTTTCGTAACTTTGCAGCAATGAAAGATAACTTACAGGAGATATTCCCTATTGTTGACGCCGAAGGACAGGTTGTCGGCAAAGCCACACGCGGCGAATGCCACGATGGCTCGCGCCTACTCCACCCTGTTGTTCACTTGCATGTGTTCAATAGCAAAGGTGAGGTGTATCTGCAGAAACGTCCAGAGTGGAAAGACATTCAACCTGGAAAGTGGGACACCGCTGTAGGAGGACATATGGACTACGGTGAAACACCCGAAGAGGCACTACGTCGTGAGGTCTTTGAGGAATTAGGCATTACAGACTTCACTCCTGAAGCACTTGGTCACTATGTATTTGACAGCCAGCGCGAATGTGAACTGGTATATGTTAATCGTACCACTTACGATGGTCCTATAACCCCCTCGACACAAGAACTTGACGGAGGACGGTTCTGGTCTGTTGACGAGATACGTCAGGCCATAGGTAACGGCATCCTAACGCCAAACTTCGAGAGTGAATTCCAAAAATATTTCCTTACATAGAAAATAACAGTAAAATGCAATATACACTAACTGCGCCGGAGCGCATAAACACCACCATAGAACTGCCTGCGAGCAAGAGTATCAGCAATCGAGCACTGATAATAAGTGCATTGGCAGGAGGACAACAGATACCGACAAACCTTAGCGACTGCGACGACACTCACGTCATTGTGAGGGCAATGAGCGAGATGCCATACGAAATAGATATTATGGCGGCAGGAACAGCTATGAGGTTTATGACAGCATACTTGGCAACGCTGCCTGGCGAAACGCATATCATTACAGGTACGGAACGAATGAAACACCGACCGATAAAGATTCTTGTTGATGCGCTACGATACTTAGGCGCCAACATCGAATACGTCGGTGAAGAGGGTTTCCCACCGTTAAAAATAGAGGGTGCCGAATTGGAAGGCGGTAAACTCGAAATTTCGGGTGACGTAAGTTCACAGTTCATCTCTGCCCTACTCATCATAGGTCCAGTATTAAAGAATGGTCTTGAACTGACACTGACAGGCAATATCATGTCGCGTCCCTATATTGACCTTACACTACACACTATGCACGACTACGGAGCAAAGGCTGAGTGGACAAGTATAAAAACAATAAAAGTATCGCCTACAGGATACACTCCCCGCACTTACAATATAGAGAACGACTGGAGTGCGGCATCCTACTGGTATGAGATGCTGGCATTCTGTAACGACAAACAGAGCGAAGTAACACTACAAGGACTTATGGACGCCTCACGACAGGGTGACTCTGTCGTAAGATATATGTTCTCGATGCTCGGAATAAAGAGCAGATTTGATACTACGGAGCAAGGTGTAACAACGAACGTAATACTCAAGAAAACAGACTTTTGTGTTCCACGGATGGAGTATGATTTCAAGAATCAACCTGACCTTGCCCCAACACTTGTTGTAACCTGTTGTGTGCTTAATATACCCTTCCACTTCACAGGACTTTCTACATTAAAAATTAAAGAAACCGATCGTATAGAAGCACTAAAGAAAGAGGTACGCAAACTGGGTTATATAATAACTGACCTGAATGACAGCGAACTGAGATGGGACGGCGACAGATGTGAACCCGACGAGAATCCAGTCATCGATACTTACGAAGACCACCGTATGGCGCTAGCCTTCGCACCAGCTTGTATGCGTTTCCCTAGCTTGCGCATCAACGAGCCTAAGGTGGTAAGTAAGTCATACCCCGACTTCTGGGAACATCTGAAAAGTGTTGGTTTCGTAATAAAAGATTAAGGAGTTTAAGGACAAAATACAAGAATGGGGATACTGATTATTGCGATAGTCGTTCTTGGAATAATAACGGCAGGAATAGCGCTGTTACACAATAAACAGGGCGAGGAAGACGTTATTATGAAGGACTCTGGCTCATGTGCCACATGCGACGGTGTGAACACTAAGTGTGAACAGGAATGCATGATGGAAGCTGCCACAAAAGAAATAGAATACTTTGACGATGAGGAATTAGACAGTTTTGCAGGTCGCAGTTCCTCGGAATATAGTGATGACGAGGCCGAACAATTCAGGGAGGTTCTCTACACTATGAAGCAGGACGAAGTAAAGGATTGGACAAGGAGTCTGACACTGCGAAACATTAGTCTGCCCGACCAAATAAAGGACGAGGTGTTTATGCTAATTGAATAAAATTGAAAAGATATAAGACATATAGGAAGATTGCTGCTATAGCGTTTGTACTGCTATTTGTTGTGGCGTGTTCTACACAGAAGAACACGGCATCGAGGCGCTGGTGGCACTCTTTTCATGCCCGTTACAACACCTATTATAACGGTAGTATGGCTTATATTGACGGCTCACTAGAGAAAGAAACGGGTAACAAAGACAACTACACAGAGATAATTCCCCTCTACACCGTTTCCAACAAGAACAGCAAAGACTTAGGAAAAGCCAACTTCGACCGCGCAATAGAAAAGAGCAAAAAGGCCATAAAGCTTCATAGCATAAAGAAAAAGCCCGAATGGACGAAGTCGCGCAAGAAGACAGAGAAAGATATCGAGTGGCTCAACCGTCGCGAGTATAATCCCTTCCTATGGAAAGCATGGATGCTTATGGGACGTTCACAGTTCCATCAAGGCAACTTCGACGAGGCGGCAAGTACCTTTGCATATATGTCACGAATGTATGCCACCCAGCCTGCCATATACGGAAGAGCACGAGCTTGGCTGGCAAAATGCTACGTTGAACAGGACTGGATATACGACGCAGAGGACATCATACACAAGATGCGCAGAGACTCTATACACTGGAGGGCAAAGAAGGAATGGGACTATACACTCGCTGACTATTATCTTCATACAAAAAGATACGAAGAGGCTATACCATACCTCAGAAGGGTTATAAAGCACGAGATGCGCCGCAAGCAGAAAGCCCGCGAGTGGTATCTCATGGGACAGATACAGGGGGCGCTGGGTCACAAGCAGGAAGCCTACAAGGCATTTAAACACGTGATAAGGATGCACCCGCCCTACGAGTTGGAGTTTAATGCCCGCATAGCGATGACCGAAGTA
Source organism: uncultured Prevotella sp. (assembly GCA_900315775.1). Classification (GTDB taxonomy): domain Bacteria; phylum Bacteroidota; class Bacteroidia; order Bacteroidales; family Bacteroidaceae; genus Prevotella. The sequence continues at coordinate 13,983 of ONAJ01000008.1, forward strand.
ATGGCGGAAGGACAATCAAAGAAGATGATTGGTAAACTACGTCGTATGGCACGTTCTGACAACAACAAAGACTACCTCGACCAGGTGTACTACGCCATAGGTAACATATACCTCTCTGATAAAGACACCACAAACGCCATAATAGCTTACGAGAAAGGCAACGAGAAGGCCACGCGCTCAGGAATAGAGAAAGGTGTACTGCTACTACATCTTGGTGACCTATACTGGGAACGTGAGCAATATGGTGATGCACGTCGCTGCTACGGAGAAGCAATAGGACTATTGGACAAAGACCGCAAAGACTATCGTCAGCTGTCGGAACGCTCAAAAGTTCTAGACGAATTGGTGCCTTATACCGACGCTGTACACCTACAGGACTCCCTTCAAGAACTCGCAAAGATGAGTGAGACAGACCGTAATGCCGCCATCGACAGGGTTATCGAGGCTCTTAAGAAGAAAGAAAAAGAAGAGCGGAAGAAGCAACAGGAGGCAGAAGCTGAACAGCAACTGGCACAACAGGGAGGACAGACAGGACGTAGTAATACACTATCAACACCATCACAAGCGCAACAATCGCAAATGATGTCAAAAGACGGTACATGGTATTTCTATAATCCAATTGCCGTCAGTCAGGGAAAGCAGACCTTCCAACGTTTGTGGGGAAAGCGCGAAAACATCGACGACTGGCAACGAATAAACAAAACCGTCGTAAAACAAGACACAGACCTTGACCAGCTTACCGATGAACAGCGCGACTCTATCGCAGCAATTGAAGCCGCCGCTCAAGACTCGTTGGAGAATGTTGCCGACAGCGCACAGAACGATCCCCACAAACGCGAATACTACCTCGCACAGATACCATTTACGGAGGAACAGATAGAAGCCAGCAACGTCATCATAATGGACGGATTGTATAACAGCGGCGTTATATTCAAAGATAAACTGGACAACCTGAACCTTAGTGAGAAACAACTTCGCCGACTCTCCGACCAATATCCACAATACGAAACGATGGATAACGTGTTCTATCATCTATACCTTCTTTATATGAGGAAGGGTGACAAATACACCGCCGAGATATACCTCAATAAACTGAAAAGCGACTTTGCAGAAAGTCCTTGGACTACCACCCTCAGCGACCCGTTCTACGAGGAAAACGCACGTTATGGTGTACACATTGAAGACTCTCTTTATGCTGCCACATACGATGCCTTTAAAGGCGACAGATACAAGGAAGTAAGGACTAATACTGAAATAAGCAAGTCGCGATTCCCATTCGGAGCACACGTTGACAAATTTATCTTCATTGGAGGTCTTAGCAAACTGAATAACGGCGATAGCAAGGGATGTCTTGAGGATATGAACGAGATAGTTTCCAAATATCCACAAAGTGACGTCAGCAATATGGCCGGAATGATTATCAACGGAGTAAATGCAGGCAGACGCCTCCACGGAGGGAAGTTCGACATTGGAGACGTGTGGAGCCGTCGCTCCGTCGTCCTTAACGACAGTGACTCCATTGCAGCCCGTGTGTTTACTGCAGAACGAAACGCTGATTTCGTTTATATCATAGCTTACCAGCCAGACTCCGTCAATGAGAATAAGCTCCTTTTCGAGATGGCACGTCATAACTTTACAAGCTATATGGTGCGCAACTTCGACATGAGCATCGAAGAGGACAACGGACTACAACGTATGCTCATAACTGGATTCAAGAGTTATGACGAGGTCCTGCAATATGCACGCAACGTATATCAGCAGGAAAACATAGCACGGTTGCTGCAAAAAGCAAAAGTAATACTAATTAGCGGCAAAAACATGGAACTCTTGGGGACGCAGTATAGTTACGACGACTACGACAAATTCTACGAGAAACACTTCATTCCGCTGAAGATAAGTACTGTCCGACTACTTACAGAACCTGCCGAAATAGAGTATGAAAAGCAGCCAGAACCAGAGATGCTCGAAGAAGGTGATGGTGAGGGAATTAATGAGGATGAGCTGTATAACGGTGGTGTCATTGACAACAATACGCTTATCGACCTCGGCATCGAGGAAGAGATTCCTGCTGAGGAACCAGCACCAGCTACTGTTATTGAGGAGCCCGCTGCAACAACAGTAGTCACTGAAGAGCCCGCTACAACAACAGTAGTCACTGAAGAGCCCGCTGCAACAACGGTAGTCGAGGAACCTACAACTACAGTTGTTGCAGAAGAGCCTACAACTACAGTCATCGTTGAAGAACCTGTTGTACCACAGCCTCAGCAACAGAAACCAGCTCCACAGGCACAACAACCGAAACCGGCTCCACAGGCACAACAAAACAATGACGAACCTACGATAGTGTTCTCGGACGACATAGTACCCGAAATACCAAAGAAACAGGAGAAACCGAAACAATCTTCAACAGAGTTGGAAGACGAATATTACGACTTAGAAGGATTTTAAGATATGACAAACGGACGATTATTATGGGTTGACGATGAGATAGAGTTACTCAAAGCACACATTCTCTTCCTTGAGAAAAAAGGCTACGAAGTAGTAACCGTTAGCAATGGTACCGATGCCATCGAGGAGTGTCGTAAGGCTACCTTCGACCTCATTCTGCTCGACGAGATGATGCCTGGTATCAGCGGTCTCGAGACTCTGCAGTATATTAAAGAGATACAGCCTACGACACCCGTCGTGATGTGTACGAAAAGCGAGGAAGAAAACATTATGGATATGGCTATAGGCAGAAAGATTGCCGACTACCTCATAAAACCCGTAAACCCTTCACAGATACTGCTTACACTTAAAAAGAACATCCATCAACGCGAGATTGTCACAGAGGTAACACAAAGCAGCTACCAGCAGGAATTTATGAATATTTCTGCAAAAATAGACAGCTGCGATACGTGGCGCGACTGGATGGAGGTTTACAAGCTGATAGTACGATGGGAACTAGAACTCAGCAGCGCTGACAGCCACATGACCGAGATGCTGCGAATGCAGAAAGAAGATGCCAACAACGGATTTGCAAAGTTCATACGGAAAAACTATATGGATTGGGTGTCACCCAATGGTAGCACAATGCCAAGCGAGCAGCGTCCTGTACTTTCTACCGATATCTTCAAGACAAAGGTGTTCCCCCTACTCGACAACGGTGAGAAAGTGTTTATGATTGTCATCGACAACTTCCGCTTCGACCAATGGAGGGTGCTGGCACAGGAGATTGGCGACATGTTTGAAATCGAAGAAGATATGTATATGACCATCCTGCCCACAGCAACGCAGTATGCCCGCAACGCTATCTTTAGCGGACTAATGCCTAACAAAATTGCGGAGATGTTCCCGGAATTGTGGGTTGACGAGGATGAAGAAGAAGGAAAGAACCTCAACGAAGGTCCACTCATCAAAACACACATTGAGCGGTATCGCAGACACGACACATTCTCTTATACTAAGATTAACGACTCTACTGGAGCCGACAAATTCCTGCAGCAATATAAAAACCTTCAGCAGAATGACCTCAATGTGCTTGTGGTGAACTTCATAGATATGCTATCACATGCCAGGACGGAGTCTAAGATGGTTCGCGAACTCGCCAATAACGAATCTGCCTACCGTTCCATCACGTTAAGCTGGTTCCGTCACAGCGTACTTGCAGACGTATTCAAACTCCTGGCACAAAGCAACTATAAGATAATCATCACGACAGACCACGGAAGTATTCGTGCCAACAATCCGATAAAGATTATCGGTGACAGAAATACTAACACCAATCTGAGGTATAAGTTAGGAAAGAACCTCAACTATAATCCTAAAGAGGTATTCGTAATCAAGGAGCCTCATAAGGCACAACTGCCTGCGCCCAACCTGAGCACAAGTTATGTCTTTGCTACCGGCGACTCCTTCTTTGCATATCCTAACAACTATAATTATTATGTCAACTACTACAAAGACACGTTCCAGCACGGAGGCATCTCTATGGAGGAAATGCTTGTGCCGCTAATTCAGTTGACACCACGTAAACGCAGTTAAACAATCATTATGGAAATAGTAATAAACAACATAAAAGATATCAACAAGGCAGCGCAAACATTCATTGATTATATGCCTGAAGGCAACGTCATTGCCTTCTATGGAAATATGGGAGCCGGCAAGACGACATTCATAAAGGCGCTATGTGAGGAACTGGGTGTTGAAGACGAAGTGACATCACCCACTTTCGCCATCGTTAACGAATATACATGCACCAATGCCCCATCAAAGATATATCACTTTGACTTCTACAGAATAAAGAAACTTGAAGAGGTTTACGATATGGGCTACGAAGACTATTTCTATAGCGACAGCCTGTGTCTTATAGAATGGCCTGAACTTATAGAAGAACTACTGCCCGACGATGTGACTAAAGTACACATCATCGAGCAGCCTGATGGTTCACGAAAAATTGTCTATTGACAATTACAGGAGAGCTTTGAACTTCTCATCGAGAACAGCCTTCGTGCTGGCACCGACAAACTTATCTACCAACTGACCGTTCTTGAAGAAGAGTATTGTAGGGATGTTGCGAATGCCCATCTCTGCAGCTATGTCGTCGTTCTCCTCAACGTCGCACTTGCCTACAACGATCTTTCCGTCGTACTCCTCAGCAAGTTCAGCAATGATAGGAGCTACCATACGACAAGGTCCACACCATGTTGCCCAGAAATCCACTACTAATGGCTGTGCGCCATTCTTTAAACTCTCAAAGTTTTCTGATGTAATCTGTACTTCCATAATAATTTGTATTGTTTAGTTGATTTTATACTCTATATTCTCATTCGACTGAATAAACGACAGTAGCTGCCTATTCACGTCAACTTTCTTGTTAGCACTTGTAAGAGATACTTTACCCTCTTCGCCCTGCTCACTCAACTGTATATAGAACTGTGTATCACCAGGATTATTATTCACCATAGCCGTAAGTTCTGATACAAAGGTATCGTCAAGTTTATCAGCACTCATCGTTATGGTAAGTTTATCAAGTTTACGTTGCTTGACATCGTATAGCTGGTCCACCTGTTGTACCTTTATCTCAAGAGAATCGCCATAGGCGAAACGTTTCGAAACCTTCGCTGTCACATATACAGTGTAGTTCTCCTTCATCATACTGCTCCATCGTGTCCAGTCGTCACCATAGAGAGCTAGTTCACCAGCACCCTCAAAATCCTCGATAGTAATAAATCCGAAAGGCTTTCCTGTCTTTTGCGAGAAACGTTCCACCACACCTGTTACGATACCTCCGAAGGTTAGCTCGTTGCGTTTCGACAACTCCACAAGGTTAGCATCTCTGCCTATCTCATTACAATGAGTGTTGCACATGTGGTTCATCACTATGCTATACTCATCCAACGGGTGTGCCGAAAGATAGATGCCAACGAGTTCACGCTCCTTGTTAAGTTTTTCTATTGCAGCCCACGGCAGTGATTCTGAAGGTACGGGACGACTTATCTCTATGTCGTTCATATCTCCAAATAATGAATTTACCGACATTGCCTTCTCCTGTTGGAACACCTGTCCATAACGTATCAGTGTTTCTATGAAAGTGTCACCTTTTGCCGTCTCTACAAAATAACGTTCTCGTTCTATACCGAAACCGTCGAGTCCACCACTGTATGCAAGACTCTCAAGAACCTTACGGTTAACCATCTTCTGGTCAACACGTTCCATGAAATCGTAGATATCCTTATAAGGCCCGTTTTTTTCACGTTCTTGAATGATAGCATTTGCAGGTCCCTCTCCTATTCCTTTTATTCCTGCCAGACCAAAGCGTATCTCACCGTGTTTGTTAACGGTGAACTTCATACGACTCTCGTTAACATCAGGTCCAAGAGTAGCTATGCCCATCGAACGACACTCGTCCATGAGTTTCGTAATTTCCGTTATCTGATCCTTACGACGACTCATGATGGCAGCCATAAACTCCGCTGGATAGTTGGCTTTCATATATGCTGTCTGGTAGGCAACCCATGAATAGCAGGCTGCGTGACTCTTATTGAAAGCATAAGAAGCAAACTTCTCCCAGTCGGTCCATATCTTCTCCAGCACCTTAGGGTCGTGTCCGTTTTTCTTTCCGCCCTCGATGAACTTCGGTCTCATGGCGTCAACGATGTCTTTTTTCTTCTTTCCCATCGCCTTGCGCAGAGCGTCACTCTCACCACGTGTGAAGTCGGCGAGCTGTCTGCTGAGCAACATCACCTGCTCCTGATATACCGTGATACCATAAGTATCCTTCAGGTACTTTTCCATACAGGGAATGTCGTACGATATCTCTTCACGACCGTTCTTACGTGCAATGAACGAAGGGATATAATCCATTGGTCCCGGACGATACAGAGCATTCATAGCAATAAGGTCTTCGAATACCGTCGGGTGCAACTGTCGCAGGTAGTTCTGCATACCACCCGACTCAAACTGGAAGGTTCCTATAGTTTTTCCCTGTTGGTACAGTTCGAAGGTCTTTGCGTCGTCAATAGGTATCTTGTCAAGGTCTATTTCCTTTCCCGTAGTAAGACGCACATTCTCCACAGCCTCCTTCAACTCCGAAAGTGTCTTCAGTCCAAGGAAGTCCATCTTTATAAGACCCGTTTCTTCTATCACATGACCATCGTACTGCGTACAGTTGACTTTCTTACCCTTGAAGTCTGGGTCATCAGCCGTCGATACTGGTACCCAGTCGCTGATAGGATCTCGACAAATGATGAAGCCACAGGCGTGGATACCTGTTCCGCGGATAGTTCCCTCGAGCATCTTTGCGTATTTTATAGTGTTACGCAACTTCGGGTCCGAACTACTTTCTGCTTCCTGCAGCGGAGGTGTAACCTTTATCGCGTTCGGAAGGTTCATCTTCAAATCCTTCTGTGTCTCAGGATCTTTCAGTCGGTCAGGAATAGCCTTACAAAGGGCATTCGATATGTCGAGCGGAACTTTCTCTATTCGTGCCACATCCTTCAACGACTGCTTCGTAGCCATCGTACTATATGTAATAATGTGTGCACAGTTCTCGTGTCCGTACTTATCCTCAACCCACTGCAACACACGACCACGACCATCGTCATCGAAGTCTGTATCGATATCAGGCAGAGAAATACGGTCTGGATTCAGGAAACGCTCAAACAGCAGATCATACTTCAACGGGTCTATCTTCGTAATGCCGAGACAGTAAGCCACAACAGAGCCTGCTGCCGAACCACGACCCGGACCCACCATAACACCGAGTTCTTTACGTGCCGAATTTATGAAGTCCTGCACAATGAGGAAGTAACCTGGGAAACCCATCGTCTTCATTATGTGCAACTCGAACTTTATTCGCTCTGCCACTTCTTCAGGCAGTGGGTCTCCATAGATGCGATGAGCACCATCGTATGCCAACTTTGCAAGGTATTCTGCCTCGAACTTTATCCTATACAACTTATCATAGCCTCCAAGGTGAGCTATCTTTTTCTTTCCTTCCTCTTCCGATACTTGGTTTTCACCATTCTCGTCGCTTGTAAATTCTTTATACAGGTCTTCTTCTGTATATTTTTTCCTTATCTCCTCCTCTGTTCCGAATGATTCCGGTATGGGGAAGAATGGCATTATAGGATCATGATTGATGTTGTAGAATTCAACCTTGTCCAGCACCTCAAGGGTGTTCGTGAGAGCCTCGGGAATATCACCGAACACTTCGTTCATCTCTTCCCTTGTCTTGAACCACTCCTGTTTGCTGTAAAGCATACGTGTCGGATCGTCAAGATCCTTTGATGTTGACAAACACAACAGATGGTCGTGTGCCTCTGCCGTCTCTTTATCTATGAAGTGAGCGTCGTTAGTACATACAAGTTTTATGCCGTACTCTTTGGCTAACTCTACGATGACTTTGTTCGCCTTCTGCTGCAAGGGGAAGGTATCACGGTTGGCACGAATATTCGGGTCTTTCACCTCGTGGCGCTGCAGCTCCAGGTAGTAGTCATCACCGAAGAGTCTGTGATACCATTCTATTGTCTCCCTTGCTCCAGCAATGTCTCCGTTAAGTATCTTCGAAGGCACCTCACCGGCAATACATGCCGAACATACGATGAGTCCTTCGTGATACTTCTCCAGTTCTTTATGGTCTGTACGCGGTCTGTTGTAAAAGCCCTCAACCCACGAATTAGACACCAGTTTTATGAGGTTCTTGTAACCTTGAAAGTTCTTTGCCAACACAATGAGGTGATTTCCTCCAAGGTCTTCCTTTGTCTCCTTCAGATGCATGTCGCCGCGTCGTGCTACATACATCTCACATCCGAATATTGGCTTGAAAGGTTCCTTACCTTCGGCTTTTCGTCCTTTGTTCACGCTATTGCAATAGTCGAACAGTTCTTTTACACCGAACATGTCTCCGTGGTCAGTGATAGCCATACCTCGCATACCGTCAGCAATAGCCTTGTCAACCAGTTTCTTCACTGGCGACTGTCCGTCAAGTATTGAATAGTACGAGTGTACGTGTAAGTGAACAAAATCTTGCATTATATTATAACTATGTAAAAGTGGCACAAAGGTACGAAATAATATTGAAAATTGAAAATTGAGAATTGAAAATTATTGTCCAACTATTATTTTTATCTTATTTTTACATTTTTACTTCTTTACTCTTTCATATTTAATAATTTATTATTACTTTTGCATCCGAATTAAATACCGCAAGCTACCCTATGGGAGAAAAAATAAAGAAACTCAAGAAAATAAGAATACATCGTGAAGGAACCAACGAGCTTACACTAAGTCTTATCGCTTTCTGTATTATAGCTTTTGTACTTTGGTTCTTTGTTGACAACAAGATTCCGTTCTGGGCCTTCGTAGTAATCTTTGGTCCCGCCTGGCTTATGGCGCTCAACTTCTACCGCTGTCCTATTCGTTACTTTAATGGCGACACGGAGAAACTTGTTGTAGCTCCTGCTGACGGCAAGATTGTAGTTATCGAGGAGACTGAGGAAACAGAGTATTTTCACGATAAGCGTCTCATGATAAGTATCTTTATGAGTCCGCTGAATGTTCATGCAAACTGGTTCCCTGTTGACGGAAAAATCAAGTTCGTACACCACCAGAACGGAAACTACCACAAGGCGTGGCTTCCTAAGGCGAGCGAAGAGAATGAGCATGCCGACATTATGATAGAGACTCCTGATGGTCAGGATGTGCTGGTACGTCAGATAGCAGGAGCTATGGCACGACGCATCGTTACCTATGCAAAGCCTAACGAGGAATGCTACATCGACGAGCACCTGGGTTTCATAAAACTTGGCTCTCGTGTTGACGTCTATTTGCCATTGGGTTCAAAACCTGTGGTCACTATGGGACAACCCACAACAGGTGACCAGACAGTGATTGCGAAATTAAAATAATCATGAAGAAACACATTCCTAATACCATTACATGCTGCAACCTCGTTTCTGGTTGTATCGCTATCGTCAGTGCTATAAACGGCTCTCCTGAATTGGCGCTGCTATGGATAATCATTGGAGCGGTATTCGATTTCTTCGACGGGATGTCTGCACGTCTCTTGGGAGTATCGTCTCCCATCGGCAAAGAGCTCGACTCACTCGCTGACGTAGTAACTTTTGGTGTCGCTCCTTCCACAATTATCTTCCACCAGCTATCAACAATGGTATATCCAGAGTTTCTGACGTCTCTGCACGAATACATCCCCTACTGCGCCTTCATCATGGCAGCCTTCTCTGCCCTTCGTCTTGCGAAGTTCAATCTTGATGAGCGTCAGACAACATCATTCATTGGTCTTCCAACACCTGCCAACGCCCTCTTTTGGGGGTCACTGATTGTTGGTGGTCAACAGATACTTACATCTTCGCCCTACATGGTGTTAGCTATTCTTGCTTTGGTGCTCGTAAGCAGCTATCTGCTTATTGCAGAACTGCCTCTCTTCGCATTGAAGTTCAAGCACTGGGGATGGAAGGGCAACGAGGTGAAGTACATTTTCATCGCTACCTCGGCAGTATTTCTTATAGCACTACAGGTTTCAGCCTTTGCACTGATTATCATGTGGTATGTTATCTTATCAATACTCACTAACAAGAAGTAAAAATCAAAGTATAGAAGATGGTTATTCTTCAGTTTATTTTCTTCGTCTTCGTTTTCATTGTAGTGATGGCGCTGGTAACGGTGCTACGCATTATTACTGGACTTAACAAAACACGCAGAAAATTTATGGATTTTGGCAGACAACAGCAGAATACTACTGATGCCTATAACCAAAATCCAAAATCTAAAAAGCAAATTTTTGCTGACGATGAGGGCGAGTACGTTGACTTCACCGAGGTTCAATAAACCAGAGTTCCTATCTCCTCGCCATCCATCACTCGTTTCAGGTTACCTACCTTATCCATATTAAAGACATATATCGGCAGATTGTTGTCCTGACACATACATATTGCTGTCAGGTCCATAACCTTCAGTCCGCGCTCCAGCACTTCTTTGTAACTTATCTTATCAAACTTCACCGCTGTCGGGTCCTTCTCGGGATCTGCAGTATATACTCCGTCAACACGTGTACCCTTCAACATCACGTCGGCTTCTATCTCGATACCTCTAAGACTTGAGCCAGTATCGGTGGTGAAGTATGGTGATCCTGTGCCCGCTGAGAATATGCAGATATATCCTGCCTCCATAGCCTCTATAGCCTTCCACTTCGTGTAGAACTCACCGATAGGCTCCATTCGGATAGCTGTCATTACCTTATTCTTCACACCGATAGCTCCTAAGGCAGAGCTAAGTGCCAACGAGTTGATGACGGTAGCACACATACCCATCTGGTCACCCTTAACACGGTCGAAACCCTTTTGTGAACCACTAAGTCCACGGAAAATGTTTCCTCCACCAATAACGATTCCAATCTGCACTCCCATAGCGTGAATCTCGCGAATCTGTTCTGCATACTGGCTCAGTCGCTCAGGATCTATTCCGAAGCCCTGAGCTCCCATCAGGCTCTCACCCGACAACTTCAAAAGAATTCTCTTAAACTTTACCATAATATTATTATTTCGTAATCCGTAATATCTTTATGTTGTTAAAGCACAAACGCTACTTCTTTAAATCCGTACCGTCGTTCTCTACCGTCAGTACTCCGCAGCACCAGGTGTCCACTATCCTCTACCCTCTCTATCGAGGCTTCAAAGGTCCCGTTATTATCACGGTATTTGTGAACGCCCTCTTTCCTATACAGGCAGTTCATGTAAGCATCGTGTATCTTTTTTCTCTCACCGCTATACACTATCTTCAGATACTTTTCAAGGTTTCTCATAACCTTCTTTAGCAGCTCTTCTCTGTCAACCTCGTGTCCAACTATCTGTTTTATCGACACAGGGTTAGGAGCGTCACTCAGGAACTCCGTCTGGTTTACGTTTATTCCTGTTCCGAAGATACAAGTCTTCACGTTCTTCCCTGCTATCGTCGTCTCTATCAGTGTTCCACTTATCTTCTTGTCGTTCCAATATATGTCATTAGGCCATTTAACCGTCATCCCTTCGGAATATTCCGACAACGCATCTTTTACAGCCAGCGCCATACACATCGACAGCACATATTGTTCTGTCGCCTTAACACCTTTTGGGGCAACTCTCACACTCATCGTAAGGTTTTTCCCCCGCTCCGACTCCCAGTGATTTGTACCCTGACCGCGTCCCGCCGTCTGGTATTCTGCCACCGCCACCACCGTCTCCACGTCGTCACCTTCGTGGTAACCGTGCAGAAAACTGTTCGTCGAGTCTATCTCGTCAAAACGTATTATCTTCATAGCTTATTACTGCAGGCAAAGATAACAATTCTCTTTTAAACAACCAAATTATTACACACAAAATTCTCACCGGTCAACTTAACATCGACTATTGTCTTGCGCGCACGTGAGGTTTTAATTTCAATGTCACTTTTATCACTTTTATCAAACTATCTAAGCGTCAATTGTTTACACGTGACAAAACAGTGACAAAAGTGACAAAATGTTGGCCTCTCCCTCCAACCACCCCCAAGTAGGGAGGGGAGCTTCGTGAAATTATCGGGCGGTGAAGCGACCTATTTCTCTGTCTGATTTGATGTATAGGGAGGTGGTTCTAAGAGTTTCAAGGCGTGAAACTTAAAGTTTCAAGTAGGGAAACTAAGTGTTTCGCACTGTAAAACTCTTGGTTTCAACCATTGAAACCGTTTCCGTAACCACACGGGGCGGTTCCGCTGTGTAAAGTGTGGAATTTGTCATAATTTTGAATGTTTTATGTGTTGAGTCAACACATTTATGACTTAAACGTTAGAAAGTGTTTTTTCTGGATCAGCGTTGTCGTCGTTGGAACATGAAGTCAAAACAAAGCCGCAGGTAAGAATAGCGGCAAGCATCAGCAAAGTTTTCTTTTTCATTTTATTATTGTTATGATTATGTTGTATATTCACAGGTGGCATAACTTTTTTGCGGCGACAAGGGTAGTCAAAATACGCAGAATATGTGCGCAAATTTGGTGAAAAGTGCTATGTAGCATCGCTTTTTAACTGTATTTACGAAATTTGTCCTTTCGCTCGACTTTTTAATGGTACAGTTGTACACTGATACTATCCACGACTTCGATTTGATGTTCTGCCATCAATTCCTTTGTACTAATGTCGTAATACAAGTTGAAGTCGTCAAATGCTATATAGGTGGCAGGCTCACCATCAGCTGTGTCTTTGAACGACATCACACCTGCATTGCTGTTGAACCCGACTTCTTCCAAAAGACCGTTCAAGGATTTTGGTATTTTGTAGTATGTCGTCTCATCCTTGCTGATGTAGATATGGTCGCTGGTGATTGCGGCTAACGATATGGTGAAGTCGTAGTCATCATTTGCGTGGCTGTCTGTTTTCTCATACCGCCCGTCATCTAATAGATTTTGGAAGAACTCTTCTTTTTCGCTGCGTCTCAATTGTTTAAGGGCGAACCATTGACCGTCAGCCGACTGTGGGCTGAAGGTAATGAATGAATCCGAATTGCCTTCACTGTCAACTTGAATATAGCAGTCGAGATAGGCAAAAAGATTATTGGGAATTTTCTTGCCAGAGACAAGATAATGAATGGCTTGAGGGTGGATAACCAGTGCCATGATGTCATTTTCCAAATGGAAGAATTTCATGAAGAACTTCGTAAACGTCAGGAATTTTCGGGTGGTGTCTGTTTGATAGCGGTAAAGATGATAACCATTGGCGATGCCTTCAAATCGCCAGAACACTGTTGAGAATTCATTTTCAGTCCAGATACCGTCCACCTCTGGATCAAACTGGTTTTCCAACAACTCCTTGTTACTTATGCTGATGCGTTCTCTCGTGGAGAGTGCACCAAACGAGTTCAGAATCTGATTTGCCACACTGATAAGGTGTATCCTACACATGATGTCTGGACGATGTCTTATCTCGTCCTCCAACTGGGTAAGCAGCGGAAGTTTCTGCATCATGATGTCCTTATTGACCGTTTCCGACAACCAACAGAACAGACGACGATAGTCTTGGCGGATGTCTCTTACGTCGCCACCCTTAGCCGACAAACGGGGCAACAACTTGAGCATCAGCAATACGAGAATAGGCAATTGCTCTGCTTCTACCTTATTAATAATAGGTGCAATATCATCGGCAGCCTCTGCGTCTGCATAGAAATACCAGACAAGATGCTGGCAGAACAATGCAGGGTTTGCGACATTTCCCATTCGCTCACAGATGCGGTCTGCACCGATATAAGCATCAAGCACTTCTTGCAGGTCAAGGTCAGTATCCGGCTTGGCGATGTGTGCCAGTTCCCTAAGGATGGCATCTTTGATAAAGAGCGACTTGCCGCCCTTCCTTGCCAAGCCATTACCACTGCCTATAGAGAAACCTACCAGTTGTTCCAGTTCCTCTGTGGTATTCTTCAGCAACCGAGTGCGCTCTATCAAGCGGAGATAGCCGCACACTCGCTCCATCTTATCTGAATCGTACATAAAAGTATCGTTTAAAGCGCAAAATTACTCAACTTTCCGTAATATTCTACGAAATCTCCAGTTTTTTGCATCAAATTCATTCTTTTTTCCAAGAAATTGTACGGATAATGACGGATTTTCACTATCTTTGCAACGTCTAAAAGGAAATCTGGCTGGCAGACTTGCCTTACGGACATATATATTGGAATAGGCGTTTACTAACGCTTTGATTGACGCTCGAACTCGCAATTCAATAGCCAAGTCATGAGAAGCCGCAGTAGATGCCTGCGTATAGAGACAACTCTCCCATTGTACCTTTGTGGCACAAGGGATGTTGCCATATATGCGTGGGCCTCTGCATGTTTCTCGTTCTTGACTTGGAAGCATGCGAGGCTTGAGCGTCGGGACGAGTGAAGATGTATGACTCCCACGCTTTTTTCGTATATATTTCAAACCTATAATAACTAACCTGCCTTGTTGGGAGTAAAGGCATAATAAACTTTTGAAATATTATGCCTCTGTTCAGAATTACAGTCAAATCGAGAGTAAACACCAATGGTGTCCGCTTGGAGCCAGGAATGAGTGTCGAAGTAGTAAGCAATAGTTTTAGCGATCCCGTCCACACGAATGGCGGACAGAGCGTGGCCGATGCCTTCATGCGCATCTATGGCGTGGACATCAAGAAGGCAGGAGCATTGAATGGAGTATATTTGAAAGTTGACAGAATTGGATAGTATGATTTCACACATTGACCGTCTGATCAGTATAGCTCAAGACATTAGCCTGACAAGCGAAGCTGCACAGCTTAGCTACATCAAGCAGCGTCTTGCTAACGAAAACTGCGAGCTGATTCTTCCGCTTGTTGGCGAGTTCAGTGCCGGCAAAACAACGCTTATCAACTCGCTGACAGACTCAAAGCAGTTAGAAACAGCCACCAAACCCACCACAGCCACCATATTCGAGATACATTTCGGATGTGATAGTTGCTACGCCGAAGTGTACGACGAGCAGGGAGACAAAATGAGAGTTGATGATATCTCGTCGCTCAAGAATGAGAAATTGGGCGACTCTCTGGTGGTAAACGTGTTTGATACATCTACTCTCATTCCCTCGAATATCGTGCTGGTTGATACTCCAGGGCTTTCTTCTGAAGACCCTCGTCATAGGCAGACATTAATAGACTTCCTGCCCAATGCTGACGGTATTCTGCTTGTAGTAGATGTCAACCAGCAGATAACACGCTCACTGACAGATTTCATCAATATGATGAATATGGCACAGCGACCCGTGTTCCTCGTCCTTACTAAGTGTGACACTAAAGCTGCTACAGAACTTGAAAGAGCAAAACAGTATATTGCTGACAACAGTAAGTTGCCTTTGTCACGCTTGGTATGCGTATCGGCTGCAAAGTGCGACGTTAACGAGCTGTGTCAGTTGCTCGACGCCATACAAGCAGAGAAGGGCAAAATACTGGAAAAAGTGAACGAGCAGCGGACGAAAGACATCGTAAAAGCAATGGTCGCTCACATTGACGAATTGCTGACAGCCTCTTCATCCGACAAGGAACTGGAAAAAGCAATCCGTGAAAAGGAATTGGAACTCAAAAAGATTGACCGTACCATAGAAAGACTGATTGATGCCTCAAGGTTTGACATTGAAAGCGAAGAGCGCGATATAGAGCGGAAGTTCCAGGATACGGCTTTTGAGCGTCTGGATGCTATTGCGGCATCCAAAAGCAGCAACTTCAATGGCGAGGCCGTTTCAGCGATTAACAACATGGCAAGCATCTGCCTGAATGACTTCAAGAATGGTGTTGAGAGAATTATTGCTGAAAAAGCGAGACAACAAAAAAGTTCCGGCGAAACCATGAGTTGGAGTTCATTGCAAAATATAGATACTTCACAACTGGACATATCGGGACTAACCTTCGATTTAGACCTCAATGCCATAGGTCATGAGTACGATGGTGCCATAGCCACAGGTGTAAAAGTGGCTGCTGCAGCCGCGGCTGTAGCAGCAGTAGTGGCAACAGCAGGTGGAGCAGCGGGAGTTGCTGGTGCTGCTGGTACTGCCGAGGCAGGAGGAGCTGCTGCTGACCTTGCCCTAAGTGCAGGTGGCATGTTAGAAGCTGCTGATATAGCTACGGATGTGGGCAGTATCGTCTCTAATCAGCGACATATCAGCCGTGTACAACAAGCTGTTTCCTTTGTGGGAAGAGCCAGCGAACAATATGGCAACATAGAGCAGATGAATGCCAATGCCGGACAGCAGGTGGGAGCCAATAAGGGCATCATCGAAGGAATGGTGGGCTTTGTGACTGACAAAACGATGGGAAAACCCCAACGGCGACGCGCTATCAGGGAATATATCGATGGTACGCTGACACCCCAGTTCAAGAGGGCTATGGGCGAAAACTCGCGCATGGTCATTGACATTCTCTCCAAGAAACTGCATGACGAGGCTCTGGTAACCATATCAGAGAAGAAGCAGGCACTTGAGGCTCTGCAGCAGGAGAACAAAGAGAAAAAGGAGTCGTATCAGCAACGGGTGGAAACCTTGCGCGACTATCAGAATGAATTGCTAACTTTATAAACAAGAATGAATATGATAGAATTTATCGCAGGTGCCGTGCTTGGAGCCGGCGGAATGGTGGCAAAAGACTTCCTGACAGGAAACGGTCAGCAGGCTAATGCCGCGCAAAAACGAGAGACAGAACAACTATATGCTGAGAACGAGAAACTACGCGACCGAAACAAACAAGCTGAACGGCAGATTGAGGACTTGCTGGCAGAACTAGAACAATTGCGCAAAAAGTCGAAATCATCAGACAATGACCGCGATGATTTGCAAGACGAATTGGACTCCGCTAAGGCAAAGGTGAGAAAACTGACGACTCAAAACGATGAACTGCTTAGAAAGGTGAAAGAGTATCAGAATGCCTGCACCAATTATGAACAGGAAATCAGCAGACTGAAAAACAGTTGACGACCATGGACAGCGTTACAATTGTTTTCGTAGTAGTAGCCGCATTTGTGGGTGTTGCTATAGGCTGGGGTATGTTCGGGCGGAAAAAGGGTATTGCCCCCTCTGCTATGGAGGAAAGCCAGAATGAAAAGGAAGCCCTTCTCCAGCAACTGAAGGAAAGCGAAGAGAAAGCGCAAGGCATCAAACAGCAATATGAGAAACTGCTTGCAGAAGCCAAATACCAGACAAAAGCGCTCGACGAGAAGTTAAAGGCTGTGATTGAAGAAGGGGCTGACGAGGCTATCCGCCAGCAACTTGCTGAAGTTGACAAGCTGAAAAAGAAGATTAAGAGCCTGGAGGATGAAAACGAAGAGTTTGAAGACGATTTGGATGCCTGCAAGAAGAAGCTGAAAAACAAAGAGAGCGAATTCTCCAAGCTGCGCGACGAGTTGGACACCGCTTTACGTGAGAAGAAAAAGCTCCAGGAAGACTTACAGAAAGTTGCCGATGAGCTGGAGGAGAAAGCCCAGGAGCTGAATGTAAAAATAGAATCGCTCACCTTTGTACAGGAAATCCTTACCGCCAAGCGCACTGCCGATGACTCTGTGACCAGGCTCCATGCCAAGATTGACAGCCTGAGCGAATTCATCCGTGGTGAACTGAAGGATGCCGTTGCCGGCATCTATCCACTTAAGGATGAACTCAACGATGAACTCAACGATGAACTTTATGGTAGCGGGCATGAGAGTTGGGCCATTGCAGCCAAGAAAAGCTGGATTCAAGGCAAGACCTCCATCGCCTTTGTCGGTGAGTTCTCTGCAGGTAAGACGTCTATCGTCAACCGTATTCTGTCGCAAGACGACCCCAGCGTGCCACGTCTGCCAGTAAGTACCAAGGCTACCACCGCTATACCTACTTATATATCTGGAGGCGTAGGTACATTCTATCAGTTTGTGACACCCAACAACGAACTGAAGAGCATTTCTGAAGAAACATTCAAGAGAGTGAGCAAGGAAGTACTGGATCAGGTGAAAGGAGTATCTTCTCTCATACAATATTTCGTGATGACCTACAAGAACCCGAATCTCAACCAGTTGAGCATTCTTGACACGCCTGGCTTCAACTCCAACGACGAAGAAGACGCTGAACGCACCATCGGAGTCATTAATGAGTGTGACGCGCTGTTCTGGGTATTCGATGTGAATGCAGGAACAGTCAATCGCTCGTCTATCGACCTGATAAAGAAGTATCTGAAAAAGCCCCTCTATGTGGTTATCAACAAGGTGGACACCAAGGCTCAGACGGAGGTGGACAAGGTGGAAGGTCTCATCAGGAAAACATTGTCGGATGCCGGTCTTTCTGTCAAGGGCTTCACCCGCTTTTCTGCCAAAGCTCCCCTTGATGACATCATGAAACCTATTGCTTCGGTAACGCATGATGATGACCGCGAGAACTATCTGAATAATCTTGCGGAACTTGTGTCAGGCTGGGTCGCAGAACAGGAAAAGGATGTTGTAAAGGCTAAAAAGAAGGCAGACGACCTGCTCAAGAAGTCTAACAATCTGGTTGACAAGTACAATAAAAGCATCGAAAATCTGAGCGACCACTGCGTGACGGTCTCGAACATTCCTAATTATACTGAGCATGATATTATGTTCTGGAAAGATGACAATTACGAAATGTCACAAGAAGAATTCTCCAGAATGATCAATCTACTACAAACGATTCGCGAACAAGACTGTAATGCGCTTTGCGACTTGTATAACCAACAGATGGAAACAAGAGGAGAACTGCAAGAGGCATGGAATGACCATGCCCAAGAGCGTGAGCAATGGCAACGCCTCAACCAATGTAATGAGATATTGAAAAAGAAAATCAAAGAACTCAAAAATTAGAAAACAATATGGCACAGAATCTTTTTGAAGAATTGCAGCAAAAGAAAGAGCGTCTTGCAACGCTGGCTGCGAAGGCACGTGAGTTCGGCTGGATTGATGAAAGCCGTGAGAAGGAAATCCAAGAGAAACTCAACAACGATGTGCTGACCATCGGCGTGATAGGACAGATGAAGTGTGGAAAGTCCACATTTCTCAATGCTTTTGTGTTTGAGGACGACGTATTGCCATCGGCAACGACCCCAATGACGGCTGCTCTTTCGGTTATCACCTACGGTGAAGAGAAGAAAATCGTGGCGGAGTTCTATACACAAGACGAATGGGCCGAGCAGAAGATGCAGGCAGCACGGTCTATTGACGAAGTGGCAGGCAACACGCTGGAAGAGTCGAAGATCAAAGCTGCCAAGGAACTGGTGGAGAAATCAGTGAAACTCGGAGGTACACTGGACAGCTATTTAGGTAAGACTCAGGAAGACTCGTTTGAGAACCTGATAGAATATGTGGGTGCAGACGGGAAATACATCTCCATCACCAAGTCGGTTACCATCTACTATCCGAAAGACTACCTGAAGGGAGTGGAGATTGTCGACACTCCAGGATTCAACGATCCTATCGTATCGCGTGAAGAGCGCACCAAGGCTTTCCTGAAGAAAGCTGACGTAGTGCTCTTGATGCTCTATGCCGGCAGACCATTTGATGCTACCGACCGCGATATCCTTTTCAAGAACGTAGGGCAATGTGGCACTGGCCGTGTGCTCATTGGCATCAACAAATACGACATCCCTTACGAGAATGGTGAGGATGAGACCGCTATCAAAGACTACGTGAAAGAACAACTTCGCAGAGCCTGCAAGGAGTGTGGCGACAACCTGATGATGGAGATCCTGCAGAATACGGAGCCAATTCCTCTTTCGGCAGAAATGGCATTGCTGTCAGAGTTGCCTATGAACAAGGTGATGGGACACGAAGCCTACGCCTTTGCATGGAAGCGCGCCTGTGAGAACTTCGAAATAAGCGGCCAGCAACAAATGCGCGAAAAGAGCCACATCAACAACTTGATTGCAGCCATAAAGGATGTGGTGGAGAAAGAGAAGAACGAAATTCTGTTCCGCAAACCACTGAACGCTATCATTGCAGCTGGAAACAAGAAGAAAACTGACACAGAGAAGGATATTCAGGAGTGTACCATGCTCATCAATACGCTCAACAAGCCAGATGACGAACTGGAGGAAAAGCAGGAAAATCTCCGGAAAGCCAATCGCAGACTGAGTAAGAAGATAGATGCTCTTGGCGATGACATTGAGTCAGCAATGAGAGACCTTGTGCGTCGTGGCAGGAACCAGTTGGAGGATGACGTGGAGTCGGCCTGCAGAAAGATGGATAACATTATTGACAGTCTGGGACGATTCAGTTCACCAAAAAAGATACAGCCACAATTGGACCGTGAGGTGCAAACACTCATTAGCCGAACGCTGAAACGCGACACAGAGGACTATGGTAGACAGGCCAAAAGCGTGGTTTGTGGTCACATTACAGATTCTCTGAGTGAAGTAGAGGACGTGCTTATGAGATATGTGGAAGCTTTCAATTCCCGTGAGTTTGTACATGCTGTTGAAAAGGAAATAAAAGTGGATATAGAAGACAACGGAATGTTTCAATACGATGATGATACTTGGAACAGCATAGGTGGCTTGATGGCAAATATCTTCAGGCATGGCAAACAAGTACGAGAAATGCATGAGCAAGTGAATGAGATCAGAAAAGAAGATGTCGCAAAGTTCCTTGACACCGTATTCGCTCGTAAAGACGAAATTATCAGTGGCGTGAGAAATCGCATCATTGAGGAACTCGTCTCTCCGCTTCAGGCGAAAATAGACTATATCGTAGAGAACAAGAACAAGCGGGAAGAAGAACTGCAGTCATATCAACAGAAGTTAGATGATTTGCAAAAGGTGAAGGCATCAATAGACGAACAACTGCAAACAATAGGGAATATAAAAGAATAAAGACGCTAAAAAACAATTATGCAACAAATTAGGGCGAGGGGGCTGTCCACGGACATTTTCCCCTGTGCCCAAGCCTGTCCAGACATTACGTTCAAGCCATACAAATTGGCGTTGTTGGCGGGTAATGTAGCCCTTAAAGCCCAATACTTCCACCCCGCTAATTGCAGTTCTTCTATCTCTTTTGACTGGTCGTAAATCTTACTTGTCATTAGGAGCATACAGAAGAAAATGACAATGCCGATACCCACTAACCACCACGTTCTCCAAAATTGCTTTCTAAAGTCAGATTTTTTTCGTAACTTTTCCTATGGGGAAGTTACTTCGTCTCGGAAAAGCTCAAATAAATTTGGCTTTTCGCTCGACTTTTCGTAACTTGGTATAACTTACAATGCACTCGGCATAAAAAATAAATTGATTTATTTTGTTCTGCCCTCGTTTTTTCGTAACTTTGCACGTGCTTTTTGTGCAATACAATATTGTAATATTATATTTTTTATGAATTTTACTTTATTAATTACCGTCTTGCTGACGGCTGTAACATTGGTGGTAGCGGCTTACGTCATAGCCAAGCTTATAGGACCACGGTCCTATGCGAAGGTGAAGGGTGAGCCGTACGAGAGTGGTATTCCTACGCGCGGCAGCTCGTGGCTGCCTATGTCGATAGGTTTCTATCTTTTCGCTATACTGTTCCTTATCTTTGATGTGGAAACAGTGTTTCTGTATCCGTGGGCAGTAGTCGTGAAGGAGTTCGGTCCGACAGCCTTGCTGTCCATCGGCTTCTTTATGGTAGTTTTAGTGCTGGGTCTTGCTTACGCCTGGCGGAAAGGAGATTTAGAATGGAAGTAAGAAAGCCCCACATCAAGTCGATTCCCTATGAGGAATGGAATGACAACGAGTCGCTTGAGAAGATTGTTGAAGAGCTCCACGAAGGTGGTGTCAACGTGGTGACAGGTTCACTTGACCAGCTTATAAACTGGGGACGCTCCAATTCGCTGTGGTCGCTGACCTTCGCCACTTCCTGTTGTGGTATTGAGTTTATGGCTTGTGGCTGTTCGCGTTACGACTTTGCCCGCTTCGGCTTCGAGGTGACGCGTAACTCTCCCCGTCAGGCAGACCTTATAATGTGTGCCGGTACCATTACCCACAAGATGGCTCCCGCCTTGAAGCGTCTCTACGACCAAATGGCTGAGCCTAAATATGTTGTTGCCGTGGGTGGCTGCGCCATCAGTGGCGGACCGTTCAAGTCGAGCTATCATGTCGTGCAGGGCATCGAGGAAATAGTGCCTGTCGATGTGTTTGTTCCCGGTTGTCCGCCGCGTCCGGAAGCTATCATGTACGGCATGATGCAGTTGCAACGCAAGGTGAAGATTGAGAAATTCTTCGGCGGCGCCAATCACAAGCAGACAGCCGAAGAGAAGACACTGGGTGTATCGAACGAAGAACTGACGTTCCGTGAAAAGCTGGGCGACCACAGAAGAGAGCCTATTGTGGTCAGCGAAGTACCCCAGGAGTTTGTTGAGGAAATGAAGAGTGCAGCGACAGAGCCGCAGTCTAATACAGGAAAGGAGGAGCAGGCATGAAATTAGAGTTCCTATCATACGACTTTGACAAGTTCGCAGCCGAGATGCGGAACTTGAAAGAAAAGAAGGGCTTCGACTACCTTATCACCATTGTGGGCGAAGACTTCGGCGCTGAGGAAGGTCTCGGCTGTGTATATATCCTTGAAAACACCAAAACCCACGAGCGCTGCAGCGTGAAGATACTTGCCAAGAGTCAGGTGTGCAGCGCCGGGATCGCCTCAAACGGCACCGGCGACACCGATGGTCAGCAGCTGTACTATATCCCTACAGTGTCGAACATCTGGCGCGTTGCCGACCTGTTAGAGCGCGAGGTTTACGACTTCTTTGGCATAGTGTTCCTCGGGCACCCCGACATGCGCCGCCTGTTCCTGCGCAATGACTTCAAGGGTTATCCCTTGCGAAAGAACTGGAAGGGTGACGGCAAGTATTCTTTGGAAGAAGACGTAGAACCCGACTATGGTTTGGAGTATTATCTTGACAAGGACGGTTGTCTGCATTCAAAACAGAACAAGCTGTTCGGTGCCAACGACTATGTCATCAACATTGGTCCGCAGCACCCCGCCACCCATGGCGTGCTCCGTCTGCAAACGGTGCTTGACGGTGAGACCGTGAAGCGTGTCTATCCGCATTTCGGCTATATACACCGCGGTATCGAGAAGATGTGGGAACAGATGACATATCCCCAAACGCTTGCTTTAACCGACAGGCTTAACTACCTGGGAGCCATGCAGCACCGCCACGCGTTGGTAGGTGTCATTGAAGAAGCTTTGGAAGTTGAGTTGACCGACCGCATCAAGTATATCCGTACCATCATGGACGAGTTGCAACGTCTGGACAGCCACCTGTTGTTTACCTCGTGCGTTGCTCAGGACCTGGGTGCCCTGACGGCATTCCTTTACGGCATGCGCGACCGTGAGCATGTGCTCAACTGCATGGAGGAGACCACCGGTGGACGTCTTATTCAGAACTATTATAGAATAGGTGGACTACAGGACGACATCGACCCGAACTTCGTCAGCAACGTCAAGGGACTTGTCAAGTATCTGCGTCCAACGATTCAGGAATATATGGATGTCTTCGGCGACAATGTCATCACGCACAATCGACTGGAGCAGTGCGGACCGATGTCGCTTAAGGACTGCATCTCTTATGCCGTTACGGGTCCTGCCGGACGTGCCTCAGGATGGAAGAACGATGTGCGCAAGAACCATCCCTACGACCTCTACGACAAGGTAGAGTGGGAACAGTGCACGACAGACAGTTGTGACAGTATGGGACGTTATCTTGTCCATATCAACGAGATGTATCAGAGCTTGAACATCATAGAGCAACTCATTGACAACATCCCTGCCGGCGACTTCTACGTGAAACAGAAGCCGATTATAAAGGTGCCCGAGGGACAGTGGTACTACTCTGTCGAGGGCGTGGCAGGCGAGTTCGGTGTCTATCTTGACTCCCGCGGCGACAAGAGTCCCTACCGCATGAAAATGCGCCCGATGGGACTGTCGTTGGTAGGTGCTTTTGACCCGATGCTTCGCGGTCAGAAGATAGCCGACCTCATTGCTACGTGTGCAGCCATTGATGTGGTCATCCCTGATATAGACCGTTAAAAGGAAAAAAGTAAAAAGAAAATAAGTAA
This sequence comes from uncultured Prevotella sp., assembly GCA_900315775.1. Lineage (GTDB taxonomy): Bacteria > Bacteroidota > Bacteroidia > Bacteroidales > Bacteroidaceae > Prevotella. The sequence continues at coordinate 38,031 of ONAJ01000008.1, forward strand.
GTTATGTTCGACTTTTCTATTATAACCAATTGGTTCGACCAGTTGCTGCGGATGACGCTTGGTTGTCCCGGATGGCTGGCGATATTGATTGAGTGCGTGCTGGTAGGTACAGCTATCCTGGTGGGATATGCCCTCATAGCCATCGTACTGATATTTATGGAACGTAAGGTGTGCGCCTACTTCCAGTGCCGTTTAGGTCCTATGCGTGTAGGTCCCTGGGGCTTGCTGCAGGTGTTTGCCGACGTGCTGAAGATGCTTATCAAGGAAATCTTCTTCGTTGACCGTGCCGACAAGCTGCTCTATGGCGTCGCACCACTTTTGGTGATTATAGGTTCTGTAGGAGCCTTCTCATTCCTGCCTTGGAACAATGGCGCCACGATACTTGACTTCAATGTAGGCGTATTCCTGCTGACGGCAATCTCGTCCATCGGCGTTGTCGGTATCTTCTTGGCAGGATGGGCTTCCAACAACAAGTATTCGGTCGTTTCTGCCATGCGTGGTGCGGTACAGATGATTAGCTACGAGATGTCGCTGTGCCTCTGCCTCATCACCGCCGTCATCCTGACCGGGACGATGCAGATGTCAGGCATCGTAGAGGCACAGACAGGTCCCTTCAAGTGGCTCATCTGCCAGGGACACATCCCTGCTCTCATCGCCTTCTTCGTATTCCTCATTGCAGGAAATGCCGAAGCGAACCGCGGTCCGTTCGACATGGCTGAGGCTGAGAGCGAGTTGACAGCCGGTCACCACACCGAGTACTCAGGTATGGGCTTCGGCTTCTTCTATCTGGCTGAGTTTCTCAACCTGTTTATCATCGCCGGCATTGCTGCCACCGTGTTCCTTGGAGGCTGGGCACCGCTAAACATCGGCATCGAAGCCTTTGACGCACTGATGAACTACATTCCCGGAATCGTATGGTTCCTGGGCAAGAGCTTCGCCCTGGTATGGGTGCTTATGTGGATAAAATGGACATTCCCCCGTCTGCGTATCGACCAGATACTGAAACTGGAATGGAAATACCTCATGCCGTTGGCACTCTTCAACCTCGTGCTGATGACGGTTGTAGTAGCATTGGGACTTTATATTAAATAAGGTGTACTAGAAATACCAGATAGGCTAGAAATACTAGAAATACTAGAAAAATATGAAAAAAGAACAGTCATATTTCGGAGAAATCGGACATGCTGCCAAGACGCTTGCAACAGGTATGAAGACCACCTGGAAGGAGTACTTCAAGGACTTCTTTACCAACAAGTCAACCGAGCAGTATCCCGAGAACCGCAAGACTACGCTCCACGTGTCTGCGCGTCATCGTGGACGCCTGGTCTTCAAGCGTAACGACGACGGCTCTTATAAGTGTACCGCCTGTACGCTCTGTGAGAAGTCGTGTCCCAACGGCACAATCAAGATTGTCAGCCACATGGCAGAGGACCCAGAAACGGGCAAGAAGAAGAAGGTACTCGACGACTACCGGTACGACCTTGGCGACTGCATGTTCTGCCAGCTTTGTACCAACGCCTGCAACTTTGACGCCATCGGGTTCACCAACGATTTCGAGAATGCCGTCTTCGACCGCAACAAACTCGTGCTGCATCTTGACAAAGAAATCTACAAGGGCGGCTCGTTGCCCAACCTCCTTGATGGCGGTGCCGAGTGGGAAGTCGGTAAGTTTAATACAAAAACAAAGTAAACGACTATGGCAAATATCATCATGTTTACAATCCTTGCCGTTGTCATCCTCGGCTCAGCCCTGCTGTGTGTGACGACAACGCGCATCATGCGTGCAGCAACGTTCATGTTGTTTGTACTCTTTGGTGTGGCAGGCATTTATTTCCTGCTCGACTACACATTCTTAGGTGCTGCGCAGATCAGTGTCTATGCCGGTGGCGTGACCATGATTTACGTCTTCGCCATCCAGCTGGTGTCTAAGCGCACGCTGCAGGGCATGGTCGAGAAAATCAAGACCAGCCGCATTGTCGGCAACTCGCTGGTATGCCTTATCAGCCTGCTGGTTGTATCGGCTATACTTTTGAAGGCAGGTTTGGTATCCAACTTCTCTGCCGTCGCCGACACAGAGTTGACGATGAAGCAGATTGGTACAGCCCTCGTCGGCAGCGACAAGTATGAGTATGTGCTGCCATTCGAGTTCATCTCGTTGTTCCTGCTGGCATGTATTATTGGTGGATTGGTAGTATCAAGAAAGGAGGAGTCTAAGTAATTATGGTACCCGTAGAATGTTATTTCGCACTGAGCGCACTATTGTTCTTTATAGGCGTCTATGGCTTTGTAACCCGTCGCAACCTGATTGCCATGCTCATCTCTGTCGAGTTGGTACTCAATGCCGTTGACATCAACTTTGCCGCCATTAACCGTCTGCTCTACCCTAACGGCATGGAGGGTATGTTTATGACTCTCTTTGTTATCGGCGTGGCAGCTGCCGAGTCGGCGGTGGCAATTGCGATTATCATCAATGTCTATCGCAACTTTAGGAGCGACAATGTTGACGCTATCACAAACCTGAAGAGATAGGCAAAAGTTTAGAGTTAAGAATTTAGAGTTAAGAAAATATGTTCAGCTATACTGTTTTCATACTACTGCTGCCCCTGCTGTCCTTCCTTGTACTAGGACTCTGCGGCATGAAGATGCAGCATAAGGTGGCAGGTCTCATCGGCACCTGCTCCTTGGGGGCGGTTACCCTGCTGTCGTACCTCACGGCGTTCCAGTATTTCACTGCCGACCGTGTCAACGGCATCTATCAGACCATCGTGCCCTACAACTTCACATGGCTGCCCTTAGGCAATCTGCATTTCGACATGGGTATCCTGCTTGACCCCATCTCCGTGATGATGCTCATTGTCATCTCGACGGTCAGCCTCATGGTACACATTTACTCTTTCGGCTATATGCACGGTGAGAAAGGCTTCCAACGCTACTATGCCTTTCTGAGCCTCTTCACCATGTCAATGCTGGGTCTGGTGCTTGCCACCAACATCTTCCAGATGTATATGTTCTGGGAGTTGGTGGGTGTAAGCTCTTACCTACTCATAGGCTTCTACTATCCGCTGAAACCCGCCATCGCCGCCTCGAAGAAGGCATTCATCGTCACTCGCTTTGCCGACATGTTCTTCCTTGTAGGCATCCTGACCTTCGGCTACTTCACCGACTCGTTCAGCTTCTCATTTGCAGGCGACATAGTGATGGGCGAAGGCACGACACCCTTCATCGCGGGTAATACCGCCAAGGCAGTTGCAGCCGGAGCCTTCATCCTGCCAACGGCATTGGTGCTGATGTTCATCGGTGGTGCCGGTAAGTCGGCAATGTTCCCGCTGCACATCTGGCTACCTGACGCCATGGAAGGTCCGACGCCTGTGTCGGCACTTATCCATGCCGCCACTATGGTGGTGGCTGGCGTATTCCAGATAGCCCGTATGTTCCCCTTGTGGATAGAGTATGCTCCCGAGGCACTGTCCATCGTTGTCTGGGTGGGTGTGTTCACCGCCTTCTACGCTGCAGCCGTAGCATGTGCCCAGAGCGACATCAAGCGTGTGTTGGCATTCTCCACCATTTCGCAGATTGCCTTCATGATGGTAGCCCTCGGCGTATGTCTTCCTGGTCATGAGAGCGTCCTCGACAACCACGCCCAGCTGGGTTATATGGCAGGCATGTTCCACCTGTTCACCCACGCCATGTTCAAGGCATGCCTGTTCCTTGGCGCCGGTTGCATCATCCATGCCGTACACTCCAACGAGATGTCCATGATGGGTGGCTTGCGCAAGTACATGCCCATTACTCACCTCACGTTTCTTATTTCGTGCCTGGCAATTGCCGGCATTCCTCCGTTCTCGGGTTTCTTCTCCAAGGACGAGATACTTACTGCCGCCATGCAGTACAGCCCCGTCGTAGGATGGATTATGACGGGTGTAGCCGCCATGACGGCGTTCTACATGTTCCGTCTGTACTACGGCATCTTCTGGGGAACCGAAAACAAGGAGGCACACGAGCACCATACGCCCCATGAGGCTCCTTGGACGATGACTTTCCCGCTCATCTTCCTCTCGCTGGTAACCTGTTTGTGTGGTTTCCTGCCATTCGGTCACTTTGTATCAGCCAGCGGTCAGGTTTACGATATCCACCTTGACTGGACAGTAGCCGGTACGTCTATCGTGATAGCCGTCTGCTCCATTTGTCTGGCTACATATATATATAAAGGTGAAAGTCAGCCCATCGCCGACCGCCTGTACAAGCAGTTCCCACGTCTGCACCGTGCGGCTTACAAGCGCTTCTATCAGGACGAGATATGGCAGTACGTCACCCACCGTATCATCTTCCGTCTGGTATCTACTCCTATCGCCTGGTTCGACCGCCACATCGTTGACGGCACATTTAACTTCATGGCATGGGGTGCCAACGAGTATGGCGAGAACATCCGCTCGTGGCAGAGTGGTGACGTGCGTCAGTATGCCGTATGGTTCATCACCGGCTCAATAGCACTGACGCTCATCTTGCTGGCTATATAATTAAGAGTTAAGAATTAAGAATTAAGAAAGAAATGAATATATTATCATTATTTGTTCTTATACCGGCACTCATGCTGCTATGCCTGTGGCTTGCCAAGTCGCTCAATCAGGTACGAGGCGTGATGGTGGCAGGCAGTAGCTGTCTGCTGGTTCTTGCCATCTGGCTTACCATATATTTTATTCAGCAGCGTGCTGCAGGCAATACCGACCAGATGCTGCTCGTGGCTTCCACCCCTTGGTTTAAGCCACTCAACATTACCTACTCCGTAGGCGTCGATGGCATTTCCGTGGTCATGCTGCTCCTTTCAGCTATCATCGTGTTTACAGGAACGTTTGCCTCCTGGCAGCTCAAGCCAATGACCAAGGAGTATTTCCTCTGGTTCACCCTCCTGTCAACGGGTGTCTTCGGCTTCTTTATCTGCACCGACATGTTCACCATGTTTATGTTCTACGAAGTTGCTCTTATCCCCATGTACCTGCTCATTGGCGTCTGGGGTTCGGGCAAGAAAGAGTATGCTGCCATGAAGCTGACCCTCATGCTCATGGGCGGTTCTGCACTGCTCATCCTCGGTATCCTCGGCATCTACTACTTCAACGGTGAGTATAGCGGTACGTTCACCATGAACGTCAACGAGATAGCTGCCACGTCGCACCTTATTCCCGTAACCATCCAGAAGGCATTCTTCCCCTTCATCTTCATTGGCTTCGGCGTGCTTGGAGCCCTCTTCCCCTTCCACACATGGTCGCCCGACGGTCACGCTTCGGCACCTACTGCCGTGTCGATGCTGCATGCCGGCGTGCTGATGAAGCTCGGAGGCTATGGCTGCTTCCGCGTAGCCATGTACCTGTTACCCGAGGCTGCTCAGGAACTATCGTGGATATTCCTCATACTCACAACCATCTCGGTGGTATATGGCGCACTTTCTGCCTGTGTGCAGACCGACCTGAAGTATATCAACGCTTACTCGTCGGTGAGCCACTGCGGTCTGGTACTCTTTGCCCTGCTTATGATGTCGCAGACAGCATGTACCGGTGCAATCCTGCAGATGCTCTCGCACGGTCTGATGACAGCACTATTCTTTGCACTCATCGGTATGATATATGGTCGTACGCACACCCGTGACATCCGCGAGCTGGCAGGTCTGATGAAGATAATGCCCTTCCTCGCCGTCGGCTACGTCATTGCCGGTCTTGCCAACCTCGGACTTCCCGGCTTCTCTGGTTTCATTGCCGAGATGACTATCTTTGTCGGTGCCTTTGGCGCCGAGCCGCTCTCAGGCGACCCCAACACATCGTTCCGCATGGTAGCTACCATCATTGCATGTATGTCTATTGTCGTCACCGCCGTCTATATTCTGCGAGTGGTGGGTAAGATACTCTATGGCGAGGTGGAGAACAAGCACTTCCTCGAGCTCACAGACGCCACATGGGACGAGCGCGTCGCCGTCATATGCCTCATTTTCTGTGTGGCATGCCTGGGCACGTTCCCCTTCTGGGTAAGCAACATTATTTCGCCCTCTACAGGCTCTATCCTGCAGTCCATCGGCGTAATGTAATAAATGGTAAATCGTAAATCAGTAAATTGTAAATCATTATGGTGAATTACAGTCAGTTTTTAAATATGGTTCCCGAGGCATTCCTTGTCCTCGAACTTCTCATACTCTTTGTCGCCGACTTCTGTCTCACTAACGACAAGGAAAAGAGTGGCAAGCTGTGGCTCGTCACCATCGGTGCCCTGCTCGTACAGACGTGTATGCTCTTCGGAGTCAAGCCTGCCGAGGCATTTGGCGGCATTTATGTAGCCACCCCGATGGTCAACGTTATGAAGATTATCCTCACGGCAGGCACATTGATAGTCGTTATTATGTCCAAGACATGGCTCGACGGCGGACATGAAAAAGCAAATAACAAATTCAAAAACAGTAAATACAGTGGCGAGTTCTTCATGCTCATCCTGAGTACGCTGCTCGGCATGTACATGATGATGTCCAGCGGCTCGTTCCTCATGTTCTTCCTTGGCTTGGAGATGGCTTCAGTGCCCATGGCATGCCTTGTAGCTTTCGACAAGCTGAAGTGTGACTCTGCCGAGGCTGCTGCCAAGTACATCTTAGTAGCCACCTTCTCCAGCGGTGTTATGCTCTTCGGCATCTCCTTTGTCTATGCCGCCACGGGCACGCTCTATTTCGACGATGTAGCAGTAGCCTTGTCGAAAGGTTATATGGCTACCCCGCTGCAGATTATGGGACTGGTGTTCTTCTTCAGCGGTTTGGCATTCAAGCTCTCGCTGGTGCCCTTCCATTTCTGGACAGCCGACACCTACCAGGGCGCTCCCACACCCGTCACCGGCTATCTGAGTGTTATATCCAAGGGTGCTGCTGCGCTGACGCTCTTCATTATATTAAACAAGGCGTTCGCCTCGATGTCCTACTATTGGCATCCCATGCTCTGGGTAGTCATCGTGCTCTCCATCACCATTGCCAATCTCTTTGCCATCCGGCAGTCGGAGCTTAAGCGCTTTATGGCTTTCTCCAGCATCTCGCAAGCAGGCTATATCATGTTGGCACTCATCGGCTCCAACGGTCAGAGCGGTGCCGCAGCCCTCATGTTCTATGTGCTGGTATATGTGGTGGCAAACATGGCAGTCTTCACAGTCATCAGTGCCGTAGAGCATAATGGCGGTACGACCAGGATGGATGCCTTCAACGGACTCTACCAGACAAATCCCAAGCTGGCATTCCTTATGACGCTGGCTCTCTTCTCGCTGGGTGGCATTCCGCCATTTGCCGGCATGTTTTCCAAATTCTTCGTGTTCCTGGCTGCCGTCGATGGCAACACCGCCAACCCCTTCTGGTCATACTTCGTGGTATTCATAGCCTTGGTCAACACCGTAGTGTCGTTGTACTACTACCTGCTCATTGTCAAGGCAATGTACATCCGTGCTGAGGAGCATCCGCTACCCACCTTCCGCACCGACGCCGCCACCAAGCTGTCGCTGGCGGTATGCACCGCGGGTATAGCACTCTTCGGCATCTGCTCGTGCATCTACGATTGGCTGTACGCTTCTTCCGGCATGTAATGTCTCCGTGATTCAAGGCTGTTATAATTACCATATATGCTTAATTATGACAAAGACTGAAGAGCAACTGAAGAAGGACGAGTTCTTCATGGGTAAGGCATTGGATGAAGCCCGTGAAGCACTGAAGTCTGGCGAAGTGCCTATTGGTGCTATTGTGGTGTGTCACGACAGAATTATTGCACGTGCACATAATATGACGGAGATGTTGACTGACGTCACAGCACATGCCGAGATGCAGGCTATAACGTCGGCAGCAAACGCTTTGGGAGGGAAATACCTGACGGAATGCACTCTCTACGTCACCGTAGAGCCGTGTACTATGTGTGCCGGTGCAATAGGCTGGGCTCAGATACCACGTATAGTATATGGTACGCGCGATGAAAAACGCGGATACTCACTTGTGGCTCCAAAGGCGCTGCACCCCAAGGCAAAAATAACTGGCGGCATCCTTGAGGAGGAATGTCGCCAGCTTATGGTAGATTTTTTTAAGGAAAAGCGCTAATTACTTCACTTCCACAACCAAGTACTTACTTGTGCTCCAGAACGTGTCGGGATTAGTAATCTTGAGCACATACTGTTTGTTAGCGTCACGAACAAGAGTGTAGCTTCCTGCTGGATGTGCCGTGAGGATAGTTGCCGACTTGCTGTAAAGCTTCAACTCGTTCATCACACGGATATCAACCTTTGTGAAATACTCCTTATTGAAGTTGCCCTGAAGAACCTTTCCTTTGCTAAGGATGCCCTGCTCCTTGAGCTCTGACTTTGTTCCGAAGACATACCATGCGGTGTGGAGCTGACGATCCTGTGTATTGATAGTCTCTGTCTTCTGCTCTGTCTCCGTCTTCAGTGAAGAAACATCGGTATTGAGGTTGTTGATAGCCTCGTCGAGTTCAGAGATGTGAATATCCTTAGCATCAAGTTCGGCACGAAGTTTCTGCAACTCCTTGTCCTTATCCTCTATCTGACGCATAAGGTTCTCTATAGTCTTCTTCAACTCGTCGCCTTTAACGCTGCTCTCGCGCAACTGCTGACGGAGTTTCTCAATGAGCTGACGGTTCTGTTCCATACGCTCAGCAATAAACTGAACACTCTCGCGAATCTGCTGGGCCTTGTTGGTGCCCTCGCCACTCTGCATGAGCTCTAACTTACCCTCAGCCTCGTTAATCTGACGGAAACCTTCCTGAATATCATTCAGCGTTCCCATCATGTCGTTAATCTCACCGTCTTTCTGGTCAATTACTCTTTGTAGTGAGTCTGCCTGTGCTGCGTCACCACTACCTTTTCCACCATTTTTACATGCAGCGAAAGCCACCAGGCACACTGCAAATATCAATAACTTTTTCATTTTTTCTTCTCCTATATTATATATAAGTATTGTTATTTCTCGCATCCTCCCACAACGATGACGAACTCACCGCGTGGTTCTGTTTCCTTGAAATGGGCTATCACCTCGGCAAGGGTTCCCCGAACACTCTCTTCGTGAACTTTGCTAATCTCACGACAGCAACTCACCTTACGATCATCTCCAAAGACTTCTGCGAACTGTTGCAACGTTTTAAGTACCCTGTATGGCGACTCGTAGAACACCATCGTTCGCGTCTCTTCGCGAAGACTCTCAAGGCGTGTCTGACGACCTTTCTTCTGCGGCAGGAAACCCTCGAAACAGAAACGGTCATCGGGAAGTCCGCTGCTCACAAGCGCTGGTATCAGGGCTGTCGCTCCCGGCAGACACTGCACCTCAACACCTGCCGCCACAGCCTCGCGAACGAGGTAGAAACCTGGGTCGCTGATGCCTGGCGTACCAGCGTCGCTGATTAGGGCTATTGTCTGTCCCGCTTTGAGTTTCTCAACCACCGCCTGCGAAGTACCGTGTTCATTGAACTTATGGTGCGACTGCAGGTGATTGTGGATGTCGTAGTGCTTGAGTAGTTTTCCCGACGTGCGAGTATCCTCCGCAAGAATGAGGTCAGCCTCTTTCAATATGCGAAGGGCACGAAGAGTGATATCTTCCATATTGCCCACAGGCGTCGGAACAACATACAATATTCCCATAACGGGGGACAAAGGTACGAAATAATTGAGAATTGAGAATTAAGAATTGAGAATTATGATTACATTTAAATCCTTTTTAACTTCTTTAACTTCCGTAATTCCATAAAAACATTTATTTTTGCACCATGATAACAAATAATATATATGGCGAGCCCCACCGTCCAGGACGTATCGAGGTAGTGTGCGGCTCAATGTTCTCTGGAAAAACCGAAGAACTGATACGTCGATTGAAACGTGCTAAGTTTGCAAAACAAAGGGTTGAGATATTCAAGCCAAGTATTGACGTGAGATATAGCGAAGAAGAAGTTGTCAGTCACGACCAGAACTCCATAATGAGTACTCCCATAGATTCGTCGTCATCAATATTGTTGTTGGCAAACGACATCGACGTCATAGGCATTGACGAAGCACAGTTTCTTGACGACGGACTCGTTAACGTGTGCAACGAACTGGCAAACAGAGGAATTCGAGTTATTATAGCAGGTCTTGATATGGACTATAGAGGTGTGCCTTTCGGACCAATACCAGGACTGTGCGCCATCGCCGACGAAGTGACAAAAGTACACGCCATCTGCGTAAAATGCGGCTCACTGGCATACGTCAGTCACCGTTTGGTAGAGAGCGACAAACGAGTGCTCCTCGGAGAGACACAGGAGTACGAACCACTATGTCGCGAATGTTACCAGAAGGCCATAGCAGAAGAGTAACCACCATTACCTATTGATATGATTAACAAAGAAAAAATAACCTTCGACAAAGCGTTTCGATGGACAGTAACGGCACTTCTCATTGCCCTTATACTCTACGTACTAAACTTCCTCAGCAGCGTACTGCTACCATTCTTCATCGCATGGGTATTTGCATATCTACTCTACCCTGGTGTGAAGTTTTTCCAGTATAAGCTGCATGTTCCGGGACGAGCACTGAGCATCATCGTCACTCTCATTGTGGTGATAGCCGTTATCGGAGGAATCATCTGGCTCATCATACCTCCAATGATTGAGCAGTTCGAGAAACTCGGCGGACTGGCTACCAACTATATTAAAGAGGTGGCACACATCTCAAGCATCCCTGAGACAATAAAAGAATGGACGGCTGCTAACGGCACCGACATACAGGAGTTTTTCAAGCGTAAGGATGTCAGCGATGCAATACAGAAACTCATGCCGAGATTATTCGAGGTTCTTGGACAAACGGCAAATATTATAATAAGTATCATAGCATCCGCCATCACTCTGATGTATATGTTCTTCATACTCCTTGACTACGAATACCTCACTGACAGTTGGATAAAGATATTCCCAAAGAAGAACCGTCCTTTCTGGCGCGAGCTGATGAGCGACGTGGAACAAGCACTTAACAACTACGTTCGCGGACAGGGTACTGTAGCGCTGTGTATGGGAATCCTCTTCTGTATAGGCTTTACAATCATAGACTTCCCTATGGCTATCGGTCTTGGAATACTCATAGGTATTCTCGACCTGGTGCCTTATCTGCATACCTTTGCACTGATACCTACAGCTTTCCTCGCCCTTCTCAAGGCGGCTGACACAGGACAGAATTTCTGGGTTATAATGGCTATGGCTGTGGGAGTGTTTATCGTAGTACAGATAATCATAGATATGGTGATAACACCGAAGGTTATGGGTAAGGCAATGGGACTGAACCCCGCAATACTCCTGCTATCGCTGTCTGTATGGGGCGCACTACTCGGATTCATAGGACTTATCGTAGCACTCCCGCTAACCACACTGCTCATAGCCTACTATCAACGCTACATAACGCGTGAGCACGAAGACGAAGATGAGGGAGCACCTGTCCTCGAGACTATAGAGAAAAAAGAAAATAAAGAAAAATCGACAGAATAATTTGGTAATCTCAAATAATTGGTGTACCTTTGCACCGCAATTTTGAAAATTGTGCCTTAAGGGAGATCCGTTAGCTCAGCAGGTAGAGCACAACACTTTTAATGTTGGGGTCTTGGGTTCGAGCCCCAAACGGATCACCAAACCAAAGGAAAAGGGAACTTTTTGAGGTTCCCTTTTCTTATTTTATCACTTTCTTACTTAGATATAGTATACTCTGCATCGCCCCGCGCATAAACAGAAAGCAGAGGAAGGCGAGCCACAGTCCGTGATTACCCAAGGAAGTACGGGTGGAAACATAGACTATATAGAAACATACTGCTGCTACGAAGGTTGCAAGGAGCATGCTTCGTGCTGCAGTAAGACCAATATAGATACCGTCCCATATAAAAGCAGCAAAGCTGACAAACGGCACAATACATATCCACACCATATAGTCGGTAGCAGCAGAAAGCACCATCGGTTCGTCGGTCAGCAACCTCACGAACAGGTCGCCTCCAAAGACATAGGCAACAGTAAATACCAACGCACATCCTCCACCCCACAGGAAACTCTTATGTATAGTATCTTTCAGTGCGTCGTTGTCGGCAGCACCATAGAACTTCCCACTCATAGCCTCAGCAGCGTTGGCAAACCCGTCCATAACGTAACTTACAAGAAGAAACATCTGCATAAGAATAGTGTTGACGGCAAGGAGTGTTGCACCCTGCCAGGAGCCTGCGGAGGTAAAGAAGAGCATTACACTTACCAAACACAACGTACGCAGGAAGAGCGAAGAGTGAAGAGTGAAGAGTGAAGAGTTTAGAGTGAAAAGTGAAGAGTGGAGAGTGGAGAGTGAAGAGCGAAGAGTGAAGAGTTTGATGCGAGTGCTTATCATCCTGCGAGCACTTATCAAGGAGACAGTAAATCCACACCACTGAGCAATGAGAGTTCCGAGTGCTACACCTTCTACTTTCATATTAAGTGCATAGACAAAGAATAGTGATGCCAGGATATTAACAACATTTTGGGTTATTGCCACAACCATAGGGATACGTGAATTCTGCATACCTATAAACCACCCGTTAAGACAGAACAGTCCTAACGAGGCGGGTGCTCCCCATATACATATATTAAAGTAGGTGGTGGTTAGCTGCGCTATCTCCTCCGTCGGAGCCATTATCCATAGTCCTAACCACAACAGCGGAAGCTGCATGACGACAAGCACAAGGGCTATTGCTAATGCTCCGAGAAGCGAGGACGTCAACAGTCGTACAACCTCGTCGTTATCACCGCGTCCCAAAGCCTGCGAAGTGAGTCCGCTGGTACTTAGACGAAGGAACGAGAACAGCCAGTACAGCGTATTAAACAACATGGAGCCGATGGCTACGGCTCCAATGTATGCAGCGCTACCCATATGACCCGTTATAGAAGTATCTATGAGTCCCAATAGCGGCACAGTGATGTTGCTCACTATGCTGGGCAGCGCTATGCTTAGTATCTGTTTATTCCTTATTTGCACGTTTGCGCTCCGTATGGTCGAGTATAATTTTTCGCATACGCATAGACTTCGGAGTAACCTCTACGTACTCGTCTTCCTTGATATACTCCAGACATTCCTCCAGCGACATCACCGTCTTTGGAATGATACGAGCCTTTTCGTCGGAACCGCTGGCACGCACATTGGTGAGCTGTTTTGCCTTAGCAACATTAACAACGAGGTCGTTGTCGTGAACGTGCTCTCCTACTACCTGCCCCATATATACGTCCTCACCTGGGTCGATGAAGAACTTTCCTCTATCCTGCAGTTTATCAATAGAATATGCGAATGCTGTTCCTGTCTCAAGGGCTACCATAGAGCCGTTCACACGACGCTGTATATCTCCCTTGTATGGCTGGTACTCCTTGAAGCGGTGCGCCATAATAGCCTCACCCTGCGACGCTGTGAGCACATTTGTTCTCAGTCCTATGATACCACGTGAAGGAATATCGAACTCTATGTTCACTCTGTCTCCCTGACTCTCCATAGATGTCATTTCGCCCTTACGACGTGTTACCATATCTATCATCTTCGACGAGAACTCCTCGGGCACATTGATGGTAAGGTCTTCTATTGGTTCGCACCTTACTCCGTCAATCTCTTTGTATATCACCTGTGGCTGACCAACCTGCAGTTCGTAGCCCTCACGACGCATCGTCTCTATGAGCACACTGAGGTGTAGCACACCGCGTCCTGACACGAGCCACTTATCGGTAGAATCCTCGAAGGGCTCTACCCTGAGGGCGAGGTTCTTCTCGAGTTCTTTCTGCAGACGCTCCTGAATATGTCGTGAGGTGCAGAACTTTCCTTCCTTGCCAAAGAATGGTGAGTCGTTGATGGTAAAGAGCATCGACATTGTAGGCTCGTCGATAGCTATCGTGGGGAGTGCTTCGGGCTGGTCGTAGTCGCAGATGGTATCACCTATCTCGAAACGCTCCAGACCAATAACGGCACAGATGTCGCCTGACGATACGCTGTCGGTCTTTACGTGTCCCATACCTTCGAAAGTATGCAACTCCTTTATCTTTGTCTTCTCCTGGGTGCCGTCACGATGCACAATAGTTATGTTCTGACCTCCCTTGAGGGTTCCTCTGTGAACACGTCCTACGGCAATTCGTCCTGTATAGCTGGAATAGTCGAGTGACGTAATAAGCATCTGTGGTGTACCTTCAAGCTGCTCCGGCGCAGGAATAACCTCCACAATTTTGTCCAGCAGATATGTTATGTCACCAGTAGGAATGTTGTAGTCCTCACCCATCCAACCGTTCTTTGCTGAGCCATAGACAACGGGGAAGTCGAGCTGGTCCTCGGTAGCATTGAGCGAGAACATCAGGTCGAACACCATCTCATATACCTCTTCCGGACGACAGTTGGGTTTGTCAACCTTATTCACTACTACGATGGGCTTCAGTCCTATCTGCAGAGCCTTCTGCAGTACGAAACGTGTCTGTGGCATAGGACCTTCGAAGGCATCAACAAGAAGCAGACAGCCGTCTGCCATATTGAGCACGCGCTCCACCTCACCGCCGAAGTCGGAGTGTCCCGGAGTGTCTATGATGTTTATCTTTGTTCCTTTCCAGTTAATACTGACATTCTTCGAGAGGATGGTTATTCCTCGTTCACGCTCAAGGTCGTTTGAGTCGAGCACCTGATCACTGAGGTTCTGTCCCTCACGGAACAGGTTTCCTGCGAGCATCATCTTATCCACAAGGGTTGTCTTTCCATGATCAACATGGGCAATAATGGCGATATTTCTTATATCCTGCATAACGTTCTTTTATTAAATTGGGTGCAAAAATAGCAAATAATTATGAATTATGCATTATAAATTATAAATTATTTATTATTTTTGCAGCCGTGATTGACCGTCAGACCATAGACAGGATTATGGAAGCCGCCAATATTGTAGAGGTGGTCAGTGAGTTTGTCACTCTTCGTAAAAGTGGTTCAAACTACAAGGGACTATGCCCTTTCCATAACGAACGCACACCTTCTTTCGTAGTTTCTCCGGCACGTAACACTTGTCACTGTTTCGGTTGCGGACAGGGTGGAAACCCCGTATCGTTTATCATGGAACACGAACAGATGACCTACCCCGAGGCGCTGCGATGGCTGGCAAACAAATATCACATAGAGATAAAGGAACGCGAGATGACCTCCGAGGAGCGCGAGGCAGAGAATATGCGCGACTCTATGTATATCGTCAACGAATGGGCTGCGACATATTTCGAGGACCTTCTGCACAACAATACCGACGGCAACGCCATAGGTATGCAGTATTTCCGGAGTCGCGGCATCCGTGACGACATCATAAAGAAGTTCCGACTGGGTTACGACCTCGCCGACGGTCAGGCGCTGCCAAAAACGGCAAAGGCTAAGGGCTACAAGGACGAGTTCCTCGTGGCTACGGGAATATGTTACCGTCGTGAACGCGACAACATGCTCATAGACCGCTATGCAGGACGCGTGATGTTCCCCTGGATAGGAATGAACGGAAAGGTGGTGGGCTTCGGAGGACGTAAACTCGACGCCGCCACGAAGGGCGTACAACAGAAATATGTCAACTCGCCAGACTCTGAAATATACCACAAGGACCAGCAGCTCTACGGCATCTACCAGGCGAAGAAAGCCATAGCCCGTGAGGACTGCGTGTATATGGTCGAAGGATATACCGACGTCATCGCTATGCATCAGTGTGGCATCGAGAATGTGGTAGCAAACTCCGGAACAGCACTTAGCATACACCAGATACGTATGCTGCACCGCTTCACCAACAACATAGTACTTCTATACGATGGCGATGCGGCAGGAATCCACGCCGCCATGCGTGGTACCGACATGCTGCTTGCTGAGGGTATGAACATCAAGGTGCTGCTGCTTCCCGACGGTGACGACCCCGACTCGTTTGCACGGAAAAATACTGCTGAAGGTTTCAAACAGTATATCGCTGAACACCAGACCGACTTCATCCGCTTTAAGACCCAACTGCTCCTCAACGGAGTGACTGACCCCATAAAGCGCTCGGAAGCCATAAACTCCATCGTTCAGAGCATAGCTGTAATAACAGACCCTGTGGTGAGGGCAACATACCTCAACGACTGCGTACAACTGACGGGTATCAACGAAATGACGCTGATAACACAGATGAATAAGATGATACGCGCAAGGAGGGAGGAGAAAGAAATGCAGAGAACTCAGCCCTCCACCATCAACCCTCAACCCTCAACCATCAACCATCAACCCTCAACCATCAACCCTCAACCTTCCACCATCAACCCCATCGAATGGATTATGGGCGAACTGGTGGTGCGTTACGGAGAGAGAATAATACTTCACGACATTCAGGACGACAACGGACAGACCATAGATACAAGTGTTGCGGAGTTCTTGGTGTACAGCCTGCAGGAGGACGACCTGCGACTGCAGTCGGAGGAGATATGGAGAATACTCTGCGAGGCTGCCGAGAAGAGCGCCGACCGCTCCTGGCGCGCTGAACAGTACTTCCTGCAACATGAGGACATAACAATCAGTCAGCTGGCACAGAAACTGGCAACAGAAAGGGTGCTGCTCAGCGAGAAGCTGCAGAAGAACTACACCGACAAGGAACTGTTCAACAAGACCCAACACGTGCTGCTGGACTTCAGAATGAACTATATCACCAACCGAATGCGTGAAATAGAGAAAGAAATAAAACTTAACACCAACGACAACACAAAGATGCAAGAGCTCATGAAGGAATATATGGACATGAAGACCATACAGAAAGAGCTGGCAAAGGAAATAGGTAAAAAAATGATATAAACTATGAGATTATTATTTACAACACTTCTTATTTTCATCGGCCTGGAGTGCTCGGCACAGATGCCCGCAGTAACTCTGAAGGCTATGGACGGCAAGACTGTAACTACAGACACGCTGTCAAACAACGGTAAACCAATAATCATAGACTTCTTCGCAACGTGGTGCAAGCCCTGTAACAGAGAGCTCAACGCCATCAACGAGGTGTATGAGGACTGGGTAGAGGAAACGGGTGTGAAACTCATTGCTATCAGCATCGACAAGGCACAGGATATTAATAAGGTGAAACCTATGGTCGATGGCTACGGATGGACATACGACGTGCTTCTCGACCCTAACAGCGACCTGCGTCGTGCTTTGGGAATACAGATGATTCCCTACACGCTTATCCTTGACGGCAAGGGCAACATCGTATATCGACACAACGGATATACCGACGGCGAAGAGGAGGAACTTATAGAAACGGTAAGAAAAATCTCTAATCAGTAATGAAGAAGATAATAGCGACATTTCTACTCGCACTACCTCTTGGCGTCGCAGCACAGTCTGACTACGGAAAGGTTACCGTAACGGGAAGCATACAAAGCGACGTGCTCATTCCCGAGGAGGACAAGAAGATTGGTGCCGAGAAATATAAGGAATGGGGACTCACCAACACCTATGCCGACCTTAACATGATGTCGAAACACCTCGATTTAGGCGGACGCGTGGAGTTCACCCGTTTCCCTATGCCTGGCTACGAGCCCGACTTCAAAGGCTGGGGACTTGCTAACATCTATGCACGTATGCACTGCGACGGTCTCGAGGTAACACTGGGAAACTTCTACGAGCAGTTCGGCTCCGGATTTATTCTCCGAACATACGAAGAGCGTTCTCTGGGTGTTGACAACTCACTGCTCGGAGCACGTGTGGTAACGTCACCCGTCAAGGGCGTAAGACTAAAGGCTCTCAGCGGTTTCCAGCGCCGTTACTGGTCGTACAACGATGCTCTCATCTCCGGTGCCGACGTAGAACTGGGTATCGACGAGTGGATAAGTCCCTTGAAGAACAGCAACACATACGTCACCATCGGTGGTTCGTGGGTTAACAAACAGGAGAGCGACGAGGTCATTCTCACCGACGCCACCCACCGTCTTAACCTGCCCAAGAACGTTAATGCGTGGGATGCGAGGGTGCGAGTGCAGAAAGGTGCTGTCAACGTTCTTGCCGAATATGCGCAGAAGACGCAAGACCCTTCGTTCGACAACGGATACATCTATCGCCGCGGATATGTAGCTATGCTCTCTGCAAGCTACTCCAAGAGGGGCATGAGTGCCCTACTCCAGGCTAAGCGCTCCGACAACATGTCGTTCCGCAGTCAACGTTCTATGAATGGCATCTCGTCGTTCATCAACCACCTGCCTGCCTTCACTATGGAACATACCTACGCTCTGGCAGCGCTATACCCCTACGCCACACAGCCTCTCGGCGAGTGGGCTTACCAGGCAGAACTGGGCTATCAGTTTAAACGTCACACGTTGTTGGGCGGAAAGTACGGCACAGGCGTGAAGGTCAACTTCTCGCATGTCCACTCCATACAGAAGAACACCGACGGAACGGGCGGACCGGGCACCAACGGCTACCACTCTGCGTTCTGGAAGTGGGGCGACCAGACATACTATCAGGACATTAACGTGCAGTTAGACAAGAAGTTATCGAAGAGCTTTAAACTCAACCTTATGTATATGAACCAACGCTACAACAAAAGTGTTATCGAGGGTGAAGGAGGCATGATTCACTCTAACATCTTCGTTGCCGAGGGGAAATATCAGTTCAACAAAAAGGTTACGCTGCGCAGCGAGCTTCAATATCTCACCACCGCCGGCGATCAGGGCGACTGGGCTTTCGGACTTATGGAGCTGTCGCTGCAGCCTCACTGGATGCTCACCGTAAGCGATATGTACAACTGCGGCGCTACGAAGACACACTACTACATGGGAGCCGTAACCTTCAACCACAAGAGCCACCGCTTGCAGGTGGGATATGCACGAACACGCGCCGGCTTCAACTGCTCCGGAGGTGTGTGCCGCTATGTTCCTGCCAGTCGCGGTGTAACTGTTAATTACAACTATAATTTCTAATTGAAAGTTGAGAATTGATAATTGAGAACCAACGGTCTTTCAAAGTGAAACGGAGAAAAATTATGATTACCTTTAGACCCAATAATCATGCATTACGCTTTATGCTTTATGCATTAGCAATCACCCTCCTGACGGCATGCAGCAACATCGGTGAGAATGAGCGGTACATCTATGTTCCTCCCACCGAGACCACACACAACGTCCTCATCGAGGACTTCACCGGTCAGCGTTGCGTCAACTGTCCTACTGCCACACAGAAGATAAAAGAACTCGAGGCGGAATATGGCGACAGAATCATTGCCGTAGCCATCCACTGCGGTCCCTTTGCCCACCGCTCCACTATGAGCAGTCCCCTCCTCCCCTTAGGTACCGAGACGGGCGACGAGTACTACCGTCATTGGAATATCGAGGCACAGCCTGCTGTTGCTGTCAACAGACTGGGAACAATGATATATAATACAAATATGTATGCTACCGCCGTAAGGACGTGCATCGCTATGACAACCACCCTGAACCTCGACGCCACATGCAAATACGACGAGGGCTCCCGAAAGCTCGACGTCACCATCGACGCCAACACCGCCCAGACCGTCACAGGCAAGCTTGAAGTGTGGCTGGTGGAAGACAACATTACGGAGACACAGCTGATGCCCGACGGCTCTGCAAACCAGAACTACGTTCATAACCACGTGTTCCGCAAGTCGATTACAAACGACATCTTTGGCGACCCCATAACGGTAAACAGCAACAAAACCGCTACTACCACCTACTCCACTACATTGGATAGCAGCTGGAAGAGGGAGAACCTCTCCGTCGTTGCCTTCATAAGCGACAACACGGGAGTTGTACAGGTAATAAAATCATCATTATAAACATTATAGAATATGAAAAAGGTTTTTACTTTATTATTTCTTATCGCCGGCACATTAAGTGCCTCTGCTCAACTGCAGTTTGTTGATGCACAAGGAAAAGAAGTTCCCAACGGAACTACTCTGAACATCGAAGCACGTATAATTGACGACGGCTTCGGCGACGTACTTATCGAAGGCAATAGCGGACTCTCCGTAAAAAACACAAGTGCTAACGTCGTTGGCACCAGCGTCAAGTGGGACGTCCAGCAACTCGACAACGGCTCGGTACAGGTATGTTTCCCAGCCAACTGCGTCAGTCACGATGCTGTAGGCACCTACGACACCGACAAAGGTACCCTTGCAGGAAATGAGGTAAAAGAACTCAGTTCTGAGTGGTATGCCGACAACTACAACGCCTACGGAAATGCCAAAGTGGTATATACCCTCTACGCTTACGACTATAACGGTCTTAGTTACACCAACCAGCGTGTAGAATCCACCATTACCGTAAACTTCTCGTTCACTGCTTCTGCTGCTATCGAGAACGTAAAGGCAGCACAGAACACTAAGGAAATCTTCACCCTGGACGGTCGTCGTAGCAACCAGATGCAGAAAGGCGTAAACCTTGTGCGCATGGGCAACGGAAGTGTTCGTAAGGTATTATCAAAGTAAGTAAAACAACCATTACAATAACATGATTATGAAAAAGCAAATTTTCGCAGCATTAGCTTTTATTTTAGCTCTTTGCTCTAATGCACAGACTGCAAGTGCAGCAACAATTACCCCAACAGGAAATCAGGTATGGTGGGGTTACTTCAACGAAAGCGACTTCCAGACATTAGACGACATCATCGGTACAGGAAATCCTATGACACTGATGGCAGCTATTTACGTTCCTGCTAACCACGAGCAGCTCGGCGCTTCCACCATCAAGGCTATTCGTGTCTATCTGTCTTCCAGCGTTGTTTCAAGCCTCAGCGATATGAAGATATGGGTTTCTAAGAATCTGCCTAACGACATCAGCCAGGCTGACTACGTTGAAGACGTCAAAGACGCTTTGGTTGCCGACGCCAACGACTTCCAGCTGACAACCCCTTACGCCGTTAACAACGAAGGCTTCTACATCGGTTACTGCGTAACAAGCTCTACAGGATATTTCATCCGCGTAGGAGGTAAATCCATTCCTAACGCAGCATGGCTTGGTAACCCAGCCGTAAATATGAATTGGACAGACCTTAACGAATTAGACCTCGGCAAACTGGCTATGCAGATCCTCGTCGATGGCGGTGACTTCAAGGACTACGGCGCCTCAGCAAATAACTTCGAGCGTACAGTAGTTGCCCTCGGTGAGACCGTTGATGTTCCTGTAGAAGTAACAAACACAGGTAAGAACACCATTACAAGCCTCTCATACACAGTAACCGTCAACGGCAACACCTCTGCCGAGAAGACCATCAGCTCACTCAACATTCCTTATGGAGCTATGACAGTTGTTCCGTTCGCTGTAAATGCTGAGACCACAACAGGTAAGAATGCTACAACAATTACTATCACAAAGGTTAACGGCAATACCAACGAGACAGCAAACAACAAGTCAACAGGATACATCACCACCGTTGAGACACTGAAGGCGTGGACAAGAAACGTGCTCATCGAAGAGTTCACCACAGAGCAGTGTCAGTATTGTCCTCAGGCTGCAAAGGGTCTTTCTTCATTCCTCGAGAAATATCCTGACACCGCAAATCGTGTAGCCGTAGCTTGTCATCACGCAGGTTTCGGCACCGACTGGCTTACACTCCCCGCTTCCAGCGACTATTGCTGGTTCTATAACGAAGGCGGCAGTGTCTATGCACCAGCATTCATGTACGACCGCTACGCAGGCAAGAGCTACACCCCAGTAGTAAGTCGCGAGATAGATGCTGAAGGCTACAAGAAACAAGTAGAAAAGCGTCTTGATGTCGTTGCTTACGCTGACGTCCATATCTCACCAGTACTTAACACCGAGACTAACACCATCGACGTAACAGTATATTGCGAACGCGGATGGGACTACTCTATCACACCAGCACGCCTCACACTCTTCGTTACAGAAGACAATATCATCGCTCGTAAGCAGGTTGGCGCCAGCGGAATGTTCATCCACCAGCACGTAGTACGTGCAGTGAACGACACATGGGGTGAGGTAATTAACTGGACAGGTAACGAGATGTTAACAAAATACTCCTTCAACATCGACCCGTCATGGAAGACCGACGACCTGAAGGTCATCGCCTTCATCTCTGAGTACGACAGCACCAACCCCGCAGCCTGCAACGTGGAGAACTGCACCGTAGAAAGCCTCACCGATACCGACGGTATCAAGGACGCTAAGGCAAGCACCACCGCTGCAACATACTACAACCTCGCAGGTCAGAAAGTCGATAAAGACTACAAGGGTATAGTAATCGTCAATGGCAAGAAGGTAGTTAGAAAATAACTAATCTCGCACCCACAAATAAAAATCGGGACTCCATCGAGTCCCGTTTTTTTGTTTCTTAATCTTAAAAATCTCTTTATCCATAGGCTACTGAGGAACTTTACTTTTTCGCCTGCGAAGATACAAATAATACGGGTAATGTCCAAGAATGTCTGAATAATTATTCTAATTCTTTTCTTGTTTTTTATTCTTCAGAATCTTAACAACTAAATGTTTTTGCTCTTCAGGGTGCACTATTTCTCTTTGGCTTTTCTTGCAAACTCAAACAGCGACAAGGGCAGATGACAGTAGCCGTCGGGATTCTTGTCGAGATAATCCTGATGATACTCCTCGGCTGTGTAGAAGTTCTGCAAGGGCAGTTTCTCTACAGCCAAGGGCTGTTTGTAGTTCTTCTGTTCTTCGGCAAACACCTTCTCGATGACGGGCAAATCTTCCGGGTCGGTATAGTAAACACCTGTACGATAGCGCGTTCCCTCGTCGTGACCCTGCTTATTAAGACTCGTCGGGTCAATGGCTTTGAAAAACATCTTCAACAGGAATTCAAGGCTGACCACGTCTGGGTAGAACCTCACAAGGACGGTCTCGGCAAAGCCTGTCTGGTCGGTATAGACCTCCTTATAAGTAGGATTCTCTGTGTGTCCGTTGGCGAATCCCACTTCCGTGATTGCCACGCCCATTATCTGCTTGAAGTAATGCTCTGTACTTCCCTAAAATAAGTTGAATGTTTTTTACCTTAACCCTGCCATAGATTGAATGCCTTTTGAGTACCTTAATCCTTATCCCTGGCAAAAGTTGAATGATTCTCTCTTAACCCTTGTTTTGTTGAATATGCTCCGCGGAAAGCTGTTCAATCATATTTAGGGTTTGTGGTGCAAAGGTACATGCTCCTTCTTGTATTTCCAAATTTTCGAGATAT
>ONAJ01000024.1 GCA_900315775.1 uncultured Prevotella sp.
ACATTACCTGTAGAGAGGTTAGCGGTATTAGTACCGTTTCCATCGTAAATCAGTGAGCTACCTGTCTCGTCCTTAATATATACATAGGTCTTCGTACCATTAGCAGCCTTTGCTACGACGGTAGCGTTGCCAACGAATGAGAATTCTGTACCGTTAGCCTGAGCGTTCAGCTCCTTGATGGTTTCGATACCGTTCTTCTTAGCATCGAGTGTCAGCGAGTGGGTCTTCGTATTTGCGGTGAAGGTCAGGGTGTATGTTCCTGCTGGATACATATCTGTGCCGAATACGAAGTCTGCATTTCCTTCTGCTGGCAACTGGTAGCCTGTGGTCTCACCGTTAGCGAAGGCCTTGTACTCGTACTTCTTACCCTCAACGGTTACGTTATCCATTGTCAACGTCCAAACGTCGGTGTTAGCAGCATCCTGAGTCATTGGTACTTCTTTCTCCCAATTTTCCATACCTGGGAATGTACCCTTGATTGCCATACTGTTGATAACAGCTGGTTGAGGATCGTCGCCACCAACTTTCTTGTAAAGTGCTATAGCCTGTTGGCCAGCATTTTTGTAATAGCGGAATCGTAACTGCCCATCACCATAGTTATAACGCAATGACATGGTTGAGCCTTCAAACACAGCTTTAATGACAGCGTTGTCACCATCGATAGCAAATGAGTTTTTATATGTGCTTGCAGCGGCATTTTGACTGAGACCATTGCTGTTAGAATTAACGCCAATGTATAAACCTGATGCACTCTTCAGGGTTCCATTGGTTACATCAACAGTAAACACCGCAGCATCTACATCAGCAGAAGAAGCAATCACTCCATCTTTAATTTCAACATCTACAGTATTTCCTGCAGCATCTAAGGTCGTCAAAGCGCCATTGAAAGCAACAGCGCTATGATCTTTGTTGCCCTCATAAACTATCAGGTAATCACCATCTGTAATATCATTTGTAGAGGTTACCTTCTGATAGTAAGTATCTGCAGGCTGTGGTGTAGGCTCTTCCTTCATTACTACGTTGAAGTAGCCACCGTGCCAACCTTCAACATTGCCTTTAGGATTGAAGGTAATGGTGTACTCACCATCCTGTGTAAACTTAAAGTTGTTGCCATCTGAAGGATACCAAGCACCGTCGCCTTCGGTCATCTTAGATCTTACCTTTATTTCATCGTCAGTCTTGAACTCCTTAATCAGTTGATACAAGTTTTCATTGTCTGGTGTCATCTGGTAAGCATCGGCATAAGTCCACTCTGTCATGTTACCAACAACGTAGTAGCCCACGAGTTGTGGAATAGCCTTGAAGGTAGCTGAAACGGTTACATCGTCGGCAATCATAGCGAAGGTATTGTCGTCAGCAACCTTAACAGCTTCATTGTTGGTAACGCCGGTTACTGTGATGCTGCTCAACTCGAAGCCTTCGTTAGGCTTAGCTGTAACAGTTACCTTGTCATCCTTTGCAGCCGAGGTTGGGTCAACAGTTACTTCACCGTTCTCTATGCTTTCAGCAACATTTACATTATAATAAGTTTCAGGATATGATGTAACTACATGAGCACAGTTGCCACCATCTGCCGTTGGCCAAGCTGTAATCTTGAACAGGTCGTTGGTAGCATCCAGCACAATAATATCAGTTCTGTTCCAGAATGCTCCAGGATTAGCACTATCCTCTGTGGTAGCAGGATCGAAGCGATACATACGGACCATAGAAGCATCTGCAGGAATCTCCGTCATATAGTAACCATCTGCATCGAGTACAGGCTCAAAGTCTGCCCAAGAATTTTTGGATGGGTCTTGGCGATCCAACACATTTGCTGCAAAGCGTGCATCGTCTGCAGTCCATATTCCAGGTTTCAGGTAAATGGTCCTGGTTTCTACAGGATCATCACCGCCATTCTTTACAACATTGAAATAACCTTCGTACCAACCTTCAACATTGCCTTCCGGTCTGAAGGAGATAGTATAAGTTCCTGCCTCAGTAACAACGTAATTGTTATCCGTACCTCCAGGATACCAAACGTTAGTACTCGACACAATCTTGAACTCGTCGTTAGCAGCAAAAGTAGTTTGCAGCTCATACAGACCTTCTTCGGTCTTGCTTGGCAGCAACTGGTTTACATTATCAATTTTCCACTCGTTCATGCTGCCGACCATGAAGTACTCTACATTTTCTGGCTCGGGAGCAGGAGCGTTCTCAATTTTTACTGTCCAATTCTTATCAGCATACTTTCCACCACCCCATGTAGCTGTGATGATGAATATCTTGCTCGTGAGTGTTTCGTTATTCAGATTAATCTCGAAGTTGTCGTCTGTAGGGCCTTGTCCAACCCATGAAGGTTGACTACCATCAAATGTTATACTGCTAAAACCAAACCACATTCCGCCATTAACAATAAACTTGAAGCGCCATTTACCTTCGTCATCGGTTCCTTCTTCAACGGTTTGGTTAGTCAGGTCAACAGTAATAGAATATTCTGTACCTGCTGTTACTTCCGTAAAATCAACAGCACCCGAAGCCCAGTTAGCGTGGTTGCCGGCTAACTTTAGTGAGGTAACACTTGCATCGGGAAGTTCACCGTACTGCTCTGTTACGTCAACATAAGTTCCGTCTGTGGCATTAAAGGTAAAGTAACGATCAGACGTAATTCCGTTAATGTCTGGCGTCTGCTTTGTATCCTTTCCGCTGTTGAAAATGATGTTAAAGCCTGACGTATCAAACGTCTGTTTCCAGAATGTCGTTTCTTTCACGACTGCAGATTCTGTCATCTGTGTACCAGGCCATTCGCCATTCAGGATACTACCTGCCCCATTCCATGCATATAGGTATGGAGCAGTTTCTGCCTGAACATACACAGTAACATCTGCCCATGCTCCAGTGACTATAGCCACAATGAGCACCAATAGTGAAAATAGTTTTTTCATAGGCATTTTTCGTTAGATAATAGATTTAATATTAATAAATTGTGTGATTCTGATTGCAAAGATAGTAAATAATAAAATAGGTTACAAATTATTTTGTATAAAATTTTACCATAAAAAACATCCTACTGCAGTAGTGTCGGTTGGATGCTTTTTGTTGCGTGCCAGAGTTTCGGGCGGTTGGAACGACTGGTTTCACACGGAGAAACCATGAGTTTCACACGGAGAAACTCGAGTGTCTCATTGAGATACAAGTTGGTTCCGACGGCTGAAACTGGGAAAATCAAAAAAACAGGGAGACACCGATGACGGAGATTACGGCACCGAGTACTGTGCGCCACGTAATGGGCTGACGGAAGAGCCAGTACGAGGGCAGAATGATAATTATTGGGGTTAGCGCCATAAGGGTGGAGGCTACTCCGGCGCTGGTATATTGGACAGCCATAAGCGAGAAGCCTACACCGACGAAAGGTCCGAAGATGGTGGTAGCAACGGCTACCAAGAGTCCGCGACTGTCGTGAACAGACTCGCGAAGTGGCTGGAAACCCTCACGCAGATAAAGCATTACGGAGAAGCCGACGATGCCGGCAATACAACGCAGGAAGTTGGCGCTAAAGGGGACTACCCACGAAGGCATCAGCGAAGCGTCGTAGTAGTCCATTCCTATCTTGCTTATTACAAGACCAACACCCTGACAGACAGCAGCACCGATGGCGAAGAGTACTCCGCGAAGGGGCAGTTTAAGGGAGAGGGTGTGCTTCTCGCCCCTACCAATTACCGATATACTTATTCCGAGAAGCGTTATCAACATAGCCACAATACTCATAGGCGCCATCTGCTGACCCAGCGTTATCCACGCTGTGAGGGCTGCTGCCAGCGGAGCCAAAGTCATAAACAACTGTCCGTAACGCGAACCTATTATAATATAGCATTGAAACAGACAGTAATCGCCGACGGCATAGCCCACAAGTCCTGAGAGCAACATCCACCAGCAGGCTGTCGCGGAAACGCCGGTAGGAACGGGTGTGCCGAGAACAAAGACGAAGAGAACCATTGAGAACAGCAGCGTAAGACCCATACGCCACACGTTGAGTGTGAGGTTGCCCAGACGCTTGCTGCCAAACTCGCTCAGCAGAGCCGTTGCCGTCCACGAGAACGCAACACCAAGGGATATCAGTTCGCCTATGAAGTGTGTCATTCTACTTGAAGAGTCGTTGTGCAAAGACGGTAAGGTAATTGCGCCAGTTGCGCCAGATGTGTCCGTCTTCGGTCTCTACATATTCGTAGGGATAGCCTTGTTTGTCGAGATATTCACGATAAACCTTATTGTTGTCGTAAAGGAAGTCTGACTTGCCGATAGCTATCCAGTAGAGCGCGGGCTTGTTCTTAAACTGCTTCTGGAGCCCGGGATAGTCGGCATCACGAAGCGGCACGTGGGCTGAGAACAGTCCTACGTAATCGAACATGTCGGGATAGAGCAACGAGATAGAGTAGCTATGTCCGCCACCCATCGACAGACCACAGATAGCACGATGCTGCTTGTCGGCAAGGGTGCGGTAGTTGTTGTCTATGTAAGTGACGATGTCCTTGAACGATTCCTCAAACGAAGCTACGGGTTTGGGGTCGAGATGACCTCGGAAGGTGGGCTTGTACATTCCTCTGTCCCACTCGCCAGGAGCAGCGTCGCTGTTGGCGTTGCCGTTGGGCATCACCACAATCATAGGCTTTGCCTTCCCCTCGGCAATGAGGTTGTCGAGTATCTGGGCAGCACGTCCAAGGGTTGTCCACGCCTCCTCGTCGCCACCAGAGCCGTGCAACAGATAGACAACGGGGTAGCGTCCGCCTTCGTCGTAGCCCGCTGGGGTATAGACAGTCATGCGGCGCGAGGTCTTTAATGTCGGAGAGGGATACCACACCTTGCTTACATTGCCGTGAGGCACCTTGTTGACGCTATACATCCAGCCCGCATCGTCGTTGCCCTTACTTATAATAAATATGTTCGCGTAAGACGCTATGTCGCGACAACGATAAATGTTTGAGGGGTCGAGGACATCGATTCCATCGACTTTGAAGCGGTAGGAATACATCTCTGGCTCAAGAGGAGCGGTGGTGTATGTCCACACGCCGTCGTCACCCTTCGTCATCGCCACTTTACCGCCAAAGTCTCCTTCTACCTCAACCGTCGTCGCCGCCGGAGCGAAGAGTCGGAAGGTTACAGAAGCGTCGTCACGAATCTCGGGTGACGTGAGGTTGTTGACATCGAACAGCGCCTGCTGCGCCCATAAAGTGGTGCTGCTAAACATAGCAAGAACCAATGTTAATAGTACTTTCTTCATTTTTCGCTAATCATTGTGGGGACAAAGTTACGAAAATTATTCATATTTCGTAATTATGGATAACAAAAGGCGTTGCTCACGGCATGTCTTTCAAAACATATCCAAAGGAATACGAACAGAGAATCAGAAGATTTGTAAAAAAATAATTTCGCTTATTTGCGTCTCCAGGTCTGTGTCTCGTACAGGAATCCTATATAACCACGCACCTTGAGCTTGTCGCCATCCAACCAGATAGAGCATTTGTAGTCCTTACCGTTCTTGGGGTTGTAGATACGACCACCCTCCCACTTGTCTTTCTTCTTGGTAAGTCCTGAAAGCAGATGAACACCAATAAGTTTTCTGCTGCGTAGTTTCTCGTCAGGATTGTGGACATCCTTGGTCTCGGGACCCTTTGCCAACCACACAATTTTTCCGTTCAACTTTCCGTTGGACTCGTAAATCTCTACCTGTGCATCACCTGCTTCGGTGTACCACTTACCCTTGACGTCCTGCGAATAACCCGCCAGACACATCAGCATGCAGACCATGCTCAAAAACATTCTCTTCATCATAACTGTATGTTTTTTATTCTTACGTAGTGCAAAGAACGCTACAGGCATTCTGTAGCGTTCTCTTATATTAAATAATGTGTAATTATTTTAGTCGGCGAGCTTTGCCTTGATGAACTCGCGGTTCAGGCGAGCGATGTTGGCGATAGTCTCGTTCTTAGGACATACTGCCTCGCAGGCGCGAGTGTTGGTGCAGTTACCGAAGCCGAGCTCGTCCATCTTGGCTATCATGTTCTTAGCACGACGGGCAGCCTCGGGACGTCCTTGTGGGAGGAGTGCCAGCTGACTGACCTTTGACGATACGAAGAGCATAGCCGAACCGTTCTTACATGCTGCCACACAGGCGCCACAACCGATGCATGAAGCGCAGTCCATAGCCTCGTCGGCATCCTGCTTAGGAATGAGGATAGCGTTAGCATCCTGAGCCTGTCCTGTACGGATAGAGGTATAACCGCCTGCCTGGATAATCTTATCGAAGGCATTACGATCTACCATACAGTCCTTGATTACAGGGAAGCCTGCAGAGCGCCAAGGCTCTACGGTGATGACGTCACCATCGTTGAAGCGACGCATGTAGAGCTGACACGTGGTAGCACCACGCTCTGTCTTTCCGTGTGGTGTTCCGTTGATGTAAAGAGAGCACATACCACAGATGCCCTCGCGACAGTCGTGGTCGAACACGAAAGGCTCCTTGCCTTCGTTGATGAGTTCCTCGTTGAGGATGTCAAGCATCTCAAGGAACGAGGTATCATCGGGGATGTCGTGCATCTCGTGAGTATCAAAGTGACCCTTGTCTTTTGGTCCGTTCTGGCGCCAGAACTTTATTGTAAAACTTATATTACGTGCCATGATTCCTTAGTTTTTATAGTTACGTGTCTGTACCTTAATTGCTTCATACTCGAGAGGTTCCTTTATCAGTTCGGGGTCCTTGCCCTCACCCTGATACTCCCAGCAACCTACGTAGAAGAAGTTCTCGTCGTCGCGCTTTGCCTCGCCTTCCTCTGTCTGATACTCCTCGCGGAAGTGACCACCACAAGACTCGTTACGAGAGAGTGCATCGTGAGCAACGAGCTCGCCCATCGTGAAGAAGTCGCGCAGGTGGATGGCCTTGTCGAGTTCGACGTTAAGACCTTCCTTAGAACCTGGGATGAAGAGGTTTGTGTCGAACTCCTTCTGGAGCTCTTTCATCTTCTTGATACCTTCTTTCAGTCCTTCTGCGGTACGACCCATACCAACATACTCCCACATGATGTGACCGAGTTCCTTGTGGATAGAGTCAACAGAGCGCTTACCTTGAATCTTCATCAGACGGTCAATCTCGTTCTCGACACCCTTCTCTGCCTCAGCAAACTCGGGGAGGTCGGTAGAGATGCGTGGCCAGATAGCCTGGTCGGCAAGGTAGTTCTGGATAGTGTATGGCAATACGAAATATCCGTCTGCCAAACCCTGCATAAGCGCAGAAGCACCAAGACGGTTAGCTCCGTGATCGGAGAAGTTACACTCACCAATAGCGAACAGACCAGGAATAGATGTCTGCAGTTCGTAGTCAACCCAAACACCACCCATAGTGTAGTGGATAGCAGGGAAGATCATCATTGGCTTGTAATACTTAACACCGTTTATCTCGTTAGCTACGTCGCCTGGGAAGACGTCGGTAATCTCCTCGTACATCTCGAAAAGGTTGCCGTAACGCTGCATGATAACATCAAGACCAAGACGGTTGATACTCTCGGAGAAGTCGAGGAACACAGCCAGACCGGTATTGTTAACACCAAAGCCCTTGTCGCAACGCTCCTTAGCAGCACGAGAAGCCACGTCACGAGGAACGAGGTTACCGAATGCAGGATAACGACGCTCCAGATAGTAGTCGCGGTCTTCCTCAGGAATCTCCCAACCCTGCTTTGTGCCTGCTTGAAGTGCCTTAGCATCTTCAATCTTCTTTGGCACCCAGATACGTCCGTCGTTACGCAGCGACTCTGACATCAGTGTCAGCTTAGACTGCTTGTCACCGTGAACGGGAATACATGTCGGGTGAATCTGAACGTATGATGGGTTTGCCATATAAGCACCCTTGCGGTAGCACTGAACAGCTGCTGTACAGTTACATCCCATAGCGTTGGTAGAGAGGAAATATGCATTACCATAACCACCAGTAGCTATAACGACAGCATTAGCGGAGAAGCGCTCCAGCTTACCTGTTACGAGGTTCTTTGCAATAATACCACGAGCTCGTCCGTCAACGATAACTACATCTTCCATCTCGTAACGAGTGAAGAGCTTTACCTTGCCTGCCTTTACCTGAGCGCTAAGTGAAGAGTAAGCACCCAGCAGAAGTTGCTGACCTGTCTGACCTTTTGCATAGAAGGTACGTGATACCTGAGCACCACCGAAAGAACGGTTAGCAAGCATACCGCCATACTCACGAGCAAAAGGAACACCCTGAGCAACACACTGGTCGATAATGTTGTTTGACACCTCTGCCAAACGATAGACATTAGCCTCACGAGCACGATAGTCACCACCCTTTACAGTATCGTAGAACAGACGATAGATAGAGTCACCGTCGTTCTGATAGTTCTTGGCAGCGTTGATACCACCCTGAGCTGCAATAGAGTGAGCACGACGTGGTGAGTCCTGAATACAGAAGTTCAAAACGTTGAAACCCATCTCGCCTAAAGAGGCAGCGGCGCTGGCTCCTGCCAAACCCGTTCCAACGACAATAACGTCGAGCTTAAGCTTATTCTTTGGGTTCACCAAACGCTGGTGAGCCTTATATTCCTTCCATTTCTCAGACACTGGGCCTGCAGGAATTTTTGAATCTATTTTCTTTGCCATAATTATTATTCGGTTTTCTGATTTTAGATTATCCTTTATTACATACCGCAAGCTGGTGCACATGATGCCTCACAACACAGACTTGGTGCGCAGCCAAAGGCAAAAGCAAGTACTACAACGAGGAAGCAAAGCATGAGTAATGTCACATAGATAAGACCTATAACCTGCCAACGCTTCAGCCAAATCTTACCGCTAATACCAAGGGTGTGCATTGCTGACCAGAAGCCGTGACTCAGGTGGAACCAGATTGCAACAATCCAAATAACGTAAAGAACAGTGTAGATTGGATTGCCGAAAGTAGTAACGATCTTTCCGAAACCGTCAGCAGGAGCTGGATCGTAGTGAATACTTGGGAACAACTCGGCAAACATCATGTTGTACCAGAAGTTGAACAGATGCAGGATGATGCCCAATAAAATGATTACTCCAAGTGCCAGCATATGCTGAGATGCCCACTCAACCTTTTCAGGTTTCTCGGTTACAGCATAGCGTTCACTACCACGAGCCCTGTTGTTCTGCACCTCGAGAATGAAGGCGTAGATAATGTGAATCAGCGCTAAAGCAGCCAATCCTAATGTAGCTACGACAGCATACCAGTTGGCACCCAGCAGTTCGCAAATCATGTTGTAAGCTTTAGCTGAGAATAATGCCACAAGGTTCATACAACAGTGGAATGTCAGGAACAAAATCAAAGCAATGCCGGTAAGCGACATCACTACCTTTCGTCCGATAGTTGAATTAATTAACCACATAATGTTTAACTGTTTGATATTAAATTGTTTACTTAAAATATACTTACTTTTAGGTACTACGCGTACATTATTTTGTGTGCAAAAATACCATTTTTTAGTGATTGACGCAAAGGTTTTAGTTAAAAATCCACTTTTTATTCTAATTTTCCCATACTTTTCAAAAGATTTTGTAATTTTGCAAACGTAACACTCTATGCAACTTACATGAAAGATATTAAACGCATCGTATTGACGGGAGGTCCTTGTGCTGGAAAGACGACAGCACTAGTAAGGGTTATTAACCACTTTTCGAGTTTGGGATATAAGGTTTTTACCATACCTGAAGTGCCCACAATGTTCACCCAGGCGGGAATGAACTACCTCACAAAGAACCAAGACTTCTTCTACGAAGGAGAGAAAGCAACGCTGGAAATTCAGCTGGCTCTTGAGGACAAGTTCATAAAGATGGCTGAGGCTTGTACCGAACCCGTGGTGATTGTGTGCGACAGAGGTGCTATGGACATCTCAGCATATATGAAACCTGAGATGTGGGAACAGATAACAAAGGATGTAGGTACCTCCACAACGGAACTGCGTGACCAAAGATACGATGCCGTACTGCACCTTGTAAGTGCTGCCGACGGAGCAGAAAAGTTCTACACTACGAGTAACAACGCATCGCGCAACGAGGCTGCCGACGAGCAAGGTCTCGCCATAGCACGTATGCTGGACAAGAAAGTCATAGAGGCGTGGACAGGACATTCACACCTTCGTGTCATCAACAACCACGAGGACTTCGAGAAAAAGATGCAGAGAGTGGTGAAGGAAATATCAAACGTATTAGGACTGCCACAACCGATAGAAGAGGAACGCAAATATATTGTTGAGGTAACGGGAGAACTGCCCTACGCTATCGAGAGCGAGATTATACAGACTTACCTCGTAGCGGATCCCGGGTGCGAGGTTCGTCTGCGCAGACGCAACTGGCAAGGAAAGATTGTCAATGTACATACTACCAAGAAGACTCTTCCTACAAGAGAAGAGCTCGTGACAGAACGACAGGTAAGCAACAGTCTCTATGAGTCGCTTCTACAACAGGCCGACCCGTACAGACAAACGATACAGAAGCAACGTAAAAGCTTTATATGGAAAGGACAGTTCTTTGAACTCGACACCTACCAGAAACCTATCGATAACCTTATGATTCTGGAGACAAAGGGTATCGCGAAACATGAAGATGTTAAGTTCCCGCCGTTCATTCGTGTCATAAAGGATATCACAGGAGACATGAAATATTATAACTATAACATTGCCCTGAGAGGATAAACATTATCTTGCAGAATGATTCTTAACTACGACGTCATTGTAATTGGGGGAGGACACGCAGGATGCGAGGCAGCATCGGCAGCCGCCAACATTGGAGCAAAGACATGTCTTGTAACAATGGACATGAATAAAATTGCTCAAATGTCGTGTAACCCAGCTGTCGGAGGAATAGCTAAAGGCCAGATAGTCAGAGAGATAGATGCTCTCGGGGGCAAGATGGGAATAGTCACCGATGCTACTGCAATACAATTCCGTATGCTGAACCGCTCCAAGGGACCTGCTATGTGGAGCCCACGAGCACAATGTGACAGGGAGAAATTTATATGGCAATGGCGTTCGGAACTTGACAACACAGACAACCTCGACATATGGCAAGACCAGGCTGAAGAGCTACTGGTAAAGGATAATGAGGTGGTTGGAGTAAAGACTATCTGGGGCGCAGAACTTATGGCTAAATGTGTGGTTATTACTGCCGGAACCTTCCTTAACGGTCTTCTACACATCGGTAGGAAAATGATCAAAGGAGGACGAATTGCTGAGCCTACTGTAGAACACTTTACCGAAAGCATTACAAGACACGGAATAAATGCTGCACGAATGAAGACCGGTACGCCAGTACGTATCGACAAGCGCTCAGTACACTTCGAAGATACAGAAATACAACCTGGCGAGAACGACTTCCATCAGTTCTCGTTCATGGGTAAACATCGTCCTCTGAAGCAACTTCCATGCTGGACTTTCAACACCAACGAGGAGGTACATAAGATACTAACCTCAGGACTTAACGACTCGCCTCTATTCAACGGACAGATACAGTCTATCGGACCAAGATACTGTCCTTCAATAGAAACGAAACTGGTTACCTTCCCTGATAGAAATTCGCACCCCCTGTTCCTGGAACCTGAGGGTGAAGATACTAATGAAATGTATCTAAACGGATTCTCTTCAAGTATGCCGATGGATATTCAGATAGAAGCTCTTAAAAAGATTCCTGCACTGCGTGACCTTAAAGTGTATCGTCCTGGATATGCAATAGAGTATGACTTTTTCGACCCCACACAACTTAACCACTCCCTGGAGTCAAAGGTTATCAGCGGACTGTTCTTCGCAGGACAGGTTAACGGCACTACGGGTTACGAGGAAGCGGCAGGACAAGGTCTGGTGGCAGGAATAAATGCTGCCCTAAAAGCGGGTGCTGAAGGCAAGGAATATACTCCATTCGTAATGCATAGGGACGAATCATATATCGGAGTACTTATCGACGACCTCGTAACAAAGGGCGTTGACGAACCATACAGAATGTTTACGTCGAGGGCTGAATACAGAATACTTCTAAGACAGGACGATGCCGACGAACGACTCACAGAGAGATCGTATGCTCTCGGACTGGCCACACAGGAACGTCATCAATGGTGGTTGGAAAAGAAGGAGGCGGTAAACAGACTCATCGACTTGTGTGCCAATACAGCTGTAAAACCAAAGGAGATAAACGGGTGGTTAGAGAGTAATGGTAGCTCTACACTAAAGATTGGATGTAAGGTAATAGACCTTATTGGCAGACCAGAGATTACTCTTAACATGATTGCTTCACAGTATCCTACGATAAGCGAATTCATACAAACCCTTCCTAACAGGCAGGATGAAATCGTTGAGGCTGCTGAAGTAAGAATAAAATACAAAGGATATATCGAACGAGAACGACAGTTCGCAGACAAGATGCACAGATTGGAGAATATACGTATTCGCGATAGGTTCGACTACGACTCCCTGCAATCATTATCTACTGAATGTCGTCAAAAACTGAAAAGAATTAACCCAGAAACAATTGCACAAGCAAGTAGAATTCCAGGAGTTTCCCCAAGCGACATAAACGTTTTACTCGTTTTACTCGGAAGATAACCAAAGGAATAAGTAATGGATGTTCCACGTGAAACATTGATTAGGTAACAAACAATATAAACCCTTAATTATGAACAACAAAATACTAATTGACAATCTGCGTTGCATACCAGATTTCCCAAAGAAAGGCATCAATTTCCGTGATGTAACAACACTCTTCAAAAACGGAGAGTGCATAAAAATAATGCTCGACGAGCTGGAAGAACTTTACAAGGACAAAGGAATAACAAAAATAGTCGGCATTGAAAGTAGAGGCTTCGTGATGGCTTCGGCTCTTGCTGGACGTTTGGGTTGCGGAGTAGTACTTGCTCGTAAACCAGGAAAACTACCTTCAACAGTAATCAA
Organism: uncultured Prevotella sp.; assembly: GCA_900315775.1. Taxonomy (GTDB): domain Bacteria; phylum Bacteroidota; class Bacteroidia; order Bacteroidales; family Bacteroidaceae; genus Prevotella. Next base: position 12,939 of record ONAJ01000024.1, read on the forward strand.
AGAATCGTTCTCAAAGGAATACGGAGTAGATACCGTTGAATTACACATTGATTCCATCGAACCAAACGACGTAGTCCTTATTCATGACGACCTTCTCGCAACAGGAGGAACCGCTAAGGCTGTTTACAAATTAGTACAGCTTATGAAGCCGAAGAAAATTTACATGAACTTCATTATCGAAATAAAAGACGAAGGATTACACGGACGCGACCTCTTCAAGGATATTGATTTGACGACGCTTATAACAATATAATGTTTCACGTGAAACAACAATCATAAAGGTTAATCATATATGACGAAAGCCGAGAACGAAGAAAGACTGTCAAGGCTTAAAAACATCGTTAGCAACCTACCATCAAAACCAGGCAGTTACCAGTTTTACGACCAGACTGGTACTATAATCTATGTGGGTAAAGCAAAGAGTCTGAAGAACAGGGTTTCGTCATATTTCCATAAGGAAGTAGATAGATACAAGACTAAGGTTCTGGTATCTAAAATTCATGACATTACCTATACTGTAGTAAAGACAGAGGAGGATGCGCTGCTACTGGAAAACAACCTAATAAAGAAGTATAAGCCGAAGTATAATATCCTACTGAAAGACGGAAAAACATACCCGAGCATCTGTGTTACGAAAGAATATCTGCCAAGGATATTCAACACAAGAACAATAAATAAAAAATGGGGCACATACTTCGGTCCATACAGTCATATTGGGACAATGTACGCTCTTCTTGATTTAATAAAAAAGGTATATTATCCACGACCCTGCAGACAACCTATTACAAAGGAAGGAATAACTGAAGGAAAATATAAACCTTGTCTTGAATATCACATCCACAACTGTAAAGGACCATGCATTAATAAGCAATCGTGGGAAGAATATCAGGATAATATCATGCAGGCAAAAGAGATCCTCAAAGGAAACTCAAGACAATTACAACAAACGCTTAAAGAAAGGATGTTGAAGGCTGCCGAAGAGTTGCGTTTTGAGGAAGCCGAAGAACTTAAACAAAGAATAATAATTCTGGAGGGGTACTGCTCAAAGAGTGAGGTTGTGAGCCATACAATAAACGATGTTGACGTGTTTACAATTACATCTGACGACACTACTGCATACATTAACTATATGCACGTGACTCACGGAAACATTAACCAGGCACAGACCTTCGAATTTAAAAAGAAATTGAACGAAACAGAAGAGGAAATACTCACTCTCGGCATACTGCAAATACGAGAACAGATTAGTTCAAATGCTAAGGAAATAATAGTACCTTTTGAACTCGATACAGACTTTGATAACCTTACTATTACGGTACCACAAAGAGGCGACAAGAGAACACTTTTGGAACTGTCGCAGATGAATGGTAAGCAGTATCGTTTTGATCGACTTAAACAGGCAGAGAAACTTAATCCGGAACAGAAGCAAACAAGACTGATGAAGGAGCTTCAAGAGATGCTTAATCTACCTAAGATGCCATATCAGATTGAGTGTTTCGACAACTCAAACATATCAGGCTCTGATGCTGTTGCTGGTTGCGTGGTTTTCAAGTCTATGAAACCCTCAAAAAAGGACTACAGAAAATACAATATCAAGACCGTAGAGGGTCCCGACGACTATGCTTCAATGCAAGAAGTAGTTCGACGACGCTACAGCAGAATGATTGAAGAAGGTAGCCCCCTACCCGACCTTATCATTACTGATGGAGGACAGGGTCAGATGTCTGTTGTACGCGAGGTCGTGGAGGGTGAACTGGGACTGCAGATTCCTATTGCAGGATTAGCAAAGAACGACAGGCATCGCACCAACGAATTGTTGTATGGTAATCCTCCGCAAACCATTGGTATTAAGACAAATAGCGAACTTTTCCACGTTCTCTCACGCATACAGGACGAGGTACATCGCTTCGCTATCACCTTCCATCGCGACAAACGTTCAAAGCACGCTCTTCATAGCGAGTTGGACGAAATAACAGGCATTGGACCAAAGACAAGAGATGCCTTGATAAACCACTTCAAAAGTGTTAAGAAGATAAAAGAGGCTGATATTCAGTCGATTACTGATATTATTGGAAATAAGAAGGCTGAGATTATCTATAATCACTTACATCAAGAAAACTCTTGATTATTTTGTGATTACAATTATTTCATTTATCTTTGCATCGTACAATGTAAAGCACAATCATTTATGAGAGCAGTAATACAGCGAGTAAGCAATGCCAGCGTAACGATAGACGGTAGTATAAAGTCGTCTATCGGACAGGGGATGCTTATTCTGCTGGGGGTTGAGGACCGTGATACACAAGAGGACGTAGAGTGGATCGTAAAGAAGGTAAGCAACCTGCGTATTTTTGACGATTCCGAAGGCGTAATGAACCTCTCAATACTTGATGTAAACGGAGAAGCATTAGTGGTGAGTCAGTTCACACTATTTGCATCATACAAGAAAGGTAACCGACCATCCTGGTTCCGCGCTGGAAGTCACGAAGTCTCTATTCCTCTATATGATGCGTTCTGCAAGTCTTTAAGCGAAACCATAGGGAAACAAGTGGGTACTGGAGAGTTTGGAGCTGATATGAAGGTTTCACTCGTCAACGACGGTCCTGTAACCATTTGTATTGACACTAAAAACAAAGAATAAATATGACTATAAGAGAAGCACAAGATACAGTAGACAAATGGATCAAGGAGTATGGTGTACGCTATTTCTCCGAACTGACGAATATGGCTTGTTTAACAGAAGAGGTTGGCGAACTGGCACGTGTTATAGCAAGAAAATATGGCGACCAGAGTTTTAAGGCTGGAGAACAACCTAATCTTGGCGAGGAGATGGCCGACGTGCTGTGGGTACTTATCTGCCTGGCTAACCAAACAGGCGTTGACCTTACAGAAGAACTAAAGAAATCCATAGAAAAGAAGACGTTCCGCGACAGCACACGTCACCTTACGAACCCCAAATTAAAAGCATAAAAAACAATATCAAATCTAAAAAATAATAGTTATGGAAAACAACAAAATGAGAAACAAGTACGAAGAGGCACTCGCCAAGTACAACTGCGAAATTAACGACAAAGAAGTGGCAGAAGCAGTACGTAAGATTATCGCTGAGAAGGTGCCTCAGAACGACACCCCTGAGGTAAAGCGTTTCCTTATGGGAAGTATTGAACTTACAACGCTTAAGACTACCGACTCTGACGAGAGTGTACTGGCGTTTACAGAGCGTGTCAATCAGTTTGCACATGAGTATGCCGATCTGCCTCACGTAGCAACAATTTGCGTTTATCCCTGCTATGCAAAGACAGTAAGCGAATCTCTGGAAGTGGAAGGTGTAGAGATAGCATGCGTCAGCGGTTCTTTCCCCTCTTCTCAGGCACTTATTGAAGTGAAGGTAGCCGAGACAGCACTTGCAGTAAAAGACGGAGCAACGGAGATAGACATCGTTATGTCTGTTGGTAAGTTCCTCTCAGGCGACTATGAGACGGTATGTGACGAAATCAGCGAGCTTAAACAGACATGCGGTGACGACGTAGCAATGAAGGTAATTCTTGAGACGGGCTGTCTTGGAACTGCATCAAATATCAAGAAAGCGTCTATTCTCTCGATGTATGCAGGTGGAGACTACATCAAAACATCTACCGGAAAAGAGAAGATTGCTGCCACACCAGAAGCTGCATACGTAATGTGTCAGGCAATAAAGGAATACTACGATGAAACCGGCATTCAGATAGGTTTCAAGCCTGCTGGAGGCATCAATACTGTTATGGATGCCATAACATACTACACAATAGTTAAGGAGGTACTGGGCGAGAAATGGCTTACAAACAAGTGGTTCCGTCTCGGAACATCACGTCTTGCGAACTTACTGCTAAGCGAACTTGTTGGCAAGGAAACCAAGTTCTTCTAAAAAGTTCGTTTGGAAACGTAGTCTATATAGGCAGTCAGAGCATCTCTGATTGCCTTTTCTTTTATGCTACTAACAATAGACTTTGCCTGAGCTGTAAACTCTTCCATCTTACTGTAAGCATAGTCTATTCCACCATTTTCCTTAGCAAAGGCAACCAACCTTCCTATCTCTTCTTTGTTTGCGTCACCCCTCTTTACCTTATCGACGAGTACTGTCATCTCCTCATCATTCGAATTATTTATAGCATAGATAACAGGAAGTGTGAGTTTACCTTCTAACATATCGTTTCCCGTAGGTTTTCCAATAGCGTCGGAATCATAATAATCGAAGATATCATCGCGAATTTGGAAAGTCATACCTATTGCCTTTCCAAGCTCTTTTGCCTTTCTAATATCATCTTCTGGCGCGTTTACAGATAGTGCTCCTATGCCTGCACAAGCTTCAAACAGAGAAGCAGTCTTTCTGTATATTATCTCGTAATAGGTTTCTTCAGAAACTTCCGTGTTCGAAATATTCTCTATCTGCAGTATTTCACCACTTGAAAGAGTAGCACAAACTTCAGTCATCAACCTTAATATTTGCCAATTTTCCGCATCGACGAAAGAAGATATGGAAGATGATAACAGATAATCACCGACAAGAACGGAAATTTTGTTGTTAAACAAAGAATTCACCGACGGTTGTCCTCTGCGTTTGTCACTTTCATCAACAACATCGTCATGAACCAGACTTGCTGTGTGGAGTAATTCCACTCCCACCGCAGCACGTTTTGTCTTCTCGTTGACATCACCATAAGCCTTTGCTATCAATATAAGCAGTAACGGACGCATGTGTTTCCCGCCACGATTTCCAATATGCAAAAGCACATTTCCCAAAGTGACATCATCGCTGTTGAACACCTTCTTAAAAAGGTTTAGAAAGTCATTAAACTCTTTTTCTACAGGTTTGCGTATTTCCGAAAGAATATCCATTAGATGTTGAAATTTGTTACAAAATTAGTTATTTTATTGTATTCATGAAAAAAATTTTGTAATTTTGAGCAGAAAATAACGAAAATATATGGATAAACTATTTCTAATAGACGCTTACGCCATCATTTATAGGTCGTATTACGCTTTCATTAAGAACCCGCGAATAAACTCGAAAGGACTGAACACCTCAGCCATTTTGGGCTTTTGTAATACTCTTCATGAGATAATAGAGAAGGAGCAACCTACACATATTGCTGTTGCATTTGACCCGCACGGTCCGACATTCCGCAGCGAAGCATATCCCGAATATAAGGCTCAACGCGAAGAAACACCTGAGGACATCCGTGCATCTATTCCTATTATAAAAGATATCCTCAACTTTATGAGAATTCCTGTCGTACAGGTTAATGGCTTTGAGGCTGATGACGTTATTGGTACCTTAGCGAAAAAAGCAGGTTCCATCGGAATAGAAACATATATGCTCACACCAGACAAGGACTACGGACAGTTAGTGAGTAATAATGTCTTTATCTACCGTCCACGTCATGGAGGCGGTTACGAAACACTCGATGAAAAGGGAGTGTGCGAGAAATACGAAATAGAGAATACTTCCCAGGTAATTGATTTACTGGCACTCATGGGTGACTCTGCCGACAACTTCCCAGGATGTCCTGGTGTTGGTGAGAAGACAGCCGTTAAACTTATAAACGAGTTTGGCTCTGTTGCAAATTTACTCGAAAACACCGATAAAATAAAAGGCAAACTACGCGAAAAGGTTGAAGCCGCAATAGAAGATATAAGAATGTCATATTTCCTTGCAACCATCAAGACAGATGTTCCTGTTGAGTTAGACATGGAAAAAATGAAAATGGAAAAACCCGACGAGGTGGGTTTGAGGAAAATTTTCGAGGAACTGGAGTTTAAGACACTAATCAACAAGTTTCTTAACAAGTCTAAAGAACAGCAAAAAACTGTTTCAATCCAACCCGATCTCTTTGGATTATTTGCAGCCGAGGAGCCGAACGAGCCAAAAAATTCAAGTTTTGAGACCCTAAAAACGGTAGCTCATAATTACAAACTTATTGAGAATGAGGAAGATGCTACGAAACTTTGTGACTTTTTATTGACAAAAGAGTTTTTAAGTTTAGACACAGAAACCACCTCAACCAACGCAATGGAGGCAGAATTGGTTGGTTTAAGCTTTGCAGTTGAAGAACACAGCGCCTTCTATGTTGCAATTCCATCAGAAAGAGATAAGGCACAGAAGATGGTTGAAATTTTCAAGCCTTTATATGAAAATCCGAACATCTTAAAGATTGGTCAGAACATAAAATACGATATGGAGGTGTTGCGCAATTATGATATCCACCTGAAAGGAAAAATGTGGGACACCATGATTGCTCACTATCTTATCCAACCAGAGTTGCGTCACAACATGGACTACATGGCGGAGGTATATCTTAACTATCAGACCATACACATTGACGAGCTTATTGGTCCTAAGGGTAAGAACCAACGTTCTATGCGCTCTCTCCCACCCCAGAATATATATGAGTACGCATGCGAGGATGCCGACATTACTCTACAGTTGAAAAACGTACTTGAACCCAAGTTAAAAGAGGCGGGTGTGGAACATCTCTTCTATGATATTGAGATGCCTCTGATGGAAGTATTGGCAGAAATGGAAATGACAGGCGTTTGTCTTGATACCAACTCACTGAAAGAAACCTCTGGCGTTTTCACCAATAGAATGAAGGAACTGGAGGCGCGTATTTATGAACTCGCTGGCGAGGAGTTTAACATAGCATCGCCGAAACAAGTTGGCGACATTCTCTTTAGAAAGATGAAGATTGTTGAGAAGCCAAAGAAGACCAAGACGGGACAATATGTCACAAGCGAGGAAGTACTCCAGCAGCTCAAAGGAAAGAATGAAATTGTTGGTGACATCCTTGCCCATAGAGGACTTAAGAAATTACTTGGAACATACATCGATGCCCTACCCCTTCTTATCAATCCACGAACAGGTCATATACACACTTCGTTTAACCAAACAATTACTGCTACAGGACGTCTTTCTTCAAGCGATCCTAACCTGCAAAATATCCCTATTCGTGGAGAAGACGGTAAGGAGATTCGTAAGGCTTTCATTCCAGAACCAGGATGTCTTTTCTTCTCTGCCGACTATAGTCAAATTGAATTGAGAGTAATGGCCCACCTTTCTGGCGACGAGAATATGATAAACGTCTTTAAGGAAGGCAAAGACCTACACGCAGCAACGGCAGCAACAATATACAAAAAGAACATCGAAGAAGTATCACGTGACGAGCGTACCAAGTCAAAGCGTGCTAACTTCGGTATTATATACGGCATCACCGTATTCGGTCTTGCAGAGCGATTGGACATCACTCGTGACGAAGCAAAACAACTTATCGACGGTTTCTTTGAGACCTTCCCGAAGGTCAAGGAGTATATGGATAATGCTAAGGAAGAGGCTCGCAAGAACGGATATGTGGAAACGCTCTTCGGTCGTCGTCGTTATCTGCCAGACATTAACTCTCACAACGCCACAGTACGTGGTTTTGCAGAACGCAATGCTATAAATGCACCAATCCAGGGTACTGCCGCCGATATCATCAAGGTTGCTATGATTAAGATTTTCAAGCGCTTTAACGAAGAAGGACTGCGTTCAAAGATGATACTTCAGGTACATGACGAACTAAACTTTACCGTCTATCCTGACGAGAAAGAGCGTGTAGAACGTATTGTACTCGAAGAGATGCAGGGAGCATTCTCAATGGATGTACCACTGGTTGCCGACTCTGGCTTTGGAGTCAACTGGCTGGAAGCACATTAAACAATCCGTGCAGCAGCATCACAAGACATATAGATGCCTGTGAATATACGACCAGAATTGATGCCCAATCGACGCGCTGAAAAGAATCTTTCGTGTTGCTGATAAGTACATATTTCAGAGACCGTTATCTGACTATATGGAATGCCGCAAGACAGTAGTTGCTGTCGGTTGCATTCCGGTAGATTAATATGCCATTTCTCTATCGATGAGCCATCGCGAGCAGGATATTTCATGCTGATGCTTTCCATTAAGAATCCCTCTTTGTGAAAGGCTTCATACACCTCATCGCCAACCTCGAAACTCTCAATATGGATGCCAGGACCTATTTGTGCAACAACGTCTTGAGGAGAACAGCCATAAGCAGCAATCATTGCATCAACCGACTTTTCAACTATGCGTTTTGTAGTCCCGCGCCAACCCGCATGAATAGCTACTGCAATACGTTTTATTGGGTCAAAAAGAAGTACAGGAATACAGTCTGCTGTAGATACTCCGATGCACACTCCTGGGATATTAGTCATCAATGCATCCACCCCTTCCAACTGTTGTTGACGCACATCCGCAGACTGCTGCAGGAAATTATCATCAACCATAACAACTTCTGTTTCATGCACCTGATGAGGCATTATAAGGTGTTCGTCACGGATGCCCAACAAATCACATAGTAAGGTTTTATTTTGTCGAATATTATTCTCATTATCTCCACAATAGCGATTGATGTTAAACTCACCGTAACGTCCTTCGCTATAACCACCTTGTCGGGTGCTACTAAAAGCTGTAACACTCTCTCCCATCGTATATAAATGCAATATTGGATGCTTCATATTAATAATTTTGCCCACAAAAGTACAAAAATTCAAACATTCTTTATATCGTTTGTCACGAAATTCGTACCTTTGCAGCCGATTTAAACGTTTAAAAAGAAAATGGCATTAAAATGTGGTATAGTAGGACTGCCAAATGTTGGCAAGTCCACATTATTTAATTGTTTATCAAGTGCAAAGGCTCAGGCGGCAAACTTCCCCTTTTGTACTATAGAGCCCAACGTTGGTGTAATTACTGTTCCCGACGAGCGACTTACAAAACTTGCAGAGTTGGTGCATCCGGGACGTATCGTTCCTGCCACCTGTGAGATTGTTGATATTGCAGGACTTGTAAAGGGAGCATCAAAGGGTGAAGGACTGGGAAATAAGTTCCTTGGAAACATTCGTGAGACAGACGCTATCATCCATGTGTTACGTTGTTTTAACGACGATAATATCACTCACGTTGACGGTTCTATAGACCCTATCCGTGATAAGGAAATCATTGATACCGAGCTCCAGCTTAAAGACCTTGAAACCATTGAAGGTCAACTTACTAAGACTCAGAAGACAGCGGCGGCAGGCAACAAGGATGCTAAGATTCTCCTTACCGTTCTTGAGGCTTACAAGGAAGTTCTCGTGCAAGGTAAAAATGCTCGTGTCGTAGAGTTCGAGTCAAAGGAGGAGCAGGATGCAGCACGCAATCTTTTCCTGCTTACATCAAAGCCTGTTCTCTATGTTTGCAACGTTGACGAAGCAAGTGCTAAAGAAGGCAACGAGATGACCCGTCGTGTAGAAGAAATAGCTCGCGAAGAAGGAGCCGAATCAATGATTATTGCAGCAAAGACAGAAGAGGACATCGCCGAGTTAGAGTCTTACGAAGACAAACAACTTTTCCTTGACGAGTTAGGACTTCAGGAAAGCGGTGTTAACCGCCTTATCAAGAAAGCCTATGCCCTTCTCAACCTGGAGACATTCATTACTGCAGGAGAGATGGAAGTAAAGGCATGGACATATAAGAAAGGCTGGAAGGCTCCCCAGTGTGCCGGCGTCATCCACACCGACTTCGAGAAGGGCTTTATTCGTGCCGAGGTTATCAAGTACGACGACTATATAAAATATGGTTCCGAGGCTGCTGTTCGCGAGGCAGGCAAGATGGGAATAGAAGGCAAGGATTACGTTGTTCAGGATGGTGACATCATGCACTTCCGCTTTAACGTTTAAGCTATGACATCACTACTCTTCATCCATTGGAATCCGAGTCTTACACTTGGTCCTATCCGTTGGTATTCGCTATGCTGGCTGATAGGTTTGCTGTTGGCATATCTTATCGTAAAGCGTCTGTACAAGGATTTGAAGATTAAGGACGAACTCTTTGACCCTCTCTTCATCTACTGTTTCATAGGTATCCTTGTAGGCGCCCGCTTAGGTCATTGCATCTTCTACCAGCCCGACTATTTCCTTACCTCTTGGACCCACTTTGTCGAGATGCTCCTGCCTATACACTTTACCCCCGAAGGCATAAAGTTTACAGGCTATGAAGGACTTGCTTCTCACGGTGGCACCCTTGGTCTTATAATAGCTCTTTGGCTCTATGTGCGCTGGTCAAAGCTAAGCATTTGGTCCGTCCTTGACATGATAGCTATTGCCACCCCGGTAACAGCATGTTTCATTCGTCTTGGCAACCTTATGAACTCCGAGATTATCGGCAAGGTTACCGATGTTCCTTGGGCATTTATTTTCGAACGTGTTGATATGCTTCCGCGTCATCCCGGACAGCTCTATGAGGCGATAGCTTACGGACTGCTGCTTTTTATCATGTGGGCAATCTATAAGCGTATGCCACAAAAGGTTGGTACAGGTTTTTATTTCGGATTGTGTCTTACCTACATCTTCACATTCCGCTTCTTCATAGAATACACCAAAGACATTCAAGAAGCCTTTGAGGCAGGAATGTTATTCAATATGGGACAAATACTCAGTGTCCCGTTTGTAATAATCGGTGTTTACTGTATGTATAGAGCAAGAAAATAAGAAAATCGTCTCCTACTTTCCGGAGACGATTTTCTTTATTTCGTTAAGTTTGTTTAGTGCCTCAAGCGGCGTCAGGTTGTTTACATCGATATTCAGTATCTCGTCTCTCACTTGACTCAGCACCGGGTCGTCCAGTTGGAAGAACGACAGTTGCATTCCTGAACGCGACTGGTTAAGAGCCTCAGCCGACGGTTTTGCCACCGTCCCTACTCCACTGTTGTCTGCTTCAAGTTGTGCTAAGATAGTATTCGCACGTTTAACGATGCTCTTAGGCATTCCCGCTATCTGCGCAACATGAATACCGAAGGAGTGTTCGGAACCTCCTCTCATCAGTTTGCGCAAGAAGATAACCTTATTATCAACCTCCTTGACACTAACATTATAGTTCTTGATACGTGAGAAGTTCTTCTCCATCTCGTTAAGTTCATGATAGTGCGTAGCAAAGAGAGTACGGGCACGTGCCTTAGGCTGTTCGTGTAAGTATTCCACTATTGCCCAAGCTATGGAGATACCGTCGTAGGTACTTGTTCCGCGTCCAAGTTCGTCGAATAGTACCAGCGAACGTGGCGACACATTATTAAGTATGTTTGCAGCCTCAATCATCTCCACCATAAAGGTAGATTCTCCCAAGGAAATGTTATCCGACGCACCGACACGGGTGAATATCTTATCCACCAAGCCTATTTTCGCGCTCTCTGCCGGCACGAAACATCCTATTTGGGACAACAGTACTATCAGAGCCGTTTGACGCAGCAGAGCCGACTTACCAGCCATATTAGGACCGGTTATTATTATTATCTGTTGTTTCTCGGTGTCCAAGTATATGTCGTTAGGTACATACTTCTCCCCTATCGGCATTTGCGTTTCTATCACAGCGTGTCGTCCTTGTTTTATGTCCAACACGTCAGAATCTTCTATTACCGGTCTTACGTAATGGTTTTCCTCAGCTACCTTGGCAAAGGACAGCAAACAGTCCAGATGAGCCACCAGATTAGCGTTCATCTGTATTGCTGCTATATATTCCTGCATAGCAATTACAAGGTCGTTGAAGAGTTTCTGTTCAAGTGAAAGTATTTTCTCCTCCGCACCAAGAATCTTCTCTTCATATTCTTTCAGTTCCTGTGTAATGTAGCGTTCTGCCTGTGCCAACGTCTGCTTACGCACCCATTCTGCCGGAACCTGGTCCTTGTAGGTATTCCTCACCTCCAGATAGTAACCAAACACGTTGTTATAACCTATCTTTAGTGACGATATTCCTGTTATCTCAGCCTCGCGTTGCTGAATCTTTAACAGGTAGTCCTTACCGCTATATGCGATGTTTCGGAGTTCGTCAAGTTCCGCATTTACTCCTGTCTTTATGTATCCGCCTTTGTTCGTTAGCTGAGGAGCATCCTCTACAATCTCGCGTTCTATCCTGTCGCGCAACAGCTCGCACAGGTTCATACGCTCCCCTATTCTCTTAAGTGCTGTATTCTCTGCCTGCTGACACACCTGTTTAACTGGCACAAGTGCCTGTAGAGCAACTTTCAGCGCCACCACCTCACGTGGAGAGACACGTCCTACAGCTACCTTGGAGATAATACGCTCCAGGTCTCCTACCCTGTGGAACTGCTCGTCAATAATCTGTCTGAAGTCTGGCTCGCGGAAGAAGTAATCTACTACATCAAGACGTTCGTTTATCGGTTTCTCCTCTTTCAAGGGGAATATCACCCAACGTTTCAACATTCGTGCACCCATCGGTGATACCGTCCTGTCTATCACATCGACAAGACTACGACCGTCTTCCTGCATAGGTTGCAGGAGTTCCAGTGAACGAACTGTGAACTTGTCCATCCTGACATACCTATCCTCCTCGATGCGCGACAGCGAAGTAATATGTCCTATGTGTGTGTGCTGCGTCTGTTCCAGATACTGCAGTATTGCTCCACTTGCAATAATACCGTTCACCATGTTGTCAACGCCAAAGCCCTTGAGGTTCTTCACCTCGAAATGCTTCAGCAGCTTCTGTCGCGCCGTCTGTTCCGTGAACACCCAGTCATCGAGTTCAAAAGTGAAAATCTTATTGCCGAAATACCCCTCGAACTCACTCTTTCTGCCACGTTCGTAGAGCACCTCTTTAGGTTGTATGTTGCTTAGCAGCTTTTCCACATAGTCAGGTGTTCCCTCGCCAGTTATGAACTCTCCTGTAGAGATATCCAAGAAGGCAACACCAAGAATTCCCTTGTTGAAATGTACTGCTGCAAGGAAGTTGTTCTCCTTGTAGTTAAGCACGTTATCGCCCATTGCCACACCTGGTGTTACCAGCTCTGTGATACCTCGTTTTACCAGTTTCTTGGTAAGTTTAGGGTCTTCCAGTTGGTCGCAAATTGCTACACGCTTTCCAGCACGTATCAGTTTCGGCAGGTAGGTGTCTAAGGCGTGATGAGGAAACCCCGCCATTTCGTCCTTCCCTGACCCACTGCCGTTGTTGCGATGGGTCAGGGTTATACCAAGGATCTGACTTGCCGTAATGGCGTCTTCACAATATGTTTCATAGAAGTCACCACAACGAAATAACAGCAACGCATCAGGGTGTTGAGCCTTCAGCGTAAAAAACTGTTTCATCATTGGAGTGAGTTCCTTTTCTTTCATATTTTTACTTCACGTATTTACGTCCGTTCTTTATCACTATACCATGATAGTTTTCACCAACACGTTGACCGCTGAGGTTATAGAGATTTCCCTTTGTATCCATCAACATTGTCTCTACGTTCTTGATGCCTGTAGCATCCTGCTCGTATGTGAAGGTGATTTTTGCAAAGAGCTGCTTGTTCTTTCCTGCAGGGTCCTCCTCGCCTGTAACGATGTTGCTGTTGTCGAAGACAAGTACTATCTTCTTTAATGCACGGAAGCCAGAAGTACTGCTCTGAACGGCACTCTGTCCTGCAGTGCCACCAGGGAATTTCACTGGTGCTGCGAGTACGCTGGTTGCAGCGTCATCTATAAAGATGTCGGTCATTGTTATTGAGCGGTCAGCCAGTGTTGACTTATTGTTGCTATAGCCCTCTATGCTGATAGCTGTAATAGCATAACCCTGGTTAACAGAGAAAGTGATTGTATTCTCGTTCTGACCCGTTCTAATCTTAAGATAATCGCCTGACTTGCTGTCTGTTAACTCTTCATACTCGCCTGCGGTATAGCTGGTTCCCTTAACTGTTCCTCTGTCTGCTGAAGGAGCATTCAGCACTTCTGTTCCGCTTGTCACAGGAACTACAGGGTCAGCCTCAGGAGCATTTGATGTGACGTTGGTCTTATATGTAGCTCGGTCAATACCAAGACTCTCTGCCAATGAGTAGCTCAGATGAGGAGGCTGGTTGTAAGAAGCATTCTGCCATACGACAGCCATACGGTACTGGTGGTCCTGTAACAGACAAGGTACTTTGTACTCTGTCTCCTGTGGGGTAGAGAAGACCAGGAGGTTAACTGTAGGACTTGACCAGTCGCTCTCATACTGCCACATGATGAGCTCCTCGCGCCAGTCGCCAAGGAAGTCGGCCTGCAGACAAGGAGTTGCCTTAGTGGTGTTGCTCGACTGAGGACTGCCGTAGTTAGTAAAGGTCTGCACTGTTGTGATGCCCTTGCTCTCAGTATTCCAAGCACGGATTCGTGGTGAACACTTTCCTGTGCCGCTGTCATAACGTCCGTCGAAGGTCTGATCAAATGGGTCTCCTGTCCAATAGATACGGAAGTTGGTATCTGGCTTGCTGCCATTAACCTGTGTGCCGTCCTCACAAGCACGCATAACGCTCTCTGCTGACGACCAGAACTCTGAACCTTTGTGTGAAGGGATGAAGTCGCAGGCTAATCCGCGACCGTTGTCTTTATCACTGGTAGCACTGTACAATACCTCTCCTGTTGTAGCGTCGTGAACGTCATAACCGAAAGGACTTTCCTCGTGAGGCATCATAACCTCAAGACCTGGACGGTCGGGAACGAGATCTGCTACGTGAATAGCATCACCGTGTCCGAAATCTGTTGCACAGAGCAGCTTACCGTCGTGTCCTATGGTAGCAGAACCTATGCAGATATCATCGAATCCGTCACCGTTGACATCGGCAATAGTGATGCCGTGAACACCCTGTCCGTAGCTTGACTTACCCATTGATGTTACAGGGTTGGTGGTCTGATTAGCCAATTCTGTACCTGCAGCATCAAGAAGTCTCCACGCAGTCTTTGACGTGCCCTTATGCAACCAACGAGTCTTTAACTCTGTACCATTCCAGTCAACAGCCCAGATGTAGCACTGTGTGTAGTATCCACGCTGGAGGATAGCCGTAGGATTAGCGCCGTCGAGATAAGCCACAGCAGCATTGAAACGTTCTGCACGACCTCCGTAGCTGTCGCCCCAGAAGCTGTTTATCGCTGCTGCACCGCCATTCTCTCCACCTGCTCGGTTAGGGCAGTACCATATAGTGTGCATAGCAGCACCTGTCTCACCGTTGAAAACTGTCAGGAACTCCTCACCACCAGTAACATAACCCTTTGAATTCTGATATGTCTTACTGTTGTCTGTTGACTTAATATCGTTGGCACCTACCTCGCTGACATAGTTTCCGTTTCCGTCAGTAGAACCGGCAGCGGTACGACAAATCATCTCTGCCTTTCCGTCACCGTCGAAGTCATATACAAGGAAGGTCATAGTATGGTTTCCTGAACGGATATTATGTCCAAGATTTATGCGCCACAGCTGTGTACCGTCCATCCTGTTACATGTCAGATATGTTGGTGAAGCCTTGCCTTCCTTTCCTGAGTCGCGCTGGTTGTCGGGGAGCCACTTGATAATCATCTCGAACTCGCCGTCACCATCTACGTCACCAAGACTCAACTCGTCGGGACGATAGCGACCTGTAAGACTGCCTGAAGCGTCTTTTGTTGCAGGAGGACGATTGACAGCAATAGTCTTATACATGCTGTCCCATGCCGTTACAGAGAACTCTTCACCTGCGGTAGATTTAATGGTGTACGTATCACCAGCCTGTCCACTCTCATCCAGGAAGTTTGTCTTCGTAAGGATAGGGGAGGAGGTCAGTTTTGTATCACCACGATAAACGTCAAAACCAAGGTCCGAAGCATCGTTCACTAACGAACGCCACGAAACAAGAATACCTGTGTTTGTCTTTACTGCGACGGGAGTACGGTTAAGTATCTCCTTCGGATATTCAGCAGCACAAACGGACAATGTTGTCACTAAGGCAGTGACAAATAAAAGAAGTCTTTTCATATTTGTTTTAGTCATTAGATTGTGAATTTTGGGGCAAAGTTACAAAATATTTAATGATTAGTAACTTATAATTCATATTTTTTTGTAATTTTGCAGCCCACATAATAAATATAAGTACACGCAATGGAATATAACTTCAGAGACATTGAGAAGAAATGGCAAAAGAGATGGGTAGAGCAGAAGACCTATCAGGTAACTGAACAGAAGGACAAGAAAAAGTACTACGTGCTGAACATGTTCCCATACCCCAGCGGAGCAGGTCTTCACGTTGGTCACCCATTAGGATATATTGCCAGCGATATATATGCTCGTTTCAAGCGTCAGCAGGGATTTAATGTTCTTAACCCTATGGGTTATGATGCTTACGGACTTCCTGCAGAACAGTATGCTATACAGACAGGACAACATCCTGAAAAGACTACTTTCGAAAATATAGACCGCTATCGTAGTCAGTTGGATAAGATTGGCTTCTGCTTCGACTGGGACCGTGAGGTACGCACATGTTTGCCAGGCTACTACAAATGGACACAATGGGCGTTCCAGAAGATGTTCAATAGCTTCTATGGTAACCCCCTCCCGACCTCCCCGAGGGGAGAGAACGTTCCTAAGGCACTTCCTATTGAGGAGTTGATTGCTTACTTCGAGAAGAACGGAACAGAAGGACTTGATGCCTATGGTGTCGCTCAGAGCGAGGAACTCTCCTTCACCGCTGACGAGTGGAAGGCTATGGACGAGAAGAAGCAGCAGGAGGTGCTGATGAACTACCGCATAGCTTACCTTGGAGAGACTATGGTGAACTGGTGTGCCGGTCTTGGTACCGTACTCGCCAACGACGAGGTTGTTGACGGCGTTTCTGTACGTGGCGGTTTCCCCGTCGTACAGAAGAAGATGCGCCAGTGGTGTCTGCGTGTCAGCGCTTATTCTCAGCGACTCCTTGACGGTCTTGACGCCATCGACTGGACAGACTCTCTGAAAGAGACTCAACGCAACTGGATAGGTCGTTCTGAGGGTACCGAGATGGAGTTCAAGATAGCTGGTACTGACGAGCACTTTACTATCTTCACAACTCGTGCCGACACAATATTCGGCGTTACCTTCATGGTGCTGGCACCAGAGAGCGAGCTGGTACAGAAGCTTACTACCGACAAGCAGAAGGTTGCTGTTGACGAGTATTTGGCATACGTAAAGAAACGTACCGAACGTGAACGTCAGATAGACCACCAGGTAACGGGAGTTTTCTCAGGCTCTTACGCTATCAACCCGTTTACTGGCGAGGAGATTCCTATCTGGATTTCAGAATATGTACTCGCAGGCTACGGAACAGGAGCCATCATGGCTGTTCCTGCTCACGACAGTCGCGACTATGCCTTTGCTAAACATTTCAACTTGCCCATAATACCTCTTATCGAGGGTGCTGACGTCAGCGAGGAGAGCTTCGACGCCAAAGAGGGTATCGTGATGAACTCTTCAAGCGACAAGTTCTCACTCAACGGATTGACGGTGAAGGAGGCTATCGCAGCAACAAAGAAGTTTGTTACCGAACAGGGACTGGGACGCGTAAAGGTAAACTACCGTCTTCGCGACGCCATCTTCTCACGTCAGCGCTACTGGGGTGAGCCGTTCCCCGTGTACTACAAGGACGGTATGCCTTATATGATTCCTGAGGATTGTCTGCCTCTGGAACTTCCTGAGATTGACGAGTACAAGCCGACAGAGTCTGGCGAACCACCTCTCGGACGCGCTAAGAAATGGGCTTGGGACACAGAAAAACGTCAGGTGGTCGATGTTTCTGACATCGACAATAAGACAGTCTTCCAGCTGGAGCTGAACACAATGCCAGGATTTGCAGGCAGCTCTGCTTACTATCTGCGCTACATGGATCCACATAACGACCAGGCGCTGGTAAGTCGTGAGGCTGATGACTACTGGCAGAACGTTGACCTTTATGTCGGCGGCACAGAACATGCTACAGGTCACCTTATCTACTCACGCTTCTGGAATAAGTTCCTCTTCGACCTTGGCGTAAGCTGCAAGGAAGAGCCTTTCCAGAAACTGGTTAACCAGGGAATGATTCAGGGTCGCTCGAACTTCGTTTATCGTATCGAGGACGAGGGTGCCGACAAGGGTAAGTTCGTAAGCGTTGGTCTTAAAGATAAGTATAATGTTACTCCTATCCACGTTGACGTGAATATAGTAAGCAACGACATTCTCGACATTGAGGCTTTCCGCAAGTGGCGTCCTGACTACGAGCATGCTGAATTCATCATGGAGGACGGACAGTACAAGTGCGGCTGGGCTATCGAGAAGATGTCGAAGTCTATGTTCAACGTCGTTAATCCGGACATGATTGTTGAGAAGTATGGTGCCGACACACTGCGTCTCTACGAGATGTTCCTCGGTCCTGTGGAGCAGTCAAAGCCTTGGGATACCAACGGTATCGACGGCTGTCACCGCTTCCTGAAGAAGTTCTGGAACCTATGTACAGCATGTTGCGACTCAGTCGCAACAAACAAGGAGGCAACCGCAGAGAACCTTAAGAGTCTGCATAAACTCATCAAGAAGGTTTCTCAGGATATTCCTCAGTTCTCTTATAACACCAGCATCTCAGCATTTATGATTGCCATCAACGAGCTGAGTCAGCAGAAGTGTACAAGTGTAGAGGTAATGAAAGACCTCGTAGCACTGATAGCTCCTTTCGCACCACACATTGCCGAAGAGCTGTGGGAGCAGTTGGGTGGCGAAGGCTCTGTATGCGATGCTAAATGGCCTGAGTACGACGAGAAATACCTCGTTGAGAGCAGCGTTACCCTTGGTGTCGCCTTCAACGGAAAACGTCGTTTCGAGATGGCGTTTGCTGCCGATGCCGACAACAAGACTATCGAGGAGAGCGTATTGGCTGACGATCGTGCTGCCAAATACTTAGAGGGTCAGCAGGTCGTTAAAATCATTGTTGTTCCTAAACGTATGGTTAATATAGTATGCAAATAGCAGGAAACAAAGCATTATGGAATGAAGTAAAAGACTACTTCTTCATCACCCTCGGACTGATGCTCTATGCCTTCGGTTGGACGGTGTTTCTCCTTCCGTACGAGATTGTTACGGGTGGTGTAACGGGTATTGCGGCTATCATTTTCTATGCTACAAGACTGCCTATTGAGTACTCTTATTTCACCATCAATGCCGTACTGCTTATCATAGCACTTAAGATTCTGGGATGGCGTTTTATGATGAAAACCATCTACGCCATCTTCATGATATCAATACTTCTGTGGGTAGCACAAATGATAGTAATTCAGCCCGACGGCACCTTCAAACAAGTGCTCGGACCCGGTCAGGACTTCATGTCGCTAATCATAGGATGTACTATGACGGGCATGTCGTTGGCTATCGTCTTCCTGCATAACGGCAGTACCGGCGGTACGGATATTGTCGCTGCCGTAGTAAACAAGTTCTACAACCTCTCGCTTGGACAGGTACTCATCTTTGTTGATATCCTTATCATAGGCTCCTGTATCCCAATCTTCGGTGACTGGCGTAAAATAGTATTCGGTCTGTGTACTATGGTTATCGAGAACTTCGTACTCGACTACGTCATGAATGCTCGTCGCGAGTCTGTACAGTTTATGATATTCTCAAAGAAATACCAGGAGATAGCCAATGCCATAGGAACACAAATGAATCACGGTGTTACCATTCTCGACGGACACGGATGGTACACAGGACAGAAACGCAAAGTACTGTGTATCCTTGCCAAGAAGCGTGAGAGTGTTCAAATCTTCCGACTGATAAAGACAATAGACCCTAACGCCTTCGTAAGCCAAAGCTCAGTAATTGGTGTCTATGGAGAGGGCTTCGACGAGATGAAAGTAAAAGTAAAGGAAAAGAAAATGAAAATAGTCTTCGCTACAAACAACCTCAATAAACTTATGGAGGTTCGCAAAATTCTTGGAAACTCGTTTGAGGTTCTGTCACTGAAAGACATCAACTGCAACGATGATATTCCGGAAAAGGGACAGACACTGGAAGACAATGCTAAGATTAAGGCTGAATATATCTATAAGAAATACCATATTAACTGTTTTGCCGACGATACAGGACTCGAAGTAGAGGCTTTGGGAGGAGCACCGGGTGTGTATAGTGCACGCTATGCTTCTATGGGTATCGACCATGCACAGTCCCACGATTCGGGAGCCAATATGGCACGACTGTTGCGCGAGCTGAAGGATAAAGACAATAGGAAAGCACGCTTCCGCACTGTCATAGCCCTGATAATTGATGGAAAGATCAGAACCTTCGAGGGTATTGTCAACGGTAAGATTATCCATGAGTGCAGAGGAGGCGAGGGCTTCGGCTACGACCCGATATTCATGCCTGACGGCTACGACAAGACCTTTGCCGAACTGGGCTATAACATAAAGAATACCATTTCACACCGGGCACGAGCCACGAAGAAACTGGCAGAATTCTTAAAATAAACAACAACACAAAACACAAACCATGAAGAAACAATTATCAGTACTCATCCCTTGCTATAACAGCCTTTGCCACGATGAGGTTAAGTCTGTATGGCAACAACTCACTGAATACAATCTCCACGCATCAAACAAGGTAGAGTGGGAGATAATAGTTATAGAAGATGGCTCAACAGACGAGACAACACTGAAGGAAAATGCCAAGATAGCACTCCTTGAGAACGTACGCTACATACCTCGCAAGGAGAACGTTGGCAGAGCAGCTGTGCGTAACCTGCTGGCACACGAAGCAAAATACGAATGGCTGCTGTATATGGATTCTGACGTCTGTGTGGAGCATAACACCTTCATAAAAAAGTACATTGAGAGTACCGACAACATCGTCGTCGGTGGAGTACGTATCTTCGGCAACGTAATGAAACTGAGCAATAACCTCCGTTATCTCTACGAGAAAAAGGCATCGGGAAAACATACTCGCACAGAACGACAGGAACACGAACATAGGGAGTTCCGCACAACAAACTTCCTCATTGCTCGCGACATAATCTTTGAATGTCCTTTCGACGAGAGTTTCAAAAGCTACGGCTACGAGGATGTGCTCTTCGGAAAGACTCTCCACGACAAGGGCTACCCCGTAAAGCATATTTCCAATCCTGTTACCATCATAGACTACGAAGACAACGCCACATTCGTAAATAAGACGGAGGAGTCACTACGCACCCTCCACCAGTTCAAGGACCAGCTGAAGGACTACTCTACACTTCTCAAATACGCCACTTGGACACGAATGTCATGTCTTTCACCACTATTGATGATAGCATATAAAATCTTCGGAAAAACGATAAGAAAAAACCTGGCAGGCAATAATCCGCGACTTTCGTGGTTTAATATATATAAACTGCTCTATTATTTATCGTTATGAAGAAACTTATAGCCTATAGTCTGATGCTCTTCTCACTCCTCTCTACTCTCTCATCTAAAGCACAGGGGGTAGGGCAGTGGAAAGCATATATGTCGTACCATAATATTACTGCTATCGAACCGGCAGGAAAGCTGATTTACGTTCTTGCAAGCAACAACCTCTTCAGCTACAACTTCTCCGACAGCAGCATAGATACCTACGACAAGGTCAATAAACTTAGCGACTGCGGCATCATCGACATCAAGTGGAACAACACCGCTAAACGTCTTATCATCATCTACGACAACTATAACATCGACCTCATAGACAATAACGCTAAGGTCTATAATATCTCCGACTATTATACCAAGTCGATGACCAGCGACAAGACTATCAATAGCACGTATATCAATGATATCTACGCATACCTTAGTACTGGTTTCGGCATAGTGAAGGTGAATATGAAGGATGCCGAAGTGAGCGATACCTACCAGATTGGTATAAACGTGAAATACTGCTATATCGAGGGGAAAAACATCTATGCCGCCTCAGAGACCTCAGGACTGTATGCCGCTAAACTTACCGACAACCTCCTTGACCATAACGTGTGGAAAAGGGTAGGGGAATATACTCCCAAGACGGAGAACAGAACACTCGTTGCCGACGATACAAACAACTGTATGTGGACTGTTGACGAGAACGGCAAGCTGTTGGCTTATACCGAGAAGGACGGCACCAAGACAAACATCCGCTCCGAGATACGTCCTGAGGGACCAAAATACAACCACTTCTTCTTCATGAAGTATGTCGATGGCTCACTTTATACTACTGGTGGCGGCGAGGCTAACGTAACGTTCCTGCAACGTCCTGGAACAATACAGGTAATGAGTAATGGTGAATGGACGTTATACGAGGACGAGATAAACAAAAAGACCGGTCACCTCTATGAGGATATTTCGTGTCTTGACATCGACCCGCTCGACAAGACTCACGTCTTTGCTGCCAGCTCTCGCTCTGGCGTTTATGAGTTTAAAGGTGGCAAGTTCATAAAAAACTGGACCTTCGACAATACCAACAGCTGCATAACGACGGTAATACCAAACAACTACAACTACGTCATAGTAAACGGTCTTAAGTTCGACAGCGACGGCAACCTATGGGTTCTCAACAGCTGGTCCGAGAAACCCATAGCACACTACTCAAAAGAAGGCAACTGGACTGAGAAGAAGAACCAGGCGATAAGCAATATCTCCAAGGACTTCGCCTCAGCACGCAGCCCTATCTTCGACAGTCGCGGACTGTTCTGGTTCACCAACGATGCGTGGTCATCAACAGCTCTCTTGTGTCTTAACCCTGCCGACCTGCATGCAAATGTTTATACCGACTTCACCAACCAGGACGGTACCGTAGTGGGAGCTCATAGTGTTCGTTGTGTTGTTGAAGACAAGAGTAAGAATATCTGGATAGGAACCATTGAAGGTCCTCTTATGCTTACCGCAGAAGATATTGCGGCAGGCAACAAGACATTCACGCAGGTTAAGGTGCCCCGCAACGACGGCACCGACTATGCCGACTATCTGCTTTCCGGAGTCGATATCGCTTGCATAGCTATCG
This sequence comes from uncultured Prevotella sp., assembly GCA_900315775.1. Lineage (GTDB taxonomy): Bacteria > Bacteroidota > Bacteroidia > Bacteroidales > Bacteroidaceae > Prevotella. The sequence goes on from ONAJ01000024.1 coordinate 35,752, forward strand.
ACGGTGGAGGTCGTAAGTGGTTCGGAACCTATGGTGACGGTGCTTACCTCATCAGCGAGGACAACAACACCCAGATACACCATTTCACCCAGAGTAACAGCAGCCTCCTCTCAAATACCATCGAGGCAATAACCATCAACGACAAGACCGGAGAAGTGTTCTTCGGAACAGACAAAGGACTCTGCTCGTATATGAGCGACGCCTCAACACCTAACAGCGATATGTCGAAAGACAACGTGTGGGCATATCCTAATCCGGTGACACCAGATTATACAGGACTAATAACTGTCACAGGACTGTCTTATAATGCCGACGTCAAGATAGTTACCGTCAATGGTACTCTCGTGGCTCAGGGACGAAGCAACGGCGGTACATTCACGTGGGACGGCAACGACCTCAGTGGTCGTCGTGTAGCCTCTGGAATATATATGGTCGAAACAGCTAAGAGCGACGGCTCGAAGGGCACAGTATGCAAGATAGCAATAGTCAACTAACTACAAGGAAACTGTGGATAGACAACCTCCGCGGACTCAGTATGGTAGCAATACTGCTATTCCATACTGAGATGTACTATGCTGGCTACGACATCATACCCTACAGCTTCTACGTAGAGAATGCGCTGGCTATGTTCTTCTTCCTTTCAGGCTATCTCTTCTACAAGGACAACGGGACAATACATCCTAAACAGAAAATCTTCTCCATCGCTGTAAACCTCATAATACCATATTTTATCTTCACAACTCTCATAGCACTTCCCAAGGCTCTCGCTCACGGTGAGGAAATAAACATCCTGACACTCGCCAGCGAAATACTCCTTGGAGAAGCCTCGTGGTTCATCGCCGCCCTCATCGTCGCAGAGATTATCTTCTCGCTGTTGCTATGGATTACTCGGGGAAGACACATCATCCTCACACCTATTATAATAATACTCACAGCCCTCGCCTTCGCGATAGGAAACTTAGAGAACGCCAACTATAACACCTATAACTTCTGGCACATCAACGAGGCACTACTCGCACTGCTCTTCCTCTATTTAGGATATACCTACCACCAGTTCGAAAAATCCCTCAGACTTCAGCCCTCAGCCCTCATCCCTCTCGCTGCTTGCCTCATCATCCTAAAATACATAGAATACCGATACGAATGGAAGATGGTTATGGGACCCATCGTCGTCACCTCCATACCCACATTCCTCTGCGACTGCATCATAAGCTGCCTGCTACTTAGCAGCATCTTCGCTCACTTCATACCTCAAACCTCACACCTCGCATCTCGTGCCCTCTCATGGACCGGAAGCCACTGTCTGGTGTACTACTTCATCTGCGGAGGAGTTCCCCTCCTGACGGCAAAAATAATGACCTCTATCGGTCTTCCCTACAACGACCAGTACTGGCGCGTCGCCCTCGTCTTCATCATAGTCTATATCGTCGCCACCGCCATCACCTGGTTCATCTACCGCTACCTTCCCTTTATGGTCAGCATTCGGAAAAGGAAATAATAATTTTTCTAACATTTCCATATCATTTCTTTTGCTTTTCGAAAATAATTCCTATCTTTGCAACAGAAATATAAATGAAGATTTATATAAATAACCATTTACATTTATGAAATTTTATAATCGAGAGTCGGAAATAGGCATATTGCTTGAGAATGAGCATCTGGCGGAGAAAAGTGGTATGTTCACCGTATTAATGGGACGAAGGCGTGTTGGCAAAACGTCACTTGTAACGAAAGCGTTCGAAGGACACCAATACGCATACCTCTTTGTATCGAAGGACAGTGAAGCAGTTCTTTGTGGTAAGTTCCAACGATCAATAGAAGAACAGTTGAACATTAAGGTATATGGTAGTCTGACAAACTTCCACGATTTCTTTGAAGTTGTGATGCGAGAATCGCTTAAGCGTCACTTCACCATCGTATTCGATGAATTTCAGAATCTTTACAAGGTAAACCCTGCTATCTTTGGTGAGATACAAGACCTGTGGGATCGTTACCACCGAGAATCACACCTTAACCTCATCACGATGGGAAGTATCCGTTCTTTGATGAAGCGCATATTCGAAAACGAGAATGAACCGCTCTACGGACGACCCACCTCTCGGTTCACACTCCTTCCTTTTACGATTGACGTGCTCAAGCAGATATTTAGTGATCATAAACCGGATTATAAAAATGAGGACCTGCTATGTCTCTATATGCTTACGGGTGGCGTAGCAAAATATGTGGAACTTCTGATGGATGCCGGCTGCTACACCAAAGAGAAGATGCTTAACTATTTCTGTAGGCAGGATTCTTATTTCCTTTCCGAAGGACGTGACCTGATGAACCAAGAGTTTGGTGACGAGGGATTCACATATTTTTCCATCCTTCAACTTATTGCATCTGGATTGAACCGTCGCTCGGATATTGATGGATCCATGCAAAAAGACATGGGTACTTTTCTGCAAAATCTGGAGAGGAATTTTAATATCATATCTCGCATAAAACCTATTCTTGCAAAACCTAATAGCAAGACTAGCGCCTACGAAATATCAGACCAGTTTCTTCGCTTCTGGTTCTGTTTCGTATGCCCGTACCAATCTCTGGTGGAACGCGGACAATTGACATTGTTACGGCAAAACATAAGCCAACACTATGAGCAATTCTCCGGAAGGACGCTTGAACAGTTTTTCCAACAGAAAGCAATGGAGTCCGGGAACTATACATGTGTCGGAAATTGGTGGGACCGCAAAGGTGAAAACGAGATAGACATGATAGCTCTTAACGAACTTGACCATACTGGTATTGTATCCGAGATAAAGCGTAATCCGAGAAAACTCAATCTTTCAGATTTAGAACAAAAAGTGTCAAGACTGCCCTCCGCTTACTTTGGGCATTACCATTTATCTTTGCAAACTCTTTCTTTAGAGAACATGTAAAATTTACATGAAAACATTTCATACAATCAGGCGGATATTTCATACAAACGTATAAAAATATTCGCCAAAATATAGCATTATTGTGAGCATTAACAAACTGGGACTGCCAGCAAGTGGTGGAGGAATGGCAGGTGTGGTATTACACGATATTGTGGAGTGGATGATTGTACAAAAGATGCTGCAACACCTATAACATAACTACACTATTAATAAAAAATCGGGCTGACTTGTTTGAGGTCAGCCCGAAGTGGTTTAGAAACAATCGACAATTTTGTAGTACCTTACGTTGCCACGATGTATTTGGCTGTACCCAAGGTCCTTCAGTGCCATACCGAGATGTACCTTGGTGCTGTGGGTATTCTTTACCAGCGGGTATTCCTTTTGTATAATGTGGATTATCTCTGCAGAGTTCAGGGGCTTCACCATCTCTCCTTCCTCGGGTTTCCTAAAGTGCAGGCTGATGATTTCTGCAAGGTCCTTTTGGTCCATGAAGGCGGTGTTGAGTTCCTGAAGGCGCTGCACCTGTTCGTTGTTGAACCAATAGGGTAGGTGCTGGACGTTGAGTTCGTTCATTACCTGTGCAAAGAGCTGGTCGTAGTTTATCTCGCCCTCGTTGTCGATGTATTCGCCGCGAGGTATGGTGATACAGATGTATCGGCGGCTTCCTGTAGCGTCGGTGAGAGGGTGGGGGTTGTTGGTCGTAGCGACGAAGGAAGCAAAACGGAGGCGGTCCTCCTGTGTCTTGCCGTAGATGACACGTCCGTTGACCTTACTCTTCGACAGTGTCTGCTTCAGCGATGCATGCTGAGAGGGACGTATAGCATCGAGCTCGTCGAGGTTGACGAGGAGGTTGTTGGTTAGTGCCATCTCCTTGTCGAACTTGTTCGAGAGGTTGATGTGGTCAAGGTAATACATCCTTAGATGTTTTGGCAGCAAACGTGCCATGAAGGTCGATTTACCACAGCCCTGTGCACCGATGAGTGTCGGCACCGTCTCGTTGGCATGAAGCATGTCCATCTGTAGCCAGTGGGCAACGGCGGAGCGCAGCCAGATGGCGAGGTAGGTGTGGTGCTCCTCGGTGAGTCCCGGCAGACGATTGAAGAGCTGACGTACGTGGTCGGTGCCGTCCCAATGTTGCTGCTCCTTCAGATAGCTCTCAATGGGGTTGTACTCACGGATAAGACTGGAATAGATAAGTTCCGTAATGTCTATCTTCGGATTGCAA
>ONAJ01000013.1 GCA_900315775.1 uncultured Prevotella sp.
CAGAGCATAAATGTCTGTCCAAGGACCGAACTTATCGTAGTTCTGCTCCATCTGTTCTCGTGGAGCATAGCCGTTAGTATAGCTTACTGCAGTACTTGTAGTGGCACCGCCCTTTTGCCTGTTCAGCTGTTTTGAGGCTCCAAAGTCTATGAGTTTTACCTCTCCATGAATATCCACCATTATATTGGCAGGTTTAAGGTCAAGATGCCACAGCCCCATGTCGTGAACGGTCTTCAGAGCATCTAACAACTGAGACAACAGTCTAAGCACTTCTTCCTCTGGTAGTGGTGCTCCTGTACGTTTCAGATGAGAAGAAAGACTTTCGCCATCAATATAGTCCATAATGTAATATGCAGTTCCATTCTCCTCAAAGAGGTCGTGGACTTTTACGATGTGGTCATTGCGCAGTTTACGCAGTCGTCGAGCTTCCTTCTTAAATTTTTCTTTCTGTTCTTCGAAACTCCTCAAGTTGGTGCTATTGCTAACACTAACGGAACTCGAAAACTCGTCACGTTCCGTTACACCCTTCATGAAGAACTCCTTTATGGCTACTCGCTCTTCAAACTCAAGATTATAGCCAAGATAAGTGTTGCCAAAGCCACCTTCACCAAGAATTTTGTCTATTCTGTATTTTCCGCCTTGTAGCGTTGTATTGATTTTAAGGTGTTGCATAGACTTATTTATTTTTTGTCAAGTTGCTTTTCTAATTGTTCTTTAACATGTTCGCTTTTATTTGTCTCATTTGCTTTCTGCACTGCAGAATCATTTGTCTTTCCTGATTTAGGCATAATCGGTTTTTGTGCAGTATCTGACTTCGAGACTTGCCTACTTTTTGTTTCTTTACCCTTACCTTTATTCTTGACTATATTGGTTTTTGTTTCCGGCTGTTTGAAAAAACAATGATATACCGTTAATCCACCGACTGTAACAACAACAAGAAACGCCAGAACTATTAAGAATATCTTAAGGAGCGGTCTCTTTCGTTTGACTTTAACCGGACCGACACCGATAAATCTCCTTCTTGGAGGTGCAGATACTACCACGACATCATCGCTGCCGGCAATTTCTACTTCTTGCTGCTTACGCCTATTTTTAATAATGTTTACAGCATTGCATCGTGCAGTAGGTTCTTCGTCGATAAGTTTGTTGTCGCCATTCTCTATGAAAACATCCTTCACCTGCAGTAGCCACGCGGTGTGGTTGTCGTGATTATTCACTGTGGCGGCAATTAGTTTTTCTCTTTTTATTTCGTCTGGAACCCTCTCTGACAATATACCTGCCAGTTCCTCGTCACTCATCTGCTCCAGCATGCCGTCGGAACACATATAGAAATAGTCACCAGACTTTATATTCGTTATGTGGATAATATCAGGTCGGCAACGGTTATCTTCACCAGGAGTCATAGCACGAGTTATGACGTTCTTCTGCGGATAGGTAGCCATCTCTTCATAGGTTATCTCACCCGCCTGAAGAAGGTCAAACACTAAAGAATGGTCGCGTGACTGGTAAATAATTCCCTTTGAAGGACGAATATGATATATACGACTATCACCAATATGTGCTGCCGTAATGCCGTTACTGCTTATATATAATAAGGTGAGCGTTGTTCCCATCTTCTTCAGCTCTCCACCGTCTTGGTCATCAAGTTTTAAATATGCGTATTCTAGGGCTTCTTGAAGTTGTGTATCAGAAAATGGGTCTTTAGCGTTTTTGGTAAACCATTCGCCTAAAGCTGCACACACTGTTTGACTTGCCACCTCTCCTTTTTCGTGTCCGCCCATACCGTCGCAGACAACAAATAACTTAGACTGTTTATCCTCTTGTGGCCACAAGGAATCTTCTTGGTTCGGTCTTTGACCTAACTCATGTATAGAGAGAGGGGAATATAATTCTATCTTCATGTCTTATGAAAGTTTAATGGTTATTTTTGTGCGACCCATAGTGACTATGTTTCCGTCTGCAAGTCTTATCTCATCGCCATTCTCCACTCGTTGGGTATCAACTCTTGTGATATTCATGTTCTTATAGTTGAAAATCACTGCTTTCTTCGTGCCGTCAGGTAGTGGAGTCACTCTTATGTTGCAATGTTGTCTGCTGAGGTAAGCATCGTTTGTCGGAATCTGTATCGTAGCCTTCGAAGTGAATGCTTTTCTTCCTATTATGTTGTCTCCATCTCTTAACGGATAGTTTACACCATTATGAATGAATGAGGCATTAATTGTTTTAGCTGATGTAGGTGAAGAGAGTTGTGTCTCACCGGAAACAGATTGCCCTAACTGTGTTGCACCACTATCAACCGCTGGTCTTTTCGGAGCATAATATGTATGAGCCTCAACAGGCTCCTTTTTCGGAGTAAATTTTATAATAAGTTCAGACTTACAAAAGGGGCATGTAATTTGCTTTTCTGTTTCGTTGTTAGTGTTTTTTATGTCTAACACAACATTACAATAGGGACACTTTATTCTCTTTACCTGCATCGTCGTTTATTCTTTTTATACTTCTGTCATCATGTTATCTACATCATATACGTCATCGTTCGTTCCTGGGTCTTCCATCTCCGTAGAATATAAGTTGGCAGGCTCCTCGACAACTTCATTCACGGTTGCAAAATTACCTTGCGTGTCAACAATTAAATCAGGATCACTGATTCGTAGATTGTCGTCAACATCAACAATTGCTACATCAGCGTTTCCGTCATTGTTAAAGTCATAATTCGCTTCAAGATGACCTGTTGTGTCAGTGAACCCCACGATGTGCACATCTTCTCCCAACGAGAAGTTGTTCTCAAGTTGGTCATTCACAAAAACAACATCTGGGTCAGGATCGGCTTGAGGAACCTCTACTACTGGGCTATCATCAGTGGGAACGACGTAAACCGTTGTCGTTGGAACTGCGTGATGTACATCATGTGCGAAGTCTGCTTTTGCTTCAGCTGACATTGCATTCCACTCTGCCTCAGTATAGGTGTTATAAAGACCTCCGTGCCAATAGAACACTCCACCGGGACCTACCTCAGCACGTGCGGCAGCGAAAGCATCACCAAACGATAGGTGGTCGCCCATATCGTGAACATGATGACCGCTTACCGCAAAGTCATCTACGTGACTTGCAAAGTTTGCCTTCTCTTGAATAGGAAGCGAGTTCCATTCTTCCTTTGTATAGGTGTTATAAAGACCTCCATGCCAATAAAACACTCCACCGGGACCTACTTCAGCACGTGCGGCAGCGAAAGCATCACCAAACGATAGGTTGTTGTGAACTTCAGCTAACTGAGGATGGTTTGAACCTACTTGACCATTAATGTCAATTGCAGTATTTCCTTGATCCTCTGCTTTGGTTGCCTGAGAATCTTCCTGAGGCTGAGATGTCTCTTCTCCTTCTTTGGCCTGTGGGTCAATAGTAGGACCTTCTTCTCCTGCTCCTTTACTTGCAAATACTTGCTGCGCTCCAAATATGAGACCAGCTCCCATTAGGATTCCAGATACACCGCCCAGCGTTACCTTAGCCCAAGAATTGTCTTTCTTTTCATTATTATTCTGTGATGGGCTCTCAATGATTGTTTCTTCGTTGTACATAATAGTAATTTTTATTGGTTTGACGTTGCAAAGATATGGTGATTTTCAAGCGCTCCCAAAGTTCTGAATTCATTCTGTATAAAACACCCCGTTTTCCTTACGAAACTATTTTATTATCTTAGCTTTACAGTATGGACATGCATCATTTTGCATAATCAGGTCAAAATCCTGATACCCTAAGAAGTGTTTACATTTAGGACATACGTAGGTTCGTTGCAGTTCTTTCTTCATTTCCTCCTGCCTTTCAATACTGTCGTCAGCGAATCTCTTGTACAGACCGTATATCATAAGTAATAGTGCTAAGATTGTAAAAACCAAAGTAATTGCCCTGAATTGAGGAGGTATTGTCGGAGATACGAATGATATTGTTGTAAGAATACCACCTAGAGTAGAGAATAACATTGGAATACTTGCCAATAGACCGTTATTTTTCTGTCTTTTACGGATGGCTATATTTTCATTGTTGTAGTTCTCCCATACATACTTTAATTTTCGGAAATCAACAGTCTCGACTTTTGGTTCTCTAAAATAATCCCACGACAAGAGGTAATGCGATTTGCCAAGTTCTACTTTATCACTCTCGTTTACTACCTTACTTTCTATGGCTATACCATTTACATAAGTTACGTTCAAGTCGTTAAGGTTCTTTATCTTCCACTTATTTGTTCCCAATGGCGTCATTGACAGGTGATTACGGCTCACATCAACTGGTACGCTACCAGGATTGCCAGCCAACTGAATTTTCCCTTCTTTTGTTATACTCAATCTACGAGTCTGCTGTTCTCTTCCAACTAATATCTCCATTTTCTACTATTCTTTATTTGTAATAATTGACTTCATTGCCCTAAGAGCTTCCTTCGATATAGGCAACTGGAATAAAAAGTTGTAGCAGTCTGATAACAACAATACCTGCTTAAGTGTATCTATTTGGTATATATACTTCATGTTGATGATAAATCTCTTCCCGACACGCATAAACTGCCTTGCAGTGACATCTAATTGTTGAGCTAAAGCGCTTTCGGTATGTGACAGATTCATCGACAGACAACTCTTATGTTTGTTTGTAGTTATCATATAGGTGTAATTACCGTCACTTTCAAAATAAACAATATTTCGAATGTTTATTCTTATAAGTTTGTCGCGAGAATTGAAGTATATCCACTGCTTTTCCATAGCCCGAAACTCTTGCCTTGCGCCTCCCCTGCAAGACTTCTTTTAGATTGTCGGTTAGTAGCATAGATATGAAAAAAGCGTGAGAGTCTGTACTTCGTTACTCATCCCGCTATACAAGGCCTTCGCATTGCCCAATCCAGACTGAACGAGCAACGCCAGAAGCCCACGCCGAATATGCAGATACGAAAACTGTTCTGTTTGGAAAACAGACAAATCTGTATGTTACATACCCCAAATGGACATCTACCGTTGCGATGTTCCTTGCTGGATTTCAGAGTTTGCGAAGTTCTGTATAGCCAAGAACAAGCGCGTAGTAAACGCCTTCCCATAAATATGTATCCCCTAAACCTCAGCAGTCTTATGACTACTTTTGGCATAAAAGGACGTTGCAAAGATAATTATTTTTAATAATTCCACAAAAAAAAATAATATTTTTCTTTAAAGACGAAAAAACTGAGAGAAAACATATAACAAAAGGCTATCCTCACGGACAGCCTTTGTTTTTTATACAAAAAACATTATGAACCACAAAAAATTTATCTTAATTAATTCTGGTTGCAAAGGTAGGGGGTTCTGGGGATTTGTGCAATACCTAAAATTAGGGTTTTTGCAAAATACCTAATTGTTGGTAGTGCGAAGGAGGAAGGAGCCTGTGAGGGTGGCGTCGGAGGAGGTGAGCTGGAGGACATAAACGCCTGAGGGACAGGAGGTGAGGGGCACACGGAGGGTGGTGACGCCCTGAGGGAAGGTGTGGCTCTCGAGGAGTGCTCCCTGAAGGGTGTATAGCGCTGCGGCGAGGGGTGACGACGTGGGGACGTCGCTGGTGAGGAGGGCGCTGCCGTCACCTACGGCGGTGAGACGGAGTGAGGAGGGATGACGTGTGGAGATGGTGCCGTCGTAGGTGGGTATCTGCAGAACGTCCAGGAGTCCTGCATAGGCGTCGATTTCTCCGTAGCCGGTGTAGTTGTCTTTCTGGGCGGGCTGACGACGACAGGTGCGCGAGAGGACGTCCTTGACATCCTGAGGGGTTAGCGTGGGACACGCCTCGAGCCACAGGGCTATGATGCCTGCTACGAAGGGTGTTGACATGGAGGTGCCTGAATTGCAGTTCCACGCATAGGTGCGACCGTTGAAGGGGAAGTGCTCTACGTCCCACTGGATATCGTTGGCGTCGGGATGGTTCTCGAGATAGTAGCTGCTGTAGGAGGAGATGATATTGGTGCCGGGGGCTACGACGTCGGGCTTGGTGAGTCCCATGAGGGTGGGTCCTACGCTGGAGTAGCTGCCTACGTCGCCGGGATGTTCGAAGGTGAAGTATTCTTTCCACTCGCCTTTATAGTTAAGGGCTCCGGGGCGGTAGCTGTTGGCACCGACGCAGACGACGGCGGGAGCGGAGCTGGGGGAATGGATGCTGTAACGACGTTCGCCGGCAACGAGCTGTGGGTCAAGGGAATTGGTGCCCATCTCGCCTTTAAGGAGGAAGAACTCTATGTCGGCATCGTTGCCTATGACTTCGAGCGAGAAGGGTGTCTCCTTGCCAAAGCCGCCGGGACCTTTGACATAGACCTCGTAGGCGCTCTCGTCGGGGTTGTAGCAGTTGGGATAGGCTGCCATCATGACGACATACTGCACGTTGGCTATCTTGAAGGTGTCGGCGATGAGGGAGTCGGGCTGCTGGAAGATACGTTCTGAGGGCACTTCGACCTTATGACGGTAGCCGGAGGGGTGATAGAAGGTGAGCAGGAAACGGAAGGGGACGTCGGCACGCAGCTCGCCGTGAACGTAGTCGAGGTAGGAGGTCATGAAGGTGCCTGAGCGCTCCACACCGCGGGGTTTGTGGAAATAGGTGGGGCTGCCTCCCCTATTGCCTGCTGATGCCACGATGATGCGTCCGGGACCCGTCATGCGCTCAAGGACTTCGTAGTACAGCTGGTCGTCGCCGTAGAGGTCCTGACAGGAGCCTTCGCTGAAGCTGACGACGCAGGGCTTGCCAACGGACTCGGCATAGTCGAAACAGTACTGGAAACCGAGGGCATCGGTGGCGGTGGTGTACTTATAACGGTCGAGACTATCGACGAGGTGGAGGTCGTCGGTGACGACGTTGTTGACAAGACAGAGGTCGCTCTCGTATGCCACACCACGATAGGGACGGTTGTAGCCGCTGCCTGCAGCGATGCCTGCGGTGTGGGTGCCGTGGGTCTGGTCGAGTCCGTCACGCGAATGGGCATAGGCAAGGATAGCACTCTCGGTGGTGTAGTCGGCACCGACGTAGAGCTGGCTGCCGACGGTGTCGAGGGATAGCTGGTCCCAGAAGCGTTTCACACGGTAGCGGGTGGCTGTGGGGTCGTAGAAATTGGGATGGGTGAGGTCGAAACCGACGTCCTGAACACCTACGACGACGCCCTTGCCGGTATAAGCCTGAGGAAGACGGATGCCTTCGTGGACACGACTGACGCCGAGGAGGTGACGTGTGGTGTCGGTGAGGGTGGTGCAGCTCTTGCCAGCCTCGATGCGCAGCACCTCGGGATGACTGAAGAGCTCGTCGATACGGTTCAAGGGGATGCTGACGGCGTGGATGTCGCCCCACTGATGAAGCCAACGACAGCCGCAGCGCTCGAAGAGTGCGGTGTCGTCGCCGGAGAGACGCACAAAGGCGGTGACCTGCGACTGCGCCTGCGAATGAAGTCCGCAGAGCAGCATCAACAGTAGGACGAGGTGTCGTAGCATCATTGTGCAAAGGAAAGAAAAATTTTCCACACAACAAAATAAAGGGCTATAAATCTTTCGACCTATAGCCCACATTTTAGAGGTTTTACTTGTTATTTACTTGTTCAATCCGCGATTTACGAGTGTCAGATTGAGCAGACGAACGTAACTACGATACTGATCGTGGTCGAGAACGCTGTGCATGTTGCGCAGATCCTTGTTGATAGCGTTCTTAAGCATTGCCTTACGTGAGTCGTCGCTTGCTGCTGCTACACTCTTCATGTCGGCAATGAATGCCTCGTGAACGTCCTCAACAGCATCCAACTGGTCTGAAGACAACCTTAAAGCCTTTGCTAACTTAGCGTAGCTCACACTCATATCATATACGTTTGCGCTTTCTACGCTATTCATGTTCTCACCTTCTGCAAACATTGTAGTCATGCTGAGCATTGCTACAACCATCAAAAACATTCTTTTCATCTTTTTACCTTTCTTTTAATTGTTATCCTTAAATGTTTTTTACGTGTCGCAAGGACTGTTTTTGTTCCTTTTGACGATGCAAAATTATGACGATTTTCTATTTCGTGAACACAAAAAGTTATAATTGTGTGCGAAAACAACATTATTTTTGACGTAAATCAAAGAAATATCAGATTTTAGTCGTATATTTGCAAACGATATGGAACAGAACATCAATAAATACCTTGTTATAGCGTACAAACTGTATGCTGACGAGAACGGAGAAGAGAAACTCATAGAGGAAGCTACGGAGGAAAGACCCTTCGTGTTTCTAAGCGGTTTCGGAGTGGCGCTGACAAAGTTCGAGGAGACGGTGGAAGCCCTTGACGGCGGACAGGAATTCGAACTGAAACTGGAGGTGGAGGACGCCTACGGAGAACACCTCGAAGAGAGGGTGGTGACACTGAAAAAGGAGATATTCAACGTGAACGGCGCCTTCGACAGCAAAAACGTATTCGTGGGAGCTATGCTGCCGCTGCAGAACGAAGACGGCAACAGATTCCAGGGAAAGGTGCTCGAGATAACCGACGAGAACGTGAAAATAGACCTTAACCACCCGCTGGCAGGAAAAGCACTGAGATTCAAAGGAAAGGTTATGGAGAACAGACCTGCCACAAACGGAGAGATACAACAAATGGCACAGCTGCTGAGCGGCGAAGGCTGCGGTGGATGTGGCGGCAACTGCGAAGGGGGCTGCGAGGGTGGTTGCTGCGGCGGATGCTGAATTACGAAGTAAGAAGTAAGAGGTAAGAGGTAAGAAGTAAGAAGTAAGAAGTAAGAAGTAAGAAGAAAAATGGGAAATACTTTCGGAAATCTTTTCAGACTTACCACCTTTGGCGAGAGTCACGGAGAAGCCATAGGAGGAGTAGTAGATGGAATGCCGGCAGGCATTGACATCGACGTGGACTTTATCCAGAAGGAATTAGACAGAAGACGTCCCGGACAGAGTAACATAACCACAGCACGCAACGAAGGCGACAAGGTGGAGATACTGAGCGGCGTGTTCGAAGGGAAATCGACAGGTACTCCCATAGGATTCATAGTAAGAAACGCCAACCAGCACTCGCAGGACTACGAGAACATGAGGTGTCTCTTCAGACCGTCGCACGCAGACTATACATATTATATGAAATATGGCATCAGAGACCATAGAGGCGGCGGACGCTCGTCGGCAAGAATAACAATAAGTCGTGTGGTGGGCGGCGCGCTGGCCAAGATGGTACTCAAGAAGATGGGAATAACCGTACAGGCATACACCTCGCAGGTGGGCACCATAGCGCTGGACAAAGACTACAGGAAGTACGACCTGAGCACGACGGAGAACAACGCTGTACGATGTCCTGACGCTGAAAAGGCGAAGATGATGGAGGAGCTGATAACCCAGATAAAGGGTGAGGGCGACACCATAGGAGGGTGCGTAACGTGCGTAATAAAAGGATGTCCCGCAGGTGTGGGAGAGCCGGAGTTCGGAAAACTACACGCACAGCTTGCGGCAGCAATGATGAGCATCAACGCGGCTAAGGGCTTCGAATACGGCGAGGGCTTCGACACGGTGCTGACAAAGGGCAGCGAACAGAACGACGTCTTCGTGCCTAACACGGAAAATACGGACTTCAGAACATATACCAACCACAGCGGAGGCATACAGGGAGGAATAAGCAACGGCGAAGATATATACTTCAGAGTGGCGTTCAAACCTGTGGCTACAATACTTAAAGAACAGGAAACAATAGACCTGGAGGGCAACAAGACTACGCTGAAGGCGCACGGAAGACACGACCCGTGCGTGCTGCCAAGGGCGGTGCCAATAGTGGAGGCTATGGCGGCAATGACCATTTATGACAACATTTTATTGAGAAAATCCGTAAAAATAAACGAATAATGCACCATGTTTGGTTAAAAGATGTTTATAAAATTTGCTATTACAAGAAATAATACATAACTTTGCAAACGACTTAGGGACGGGTTTGAGAAAATCCACTTAGGTTATAATAAGTCTAGTTTAGTTTTTGTGTTGGTTTGGGGCGGCTGTTTGGTCGCCCCTTTTGTTTATATCACTCCTATTATATCCTGAATGCTTGAACACCCGTGGGCATCGAGCCAGCTGTTGATGCCGTCGCGGACATCAATGGCGACGTGAGGGTTGAGGAAATTGGCGGTGCCTATCTCTATGGCGGTGGCGCCAGCCATAAAGAACTCTATGGCATCCTCGGCAGTGCTGATGCCACCAAGTCCTACGACGGGGATGCTGACGGAACGGGCTACCTGCCACACCATACGGAGGGCAACGGGTTTCACGGCGGGACCGCTGAGACCACCGGTGCCGATGCTGAGACGCGACTGACGACGCTCTATGTCGATGGACATTCCCATGAGGGTGTTTATAAGCGAGACGCTGTCGGCACCTTCCGACTCTACAGCACGGGCTATCTCGGCAATGTCGGTGACGTTGGGAGAGAGTTTCACGATGAGTGTCTTGTCGTAACGCTTGCGGACAGCACGAACAACGCTGGCAGCACCCTCGCAGGTGACACCGAACGCCATACCGCCCTGACGGACGTTAGGACACGAGATGTTGAGCTCTATGGCGGGAATCTTCTCTAACTCATTGATACGAGCAGCACACTCGGCATATTCGTCGATGTTGCTGCCGCTGACGTTGACAAGGATATTGGTGTCGATGGCGCTAATCTGGGGGTAGATGTGCTCACAGAAATAGTCAACACCCTTATTCTGCAGTCCTACGCAGTTGAGCAAACCCTGGGCGGTCTCTACCATTCGGGGGTAGTCGTTGCCCTCGCGGGGATGAAGGGTGGTGCCCTTAACAATGATGCCACCGATGCCGTCCAAAGGCAGGAAATCGGCAAATTCCACTCCGTAGCCGAAGGTTCCGGAGGCTGTCATAACGGGGTTCTTAAGCTTCAAAGAACCTATATTCACACTTAACTGAGCCATAATAGTCGATTGATGTTAAACACTGGACCTTCCTTACATACGCAGAGATTGCCCTCTACGGTCTTCTCAACACAACACAGACAGGCACCTAAGCCACACGCCATGAGGTTCTCAAGACTTACCTCGCAGGGGATGTCGTGCTCCTTAGCATAACGCGCCACAGCAACCATCATAGGCTTGGGACCGCAGACGCTGAAGCTGTCGAAACGCTCCTGGGAAAGGACGCTGTGCTGGGTGACAAAGCCCTGCTCGCCAACGCTGCCGTCTTCGGTGGTCAGCAGCACGCGCCCGTACTTCTTATATATATCCACATAGGAGACGTCGGAGGCATTCTTACCACCAAGGAGGAAGGTGACGTCGGCACCAAGGGCACTGAGCTCCTTGCCAAGCTCCAGAAGGGGAGCGATGCCCACACCACCGCCAACGAGCAGACAACGCTGTCCGGGGACTACGGAGAGCGAGAAACCGTTGCCAAGAGGATAAACGACATTCAGGACGTCGCCAAAACGCAACTGCGACATCCACTGGGTGCCTTCGCCAACAACGGCTACCAAAAGCCATAACTCGTTGAGCTCCCTATCGACATAATGCACCGAGATAGGACGACGAAGGAACGTCCTGGGCGAACCGTCAACACGAACCTCGACAAACTGACCGGGCATGATAGGGGGCAGAGGGGTGCCCTGAGTAAGCTTTATGAGTACAAAACGGTTGCTTATCCGCTCAACAGACTTCACAACCAGGTCGGAACAGTACTTTTTCATTGAAAAACAAAATCTTATTTTTACTCTGCAAAGGTACGATTAAGCGAGGACAATACAAAATAAAAAAGACATTTTTTAATTTTACAAATCCTTACCACTTTATTTCTTAGGCACAAACGACTCGTAGGTCAAATCGTCGAAAAAAACGCGAATTTCTGTTATCTTTCTACTCGGTTTGTCAAGATTTTTCACATCCTTCACTTGGGGAACTACCTTGACTGCTGCAACCTGAGGCACAGAAACGGACTGTTGAGGGGTCTGGGACATCTCGAAGAGGTCGCCAGGAACCTTCTCGGGTGCTGAAACCTCCGTATTCAGGGCATTTTGGGACTCCTGAGGAGCAGATTTATACATAGATCCCTCACCAAACATAAGCCAGTCGAGTGAAATATCGGGAATTTTTGACCTTATAGCCATAGTAATACCCGTAGAGGGATTCGTTCGACCATTGAAAATGCTGCTCAATGATGCAGGACTGATGCCTAAAAATTCTGCGAACGTTTTTTGAGTCATATGAAGACTCTCCATCAGTTGATGTATTCTATCCTTCATTTTTTTTTCTATTTGGACGGTTTTTGATAAAAAAGGTCGATTTTTTAATGACTTTACAAAGGTAAAGCGAAAAATTTAAATATCCAAACAAAATTGAATATATTTAGAAATTTAAACATTATGATTGTTTTGTAAACTATTTATGTTTTTAAATCGTAAACGTATTAGTTTAGGTTTTTAATTGTAAACGATAAACATCCTAAATTTTAGGGGACTATTTAATTCTTGAGTGAAAAAATTTATCTTTCTGACTTTAAATCTGTTATTTATACACATAATTACGTTTTGACCAGGTACTATACAGTTTTGTGTTCGAATTTTTTATTTTCTATACTTATTATCTTTATTTATAATTCATAATTTACTGACTGACAATAAAATATACTTTAAAAACTGAAGTTGTATAAATATAACTTTTGTTTTGTAATCGGATGGATTTGGGTTTTTAAATTCAAATTTATATATAATAAAGTTTTGGCTCTACCCTACCCGTTTAGTTTTGCAAATCTAAACAATTACAACAAATGTAAACAAATGGTTTTGTAAATTCACTTTCTTGAACGTTAACGGATGCTAATTGTAAATTCAGACAAAAAAAATATCGAAATTTTGGGCACTTTTAAAGTCTTTCCGCACGACTGGCTAAATTTTCAAATTTACGCGAGTTTTGAAAGGGTGAAAAATGCACCCCACCCCTTTGTACAAAGGGGAAGTAGCCTAAAAATTAGGTACGCGAAATTGAAAAATCTTGATAATTTTAGAAAAAAGTAGGAAAAGGGTTAATGGAGGATGAAAAACACCAATTCTCGCATCAACTCCCCCATCGTTGTGCTGGGATTATCGAGTCCTTTACTCTTGGCATCAGTCTCACGGATCTTGTCGATAATCTGCATAGTCTTCAGAGCGGAATAGTTTCTCATTCCGGTAGTGTAATCCCTTGCTGCCCAGGCACTTTTCAGCTCTAACCACGCTGCTACGTCCTCGTCCCTACCCTTTTTGGGAGAATAGTGGGCTATCATGAGGTTCTGGAAGTAAGAGAAGAGCATCGGAAGGAGGATATAGCCGCCTCCTGACTTCGGATTATTGTCAAAATATTTCAAAATGCTGTTTGCCTTCGAAATATTTTTATTTGCTATTGCACTACGAAATTCGAATCCATTATACTCTTTGCTCACCCCTATTTGCTGTTCTACAATCTCCGGAGTGATTTTTTTAGCGTCTTTTGGCAACGAAAGAATAACTTTATCTAATTCCGAAGACAATCGACTGAGGTCGGCACCGATATGTTCCACAATCATCTGAATGGACTTGCTGTCGATGGTCGTAGCGCGTTCCTTGAGGTAATTCTCAATGAAGACGGGCAGCTCTCGGTCGTTTTTCTTCTTGCTTTCGAACACCACCCCACAGGCTGCTGCCAGCGTAAGAACCTTCTTCTTGGCGTTGATGCTGCCATTTTTGTGGCATATCACGAGGACGGTAGTGGGTTGTGGTTTCTCGATATACTTCTCGATACGTTCCCAGTTATGGATATTCTGTGCCTCTTTGACGATGACCACCTGGCGCTCCGCCATCATTGGGAAGCGGCGGGCTATGTCGGCAATCTGTCCTGAAGAGACGTCGGAACCGAAAACAACGGTCTGGTTGAAGTCGCGCTCATCCTCACGAAGGGCATTCTCGGAGATGCTGTCGCAGAGCTTGTCAATGAAGTACGACTCCTCGCCCATAAGGATATATACGGGGGCGAAGGTGCCTGCCTTGATGTCCTTAAGGATGCTGTCGTAGGATATGTTTGACTTCTTTTCTGCCATTTTCGTTGTTATTTCGAAAAACTTTCGTAATTTTGCGTACAAAATTAATAAAATGTTTCCATTAAACCTACCAACTTACGAGATAAAATTATCAGAAAGTGACGGAAAGCGTCATATTTTCGACATTTTACGCAGGAAATATGTTGCTCTGACACCCGAAGAGTGGGTTCGTCAGCACTTTATTCACTATCTGATAGAGCACAAGGGTTATCCTCAGGGGCTCCTTGCCAACGAGACGGAGTTGCGCTGCGGTGAGAAGAAGTTGCGTTGCGACTCCGTGTTGTACGACAAGGAGATGCATCCGAAGATGATTATAGAGTACAAGGCTCCGACGGTAAAACTCACTCAGGACGTTTTCGACCAGGTCGTAGCATACAACTTTTTGCTCCGTGTGGACTATCTCGTCGTTTCTAACGGCTTGGAACACATCTGTTGCGTTATGGACTACGACGCACAAAGATATCGCTTCCTGCGCGAAATTCCGTCGTATTCAGACCTCTAAACATCTGTATTATGCAAATAATTCAATTTCTGAAGAACTGGACACTTCCTGTTGCTATCGTTGTAGGAACGTTGTGTTACCTTACTTTTTATTTTGTGCCAGCCCTTGACGCGGCTGGTGAGGCGATGGGTAGTTTCTTCGATATCTTCTTCCCTGTCTGCGTGTTCTTCACGCTGTTAGTAACATTCTGCAAGGTGGATTTCCACCAGATGCGTCTTCACCGCTGGCACCTCACGCTGTTCCTAGGACAGCTATGTCTGGTGGCTCTGAACATAGGCATCATACTATGGTGGTGCGAGAGCGACAACGACAGGATTCTCTGGGAGAGTGTGCTGACGTGCATCATTGCCCCGTGTGCGGCGGCAGCACCCGTAGTGACGGGAAAGTTAGGAGGAAACATCAGTACGATGACTACCTACACGCTGTTTTCGTCGTTAGTGGCGTCGCTGTTAATACCTGCCGCCTTCCCTATCCTGGAGCCTACGGAGGGTGTCAGCTTCATCGTCGCCTTCTTTGCTATTCTTGAGAAGTTGTGCATCGTCCTGGTACTTCCGCTGCTTATGGCATACGTCATACGTCATCATCTGCACTCGTTACACCAGAAGATTGTCTCGAAGCCCAATTTAGGCTTTTACTTCTGGGCTGTATCGCTTTCTATAACCACAGGAATTACCGTAAAGAACATTGTGCATTGCGAGGCTGGTGTGGGCTTTCTCGTTATGATTGCCCTGATGTCGCTCGCTGTCTGTATTGTTCACTTTGTCATAGGAAGGGCTATAGGCAGCTTCTACGGCGAGAAGATCAATGCAGGACAGGGAATGTTCCAAAAGAATACGGCACTCGCTATCTGGGTGTCGTATATGTATTTGCACCCCATCGCCTCAATAGGCGCGGGGTGCTATGTATTGTGGCAAAATGTTATTAACTCTATCGAGATAAAGTTACACGAGACTAAACCGGAATATCTTCATTGACGTTCTTCGAACCGAATACGGCGTACCACAGCATGTAAGCCATAGCTACGAGAGGAACGATGTAAGATATTATGTAGCCCGCAACATCTACGATAAGGTTCTGTATCAGCGGCAGTACGCCACCACCGACAACCATCATCATGAAGATTCCTGATGCCTGAGCGGTATATTTGCCCAGTCCCTCTGTTGCAAGGTTGAAGATACTTGCCCACATAATAGAGGTGCAGAGTCCGCAGAGCACGAGCAGCAGGGCGCTTACAGGCACCTCAGCCATCTGGAACGAAGAACCCATAAACAGAGGCATTGAGGTCATTACCGTCTTAGGGATGAGGATAGCCAGGAGGATGAGTATAATGCCTGCTCCGTTGGTTGCTATCATCATGGTCTTTGAAGACACCTTGTCGGCGATGAATGTCGAGCAGAAACGACCTACAAGCATCAACAGCCAGTATGTTCCTGCTACGAAACCACCGATGGCAGCAGCGTTCTCGAGTATTCCGGCGCCCTTTGCCGACGTGTCGGCAATGTAGAAGTTCAGGGTTCCGGGGATACCTACCTCGACACCCACATATACGAAGATGGCGATGACGCCAAGTACGAAGTGGCGGAATGCCCAAGGAGAGTGCTCGAACTTGGTGTCGGCAGTTACCTTAGACTGCTCGGGGTCCTTGATAGGAATCATTGCCAAGACGCAGAACGACAGGGCGAAGACAGCCATAGCGATGTAGAGCACGAGGTTCACATCGGCGAAGTCGGTCTCTTTGGTAAGCTCTCCGATGAGGGCACCGACAAACATTGGTGTCAGTGTGCCTGAGAGAGAGTTCAGCGTACCTCCGATGAGGTTCAGCTGGTTACCACGATTGCCGCCGCCTCCGAGGAGGTTAAGCATAGGATTGACAACAGTATTCAGCAGACAAACACAAAGACCCGACACGAAGGCACCTAAGAGGTAAATAACGTTGTCGGAATAGCCTTCAAGAGCCTCGAAGCCCGATATCCACTGAATGGTGACTCCCAAGAGTCCTACGACGATACCGATGAGTGCTGTGTTCTTATAGCCCACCTTTGAGAGCATCTTACCTGCGGGAATACCCATAAAGAGGTAAGCGAAGAAGTTCATGAAGTTACCCATCATAGCAAGCATATTGGAGCCGCCTACCTCAGGGTCGTTCTTCATAACCACACCAATTGGCGCTGCCAGATTGGTGACAAATGCTATCATTGCATAGAGGAACATCATCGTTATGATGGCGATGATCTTTCCGTTTTGTTTCTGACCACTCATTTTTTTAGATTGTAAGATTAATATTCAGGTTTTCTACTATTTATTCTGCTGCGTCGTCTGTGGTCTTCTTACGGATAGCACGCTTACGCTTTGGCTTATCCTCTGTTGGTTTGTCAATCTTTACACCAGCCAGTTCCGGGTCGATGAGGATACGTCCGCAGTACTCGCAAACGATGATTTTCTTGTGCATCTTGATGTCGAGCTGACGCTGTGGTGGAATCTTGTTGAAGCAACCTCCGCAGGCATCACGCTGTACGTAAACGATACCCAGACCGTTGCGTGCATTCTTGCGGATGCGCTTGAACGATGTGAGCAGACGTGATTCTATCTTGCCTTCGAGGTCCTTAGCCTTTGTCTTGAGCTTCTCTTCCTCGGTGCGTGTCTCGTCCATAATCTCGTCAAGCTCGTGGTTCTTCTCTACAAGAGCCTGCTTGCGGTCGTCGATAGTTTCTTCTATCTTCTTGACGTCCTCGCCGCGCTCAGCGATGCGTGTGTTTGCCTCACCGATTTTCTTCTCGCAGAGCTGGATTTCGAGTTCCTGGTACTCTATCTCCTTGCTCAGGGTGTCGTACTCGCGGTTGTTCTTCACGTCGTCAAGCTGTGTCTTATAGCGTGCCACACTTGCCTGAGCGTTAGCTATCTCGCCATTCTTCTGTACTATGGCGTCCTTGAGTTCCTTGATTTCGGTGTTTATCTTCTCCAGACGGGTGTTAAGACCTGCTATTTCGTCTTCCAGGTCCTGTACCTCAAGAGGAAGTTCACCACGAAGTGCTTTCTTCTCGTCAATTGCCGACAGTGTTGTCTGCAACTGGAACAATGTCTTCAGTCTTTCTTCGACAGACATGTCTTGTGGATTTTTCTTTGCCATTTTTCTTTGTTTTTTATTGTTTGTGATTAATAATATCTTACCGGATTCTTCTGACTATCAGCCATTACGCAGCGCACACCCTTACATTCGCGCTCTATGATTTCACGGAACAGTTCGTTGGTGAAGTGTTCGCTTTCGTAGTGTCCGATGACAACAATCTGTATTTCCTGGTCGTGACCGAAATATTCGTGATAGTGCATCTCGCCCGTCACGAAGGCGTCGGCACCCTGAGCAATAGCGTCGTCAAGCATGAACGACCCTGCTCCGCCACATATCGCTACCTTACGTATCTCACGCTTCAGGAGTTCGTTGGTCATAACACACTGCGCCTCCATACGGGTCTTTAGAAGTGATATGAAGTCGTTGGCGCTCAACGGCTTAGCAAACGTGCCGACATAAAGTCCGCACTTCTCTCCTTGAACTCCTTGAACTCCTTGAACTCCCTGAACTCCCTGTCTCCCAGTCTCCAGCCCCAACTTCTCCGCGATTTTCCAATTCACTCCTCCTACGGCGTTGTCCAGATTAGTATGCATAGACACTATGGTGACATCGTTCTTTATCGCCATCTTCACTGTTCTCTGCACGCTGTCAGCATCGACAATCTGTTTCAGTCCGCGGAACAGCAGAGGGTGGTGACTAACCACGAGGTTACACCCTTTCTCTACGGCTTCGACTACTGTTTCTTCAGTAACGTCAAGACACAACAATGCCCCTGATACTTCCGCTTCTGTCAGTCCCAGTTGCAAGCCGGCATTATCATAGTCTTCCTGCAAGGGCAGAGGCGCGAATTGTTCAAGGGCAGCAATTACTTCCTTTATTTTCACGCTAATACGTATTAATGTGGTTGCAAAGGTAGTGTTTTTTCTCCTTTATTATTATTAATATGCTTTTCCTTTAGCGTTTTTTAACTACTTCAGGAAACGGCGCATCAGTTCTTGTGGTATAGCCCTGCGTCGTGCGTAGTCGCTGAGTTGGTCGGCTCCTATCTTTCCTATGTCGAAATAGCGTGCTTCGGGGTGTGCTATCATAAGTCCGCTGACGGAGGCGTGTGGCACCATCATGCCGCTCTCGGTGAGTCGTATTCCTATGGACTTCATATCGAGGAGGTCCGAGAGCAGGAAGTTTATGCTTGTATCGGGCAGCGAAGGGTAGCCCACAGCGGGACGGATGCCCTGAAAGCGCTCTGCGTGGAGGTCTTCTATGGTGAGGTTCTCGTCGGGAGCGTAGCCCCAATAGTGCTTTCTGACCTCAAGATGCAACACCTCAGCAGCAGCCTCAGCGAGTCGGTCGGAGAGTGTCTGCAGGAGCATCTTCTGGTAAGGGTCGTCACACTTCGCGCATCCTTCTACGGAGGGTTCCTGAGCCAGGTTGTGACAGGTTGTGGCAAAGAGTCCTATCCTGTCGGCTATCCCCATAGACTTGGGACGTATGAAGTCGGCAAGACAAAGACTTGGTGTAGTCTGTTGCTGGCGCAACATAGGTATGCGCACTCCGTCAACGATGATGTCGTCGCCCTCGCTATTTGCCTCGCAGAGACGGAAGACGCACTGTACCCTACTGTTCGTATTCATCTTTTCGAGCAACAGCATAGCGTCCTCGCGGAGCGACTTCTTCTCGTCGCCCGTCTTTCCGCTCACTCCCCATGCGTGGTCGAAGTACACCCAGTTTATGTAGGGTATCAGCGTATGGACACTATATTCCAGTTGTTTTCTCATCTGAATACCAGTTCGCGTCCTTTGCTCTCAGCATCGAACTTTCCATTATCGTATATATGATTTCCGTTACAGAACGTGTGTTCTACGCGCCAACGGAACTGTTCTCCCTCCATAGGACTCCAGCCGCAACGACTCTGGACGATGTCTTTTGTTACTGTCCAGGGACTGTCGGGACGCACTACTGTGACGTCTGCCCAATAGCCGGTACGCAGGAAACCGCGCCGACGGACCTTGAAGAGTGTTGCGGGGTTATGACACATAAGCTCAACGAGACGTTCTATTGTGAGTATTCCTCTGTTTACCAACTCGAGCATAGCAACGAGCGAGAACTGCACCATAGGCATTCCCGAGACGGCTTTCAGCGCTCCTCCCTGTTTCTCGCTGAGCAGGTGTGGGGCGTGGTCTGTGCCAACTGTCGTTATGCGTCCGTCGAGGAGTGCCTCACGGAGTGCATCGCGGTCTTTTGGCGCCTTCACAGAGGGGTTACACTTTATGAGAGCCCCCAGACGGTCGTAGTCGCGATTGGTGAACCACAGATGGGCGATGACAGCCTCAGCAGTGATATTACGGTACTTCCCGAAGAGTTCCAGTTCGCGGGCTGTGGAGACGTGGGCTACGTGAAGTCGGGTGCCGAAGGTTTTAGCGAGTGCTACCGCCAGCGAGGTGCTTTCGTAACACGCCTCCTCGCTACGCAACAGCTGGTGCATGTATATCGGTGCGTCGTCGCCCTCAGACTTCCTGTATTGTGCTATCGTCTTGTTTATTATGTCGGTATCCTCACAATGTGCCATTATGGGCATTTCAGCACTTCGGAAGATATTCTCCAATGCCTCTCTGCGGTCAACGAGCATATTACCTGTGGAGGAACCCATAAAAAGTTTTATTCCGGGAATACGATGCGGGTCTAACTGCTTGAAGGTCTCGTAGTTATCATTTGTTGCACCGAAGAAGAAGGAGTAGTTCACATGACTCTTCTCTGCTCCCCTACTGAACTTGTCGTCGAGGGCTTCGAGGGTTGTTGTCTGCGGTATGGTGTTGGGCATATCGAAGAAACTCGTAACTCCTCCGTAAGCTGCTGCCCTACTCTCGCTCTCGATGTCGGCTTTCGTCGTCATCCCAGGCTCACGGAAGTGTACGTGGTCGTCGATGACTCCCGGCAGAACGAAACATCCCGTAGCATCGACAATACGGTCGACGTTACGGGGTGCTTCACCTTCTATTATCTCTGCGATGTGCTCGTCGTCGATGAGCAGATGTGCCTTGAAGCTTCGTCCCTCGCTTACGAGTGTTCCATTACTGATTAGTATTCTCATTGGGGTTTATCATTCCATTCATCATATCCTGATTGCGGAGCGCCTTCTGATAATAGTCTCGCACATATTCGTTATTCTTGAAATAGTCAGGAGCCTTGCTCATCAGGGCTTCTATCCAGGGTTGCAGCTCAGGATATGGTGTTGCTGCCGTCATGAGGAAGAAGACGCCCGGTCCGAGGACGTTGTCGAAATTGTCTTCTATGAACGATGTCACCAGTCTGTCGCGCTGCATGAGTATTCTGTCGGCAGCATCGTTAAGGCGTTTGTTCACCTCAATCTCGTCCTCGCCGTTCATAATGGCCTGCGACTGCTGATGACTGAGGTCGTCCATCTGACTGTTCAACTTCTGGAACCTGTCCATAAAGACTGTCAGCGTGTCGTTAAGGGGTGTTCCTCCCACCCGCTGCTGTACGTTGTCGAGGACGAGTGTTATGGTACCTTCTTCGAGGACTATCGGCATAAGACTGACGTCGTCGAGGAACAGTGTTGTCATGCTGGTGGAGTCAACTACTCCGCTGAAATGAAACTGTCCGTGAACAACTTCGCAAGAATCGACATTCTTCATGTCGTTCTCATTATATATTTTAAGGTATAGCTTCTGACCGTCGAGTGCAGTAAGGTCGGTGGAGCCGTTTACTGTGTATTTCTGTGCACACGATGTCAACAGAGTCAACATCAGTAGCGTATAGATAGATTTTGCAGTTATTTGTATTTTCATCGGTTATTTCTGATTATTTTGTTCGCGTTCCAGCTCTTTTGAGAGTCGGTGCGTAGTATATATCTGTATTATAGCGGCAATGAGCATCGTCACCACCCAGTTATTATGGACTACATATTGATTATATGCTCGCAGACCGTCCATTCCGAATCTAACGAAGAGGGGCAGCGTGAAGCAATATACATTCTCAACCATAAGGAGACCGGAAACGACGAAGAGGATGTCGCTGATGAGGAGAATCCTGCGCAGACGACGTATCGCTAAACTGTTGCCGCCGTAGGTCTGCAACATCTGCATAGAGGCGAAACCCACAGCGCCTACAAGAAACGTCCAAGGAGCTACCTTGCTAAGTCCAAAGAAGTTCAGTGCCACACCAATAACCATCATCGTTCCTCCGCAGAGGAATATCGCTGTCTGTATCTTATTCAGTTGTCTCATTATTCTCTTCTGTAGGTATTTCGTCGCTCAGCACAAAGATATCCTCATCGTCGGTCTTCATAAAATAGCGCTCGCGGGCTATCTTACGTATCGTCGCCGGATCACGACGTAGCTCGTGCAACTGTGCCTTGTTACGCTGGTGTTCTTTGTCAAATTCCTCTATTTGTTCCTTCAACTCGTTCTTCTGCATAGAGTACTGTATGCGCTTGATGAAACTGTTTTCATCGAGCACGCCGACAATTAACAAACCTATGATAATCACAAGCCAATACTTGTTGTGACCGATAAAGTTCCACAGCGCTGATTTAAAACGACTCATTACTTTTTTCTAATTTTCCTGCAAAGATAAAAATAATTCGAACATTATTCTTAAAACATCATTCATAATTAAAGAAAATTTGCTATATTTGCATCCGCTAAACAGTTTTTTTATGAAAGAATACATAGTATCAGCAAGAAAATACCGACCAATGACCTTCGACACCGTCGTGGGACAGTCGGCGCTGACGACTACTCTGAAGAACGCCGTGAAGAGTGGAAAACTGGCTCACGCCTACCTCTTCTGCGGACCACGAGGAGTTGGAAAGACAACGTGCGCACGAATCTTCGCTAAGGCGATAAACTGCGAACACCCCACAGAAAGCGGTGAGGCTTGTAACAACTGCGAGAGCTGTCAGTCGTTCAACGAACAGCGCTCGTACAACATCTTTGAACTTGACGCCGCATCGAATAATGGTGTGGAGCACATCAAGACACTGATGGAACAGACACGCATACCGCCGCAGATGGGTAAGTACAAAGTGTTTATCATCGACGAGGTGCACATGCTCTCCACAGCGGCTTTCAACGCCTTCCTGAAAACTCTTGAAGAGCCGCCAGCACACGTCATCTTCATTCTCGCCACAACGGAGAAACACAAGATTCTGCCTACCATCATCTCACGCTGTCAGATATACGACTTCGAACGCATGACGGTTTCTAACATCGTGGGTTACCTTAAAGAGGTAGCAGAGAAAGAAGGAGTAACCTATGAAGAGGAGGCCCTCAACGTCATTGCCGAGAAGGCTGACGGAGGTATGCGTGATGCACTGAGCATTTTCGACCAGGCGGCATCGTTCTGTCAGGGAAATATAACCTATGAGAAGGTTCTCGACGACCTCAACGTATTGGACAGCGAGAACTACTTTAACATTATAGACCTCGCCCTCGAGAATAAGGTTGCGGAGACGATGGTACTCCTGAATGATGTCATAGCAAAGGGTTTCGACGGAGGACACCTCATCGGTGGACTCGCAAAACACGTTCGCAACGTGCTTATGGCAAAGGACGATTCCACGCTGTCGCTCCTCGAAGTGTCCGACCAACAACGTCAGCGCTACAAAGAACAGGCGGCAAAATGTCCTGCTCCGTTCCTTTATAAGGCGCTGAAACTGATGAATCAGTGCGACATAAGCTATCGACAGAGCTCCAACAAACGACTCCTTGTGGAACTGACACTGATACAGGTGGCACAGATAACGCAAGAGGAAGACACACCTGTCGCGGGGCGTAGCCCTAAACGATTAAAATCCCTGTTCCAAAGAACTCTGACACAACAGGTTCCGCAGAATAAAACAGCTAAGCAGGTGGCTGTTGCAGAACCCGTTGTGCCTAAAACAGAACCCACTGAACCCACAGCACCTAAAGCGCCAACAGCGAAAAGACAAAGTCTCAGCGCTATGGGATTCTCGTTCTCGTCGTTGAAGAAAAGACACGAAAGTACAAAAACGTCCGACGACAGCGACGAAATAAAGATTACAGCTACAGACGAAGGCTCTGCTCCCTTCACACAGATAGAGCTGAAGACGGAGTGGAATAATATGCTTAACAGGATGCCACAGTCTATGGTGGGACTGGTAGCCCGACTGAAGAACATAACCCCAAAACTCCTGGATTATCCTAACGTAGAAGTGGTTGTGGACAACCAGATTCTACTTAACCAACTGAAACAGATACAAGGTCGCATAAGGGCTACTCTCGCCAACGACCTTAAAGAACCTAACCTCACGCTATCGTTACGTCTTACACAGGGCAGCGAGGTACGTAAGACGCTTTCCAAAAAAGAACTGTTCGAGAAAATGCGCAAAAATAATCCCGCAGTCGAGAAACTGCGGGAATCACTTGATCTTATTCTATCCTAAATAAGGTTCATACCCATCTTTTCGCACTCCTGACGCATCGCATCGGGCCAAATGCTGGCCTGTATCTCACCAAGATGTGCCTTATGAAGGAGCACCATACAAAGACGACTCTGTCCTATTCCTCCGCCAATAGTCAACGGCAACTTGTCGTTGAGCAGTTGCTGGTGGAAATACAACTTCTCGCGCTCTTCCTCGCCAGAAATCTTCAGCTGTCTTAGCAGCGCCTCCTTATCTACACGGATACCCATCGACGACAACTCTACGGAACGTCCCAACACAGGATACCATATCAGTATGTCACCATTGAGTCCTTTCTTGCCGTCACCGCAGTCCGAGGTCCAGTCGTCATAGTCCGGAGCACGTCCGTCGTGAGGCTCACCGTTAGACAACTTGCCTCCTATACCTATAATAAATACAGCACCATACTTCTTCGCTATGAGGTCCTCGCGCTCTTTAGCACTCTTATCAGGATACATAGCCAGCAAATCCTCGCTGTGTATGAAGTGTATCTCTCTTGGCAGGAATGGCTTTAGGACACAATAGCGCTCACACACAAGATATTCCGTACGAAGAATGGCTGCGTAGATACGACGCACAAAGTCTTTCAACGTGTTGATGTTACGCTCATCCTTTGTTATTACGGCTTCCCAGTCCCACTGGTCCACATAAAGCGAGTGCAGGTTGTCGAGTTCCTCGTCTGCACGTATAGCGTTCATATCGGTATATACGCCGTAGCCTGGCTCCGTCTTATACTCTGCGAGTGTCAGTCGTTTCCACTTTGCCAGCGAATGAACCACTTCTGCCTTCTCGTCGCCCAAATCCTTTATCGGGAATGTAACAGGACGCTCCACACCATTGAGGTCGTCGTTAATACCCAAGCCCTTTAACACAAACAACGGGGCGGTCACACGACGTAGGCGCAACTCTGTAGAAAGGTTCTGTTGGAAGAACTCTTTTATCATCTTAATACCTTGCTCCGTCTGTCGCATATCAAGCAACGTTTCGTAAGCTATAGGTCTGATTATCTTACTCATTTTACTTTCTTTTTACCAATTTGCTAACAATTTGCGCTGCAAAAGTACTAAACATTATACAAACTGCCAAATTTTTTAGTACATTTTACCCTCTTTGAAAAAAATTACTGATTTATATTGAACTTTAATTATTTTTCTTTACCTTTGTGGCAAACTAAAAAGATATTATGAAAAAATACGTTTTGTTTTTTTTGTTTGTACTCTGTACAGTAGTAATGATGGCTGAGAACTATCCTCACCGAAGTGATTATCTATGGGTAACAGTACCCGACCATACTGACTGGCTATACGAGTGCGGCGATGAAGCCAACATAGAAGTGCAGTTCTATAAATATGGTATCCCGCGTGAGGGCAAAGTGGAATGGGAAGTTGGTACAGACCTGCTAAAAAGCGACAGGAAAGGGACGGCTGTGCTGAAGAAGGGACGAGCAACAATAAATATAGGTACTGCAGAGAAACCTTGTTTCCGCGACCTGCGACTGAAGATTACTCTTGACGGCACCACCTACGAGCACCACGTAAAAGTGGGATTTTCGGCAGACAAGATTATGCCGTTCACTCAGGAGCCTAAGGACTTCTGGACGTTCTGGCAAGATAATCTGAAGAAGGCGCAGGAAAAACCAATGAGCTTCTCGAAGGAATACGTACAGGAGATGTCTAACGACAAGGTGGAAGCATACAGACTGAAGATAGAGTTGGATAACCAACATCACTCTTTCTATGCTTATCTGCTGATGCCCAGAGGGGCTAAAGAGGCTTCGTGTCCTGTGGTGCTGACACCTCCGGGAGCAGGAGTAAAGCCTATACGCGATGCTACAACACGTCGTTTCTACCCCGAAGGCGGTTTCATACGTATGGCTATAGAGATACACGGTCTTAATCCTACGATGAGTGAGCAGACCTTCAAGGAGATTAATGCCGCCTTTAACAATAACTATAACGGTTACTTGCGTCAGAACCTTGAAAATCGCGACCAGTATTACATGAAACACGTATATCTTGGACTGGTGCGCTGCATTGATATTCTTACATCTTTACCCGAGTGGGACGGTAAGAATGTCATTGTTCAGGGTGGCAGTCAAGGTGGTGCTCTTGCCCTCATTGGTGCTGCTTTAGATCCTCGTGTGACACTCTGTGTAGCAAACCACCCAGCATTAAGCGATATGGCGGCAGGTTCGGCAAATCTTACCAGCGGATATCCTCACTTCACCAAAGAGAGTGGAGCATACAACGAAGCCTGCATGAAGACGCTACCTTATTACGACGTAGTAAACTTCGCCCGCCACATAACCTGTCCTGTATATATGACGTGGGGCTACAACGACAACGTCTGCACACCAACGACAAGCTATGCAGTATGGAACACGCTGAAGTATCCTAAGACGTGTCTGCTAACGCCAATCAACGAGCACTGGACATCGGAAGCTACAGACAGAGGACAAATGGAGTGGATGCGTAAAAACCTGAAATAAAAGGAGGGTTAAAGCATTAATAAGCGACACTCACCATTCTCCATTCGTGGTATCTCGGGCATCGTCTTATTGTAATAGACAGCCTGGATAGCTTTGTTAATGATGCCGTGACCGACAGCAAGGACAGTCTTGTCGGGGAAGTTATGACGGACATAGTCAAGAAAATCCTTTGCCCGTTGTTTCATCTGCTCTATGGTCTCGATGTCTTCAGTCCAAGGTTCATCCTTGAGGTCAGGAATGTAGCGTCCGGTGAAAGATCCCCAATCTCGTTCTCTCAACAGGGCAGTCTGAAAAACCTGACAGCCCCGTCTTGAAGCAATAAGTTCGCAAGTATCTACAGAACGTTTCAGGTCGCTACTGATGAAGGCATCAATAGTCTCGTCTTTCAGGGTTTCTGCAAGTTCCTGAGCCTGACGAATTCCCTCGTCCGTAAGCTCTCCCTGGGTCTGTCCTTGCATTATCTGATTCACGTTGTCTATAGTCTGTCCGTGACGCACGAGAATGAGTTTTGTCATAGAGAAGTGTTATTTTTTTGCAAAAATACAAAGAATAAAAGAATAAATTACTATTTTTGCAGAAAATTGAGAATAGTTATGAAAATAGTAAAGAGTAGTTTTTTTCGTGCGCTGTGTGCTATTGCCATAGGTGCAATGTTGGCAATGTATCGTGAAGAGATGGTTCAGTGGCTCGCCATTATCGTTGGTGGACTGTTCTTTATCTCCGGACTGGTATCGGTAATTTCATACTTCGTGGAGAAGACAACGCTGCCCTTTGTTGGTGCTGGAAGCATGATACTTGGTATTGCGCTGATGGTGATGCCCTCTACATTCATCACGTGGATGATGTACGGACTGGCAGCAATGCTTATCATTGGTGCAATAGGACAGTTTGTAAGTCTGGTGGATGCCAAGAAGTATGCAACATTCTCTGTGCTCTACTGGGTAATGCCTACAATAACACTACTCGTAGGAATTTTTATCATTGTGAAACCGATTGAGTCGGCAGCACTACCCTTCCGCATCATCGGATGGGCAATGATGTTCTATGGTGTTGTAGAGACTATACAGGCTATAAAGATCTACAGGGTGAAGAAGGAGATTGAGGCTCAAGAAGAGCAAGGAGTTCAAGGAGAGCAAGGAGTTCAAGGAGTTCAAGAAGTTCAAGAAGAGCAAGAAGTTCAGGAAGTTCAGGAAGAAAAAGAGGAGAATGCCGAATCAACGGACAATCCCCTCTATATACTTACAGATGATACCAATTCCCTTTAGGTTGTCGCCACCCTGAGGGATAATAATATCAGCGTATTTCTTTGTTGGTTCTATAAACTGTTCGTGCATGGGTTTCAACACGTCGAGATAGCGGTTGAGAACCATATCAACGGTACGTCCACGCTCTACAACGTCACGAAGAATGTTGCGAATGAGTCGTTCGTCGCTGTCGGTATCAACGAATATCTTGAGGTCCATGAGGTTGCGTAACTTCTTATCCCACAACGTCATAATACCCTCGATGATAATTACAGGCTTCGGCTCTACGTGTACTGTCTCGGGCAGACGGTTGCACTTGAGGTAGGAATATGTTGGCTGTTCTATAGACTCACCGTTGCGCAACTGATGGAGTTGCTTGTTGAGCAACTTCCAGTCGAAAGCATCGGGGTGGTCAAAGTTTATCTGCCTGCGTTCCTCTTCAGTCAAGTGCGACGTATCGTTATAATATGAATCAAGAGGCACCACCGCCACATAGTGTGGTGGTAATGCCTCTACTATTTTCTTAACCACAGTGGTCTTGCCGGAACCTGTTCCGCCGGCAATACCTATTACGGTCATATTTCTGCTCATTGTTGTTATTTTATTTCCTTTGTCAAGTAAACTACTACAGGGAGGTGGTCGCTATATCCATTGAGCCATACACCACCAGCATGAGTACGTTTTGTACCGCCTTTATACTTGCCTTCGGTCTGCATGAGATAATCGCGACGGAACACCTGGTGCTTCCAGTATTTCAACGAAGAGTAGTCTTTCTGACCCTCACGGTTGAGGAGATTCGGCGACAGCACAATTTGGTCGAATAGGTTCCACTTTCCATCATACTGCAGAGTGCCTCTCTTCTCCTTTACAAGGATGTTATAGAAGGGGTTATACATTGTTCCCTCTACAACCTGCTTTATCTCAGGACGACAGTTAAGAGCTTCCGTCATACTGGGATCTATTGGGTCATCGTTCATGTCGCCCATAACAAACACCTTTCCAGCAGGATTGTCACGAAGAAGTGAGTCAACGATAGCCTTTACCTGACGACCAGCACACTCTCGATAGAATGATGTGGTGAATCGACTTGGCCAGTGACACACGATAACATTTATCTCTTCGCCTGCAAGTTTTCCTGTAACTGTAAGGAATCCACGAGTTTTATAGGCGCTGTCCTTCTCGAGTTCAGGAACGTAGGGCACCAACTTTGCGTGGTCGTACTGGAAGAACTTTGGATTATACAACATAGCGCAGTCAACACCACGACGATCAGGACCTTCTATATGTACATATTTAAAATTACGCGCGCGTAGAGGCTCCTGAGCTACAAGGTCAGTAAGCGCTTTGCTATTTTCAACCTCGGAAACACCGATAACGGAGCAGCCGATGCCTGGAAGCTGGTCTGTTCCCAATTCAGAGAGTACACGAGCCATATTCTTCAGCTTGCTGCTGTACTTCAAGCCGTTCCAATGATAAGACCCGGATGGAAGGAACTGATAGTCGTTCTTTCCTTCATCATGACAAGTGTCGAAAAGGTTCTCAAGATTGTAGAAACCTACACCATAGACACCAATTTTTTTCTGTGCAGAGGCGCTGAGCGCAACACATAGCACAAGTGCTAAAATCAGGTAGTTGAGTTTTTTCATTATATTAGGTTTTCATTTTCTGCCTACAAAGATATGACTTTTATTGAAAAGAACAAAATAAATTTGAATAAATGTTTTGTAATTAGAATGAAATGTCGTAACTTTGTCCCAAATTAATTCTAACCTAAATCTATCAATTATGCAAAAAAGGCTGAAATTAGCAGTGATTGCTCTCTGCTGCAGTTCGTTTGGTTTTGCCCAAAATACGCAGACAACAACGAACACAGACGAGCAAGCAGCCGTCTCCACAGATGAGTCGGCGTTCACTTTCACTGAGGCACAGTTGGATGAGAATGAAGGAATGTCGCAGAACGTGACACTTATCAACTCTAACAACAACTTCTATGCTGGCAAGGTAGGATTTCTCTTCTCGCCTGCACGCTTCAGGTATCGTGCTTTTAATCAAAAATTTAATGATGTGTACATCAATGGTGTGTACATGAATGACTTGGAAACAGGTCAGTTCGGATACTCTGCTATCGTCGGCGGTCTTAACCACCAGACGAGAGAGGTTGAGTTCGCGCTGCCTTTTGAGGACAACCATTTCTCAATGTCAGGAATGGCGGGTTCTAACAACTACAACTTCCGTCCGTCAAAGATGCCCACAGGACATAAGTTGACACTGACAGGAGCCAACAGAAGCTACACTCTTCGTGGCATCTACTCCTACAACTCAGGACTCAACGAAAAGGGATGGGCCGTATCGGCAGGTGTTGGTTACCGCTGGTCTAAAGAGGGTTATGTAGAGGGAACATTCTACAATTCACTCTCCTACTTCCTCGGTATTCAGAAACTCATCGGCGACTCACACTCACTGTCATTCATGACTTGGGGTAGTCCTACAGAGCGCGGACAGCAGACTGGTTCTACCGACGAAATGTACTGGATTGCCAACAACAATCAGTACAACCCTAACTGGGGCTACCACAACGGTAAGAAGCGTAACTCACGAGTTATCACGAACTTCACTCCTTCTGCTATGCTTACATGGGACTGGCAGATTGACGATGCCACGAAACTTACTGTTTCACTGCTGGGTCAGTATGGAATGGACAAACGTACTCGTTTGAACTATAACAATGCCGACAACCCTGCTCCTGACTACTACAAGCTGATGCCAAGTAACTCCTACGACGTATGGACAGGAATGGCTCGCTACAACCAGGAGTGGAACCTCAATGACTGGAATGCTGCTTACGACTACCTGACAATGAGTAAGGAGCACAGACAGCTTGACTGGGACAAGATGTATCAGGCTAACAAACAGATGAACGCTATTGGTCAGGACGCTATGTACTACCAGTACGCACGTCGTAGAAACGACCTTCGTATAGCGCTGGCTGCCATTCTTAACAAGCAGATTAACAAGGACATCCAGATAAACCTCGGTCTTAATGCAGGAACAAACAATGCACGTCACTATCAGACTATGGAGGACATGCTGGGTGCTAACAACTTCTCAAACATCAACACTTACGCTCTGGGTCACTACTCACTTAACGACCCACAAGTTTATTACGATTACGACCCGACAAACCCAACACATGTTAGTCGTGTCGGCGAAGGCGACGTATTCGGTTATGACTATCGTCTTTATACCAACAAAGGCTGGTTGTGGGCAAGTTACGTACAGAACCTTGGTCCTCTGCACTACACCCTCTCAGGTAAACTTGGTGTGACAACAATGCAGCGTAACGGAAAGATGCGCAACGGTATGGCCTTAGACTACTCTATGGGCAAGAGCGGCACAGCGAAGTTCCTTGATGGAGGTCTGAAACTCGGTACTACACTGAACGCAGGAAAAGGTCACGCTATTACCTTCGGTATCGGCTACGAGCAGCGTGCGCCACAGGCTTCTAACGCTTTCGTTTCACCTGAGGTTAACAACGACTTCGTTCTTGACCTGAAACTCGAGAAGATATTCAGCACAGAACTTGGTTATCAGTTCCAGTGTCCTTGGTTGCTCGCTAACGTCACCGCTTATTACAGCAAGATTAAAGACGCTACAGAGTGGCAGGTATTCTATTTCGACGATATCAACTCACTGTCTTACGTTTCAATGTCGGGTATCAACAAGCACTACTACGGTGTAGAGCTTGGAGCAAAGGTTAAGATGACTTCATACCTCGACCTGAACCTCATCGGAACAATCAGTGAAGCCAAGAATACCAACAACGCTACTGCATGGTATATGAGCAGCACTACTGGTACCTATAATGACGATAATGACCACAAGGCACAGATAGTATATAATAAGGACATGCGCGAGAGCGGCACACCACTTACAGCACTCTCTGCAGGTCTTAGTTTCCACAGCCACGGATGGTATATCGACCTCATTGGAAACTACTATGATCGCATCTACCTGAGCTACTCACCAAGCTATCGCTATGCTACAACTCTTGACATGCGCCAGAAACTCTACGGCGATGTTTACGACGAGAACGGCGAAATTCGCGAAAGTGCTCTCGCACAGGCTAAGGGCAAGGGTGGATTCATGCTCGACGGTTCTATCGGTAAGAGTATCTACCTGAAGAAGGGTATGCTCTCTATCAACTTCATGATTTCTAACATCCTCAACAACACCAAGTTGTGTACAGGCGGTTGGGAACAGAGCCGTAACGACTACAGCTCTTCAGGAAACATTCGTACCTACAGCTTCGCAAACAACCCGAAGAAGTTCTACGCATGGGGAACGAATGGTATGCTTAACATTACTTACAAATTCTAAAACGCTAAAGACAATGAAAAAGATAGTATATTTCCTGTTAGCAGCAACATGTTGCATAGTAACAGGTTGTCGTGACAAGAATTGGGATGCCCCAGGCACCACAATCTACGACAGTAACGGCAACAAGGATATTGTTGAGACTAATGTCATAAGCATTGCTGACCTGAAGACAAAATATGCAAGCTGTATCTTTGCAAGCTCTGACACTTACGAGCTTTTCAATGAAGACATTCAGTTGAAAGGATACATTGCGGCTAACGATATGGGCGGAAACGTTTATAGCGAAATACTTCTCGAAGACGGTACAGGAAGTATCCTTATCGGTATCAACGAAGGTGGACTAATGGGATATCTGCCCGTAGGACAGCAGATTCTTGTAAGTCTTAAGGATCTGTATATCGGAGGTTATCGCAAACAACCAGAGATTGGTACTCCTTACACAAACAAGAACGAAGCTACATACATCAGCCGCATGAGCCGCTATGTATGGCAGAAGCACTTTAAGTACATAGGAACTGTGGATCCTAACTACGTAGTAAAAATCAATAATTTCGACGTTTCAAAGATTGGTGATGAGACTTATCTTCAGGAAAACTGCGGAACTATGATGAAGATTGAAGGTGTTGAATTCACACAGGCTGACGGTATGGTGAACTTCGCTAACGAAGAGGAGAAAGACCCTGCCAACTGTGTTGAACGTAGCCTGAAAGGACTCAACAACGTTGTTGTACGCACAAGTACCTACGCTAAGTTTGCAGCAAACAAGCTGCCTCAGGGCAAGGTGAACATCACCGGTCTGTTTACACGCTTCAATAACAAGTGGCAAATTCTCTGCCGGACTGCTGACGATATTGAAGTAGTCAAATAAATTATTACTGATTTAGAAAACAAAAAGATATAATAAAATGAAAAAGATTATTTATTCAATGCTTGCCCTCATGGCAATGACTTTTACAGCATGTAGCGATGTTCCGGAGCCATACATGAATCCAAATAATAGAGGTGGTGGTGGCGAACCTGTAGAGGGCGTTTATGTTGAAGCTACTTTCAGCAAAAAGATTGATCCGTTTGAAGTGATTACTACAAAAGGTAACGCTTGGGTTATTAACTACAATACAGCTACAGCAACAGGTTATAACAGCTCTGAAAAGACTAATACAGAGTCTGAGAGCTATCTGGTATCACCAGAATTCGACCTCACAGAATCTGCTGGAGCTTACTTGGAGTTTGAGTACATCTTCCGCTATGCTAACCGCGCCGGCGAGGATAAGGTACTCATCACAGCCAACTATACTGACGACCCGACAACAACAGAGTGGATTGACATCACAGGTACTCTGACAGAGGGTAGTGACTGGGACACTTTCTCTAAGTACAGTGCGAATCTCCCTGAAGAGTTCATCGGCGAGGCTGGCGTAAGAATAGCACTCTACTACAGCGCTACAGCAACAGACTCTCGTACTTGGGAGGTTAAGAACCTCAAGGTTATGGAAGGACAAACCGAAGAAGGTGGCGGCGGTGAAGTCACTCCTCCAGAAGGTGGTGAAGGTGACGGAACTGAGGCTAAGCCTTACAACGTAGTAGCTGCTAAGGCTGCAACTGGCAATGAGAAGTGGGTAAAGGCTTACATCGTTGGTTTCATCAACACTACAGACTACACATACACATACTCTGCTGAAGGTGCTTTGGCTTCCAACATCATCATTGCAGCTTCTCCCGACGAGAAGACCGATGCTAACTGTATGCCCGTACAGCTTGTCGCTCAGACTCCTGTACGCACAGGTGTAAACCTCGCTGACAACCCAGCTAACCTCGGTAAGGAAATACTTATCTGCGGAAACCTTGAGACTTACTTCACCGTTCCTGGCATCAAGAGTCCTGTTTACGCTAAGGTTGGCGACAAGGAGTATGGCACAAAGCCAGGCTCAACACCTGTTGATCCTTCTGGCGATAAACTCTACTATATCGACTTCAAGACTTCACAGGAAGGCTGGACCGTTCAGGACGTTACTCTCCCAGCTGGTTTCACACACGTTTGGAATGTTGATACGAAATATGGCTACGTAGCAACCACTTATAACAAAACTGATAAGAAGGACTGCGACGGCGAAGGTCTTATCATTTCTCCAAAGATTGACCTGTCAAAGGCTACTGCAGCAAAACTTACTGTAAGCAACTCAGGAAGTTACTTCGAAAGCGATGCTAAGATGAAGGAGCAGATTGGTGTTCTCATCTCTACCGATGGTACTAACTGGACTCCACTCGAGATTACCACATGGCCAATATACAACAAGTTCACATGGGTTAACTCTACATTCGATCTCGCTGCATACGCAGGAAAGGCCGATGTACAGATAGCTTTCAAGTACATAGGAACAGCCACTAAGGCAGGAACTTGGGAAATCGGAACAGTGACCATCGAATAAGTTTTTCGAAAAAAAACTGCAAATAATTTGGCAGGGTGCAGAATTCTTCGTAATTTTGCACCCTGCTTTGTGTAAGCAATTAAAAATAACATCATTAATATAACAATTTAAAGAGAAATGAAAACAGGTATTCATCCAGAAAACTATCGCCCCGTCGTGTTCAAGGACATGTCCAACGGCGATATGTTCCTTACAAAGTCAACAGCAAAGAGTTCAGAGACTGTTGAATTTGAAGGCGAAACTTATCCAGTTATTAAAGTGGAAATCTCAAGCAGCTCACACCCATTCTATACAGGTAAGAGCAAGCTCGTAGATACGGCAGGACGCGTTGACCGCTTCATGAGCCGCTACGCTAAGAGTACCAAGAAATAAGATATTTCCCTTGACAGACTCATAAGAGTGCGCCAAAGTGTAGTTGCATATGCACTGTGGCGCACTCTTTTTTCTAACCCAATAGTCCTTTCAGTATGAAAACAACAAGATTAT
The DNA here is from genome assembly GCA_900315775.1 of uncultured Prevotella sp. Lineage (GTDB taxonomy): Bacteria > Bacteroidota > Bacteroidia > Bacteroidales > Bacteroidaceae > Prevotella. The sequence continues at coordinate 35,085 of ONAJ01000013.1, forward strand.
TCTTCCTTCTCTTTGCATCGCTGATGATGGCAGCGTGCGGTAGTGACGACTCTAACGGAGGAGGCGAAGGTGGTGATGCTAACGTCAATGCTAACCAACCCACAGCAAAACATCCTGAAGTTACTCGCTATGAGTTCCCGAAACTAAAGGGAGGCAGTAGCGTTATCGTTACCCATAAGACAAGTGGCACCTACGATGCAAGTAATATCAACTTCAGCACAGAGTGGGACAACGACAAACTGTCACAGCGATGGACGTGCTACCAAATGCACAAAGGTTTTGGTGGCAACTCTGGACGTTATTCGGGTAATCCGCAGTATCCCTTCGACAGCGACCTTGCTGCCGCAGGAGGAAAATACCTTGATGACGACTACTTCTGGGGCTCTGGATTCGACCACGGACATATCTGTCCTTCGGCAGACAGGACGTTTAGCGTTGATGCCAACAAACAGACGTTCTACCTCACCAATATGCAACCACAGTATAACCCTTTCAATGCTGGCATTTGGGCTGTTCTGGAAGACAACATCCGCAACTGGGCAAAAGCCACAAACAACGAGATTCTCTATGTTTGCAAGGGCGGCACCATCGACAAAGAAGCGAATATACTGAAGCGCATAAAGGGGAAACTCATCGTTCCGAAGTACTTTTTCTGTGCTCTGCTTCTAAAGACAAAGAGCGGCACCTATCGTGCAGCAGGATTTTGGTTCCTTAACGAGAGTAACGATCGCAGTACAGAACCTCTCGCAGACTTTATAATGTCTGTTGACGAGTTGGAGGCGAAGACGGGCATCGATTTCTTCTGTAACCTGCCTGACGATATCGAGAACAGAGTTGAGAAGTCTGTATCCGTAAAGGCTTGGGGTTTATAAACCATAAAAAAAGGAGGAGCATCACTGCTCCTCTTTTTCGTTATTAGTTGTGTTTGCATCAGTGGTCATCTTGTGTTGTTTTGACCACCAGCTGCTTGAATACCAGTCTTCGTACCAGTAGTTTATTCTGTGTAATGTAAACTCAGCCAGCGCCCTTCCGTTTCTGCTGCTACGGAACACACCCTGCATCACGTCGCCGTCAATATCGTGGCGCGGACCGTTGAAGTAAGCATAAATCTGTGTGCCGTCCTCGTAACGTATTATGATGTACTCATTCTCTACTGTCCAACGGAAGTAAGAGTCCTTGTAATCGTAGTGGTTGTAGTAGTCGCGTTCCGTACCTGTTCCACCATAACGGTTGTTGCGAACAAACTCTATCTGAGTATATATGTACGCGTTACCTGTCTGACTGTAGAACGAAGTGGTGAGGTCGCCCTCCCAGAAGCCGTCAATATAACTTGCCGCCATCTCGTCACTGTTTCTGCAAGAAGTAAACGATAGTGTTACTACTGCCATCATTGCTATTGCAATTGTTGTGTATATCTTCTTCATATGCCTTACTTTTTAAAGTTTCTGATGCAAAGGTAAGGGATTTTCTCCTAACCTACAAGGGAGAAATCCATAAAATGTAATAGGGATTTCCCTATGTAGTTAAAAAAACTCAATTATAAATTCTAAATTCTCCTTTATCAATTTATCTTCGTATCTTTGTGCTGAAATTTTATCAATATATAAGAATATGAAAACTGTATATGATTTCTCTGTCAAGGACAGAAAAGGTAATGACGTATCATTGAAAGAGTATTCTAATGAGGTTATTCTCATCGTGAACACAGCTACAAAGTGTGGCTTCACACCTCAGTACGACGAACTTGAAAAGCTGTACGAAAAATATCATAGCGAAGGATTTACTATCCTCGACTTCCCCTGTAACCAGTTTGGTCAGCAGGCACCAGGAACCGACGAAAGCATACACGAATTCTGCAAACTTAACTTCGGCACAGAGTTCCCACGCTTTAAGAAGGTGAAGGTTAACGGTGATGACGCAGATCCACTTTTCAAATTCCTCCAGGAGCAGAAAGGCTTCGCAGGATGGAATATGGACCACCCTATCGCCCCAATCCTTGACGACATGTTGTCAAAGGCTGATCCCGACTACAAGGAGAAGGCCGACATCAAGTGGAACTTCACAAAGTTCCTCATCAACAAGAAGGGACAGGTTGTTGCTCGCTTTGAGCCTACCGAGAATATTGAAGTAATAGAAAAAGCTATTGAAGAACTCCTATAATGGAACATACAAAATGTCTTATCATTGGTAGCGGACCAGCAGGATATACTGCTGCTATCTACGCTACACGCGCCAATCTGGAGCCCATAGAATACTGCGGACTGCAAATGGGTGGTCAGCTGACACAGACTACCACCGTTGAGAACTTCCCAGGTTATCCTGACGGAGTTGACGGCAACCAGATGATGATGGACCTCCGACAGCAGGCTATCAATCTGGGAGCAAACATCCGCGATGGTGTCGTTGTAAAAGCAGACTTCAGCAAACGTCCCTATGTACTCACAATAGACAACGGCACTGAGATTAGTGCCGATACAGTCATCATAGCCACAGGAGCCTCAGCAAAATATCTTGGTCTTGCTGACGAAGAGAAATACAAGGGACAGGGTGTTTCTGCATGCGCCACATGCGACGGTTTCTTCTATCGTAAGAAGGTATGTGCTGTTGTTGGCGGCGGCGACACAGCTTGCGAAGATGCACTCTACCTCTCGAACCTTTGCAAGAAGGTATATCTCGTAGTTCGCAAGCCCTTCCTGCGTGCCTCACAGGTTATGCAGGAGCGTGTTAAGGCGGCAGCCAACATAGAAATTCTCTTCGAGCATAACGCCACAGGTCTTTATGGCGAGAATGGTGTTGAGGGAATGCACCTCGTAAAACGTAAGGGCGAGAGCGACGAGACTCACTACGACCTCGCTATCGACGGTTTCTTCCTCGCCATAGGTCACAAGCCTAACTCCGACATTTTCCGTGAGTGGCTCGACCTCGACGAGATAGGTTACATTCGCACCATCGGCAACACCCAGGCAACGAAAGTTCCTGGTGTCTTTGCTGCCGGCGACGTCTGCGATCCTGTATATCGTCAGGCTATCGTAGCAGCAGGAACAGGCTGTAAAGCTGCTCTCGAGGCGGAGCGCTATTTACAATCCTAGGAGGTCCTAGGTTCTCCTAGAAAGTCCTAGTAACCCCAAAAATGTAAGGACTCCATTAAGCATCAGCAACTCGTACCCAAAGTGGTAACCTGTTGCTGATGTTATTATTCTGTCTATCAGGAAACAGACAACAGGCGACGCTATTGCCACAAATGGAACATACTTATCACGAACCGAATACTTCGTAAACAGTCCGAAGGCAAAGAGTCCCAGCAGCGGTCCGTAGGTATAACCGCATAGGACGTAAATAGTATCTATAACACTTGAAGAACCAACAACACCCACCGCAATTATTATAATCGCAAAGATTACTGACATAACGATGTGAACACGACGACGCAGACGCTCATCGTCGGTACACTCCCGTATGTCCACACAGTAGGTCGTCGTAAGGGCTGTCAATGCGGAGTCAGCACTCGAGAAGGAGGCAGCGATGATGCCGAGAGCGAAGAGAGGAGAGAGGAGAGAGGAGAGAGGAGAGTGAAGAGAATCATTATCCACGAACATCGGGAGCAATTCGTCACCCTTTGTTGGGGGCACGATGCCCTGTTGTTGACAAAGCATCACCAGAAGCACACCCAGCGAGAGGAACAGCAGGTTCACAGGCACGAAGGCAAGACCATAGGTACACATATCTTTTTGTGCATCACGGAGTGTCTTGCAGGTGAGGTTCTTCTGCATCATATCCTGGTCAAGTCCCGTCATCACCACAACGACGAACACTCCGCTGAGGAACTGTTTCCAGAAGTTGTGCGACGACATCCAGTCACTCATCTCGAATACCTTACTGTGACTGTCGTTCCAGATGGCGCCGACAGCCTCCGAGGGAGTCATTCCTAACTCTTCTACTACATTATATATTATTAGCACCAGAGCAGCAAGCATACAAAGCGTTTGGAACGAGTCGGTCCACACAAGTGTCTTTATGCCTCCACGACGCGTATATAGCCAGATGAGCAGCACCATAACACACACCGTCAGAACCCACCACTCATCACCTATCACCCTGCTTATGAGCCAGCATACTATGTAAAAACGTACGGCAGCACCAACCATCTTCGACAGCAGGAAAAACCACGCGCCAGTCTTGTACGACCTTACGCCCAGGCGTTCTCTCAGGTATGAATATATTGTTATTAGATTAAGCCGATAGTAAACGGGCAGCAACACAAAGGCAACGAGGAAATAACCTACTATGAAACCCAAACACATCTGCAGATAGGTCATGTCGGAATAGAGCACCATACCCGGAACACTGATAAAGGTTACTCCCGAGATGCTGGCGCCAACCATTCCGAAGGCTACCATATACCACGGAGAACGACGACCCGCACTAAAGAAGGAGCTGTTGTCGGCACTCTTCGTAGTAAGACGACTGAACGTCATCAATACTGCAAAATAAATGCATATAACTATCAATGTTACCATAAACGTCGGCAAAGGTAAGAAATAATTCATAATTCATAATGCATAATTCATAATTATTCGTACCTTTGCAAGTCGAGAAAACAATTTACATTCACAAAAATATGGAAAGACAAAAGAAATTCATTCTGCAAGAAAGTGAAATACCAAAGCAGTGGTACAACATCCAGGCTGATATGCCCAACAAGCCTCTTCCTCCTATCCATCCCGCGACAAAACAGCCGTTGGGAGTTGATGACCTTGCACACATCTTCCCTCGCGAGTGTTGTGTTCAGGAACTCGATACGGAACATGCCTGGATAGACATCCCCGAGGACGTTCTGGAGAAATACAAATACTACCGCTCTACCCCACTCGTTCGTGCCTATGCACTCGAGGAAGCTTTGGGCACACCAGCACATATCTATTTCAAAAACGAATCCACGAATCCTTTAGGTTCACACAAGATAAACTCCGCACTTCCACAATGCTACTATGCTAAACAGGAAGGAACCACAAACGTCACTACAGAGACGGGAGCAGGACAGTGGGGTGCCGCACTGAGCTACGCAGCAAAGATTTACGGTCTCGACTGCGCTGTCTATCAGGTTAAGATAACCATGCAGCAGAAACCTTACCGTTCAAGTATCATGCGTACCTTCGGAGCTGTCGTAGAAGGTTCTCCCTCTATGTCAACCCGCGCCGGCAAGGACATCCTCACCCGCGACCCTCTGCATACCGGTTCTCTCGGAACAGCTATCAGCGAGGCGGTAGAGCTTGCCACAACAACACCTAACTGTAAATATACCTTAGGTTCTGTGCTCAACCACGTAGGACTGCACCAGACCATCATCGGACTCGAGGCAGAGAAGCAGATGCAGATGGCTGGCGAATATCCCGACATCGTCATTGGCTGCTTCGGTGGTGGTTCTAACTTCGGCGGTATCTCCTTCCCCTTCATGCGTCATAACCTGAAGGACGGCAAGACAACAGAGTTTATTGCTGCCGAGCCCGACAGTTGTCCTAAACTTACTCGCGGACAGTTCCGTTACGACTTCGGCGACGAGGCGGGCTACACTCCTCTGCTGCCTATGTACACCCTTGGTCATAACTTCAAACCATCGAATATCCACGCTGGTGGTTTGCGTTATCATGGTGCCGGAATGATTATCTCCCAGCTCATCAAGGACGGTTTGATGCACGGTGTTGACATCCCGCAGTTAGAGACTTTCGATGCTGGTATGCTCTTCGCACGCACAGAGGGTATCATCCCTGCGCCAGAGAGTTGTCACGCCATCGCTGCCACCATCCGCGAGGCTAATAAGTGTAAGGCTACAGGCGAAGAGAAGGTCATACTCTTCAACCTCTCAGGTCACGGACTTATCGACATGCCGAGCTACGAATCGTTCATCAAGGGTGACCTGCAGAACTACACCGTTACTGATGAGATGATAGCAGCAAATCTTGCAGAACTGGACAAGAACCAGTAATCGCTATCACCCAACACCAATAGTTCTCAATGTGCTGACCGCCTCACAGGCTGTCGGCACATTTTTTATTAACATAGAACGTTTCCCTTTCACCTCGCGGAGCATGCTGCGACGCGTCTCCGTAGTAGCAAAGTTTATTATCTTGTCGAAGGTCTCACTCTGGTAGTACGGACTATCGTCGTTGCTCACGAAGTAAAGATACATCTGTCCTTGTTTCAGCATTATCTTCTCGCATCCCAAACGCTTTCCTAATCTTCTTAGCGTAACAACCTGCAACAGTTCCTCGCCCTCTTTGGGAAGCTCTCCGAAACGGTCACGCAACTCCGTGCGGAAACGCTCCACATCGGCATCGCTGCGCAGGTTCTCGAGTTCCCTGTAAAGCAACATCCTCTCACTACTGCTCGGCACATAAACGTCGGGGAAATACATCTCAAGGTCGCTCTCTATTGTGCAGTCGTCAACATACAAAGCACCTCGTCCCTCGTCCTTCGTCCTTCCTCCTTCCTCCTTCGTAATTCGTCCTTCGTCCTTCGTCCCTTGTCCCTCATTCCTCAGCTCCACCATAGCCTGCGACAGAATCTTCATGTAAGTCTCGTAGCCCAGGTCCTCCATAAATCCGCTCTGTTCGGCACCCAACAGGTTACCGGCACCACGAATGTCGAGGTCCTGCATAGAGAGATTAAAGCCGCTACCGAGGTCTGAGAACGTCTCCAAAGCCTCAAGACGACGGCGCGAATCTACCGAAAGACTTGACAGCGGGGGTGCAAGAAGGAAACAGAAAGCTTTCTTATTAGACCTACCCACACGACCGCGCATCTGGTGCAGGTCGGAGAGTCCGAACCTGTGGGCATCATTAATTATTATGGTATTTGCATTCGGAATATCTATTCCGTTCTCTACAATTGTCGTTGAAAGTAGCACGTCGTAGTCGTAGTTCATGAAGTCCACGACAACCTTCTCCAGCTCGTCGGGTTTCATCTGTCCGTGACCTATCGCCACACGTGCGTCGGGCACGTAGCGTGCTATGAGCTGTGCTATGTGTGCAAGTCCTTTTATGTTGTCGTTTACGAAGAACACCTGTCCGTTGCGCGACATCTCGTATTTTATAGCCTCAGCGATAACCTCTCCCGAGAATGTCGTCACCTCCGTATGTATAGGATAGCGGTTTGGTGGTGCTGTGCGTATTATGCTCATATCACGTGCTCCCATCAGCGAGAACTGCAGTGTACGCGGTATTGGTGTAGCACTCATGGTGAGGGTATCTACGTTGGTCTTCATCTGTCGCAGTTTCTCCTTCACCGACACGCCGAACTTCTGTTCCTCGTCGATGATGAGCAGTCCGAGGTCCTTGAACTTCACCGACTTCCCAATGAGTTTATGTGTTCCTATGATGATGTCTATGCGTCCTTCCTCAAGGTCTTTAAGCACCTGGGTGGTCTGCTTTGCTGTTCGTGCCCTGCTGAGATAGTCCACACGTACGGGCATTCCCTTCAGTCTCGACGAGAACGTCTGGTAGTGCTGTAGTGCCAACACCGTTGTCGGCACGAGTACAGCGACCTGTTTTGAGTCGCTTGCCGCTTTGAAGGCAGCACGTACAGCTACCTCTGTCTTTCCGAAACCTACGTCGCCACATACCAGTCGGTCCATAGGCTGACTGCTCTCCATATCAGCCTTCACGTCGTTGGTAGCCTTCAGCTGGTCGGGGGTATCTTCGTACAGGAACGACGCCTCCAGTTCCTGTTGCAGATAGGTGTCTGCTCCGAAGGCGAAGCCCTTCTCCCTACGTCGTGCCGCATAGAGTTTTATCAGGTCGCGTGCTATGTCTTTTATTCGTTTCTTCGTGCGTTCCTTCATGCGCTCCCACGCCCCCGTGCCGAGTGTTGACAGTCGCGGTTGTGTCTCGCCGTCCTTTCTGCGGTATTTCGATATCTTGTACAGCGAGTGTATGCTCACGTCAACCTTGTCGTTATTGGCGTAGGTTATGCGTATTGCCTCCTGGAAGTGTCCGTCTTTTATCGGTATGCGTACAAGTCCTGCAAAGCGTCCCACTCCGAGGTCTATGTGTACCACGTAGTCGCCAATCTCCATCTCTTGTATCTCCTTGAGGGTGAGTGCTGCCTTACCCTTTCGTGCAACGTCAGAGCGGAGTGTGTATTTATGGAAGCGGTCGAATATCTGGTGGTCTGTAAAGATACACAGTCCTAATGCGTGATTCACGAAACCCTCGTGCAGGGTGTGGTCCACGGGAGTAAATTCAATAGCTTGCTCCTTTCCTCGCACCTCGCACCTCGCATCTCGCTCCTCTAATATCCCCCTCAATCTGTCTTGCTGTTTAGGACTGTCGGCAAGGATGTATATCTTGTAGTTGCGCTTTATGTAGTCGCTGAAGGTCTCTATGAGGAGGTCGAAATTCTTATGGAACAGCGGCTGCGGCTCAATCTCACAATTCACCTCACACCTCGCCTCCTTGTCTCCCTGAACTCCCTGAACTCCTTGTCTCCCTGTCTCCATTTCCTCTCCTCTCTCCTCTCTCCTCTCTCCTCTAATCATCCCGAACTCCACAGTCCTGAATGCCTTCACCTCGTCATCGAAGTCCTCACCTACGATATCACTTGTATATTGTCGGTTTTTCATCGCAACGATGGTGTTCTTCGGCAGGAACTTAAAGAATGATGTAGTCACCTCACTACCCTCCTTCATTTCGGGCACCAGCTCTGCGCTGTCGCGTTTCTCTTTCGACAGCTGCGAGTCCACCTCGAAGGTTCGTATTGAGTCCACCTCGTCGCCGAAGAAGTCTATGCGGAACGGGTACTCGCTGCTGTACGAGAACACATCGACGATACTTCCTCTCACGGCAAACTGTCCTGGTTCATAGACGTAATCTACTTCCGTAAAGCCCAACTCGCGAAGTCGCTCCTCGAGTTTTGCGAAGTCGCATTCCTCACCTGCCTTCACCGAGATGGTGACTTGCTCCATGTGTTCTCTTGACACCACCTCTTCGGCAATAGCCTCGGGATAGGTAACCACACACAGCTGCTTGTCGTTACCACTTGTAAGTGCCGCCATAGCCTCGGTACGCAGTATCTCGTTGGCGGCATCGGGATGTGAGTTTTTCTCCGTCAGTCGCGCCTTCGTTGACCCCGGAAAGAACAGCACTCCCGAGGTTCCCGTCAACTGCGTCATGTCGTGATAGAAATAGCCTGCCTCGTCGGCATCGTTAAGCACGAAGAGTACCGTCTGCGGCGACCTGCGCATAGCGGCAGCAAAGAGTACCGACGCGGCGCTGGCAGCAAGTCCGTTGATTGTGATATGTTGTTTTGAAGTGTCGCTGAGAGCTTCCGATAGGGCTTTCGCCTGTGGCGAATGGGCGTACAGTTCTATGAGGTCTTCTATTTTCATGGTGCAAAGATAATATTTTTTTCTTATTTTCCTTTGGTTTTTCGCTCACTTATGCGTACCTTTAACTACGTTTAAGGTACTTTCGTTCGGAAATACGAAGAAAAATAAATTTTCCTTTGGTTTTTCGCTCACTTATGCGTACCTTTGTACAAAATTACTGATATGAACACCACTTTAACCAATAACAATGGAAACGTAACGCTGCGTATTCGTGGACGTCTGGACACCCTGACAACGCAAAGCATAAATGACGAAATAGAGCGTCTGCTAAAAACATGCGGAGAGATAGACCAGCTTACCTGCGACGTTAAAGACGTCGAATATATCTCAAGTTCCGGACTGCGAATAATGCTCGGTCTTGCTAAGCGCTACACCGACTTCCGCATCATCAACGCCAGCACCGACGTCTATCATGTTTTCGAAATGACGGGCTTCACAAAGATAATGAACATCGAACGTGTTATGCGCAACATTGACATCACGGGATGCGAAATAATTGGTAGAGGTGGTGTAGGTACCGTTTACCGTATCGACGACGAGACTATTATAAAGGTATTCCGCGAAGGCACCACACCCGAAGAGGTGAAGAAAGAAATCTTCGTCTCTAAGGAGGCTTTCATCCTCGGTATGCCTACACCCATCTCGTTCGACATCGTAAGGGTAGGCAACTGCTACGGACTTGTTTACGAGCTCCTTAACTCCGCAACACTGAGTACCATCATCAGTCGCGACCCCGACAATGCCGACAGATACGCCGAAATGTATGCTAATCTGTTCCACACGCTTCATAACATCGAGATTCCAGACACAAACCTGATGCCGAGTGCGCTGGCTAACGAGAGAAATGCGGTAGAACACATCGCAAAATACTTCGATACCGAAGCAATAGACCTTATGATGCACATCGTGGATAACATTCCTCAGTCGCGTCGACTCCTTCATTGCGACCTTCAGACAAAGAACGCTATGATGCAGAACGGCGAACTGATGCTCATCGATATGGGCGAGATGTCATACGGTCACCCACTGCTGGACCTCGGACACGCACGCTCCGCAATGTACGACTTCATTGGCAACTACGAAGCTACCATCGGTCTGCCACGCGAGCTGGGCGAGAAGGTGTGGCTGAAGACCATGGACTACTACTTCAAAGACCTCGACGCTGCCGACAAGGCACATCGTTGTGACCAGATCCACGTTGTGGCGAAACTGAGAAACTTCACCTGGCTGTCGCTCAGCGACTCCTTCCCACAGGAGGTCATCAGGGAGTGCCAGGAAGCCTTCAAAGAACGCGTCCTCAAGGAGAAGGACTTCGTACTTGATGTTTGTAAGACGTTTAACGACTGGCAAGTATAAAACATATTACTCATGAGTGAAGAGTTGAATCAAAGCATAACACTACCCAACGACATTGCCGCTGTGCCGCAGTTGACAAACTTCGTGGACAATGTATGCAGTCGCCTGAATATCGACGGCTCTACGGTGATGCAGATGAACCTCGCACTCGAAGAGGCTGTAGTCAACGTCATGAACTACGCCTACCCTAAAGGCAGCAAAGGCGACGTTGACATACGGGCACTGTGCGACGGGGCACAAATGAAGTTCGTGCTCATAGATAGCGGCACACCCTTCGACCCCACAAAACACCAGACTCCCGACGTGCAGTTGCCTGCCGACGAGAGGGCTATCGGAGGACTGGGCATCTTCCTCGTAACACAGATTATGGACAATGTGAGTTACGAGCGACGCAACGAGAAGAACATCCTCACACTATGCAAGAATTTGAAAAACTAATGTTGAACATTATATATATAATAAGGATATGACTACAACTATTAAAGAACAAGACAATGAGCTGAGAGCTATCCTCGAGGGACGCCTTGACACAGCAGCAGCTACAGAAACAGAAAGGGCATTGCAACCGCTCTACGAGGCAAATGGCAAGAACATCGTGTTCGACTGCACCAGACTTGACTATATCTCCTCAAGCGGTCTCCGATTGTTGCTCGCAGTACTCAAAAACGCCAAACCAAAGGGCAGCCACGTATATATCTCTGGCGTCAACGACAACATCAGGAGCGTATTGGCAATGACTGGTTTTACAAACCTCTTTGAATTCAAATAAACATGAGTGTGCAACTGAGTCCCCACGCAGAGGAAATACTTTCAGCCTATCACGAGAAACTGCCAATACTGCAGAAGTTGGCACAGAAGACGTACGACCAGCTTAACGAAGTGCTCCGCGCACAAGGTGTGGAGATAAACTCCATAGAACGCAGAGTAAAGACGGAGAAGTCGTTAAGAGGAAAACTCGAGATAAAAGGCGGAAAGTACAACACCATCAACGACGTCACCGACCTCGTAGGAATACGTGTTATCACCTACTACACCGACGACGTCGATAAGGTGGCGGCAATAGTGAAGAACCTCTTTAAGGTAGATTGGGAGAACTCCGTTGACAAACGCAAGCTACACAAACTCGACAGTTTCGGATATAACTCGCTACACTACATCTGTCACCTCAAAAACGAAGAGGGCGAACTGAAGGATATCCCCTTCGAGATACAGATGAGAACAGCCCTGCAGCACGTATGGTCGGCAATAGAGCACGACATAGGCTACAAAGGCGCTGTAAAGCTGCCGCCGGAGTTCCGCCGACAGTTCAGCCGTCTGGCAGGAATGTTGGAGCTCGCCGACGACGAGTTCAGTCGTCTGCGTACCATAATGTCCGACTACCGACGTATGCTTCAGGGACTCGTAAAGTCAGGACAACTCGACGAGGTACCACTGAGCAAGGAGTCGTTCCGCAACTACCTGGAGCTACAACCATTCATGCGCCTTAACAAACGCATCGCTGCCGTCAACCAGGCAGAGCTCTTCCCCGCCCCGTTCATGTCGTACCTCCCACTGCTCGAGGACTTCGGCTTCGAAACCCTCGGCGACGTACAACGCTTCGTCGATGACAATAGCGACGATGCCTACCAGCTGGCACTCTCCGACCTGGCGGTAACCGACCTCGACATCCTCTCGGACACCGTGGGTCTGCAGAACCTCTGCTTCGTACACGTAGTGAAGAATGGAGGAGGCATCAAAGAGCTGAAACGTGTATATGACAAGATATACGGAACACACGACGACAACACCTCGCTGGCAGAGAAAACACTTCAGCAAACAGGCAATATTCTTAAATAACAGACCCCATGAGCGACAGCATAGTTATCATACCCACCTATAACGAGAAAGAGAATATAGAGAAGATTATACGCGCCATATTCTCACTCGAAAAAGAGTTCCACATCCTCGTCATCGACGACGGCTCCCCCGACGGCACAGCAGCCATCGTCAAGGGACTTATGGCACAGGAATTCTCCGACCGTCTGTTCATCCTTGAACGCAGCGGAAAACTGGGACTCGGAACAGCCTACATCACGGGCTTCAAGTGGGCACTGCAGCATACCTACGAATACATCTTCGAGATGGATGCCGACTTCAGTCACGACCCCAACGACCTGCCCCGCCTCTATAGCGCCTGCGCCGACGAGGGCTACGACGTCGCCATAGGCTCGCGTTACGTCAGCGGAGTCAATGTAGTCAACTGGCCTATAGGAAGAGTCCTCATGAGCTATTTCGCCTCGAAGTACGTGCGTATCGTCACAGGCTTCAAAGTCCACGACACCACCGCTGGCTTCAAGTGCTACCGTCGCAAGGTCCTCCAGACCATAGAACTCGACAAGATACGCTTCAAGGGCTACGCCTTCCAGATTGAGATGAAGTTCACCGCCTACAAGATAGGCTTCCGCATAAAAGAAGTACCAGTAATCTTCGTCAACCGCAGAGAAGGCGTCAGCAAGATGTCGGGCGGCATCTTCGGCGAAGCATTCTTCGGTGTTATGCGACTGCGCTGGGACGGCTGGTTCCGCAAATATCCCAAGCTATGAAGTACCTCTACAGAATATATCAGATATTTATCGCCCTCCCCGTCACCGTACTCTGGACAATGATTATTGCCGCTATGGTAGGTCTTGGCACCACCTTCGGCAACGGTCACTATTGGGGCTACTACCCGGGCAAGTGGTGGGCGTGGTTCATCCTGCGGCTCCTCTTCATCCCCGTCAAGGTAGAGGGCGAAGAGAACCTTCGCGACGGCGAGTCCTACGTCTTCGTAGCTAACCATCAAGGCGCCTTCGACATATTCCTCATCTACGGTCACCTCTGTCGTCCCTTTAAGTGGATGATGAAGTACCAGCTGCGACGCATACCCTTCGTAGGCTATGCCTGCGAGAAGTCGCACCAGATATTCGTCGATAAACGTGGCGCCTCGAAGATTCGCAAGACCTACGACCAGGCACGCGAGATACTCCGTGAGGGTACCTCGCTGATGGTATTCCCCGAGGGCGAACGCTCCTTCACCGGCAATATGGGAGAGTTCCGCCGTGGTGCCTTCATGCTTGCCGACGAGCTTCAACTGCCCGTCGTCCCACTAACCATCAACGGCTCCTTCAATATCATGCCCCGCATGCGCGACTGGCACTTCGTCAACTGGCACCCCCTCACACTCACCATCCACGCACCCATCCCGCCACAAGGCAGCGGTGCCGACAACATTCACCACGCTATGGAAGAAAGCTATAAAGCCATTAAATCAAAACTCACAATAACACATTAAAAGCCTCACGATTAGACAAAAGATCTAAATACGTGAGGCTTCATCGAAAGGAGGAAGTGGTACCTCCAGGAATCGAACCGGGGACACACGGATTTTCAGTCCGATGCTCTACCAACTGAGCTAAGGCACCATTGTGTCACTGCAATCCCTTCGTTTGCGGTTGCAAAGGTACAACAAAAAAAATAACCCACCAAACTTTTGGCGGATTATTTTTAATTAGACCTTAAAAAAGTCGTTAAGACTATTTAGTTTTTGCTATTTTTCTTGTTTTTTAGCTGCTTCTTTAGCGGCTTTTACCTGCTCCTCAGCCTTCTTGTAAGCCTCGGTGGTACTGTCCATAATGACTACCTTTGCCAGTTTTGCCCATGCTGCGGGGTTCTCTGCAATGTCGCTTGCCCAGAAGGTAATCTCTACGTTAGAGTCTTTCTTGTAGCCATTATTCTTCATTGAGTCATTCAGACCTTCAGCATCTAAGCTCATGACGCCTCTCTTCACGCCGATAGCATTGCCTTCGGTGTCGAATGCCACGAGTTTGTAGTTGGGGTACTCGTCGATTGTCACGAAGTCTGCCAGTTTACCTGGACATACGAAGTTTACTGATACCTTGAGGCTGTTGATTTTCTGATTGTCCTGGAGTTTCAGGTTGCCTGTTGGCTGGATCTTTACTCCCTCGGCTGCCTCGATGGGCACTTCCTTGTCTTTAAGGGCTGCTACAGCCTCGTTGACCTTTGTCTTCCACTCGTTGTTCTTTTCTTCCCACTCGTCGTGTGCTTTCTCTCTCTTGCTGTCGCTGGCGTCGCTGAAGATGACGCTACGAATCTGTTCGAGCTCGGGAACGTAGGTTGCGGTTATGCTGGGTACCTCGCCCAGAAGACCGTCAGTAGGGATGTTTGCACCACTACCACCTCCGCATGCGGAGAATACACCGGCTACGAGTGCTATAGCGCCTGCAACAAAAAGATTACTTGTCAGTTTCATATTGTATTATTTATAAGTTAATATGTTGATTATTCTTCTGCTGGGTCCCACTCTATGGGCACGTTCTTCATATTCACCTCACCGCTGGCGTCGCCGCACTTAGCTACGACCTTCACTACGGCGAATTTGTCGGTCTTGCGAACCTTGAGGAACGGGTTAAGAGTTATTTTTGTAGCCAATCCCTCTGTAACGTCGTATCTGTCTGATACGCTGGGCATGTTCATCTTATAGACGTTGCCGTCGGCATCGAATGCCATCGTCTTGCCCTGTCCCCAGCTGCCTCCGAGGGCTATGCTGTTCTCTGCTGCCTTCACGTTGACGCGCAGCACGAGTTCTACGTTACCGAAGTTCTCGCTGGTGCTACGACCTATAGCCTTTACTACTATGATGTCGGCGGTGCTGCTGATAGGATTGGTTACGATAACACCATTTTCCTGCTGTATAGACTTACCTGTAGCCACATCAACCTTGTCGTTTGCTTTGTCAAGGCTTTTGTTTACTTTCTCCAGTCCCTTGCTTAGTTTTCCAAGGAATCCCTGTGCTTGCATTTGTGTCGGTGCGCAGAATGCTCCCATAAGCACGATACACATTGATAGAATTGTTTTTTTCATAATTGTTTGGTTTTAGTTAGTATGTTCCGTTAACATTGTAATTTCCACGCGGTGTCTTGATGATGATACGTCCCTGTTCCACCACCTTGATGGTTGTGGCGGGTTGACGGCAGACAGGCACGTCGGTGATTGCCGACGGGGTGACGTCGGGGTCGTACTCCCACAGTGTGGGCCAGTAGTTTCCTGTGTTCAGAGAGGTCCAGTCGCGCCACGAGCAGGTGTTGTATTTCTTCTCGTACAGTATATTACCGTTCGAGAGTATGTTGTGGACGTGGAATGTTCCGTCGCTCTGCAGTGTGACATTATGGGCGTGTGCATCCTTCAGTGTTCCAGCATTTGTTGAGCTGTTGTACGACGTTCCGTTGTGATACTGGTAGAGGTAGCGACCGTAGTGGTCCTTAATGAAATAGGTGCCGTCGCCTACCGGCTCGAGTTTGTAGCTGTTTCTGTTGGAAGGCAGGGTGATGACATCGCCATCGGGCGACACTGCGCTGATGGTGAGATACTCGTAGGTCTTCGTGATGTCAACAGCATTAGCTACCATTTCGTCGTTGAACACCATGATGTAGGACCTCCCCGGGGTGACGTTATTCACCTTCTTATAACAGTACTTTACCTCGGGCTGTGCCTGCAGGTTCAGAGTCACCATGTAGGGGTCGTGGTCGCTGTAGGCTGTGCTGTAGCTGCCCGTAGAGTGCGGGTTTGCCACGTATAGCATCCTGGCGTCGGTAATCTGGGCTGCCATAGTGCTGTTGGCAAAGACGTGGTCTATGAGTGAGCCGTCGGCGATATACCAATGTGAGGCTGCCTCGCTGCCTTCGTGTTCCAGTATCTGTTCCGTATAGCCTGCATCAACCAGGTTGTTTAGACACTGTTCACCCATCTCGCTGTTGAGGTCGCCCATAACGAGGATGTCGGGGTCGAGTACTGCCTGGTCAAGACCTTTGAGCAGTGATATGCTATTGCTTTCGCGTTGGTTGGTGTCGTAGAGGGGGTCAGCGCTGGTGCTCGCCTTGAAGTGGTTCATGCTGATGTAGAACACCTCGTCGGTACTCTTCGCCTTGAATGCCTGCATACGCATTGTGGCGGGATATACGTTTTTATATCCTACGGCGGTAGTGACGTTGTCGCCAACGGGTTCTACGGTGGTTGCGTTATAGATGAATCCCGACTTTATGGCGCCATCAGGCTCCGTTGACTTGTCGTATGTCAGTCCGTCGGCAACGGGCAGATATGTCTTCTGTGTGTATTCCGTCATACGTTGCGCCAGCAGCTGCAACACCTCGGCACAGCACTCCACCTCGTTGAAGGCATAGACGTCGGCTTCGTACTGCGACAGTGTGCCCACGATGGCGTTGAGCTTTGTGTCGCGCCCCGCTTCGGTGCTGTAGTAACTCATGGAGATGCTTCCGCTGCCCTGCGTGCGTCCGCGGTCCACGGAATAGAAGAAATTCTGTACGTTCTGCCCAATGACCTTAATTTGCTGCGCCAAGGACGAGTGGACTGTCATAGCGACAACGATGAGGGTAAGCAGTAATCGTTGTCTACTCATAATATATTGATGATTTTGTGTTTTTTGTGAATTCATAGTCTGTGAACTTTTAGGATTCCATTTGCAAAGATAGAGATTATTAGTTTTCGCTATTATCTTTGAAGCGGGAAATATCGTTCATTAAAACAATTTCGAGTGTCAAAACGTAAATTTTTACGCATTGAACGACGGAAAAGTATAGGTATTTACAAATTATATACTATCTTTGCAGCTGTAAGTTTTGCACAATACAAAGGCACCATGGAAAATTACATGAACATCTCGGCACTACTGATAGGCATCACGACGGCATTCTTTGCCATCATTGCCATCTACATACTTTTTTGGCACAAGGAGAGGACGCGCTACCAGACGGTGTTGGGATGGATTATGACGATATGGGCATTGACGAACCTGAAGGACATCATACTGACCTTCCCCGGGATGTACACACCGGAGATACTTAACTGGGTAATGATTATTGACGGATGGGGAGCGATGACATACACCATCATTCTTTTTGAGGTAGTGATGCCCCGTTGGACAACCCCCAAGCGACTCGCGTTGCTGTCGTTGCCCTTTGCCCTTTTCACCTTATTATATATTATATGGCCCGTCCAGGAAGTTCTTTACTCCTATGCGGCATTCCTGTGGTGCTTTGCCTGGAGCATTGTCATCATAGGATGGATAAAGGTACGCCGACGCATCAGTTATGTGCGTGAGAACTTCTCCAACATTGACCGCATCGACGCGTCCTGGCTGAAGCCCGTATTCTTCTTCGCCATAGTGAGTCAGCTGACGTGGCTTATTACGTCGCTCATCGCTACAGTAATCACGGACATCATATATTACGCCTCAACACTTATACTGTGGACTATGGTGCTGCGCTACAGCTGGAACTTCTACCCCATCCCAATGGAGCAGTTCACGGAGAAGTCCACCGACGAGAAGAAGAGCGGCGTGTCGGTGATAGAGGAAGGAGTGCTGGAACGCGTTATGGAGCAACAGAAGCTGTATATGAACAAGAACCTCACACTTGCCGACCTGGCGCGAGAGCTGAAGACAAACCGCACCTACGTCAGCAACTACCTCAGTCAGGTGCGCGGACAGACGTTCTACGACTACATAAACCAGCTGCGCATAGAGTGTGTGAGCATCCCTATGCTTAAGGAACACCCCGAATACACCTTGGAATACGTTTCCGAGAAGAGCGGCTTCGCCTCCATCTCTACGTTCCGCAGAGCATTTATAAAGCTGACGGGACAGACGCCCCGCCAGTTTATGACAAACATAGATATTAATAAGCCTGATAGTGTACTCCCTTGACGGCTCGTCCGCTTTTTTCATATAAAGAAGCCCGGCTTGCAAATTGCAGGTCGGGCTTTTATTAGTGTTTTGAACCATCTTTAGCTTATGAGACCTCAATGGCCTTGGTGACTTTCTCCTTCGGTTCGGTCTTCGGCATGGTGATGGTCAGGATGCCGTCCTCGACCTTAGCAGAAATCTGGTCTTTCACCACATCGTCTGGCAGCACGTAG
>ONAJ01000005.1 GCA_900315775.1 uncultured Prevotella sp.
CGGTTCGTATTTAAACCCAATTCCATATATACATTATATTATATATATACAGACTTGCTTCTTGTACTACTTCTTCTCTGTCTATGTAAATCTTTCAAATAACGCTTGTTCTTTTTCGCTCCCACGCTGCACCGTCACCGGATTTTAGCGCGAAAGCGGATGCAAAGGTACAAACTTTTCGGGAAACACCAAAACATTTCACAAGAAAATTCGAAAATAATGCAACTTTTTCTACTTTCTTGACTGAATTATGGCAGTTTCCTTATACTTATTTAGTATGCATGACCCTCTTTGACGTCTTTTTCATCTATTTTCTTCTTGTCCAACGACCACCATGCATAGGCTATGTATGCAAGAACGAACGGTATAAGAATACTTACTAACGCCATTGTTCTTAGTGTAAATTCAGAGCTGCATGAGTTTGCTATAGTAAGTGAAGACTGAAGATCTATATTAGAAGGGTAATATGCTGTATTGTTCCAACCTGCGCAAAGCAGTAATGCCAGCACAACGAGTACCACTCCTACCCCAGCGAACCATATTCCTCCAATATATGTCTTGCTTACTACGGTTTTAACGATAGCATATAGAAGGAGGACTACTCCGACGAGAATTATCGCAACAAGATACCACATATCAAGGAGGTTATGAAGGTATTTCATTGGTTCAAGGAAGATGACTCCCGTTTCCGGATTATATGCATATCCGTCTTTAAGGAGTGTTCTTACGAGAAATGCCACGAAGAGGAGAAGGAACGGAACCGTCACACCAATAAGGCGCACGCTACCTCGCGACCTGATATTCTCACTATTAACATTATTCATAACATAAAGAATACCGAGGATACGTGCAAGGAAGAACACCGCGAGTCCAAAGATAAGATTCCACGGATCGAGAAGAGCGTCAAGTCCGCGAGAAGCATTTGCCCAACTGCTAATTATAGGAGTAATGCCTTCTACGTCAACCAGATTATTCTTTTCAATGATAAAATTACTACCGTTAAAGAACGTAGCCACAGCCCCTCCGAGCAATAACGGTCCTACTACTCCATTGATAATAAGACACCACTGGAAAGTCTTTGGTCCGAGGAAGTTGCCCAACTTATTCTGGAATTCATAGCTAACAGCCTGAAGTACAAAAGAGAAGAGGATTATCATCCAAAGCCAATATGCGCCTCCGAAACTCGTGCTATAGAACAGCGGGAAAGATGCGAAGAAAGCACCTCCAAAGGTCACGAGAGTGGTAAACGTAAGTTCCCATTTGCGTCCCGTTGAGTTTATGACCATACGACGTTCCTCAGCGGTATGTCCAAGTGAAAAGATAAGAGAGTTAGCACCCTGAACGAACATCAAGAACACCAACAGAGCCCCCAGTAAGGAGACGAGGAACCACCAATATTGTTGTAAAAAGCTATATGTTATCATAGTAGTATATATATTAAGAGTTATATTCTGGTCCTTTTTTTATTTGCTTAAGCATAATATTTATTTCAACGGCAAGCATTGTTGTAAATAAAGCCAAGAAGATAAAGAACGTGAGTGCCACAGAATTAGCACCAACAGCAGAGACAGATGCGCCTACAGGCAACATGTCCTGGATAGTCCAAGGTTGGCGACCGAACTCTGCCACCAACCATCCGCTCTCGCTGGCTATGTAAGCACAAGGAACGAGGATTATAGCCAAGATATAATGCCACTTTGGAAGTGATGTAATATCCACTTTATATGACCTGTAGAGCAGAATTGCAAAGAACAAGATGATGAAACAACCGAAGCCCACCATTATACGGAACGCCCAGAAGTTGACCGGTATATACGGAACGAGCTCGTCGATATCACGTATATAGCCATATCCGAAATACTTCATATTCTCTTTTAGAACAGACAGATGAGAGCCAAGAACCTTCTCATCGGCTCCGTCCGCCTTTGCCTTACGATAATCAGAAAGTGCTGCGATAGCCGCTTTTCCGCGTTCTATTTTCTCTGCGTAAGGCGGTTCTTTCTTTCCGTCAGGAGTAGTATAACCGTTGATAAGGTCGTTAATACCAGGAACATATCCATGAATATCACGCGTAGCCATAACCGACAACGCATAAGGCATAGCTATGCGAAGAGAAGGTTCTTCCTCATTCTTGTAGTCGGGTTGTTCAAAGGGATTAACCCACGCCACAGCAGTAAGACTTTGATCCGTTCCTCCGTTATACAATGCTTCCATTGCTGCCAGTTTCATAGGCTGCACCTCAGCCACCTGTTCACCAGAAAGGTGTCCGGTAGCTCCTGCGAGCAAGGCAGCAACGAGTCCTACGGCACTACTTATTTTTATGCTCTCTACCGCAAGTTGAACATCACGTTTCTTCCATAGATACCAGCAGCTTACAGCAATTGTGAAGACAGCGCCAATTATCCAGGCAGAAGTAACCGTGTGACAGAACTTTGCGACAGCAAATGGAGAGAACGCCACATCAACGAAGGACACCATTTCATTACGCATAGTATCCGGGTTAAACTCACAGCCTACAGGATGTTGCATCCAGGAGTTTGCCACAAGAATCCACCATGCTGAGATTGTTGCTCCCAGACCCGTGAGCCATGTTGAAGCAAGATGAAAACCGCGTGACACCTTCTCCCATCCGAAGTACATGACTGCCACGAAAGTAGATTCCATAAAGAACGCCACGATACCTTCGATAGCAAGCGGAGCGCCAAAGATGTCGCCTACGAACCAGGAATAGTTAGACCAGTTAGTACCGAATTCAAATTCGAGTATAATACCCGTAGCTACTCCCATAGCGAAATTTATTCCGAAGAGCTTCTGCCAAAAGCGTGCGCAGTCCTTCCAGAATTGTTTCTTTGTACGATAGTAGCAAGTCTCCATAATTCCCATTATGACAGCAAGTCCGAGTGTCAATGGGACAAACAACCAATGGTAGATAGCCGTAAGAGCGAACTGAGCTCTCGACCAGTCAATCGTTGCGGGGTCAACAGTTAAAAAGAGATTGTTCATAGTACTATAGTTAATTCAACATTTTTCTTTATCACGGTGCAAGTTGCGTCGCCACATAGTCAGCCTCCCTTCCCTCCTCAGCATGTTGTTTTAAGAAGTTCGGAAAGAAGAACAGTTTCAGAACACAGAATATCACAAATACCTTTATGGCAATGATTAGCCATAGCGTCTTTCCCAGTTCCATACTTCGAAAACCGTCGTAGTACAGATGGAATACCTTATGAAAGAAACCATCTTTTTTCATAACAGGTTAACATTCACAGGGCAAAGATACAGAAATTTCTTGAACCACTAACAATTATTCCATATTTTTTCTCTAATTATTTCGAAAATATCTATCCCCAAGAATGTTTAAATTTGTTTGTTTTTATGATTTTTGTCCGTTTTATTTGTAATTTCAAGAAATATGTTTAACTTTGCAATCAACAATCAAAGGAACATTATAATTATGACTGCAGTACAACTCAACGCAATGAACACCGAGCTTTGGCAGAGTATTGGTGCCATAGCTGATAGCGAACAGCTAATGAAGCGCCTGACCAGATACGCCAAAAAGCTGGTGAAAGAGAAAGAAGATCCTACGCTGATGACAAAGGAGGAATTCTTTGCCATGCTTGATGAAGCAGAGAAAGGATCATCCAAAAGATTTGACAGCGTGGAAGAGTTAGACAAATACATTCATAGTCTATGAAACGTTACTTTGTTGATATTAAAGAGAAAGCTCTAAACGACTTGAAAAAACTGGAAAGAAATGAGCCAAAGTCGTATCAGAAAGCGCTTAAACTGATAGCCGAACTTTATGAACATCCCTTTCAAGGCACAGGTCATCCTGAGCCTCTAAAGGGAAAGCCTGAGGGACGTTGGAGCCGCCATATAAGCGATAAGCATCGAATGGTTTATCAAGTGCTTGAAAACGAAGTGATTGTTATTGTTATCTCTGCCTACGGCCATTATGCTGACAAATAGTTTCATCGGCTTTTTATTACCTGACTTTCAAATCCAAACACATTACGTCAAGCACGAGGACCAGTAGTCCTCGTATGTCATCAGGGCAGTAATTAAGATAGATAACAAAGCGGTGCACCCAATCGGATGCACCGCTTTTACTATTATTGATGTATTTATTTGTTTCTGAAAATATTCACTTTTCCCCTACTAAGCCTCCAAGAGTACTCAAACTTGAGCATCGTAAATGTACCAGTTCCCGCGCTAAAGAAAATCCGCAGCACCTGCTGTAGGTACTGCGGATTGAAGATATAGTTAATATGTTAGTATTTTTTCAGGAGCATCAATCCAAGCGAAACAAGAATCTAAAAGTGGATGTTCAAATCCTATATGTCATATTTATGTTCTTTCTTCTATCTTTATTACAATTTTATTTGGTTAAACATTAGAATATTGAATAGATGATTTTATCTACTATTTCATCAAAAAACTTTTGCTTAATACTGCCTAATCGACGATTTACATCGCGCTCTATGTTACCTGTTAAAATCTGACACTTAACAAGACTTGGCTTCGAAAAAGTGAACCCTTCTACCATATCGTCAGATAAAGGATAAGAATACTGGGGATTTAACCAGTCATTAGAGGTTATGAGCACGAGATAAAACATACCATCCTCATCCTCTTGCAACTCGTCATTGGATACGATAATTGCAGGATGAGGTTTGAATGTTCCATCAGGAAAAAGGAAGTTAACTTCCACAATATCTTTCTGGTGGTACTTCATACATATCGGGCTATAACGTGCGACATACTCTTGCGGGAATGCTCAATAACGGCATCCCTCAACTCACGATGAGCCTGAATTTCCTTGGGAGTGGGTTTGTAATCCTCCTCTCCAACCTTAGAGAAAAGTCCCGTTGCCAGCAAGGCAGCAAGTTTGCGCCGTGCCAACGCATTTCCCTTATTATACTCTAACGTTATTGTGCACATATAATTAAAGTTTTTATTGATTTCTGTTGGCAAATTTAGGTATTATTTCCCAAACGACCAAAAAAAAGGCGGAAATCTTTCGATTGACGGCTTGGAACTCGGGGACGTTCCTCACGTGCGCGCACGTGAGATTATAAATTTTGATGTCACTTTTGTCACTTCTGTCACAAACCCTCTGTTTATCGGTGTTTCAACAGTGACAACAACGTGACAAAAGTGACAGTAAATTGTGAAATCACGCATAATTTAGAAGAAAAAGCGGGGTGTTTTGTGGAAATTTTCAACTGCCAGAAACTATGTGTGTCTTTGTTTGAAGTTAGTAGTTTCGGACGGTGAAACTAACAGTTTCGGGCGGTGAAACCAAGGGTTTCAGGCGTTGAAACTCATTTGGAAACTACTTTCTGGCCTTCACTATGCAAAGATACTAAATTCTTTTGGATTATACAAAGTTTGTAGCAAGAAATATTTTTGTTTGCTTTGCGTTAATCAAAAAAGTTTGTACTTTTGCACTTAGATTTTAAGAAATAATGCATGAAAAAGTATATTATTGCTGCTATCGCAGTTTGTATTTTTCTACCCACGTCGGCCCAAAGGACTCTGAATCTGGACAGTTGTAGAGCGTTGGCATTACGAAACAACAAGCAACTGAGTATTGCGCGTTTGAAGCAGGACGTAGCCAAGAATACCAGAAAGGCGACACGAACGAAGTACCTTCCAAAGATTGACGCTCTTGGCGGCTACGAGTGGACAAGTAGAGAAATTTCCATTCTTAACGACGAACAGAAGAACAAGTTAAACAATCTTGGTTCTGTGATAAAGGGAGACATCGCCACTAAGTTGTTTACCGATATGGCGCAACATGGTATTATAACCCCTCAGCAGGCAGCATCGTTAGGCCAGTTGATTGGAGAGCAGATGACTCCGCTTACTCAGGCTGTCAACGGTTTTGGCAGACAGGTTACCGATGCTTTCCGCACCGACACAAGGAATATGTTTGCTGGTAGCATTATGCTTTCGCAGCCTCTCTATATGGGTGGTGCCATAACTGCCGCAAACAAGATGGCCGACATTGGTGAACGCATAGCAGCAAGCTCTGCAGACCTTAGTGAGCAGTCAACGATATACGACATTGACAACACATACTGGCTTGTCGTGTCGCTTCACCACAAGGAGAAGTTGGCGAATAGCTATCTGAGTGTTGTACAGAAGCTCAACGACGACGTCGAGAAGATGATTCGCGAAGGCGTAGCCACACGTGCCGACGGCTTGAAGGTCAACGTTAAGGTTAACGAGGCAGAAATGCAGGTTACGCAGGCCGAGGACGGTCATACACTTGCGAAGATGTTACTCTGTCAGCTCTGCGGCATTCCTTTAGAAGAAGACATACAGTTGGAGGACGAGTTAACGGAAGACCCGACAGATCTTAACGTTAGCGAAACTGCCGATTTCCCGGGTCAGCATTCTATAGACAACCGCCCCGAGCTTATGATGCTTCAGAGCGCTATTGACTTTAGCAAGCAATCGACGAAACTTACCCGTTCGGCATACCTTCCCCACCTGGCTTTGACAGGCGGATATCTTATTACCAACCCTAACGTTTACAACGGATATCAGAATAAATTCGGTGGTGTCTGGAACGTGGGAGTTCTCTTGAAGATTCCTGTGTGGAACTGGATGGAGGGAGCATATAAGGTTCGTGCAAGCAAGACAAAGACTGCGATAGCAACCCTTGAAATGAACGAAGTCCGCGAGAAGATGGAACTTCAGGCAGCACAGGGAAAGTTCAAGATGAAGGAGGCAAACAAGAAACTCGCTATGACGTGTAAGAACGTTGAGAAGGCAGAGGAGAATCTGCGTTCTGCCAACCTTGGTTTCAAGGAAGGCGTCATCTCCTCGACAACAGTTATGGAGGCACAGACAGCATGGCTCCAGGCTCACTCGCAGAGAATTGACGCAGCCATAGACGTCCAGATGTCTAAGGTCAACCTGAAGAAGATATACGGAGAATTATCAATTGCGAATTAAATAAAATAAATATATGTCTAAGAAAAAGCAACATAACGACATTCTGCTCGCCATAATAGGATTTGTGGCAGTAGTGTTAGTAGTAGCGGTCATCGGTTTCTTTGCCCTCGACCGTGCACCCGAAGAGATACAAGGTGAAGTAGAAGTAACCGAATACAGGGTGTCAAGTAAGGTACCAAGCAGAGTTTTGGAATTGCGCGTCAAGGAAGGCGACTATGTACACGTTGGCGACACGTTGGCTATTCTCGATGCTCCGGACGTTGTGGCTAAGAAGCAACAGGCACAAGGAGCTGAGGAAGCCGCAGCAGCAATGAGTATGATGGCACAGAACGGAGCGCGCCAGCAGCAGATACAAGGTGCTTATCAGTTGTGGCAACAGGCTAAGGCAGCCCACGACATAACGAAGAAGAGCTACGAACGTATTCAGCGACTCTTCGATGAGGGCGTTGTAAGTGCTCAGAACCGCGATGAGGTATTTGCGAAGTACAAGGCTGCAGAAGCTCAGGAGAAAGCCGCCAAGAGTCAATACGATATGGCTGTTGAAGGTGCTCGTAAAGAGGAGAAGGCTGCCGCTGCCGCTCAGGTAGCGAGAGCTCGCGGAGCCGTTGCGGAAGTAAACTCATACATCAACGAGACAGTCCAGATAGCCCAGATGGAAGGCGAGGTAAGCGACGTATTTCCTAAGGTTGGAGAACTTATCGGTTCCGGTTCACCAATTATGACAATCTCTGTAATGAGCGACATGTGGGGAGCGTTTAACGTTCGTGAAGACCAGCTTAACGGTTTGCAGGTAGGTTCTGAGTTTACCGCTTTCGTTCCTGCGTTCAACAAGGATGTGAAGATGAAAGTTTACTACATGAAGGACCAAGGCTCATACGCTGTGTGGAAGGCTACGAAGACCACAGGTCAGTTCGACTTGAAGACCTTCGAGGTAAAGGCAAGACTTGCAGAGAAGTTTGAAGGTCTGAGACCAGGAATGTCGCTTGTCATTAAAAAGTAAGTCCGGCGACAGGTGCTGATGGTTTGATGGAGCTATGAATAGTGTCGTAGATATATTAAAACGAATAATGAAGGTGTCACGCCGAGAGTGTGGCGTCATCACTCGTACCTATATATATCTGTGCAGCATGATAGTCTTTCCTGTCATAAGCATAGTGTTCTTCCTTTCTTTGATGGAGTCCGGATTACCGTTGGAGATGCCTATTGGTATTGTCGATTTGGACAACACGGCGACCACCCGTTCACTTGTCCGTCGTCTTGATGCCTTCCAGACAACCAAAGTCATAGCCCGCTACCCCAACATCGACGAGGCACGTCATGCTATCCAGCGCAACGAGATTTATGCTTTCCTTTATTTCCCTAAAGGAACCACAAGCGAACTCATGTCTGCCCGCAGACCAAAGATATCCTACTACTACACCAACACATCGCTGACGGCAGGTTCTCTTCTTATGCGCGACATGAAGACCATCTCCCTGCTTGCCAACGCTGGTGTCGGTCAGGCAAAGCTAAAGGCACGCGGAGCTACAGACAAGCAGGTAAAGGCATTCCTTCAGCCCATAGCCATTGACCTGCACGCCATAAACAACCCGTTTATAAGCTATAACATTTTCCTGTCAGCATTTATCATTCCGGGTATTCTACTGTTGTTCGTCTTTATGATTTCAGCATACTCCATAGGTACGGAGTTGAAGTTTAACGACTCGCACGAATGGCTGAAGACAGCAGGAAACAACATCTATGTTGCCCTTACGGGAAAGTTCCTGCCACAAACAATAATATGGCTCTCGGTATTTTACCTGTACTACTGGTATATATTCTCACACCTGGGATTCCCCTATTCCGGTAGTAAGTTTATGATTTTCCTACTTCCCTTAATAACCGTTCTTGCCGCTCAGGCATTCGGCATCTTCATGTATGGACTGATGCCGTCACTCCGCATGTCCATGAGTATCTGCTCGTTATGGGGCGTGCTCAGTTTCTCCGTGTGTGGTGCTGCCTTCCCTGTAACAGCTATGGACGGTTCGTTAGCGGCACTCGCCCAGCTTTTCCCGTTGCGCCATTATTATATGCTATATCAAATGTGCATATTCAACGGCTACCCCGTCCACGTAGCGTGGTTCCACTTTATGGCTTTAGGAATATTCATCTGCATGCCGTTCTTCGTAGCAAGGAAGATTAAGAATGCTATGCTGACATATATTTATATACCTTAAATATATTAAGAAGTGAAGAGATTATTTAAACAGATAAACGAAGGATTGCACGACACGTGCTACATCTGGTTCGAGGAGATAAAGATGGTTGTTAAGGACGAGGGCGTTCTTATATTCTTCGTCATCGTCCCTTTGCTTTACCCCTTGCTATATTCATGGATATACAACAACGAGGTAGCGCGAGAGGTTCCCGTTGCCGTCGTTGACATGTCACACTCTCCCGAGAGCAGGAAATTCATACGAATGTACGACGCGTCGCCAAATGCGAAGGTGGCGTATCATTGTGCCGACATCGACGATGCCCAAAACCTTATGGCGAAGCAGGCGGTACACGGAATACTCTTCTTCCCTCCCGACTTCGCCGTCAAGCTCAATCGTATGGAACAGGCGCATGTCAGCGTCTTCTGCGATATGGCGTTTATGCTCTACTACAAGGGTGTTTATCAGACTGCCACTTCCGTTCAGAGCGAGATGAACAGTAATATTCAGATAAAACTCAGCGGCAACTATACCAATCGTGACGACGAGATAACCACGCAGCCTCTTGCCTACGACGACGTGCCTATATTCAATAGTGCTGGCGGCTACGGCAACTTCATCCTGCCGGGAGTACTTGTGTTAATACTCCAGCAGACGCTTCTGCTCGGTATTGGCATGTCGGCAGGAACGTCACGCGAGAAGAGCAAGTTCAAAGACCTTGTTCCCATTAACAGGCACTATCACGGTCTGTTCCGAATAGTGTTCGGAAAGTCGTTATGCTACTTTATGATCTATGCCATTATGGCGGCATACATTCTTCTCGTCGTTCCTCGCATGTTCCACTTTACGAGCATGCTTCACGCTTTAGACCTCATCGGATTTGTAATACCCTACCTGTTGGCATGTATCTTCTTCGGAATGTTTGTTTCGTGTACGGTGCGTTATCGCGAGAACGTCATGCTCATTGTGGTATTCACCTCGCTGCCTTTCCTTTTCCTTGCGGGAGTATCGTGGCCACAGAGCGGCATACCCGACTTCTGGCAGTCCGCAGCCTACCTCTTCCCGAGTACCTTTGGCATTCGCGGTTTCATAAGAATGAACTCTATGGGAGCCACTCTTCACGACATTCGTCCAGAATACCAAGCACTATGGGTACAGGTCGTTGTCTATTTCCTCCTTGCTTGTATAGTATATCGTTGGCAGATAATACGTGCCCGCCGACATGTTATCGAGGCAGAGAAGGAAAGACGACTTACTTCACCTCAACAATCTTAGTTGCCGGCTGTTCTTTGTTTCTACGATTAACTACCGTAACTACCGACTGAGCAAGATTTATAAATGCCAGTCCCGTCATGCTGTCGCTATCGGTAGCAGCAGGTTTTCCGTTGTCGCCACTCTCGCAAATGCCCTGAACGAGAGGTATCTGTGCCAACAGCGGCACGTTAAGTTCCTCAGCGAGTTTCTTGCATCCCTCTTTACCGAAGATGTAATAACGGTTTTCGGGCAGTTCCTTTGGCGTAAACCAAGCCATATTCTCTATTAATCCGAGGATGGGCACGTTTACTTTTTCGTTCTTATACATATCAACACCCTTGCGAGCATCGGCAAGAGCCACCTGCTGGGGTGTTGAGACAATGACAGCACCAGTTATTGAGAGAGTCTGCAAGAGAGTAAGATGAATGTCACTCGTTCCTGGAGGAGTATCAAGAATAAAGTAGTCCAGCTCTCCCCAGTCGGCATCGGCAATAAGCTGTTTCAGCGCACTCGTTGCCATTCCTCCGCGCCATAATGTTGCCGTATCAGGATTAACGAAGAATCCTATGCTCAGCAGTTTCACACCATAAGCCTCAACAGGAGCTATCAGGTCGCGCCCGTCTTTCTTTACAGCATAAGGACGAGCATCTTCCACGTTGAACATCTTTGGTATTGACGGACCGAAAATGTCAGTATCCAGCAGTCCCACCTTATAGCCCAGTCGTGCAAGGGCTATGGCGAGGTTAGCCGAGACGGTGCTCTTTCCTACTCCACCCTTTCCCGAACTTACGGCGATGATATTCTTCACCTGCGGTAGCAGTTTAGCATTCTCGGGACGTGGTGCCGACTTAAACTCCGTCTTTATTGTTACCTCAACATCTTTGGACACGTGGTAGTGTATAGCAGCCTCGGCAGCCTTTATTGTAGATTTCATGAAAGGGTCAGTATCACGCGGGAAGAGCAGCACTACGGTTACTTTCATGCCGTTAATACTTGGTGTATCAGCCACCATTCCACTCTCTACGAGATTCTTTTTTGTGCCAGCATACACTACTGTTGCCAGCGCGTCCATAATCAGTTTTGGATATATTGTCATTATTTTGTTTCTTTAATTAGTTTATAAGTTCCATTCGTAGATGTCGTAGCAAAGTCCTCGTCCTCCGAAGCCTTCCTTTTGGAATACCAACTGTTCGTTAAGTCCGCTGCCGTCAGCATTCTCAGTTGACCTTCCGAAGTCAAAGTATGGATAATCCTTATAGTCGTGATGCATTATCTGCTCATAGATAAGGTCAAGCACACCGAGTTTCTTACCCTCTTCGGTAGCCGAACTATATTGCGCATGAACCACCTGTGGCGAGAGGTACAGCACTACTCCTCCCAGCACTTCACCGTCGCGTACCGCCTCGTACAGTTTAATGTTCTCCGGAAATCTGCCGTGCAGCAGTTCTATTTCCTGCAAGGTATGAACAGGATGTACGTTATGACGTCGCCATAGATTGTCGTCAAGTACCTTCCAGAATGCGGCATAGTCGTCGGAGCATCTTACCGTCACTCCTGCCTGTTGCGCCCTACTCACCCCTCTACGACGTATTCTCTCCCAGCGCATGTTTGCTCCGAGGAAGATGTTCGTGGAATAGTCGCGTGCTACTACTGTGGCGTGACACACATGATACATGGCGTACAGGTCCTCTTCTGCCGGCAGACGATGATACACCCAAGGCACACACTTATAGTGAACACGATGAATGTTCTGCGTCCGCAGATAATCGTTTAGCATCTGGAATATTTCCAATGTCTGCGCAGCACGCAACTCCCAACCCATGACGAGTCCGCCGTAGGTCAGTCCGTTATGCGTACAGTAAGTATCGTATTTGATATGTCCGGGCATTACAGCCAACAGGCGATGGTCGTCATAGAACATCAGCGAATGGTCTTGAAACCGGTCTGCATGATAGTCCATGTATCGTCTGTCGAAGAGGAATGTGCCGTTCTTCGACTGTGCCACGAAGTTGTTCCATTCGTTGGCGGCATCAGCAGTATAGCGTCTTATTTCGAGCATCCGACGTATTTTAAGAAGTCTTGATAGTCATATATATAGTCATCCTCGTCATAGTGTTCCG
The DNA here is from genome assembly GCA_900315775.1 of uncultured Prevotella sp. Classification (GTDB taxonomy): domain Bacteria; phylum Bacteroidota; class Bacteroidia; order Bacteroidales; family Bacteroidaceae; genus Prevotella. The sequence goes on from ONAJ01000005.1 coordinate 12,536, forward strand.
AGGCGAGCACCATACATACCGCTCCACTTGAGAAGTCGTCGAGTGTACGCCACGTATTCACGTCAACCAGGAGTCCCTGCCACGGGTGGTTCAGCAGTATTGTGGCACGTTCGTGTCCGTTGTCCAGCGTTACGTGGAACGAACCGCTGACAGCAACAATAAGTTGTTTCAGTCGTTTGTGGGCATGTCCTCCACGACTCTCTCCTGCCGGCACGTCATACACCCAATATACACGTTTAATTTCAAACGGCACATTGTCTATCTGCTCTGCCACCGTGAGGTTTCCGCGCGGGTCAACTATCTTTGGCAAATCAATGATTGAATATTTCATACGGTTCTGTTCCAAGTACAGTCTTTGCCAGTCGTTTTGCTTTGTCGCGAAGAGCTGTCGTGTCGTCGCCTACTTCTCCGTAGCACAACACTACACCCATACGGCGTCCTTTGTGAGCATCGGGTTTTCCGAAGATACGTATTCGTGTGCGGTCTTCCTTCAGCGCCTCGTCAAAGTTGTAGTTAAGCTTAGCGGTATCGGCACAGTCTTCTGGTGAGAGGATTACTGCCGAAGCGCCTGCATGCTCCAAATGTATGCCAGCGATAGGCAGTCCCATAACAGCACGGAAGTGCAACTCAAACTCCGAAAGGTTCGTGGTGTGTCCCAGAGTTACCATTCCCGTATCGTGTGGACGTGGTGAGAGTTCCGAGAATATAACCTCGCCCTGCTTTGTCAGGAAGAATTCCACGCCCCAGATGCCGGCACCTGTAAGTGCACGTGTCACCTTGTCAGCCATCTTCTGTGCCTGTTTCAGCGCCTCGTCGGAAATCTTATATGGCTGCCACGACTCACGATAGTCGCCACCCTTCTGTACGTGTCCTATCGGAGGACAGAAAAGTGTCTCGCCATTCTTCTGTGTTACGGTAAGGAGAGTGAATTCTGAGTCAAAATCTATGAACTCTTCGATGATAACCTCCTTCACGTCGCCACGTGAACCCTCCATTGCATCGTTGAAGGCCTTTTCCAATTCGCCTTCGTTGTGAACGTAGCTCTGTCCGTGTCCTGACGATGACATCAAAGGCTTAACGACGCAGGGGAAGCCAATCTCCTGGGCAGCCTTCTTAAACTCGTCGAGGGTCTTTGCGTAGAAGTACTTTGCCGTGCGCAGTCCCAGCTCTTTTGAAGCGAGGTCGCGTATAGCACGACGGTTCATCGTGAAGTTTACGGCACGTGCCGATGGTGTCACCTGAATACCTTGCTCTTCGAACTGGAAGAGGCGTTCAGTACGTATTGCCTCTATCTCCGGCACAATGATGTCGGGCTTGTGCTTCTTTACTACAGCCTCCAGCGCGTCACCGTCAAGCATCGAGAACACTTCGCGCTCATCGGCAACCTGCATAGCTGGTGCGTTGTCGTAGCGGTCGCAAGCAATGACATACTGTCCTGCTCGTTTTGCAGCGATAACAAACTCTTTACCTAATTCTCCTGAACCTAATAACAGAATCTTTTTCATTACCTATCTTTGTACATTAATTCGTAATATTTTTCGTAGTCGCCACTTGTTATGTTATCCAACCACTCCTGATTGTCGAGATACCAGCGTACAGTCTTTTCTATTCCCTCTTCAAACTGCAGACTTGGTTCCCAGCCCAGTTCGCGTTGCAGTTTCGACGAGTCGATAGCGTAGCGCAGGTCGTGTCCGGCACGGTCGGTAACGAATGTGATAAGGTCCATATCTTCACCCTCTTTGCGTCCCAGCAGACGGTCAACGGTCTTTATTACCACTTTAATGATGTCGATATTCTTCCACTCGTTGAAGCCACCGATGTTATACGTGTCGGCAATCTTTCCCTTGTGGAAAATAAGGTCTATGGCACGTGCATGGTCTTCTACGAAGAGCCAGTCGCGCACATTCTCACCCTTTCCGTAAACGGGTAGCGGCTTGCGGTGACGGATATTATTGATGAACAGCGGTATCAGTTTCTCGGGGAACTGATAAGGACCATAGTTGTTCGAGCAGTTTGTCACTACCACGGGCATTCCGTAAGTATCGTGGAAGGCACGTACAAAGTGGTCGCTCGATGCCTTCGAAGCGCTATATGGTGAGTGTGGATTGTACTTTGTTGATTCAAGGAAGAACTTGTCTCCGTATGCCATATGATGTTCTGCTGAAGATGCCGTTGTGGTGAACGGAGGCTCTATACCTTCAGGGTGTGTCAGCTCGAGGGCACCATACACCTCGTCGGTAGATATGTGGTAGAAGCGCTTGCCTTCGTACTTCTCGGGCAGCGACTCCCAATAGAGTTTGGCAGCCTGCAGCAACGAGAGTGTTCCCATAACGTTGGTACGTGCAAAGGTGAACGGGTCTTTTATGGAGCGGTCCACATGACTCTCGGCAGCCAGGTGGATGATACCGTCCACCTTCTTGTCTTGCATCAGCTTGTAGAAAGCGTCGAAGTCGCAGATGTCCATCTTCACAAACTCGTAGTTGGGCTTGTCCTCGATGTCCTTCAAATTGGCAAGGTTGCCGGCATAGGTCAGCTTATCAAGGTTAATGATGTGATACTCGGGATACTTGTTCACGAAAAGGCGCACCACATGGCTTCCTATAAAGCCGGCGCCGCCGGTAATAACTATTGTTTTCATACTATTATATTTTATCTTCCTAATGTTATAACTTCACAATCGGTAAATTTATTGCCTTCGATGGTCAATCTTATCAATGTTCTTTCCTTGTGCCACCCTTGTAGTCCTGCGGCTCCCGGATTTATGTGCAACAGGTCAAGAGTTTTGTCGTATTTCACCTTTAGGATGTGCGAGTGTCCGCTAATGAATAGTTTTGGCGGTTTACTGTATATCTGTCCGCGGATGCTGGGGTCGTAGTTGCCGGGGTAACCACCGATATGTTTCATCAGCACATCCACGTCCTCACACTTCCACCTGAGTACTTCGGGGTACATCAGTCTGAGGTCACCCCCGTCGCAGTTGCCGCAGACGGCACGTAGTGGACGAATCTCCGCCAGCCTCTCTGCCACCTCTAACGAACCGATGTCTCCTGCGTGCCATATCTCGTCGCAGGATTCGAAGTACTGCACGTATTTCTCGTCCCAGAAAGAGTGTGTATCGCTTATCAGTCCTATCTTTTTCATCCCAATTCCTTTTTCTTCTTCAGTTTACTCATGTAACTAATCATGACAACGGCTGCCATCAAAGCGGCAGTAGCGTCCGACGCAGGAAGTGCTGCCCACACTCCGTCAATGCCCCATATCAGCGGCAGCACCACGAGTAGTGGAAGCAGTAGTAGCAACTGTCGTGACAACGACAGGAATATTGCTGTCTGTACCTTTCCTATGCATTGGAAGAAGTTTGTGATGACCATCTGGAATCCTATTACCGGGAACACCAGCATATTCACTCTTATTGCGAATATCGACAGTTCTATGAGTGACTGGTCGGTGGTGAATATTCGTGCGCAGTAGTACGGCAGGAACATCGCTATGAGCCATCCTGTCAGCATGATAGCCGTTGCAGCCATCATCGATATATTCAGCACCCTCATCAGACGGTCGTAGTTCTCGGCACCATAGTTATATCCTGCTATGGGTTGCATTCCCTGGTTCACGCCCATCACGAACATTACAAACATCATGGCTATGGAGTTCGAAATGGAGTATGACGCCACGTCCATATCGCCGCCGTAGCGCACCAGTTGGTTGTTCATGAAGATAACGATGATACACGCTGCCACGTTCATCAGGAAGGGCGAGATACCTATGGCAATGATATTTCTCACCAATACCGCCTTCAACTTGTATATGCCGCTCTTCAGGTGTATTATCTCTTCCTTGTCCGAGAATATCCACAGCTGCCAGCAGAGGGCGAGGGTCTGCGACGTTATGGTAGCCATTGCGGCACCACGTATTCCCCAGCGGAATAGCCACACAAATGTAATCACGAGAACTATGTTACACGCTACGGTGAACAACGTGGCATACATAGCGTGACGAGGCTTTCCCGCCGCACGAAGGACAGCATTCATTCCGAAATACATGTGGGTAATCATATTGCCCAGCAGTATCACCTCCATAAACTCGCGGGCATAGGGCAACGTCACCTCGCTGGCACCGAAGAAACGGAGTATGGGGTCAAGGAACAACATACAGACAACCATAAACAGGAAACCCACGATGAGATTCAGCGTCACAGTATTTCCCAGCAGTTCCTCCGCCGTCTTGTAGTCTTTCTGTCCAAGTTTCACAGAGATACATGTAGAAGCGCCCACACCCACAGCGGCACCGAAGGCTGCGCTGAGGTTCATGAAGGGGAATGTAATGCCGAGACCGGCAATGGCGTCGGCTCCCACTATCTGTCCTATGAAAGCACGGTCTATTATGTTATAAAGGCTCGAAGCCGTCATCGCTACTATCGCTGGAGCAGCATACTGCCACAACAGCCTACCAACAGGTTTCGTACCTAATTCTAACGTTGCTTGTTTCTTACTGTTCATTATGGGTGCAAAATTACAAAATATTTATGAAATAAATGATATGATTACAAAAAAACTCAATTCTCAATTCTATATTCTCAATTTATTTGTACCTTTGCACATCCTATGACTACAACTCATGAAGACAAAGATAACAACACTTCTCATTATAGCCGTCACCTTCGCCACGTCGTCCCTTGCAGGAAATAACGATAAGGTGAAGAACCCTAACGGCAGATATACCCTCTACCGGCTGACACTTCGCGACAAGCAGGGCACACCCTACTCTCTCGAGCAGCCCGAGAAATTCCTTTCGCAAAAGGCTATCTGGCGACGCGAGAGACAACACCTACCGCTCGACTCTACCGACCTGCCCGTATCTCCGCAACACCTCGAACAGATAGCCGCCACAGGTGTCGATATCATCTCGAAGAGCAAGTGGAACAATACCGTTCTCGTGCGCTCTCGTCGTAACGACGCCCTAAAGAAAGCACAACGACTGCCTTTTGTCAAGGACTCGAAATATGTGTGTACCGCCCCCGACTCGCTGACAGCAAAGCCCCAGCGCATGAACTACCATAAGGAGTTCACACGGTGGGACACCATAACCACGTCGGAATATAGCGTTACCGCCCAACAGATGGAGATGCTCGGAGGCATCCGACTTCATCATCGCGGATTTCGTGGCAAGGGAATGACGATAGCTGTTATGGACGGCGGTTTCATGAATGCCGACGCCATACCGTCGCTGAAAAAGGTTAAGGTAGTGGGCTATGCCGACTTTGTATTCCCCAGGTCAAATAACATCTTCCGCGAGACAGATCACGGCACTATGGTGTTCTCCGTCATCGCCGTCGATGAGCCCGACCACTTCATAGGCTCCGCACCCGATGCTGACTTTTGGCTATTGCGCTGCGAAGACACCCAGACGGAGTCACTGGCAGAGGAGGACTATTGGGCTGCGGCGGCAGAGTTTGCCGACTCCGTAGGCGTTGACATCATCAACTCCTCGGTGGGCTACTACCGCTTCGACGAGCGACGTACGGGCTACCGCTATCGCGACCAGAACGGACACACGGCACTAATATCGAATACCGCATCTATGCTCGCCAACAAAGGAATACTGCTCGTAAACAGCGTTGGCAATGAGGGTATGGGACAATGGAAACGAATAAACTTCCCCTCGGATGCCGAGAATATACTTACCGTGGGTGCTGTGAGTGCTGACGGCAAGAATGCAGCCTTCAGCAGCATAGGGCCCACCACCGACGGACGCATAAAGCCTGATGTCATGGCACTGGGTTCTCCTGCCAGCGTCATCACGGGTCGTGGAACAGTAAGCAAAAACGTGGGGACATCATTCGCCGCCCCACAGGTGGCAGGACTGGCGGCATGTCTGTGGCAGGCACTGCCAAATCTCACAGCCTCAGAAATAATAAGTTTAATAAGGAGTAGCGGTAGTCAGGCTGATAGCCCCGACAACATCATGGGTTACGGCATACCGAACTTCTGGCAAGCATATCGTTCAGCAACAAGATGACACTTTACGAACTAAACCAACTGGTGCGCGAAGCAATAGATGCCGAGCTGTCCGACGAATACTGGGTGGAGGCAGAATTGTCCGAAGTACGCGAAGTACGCGGACATTGCTACCTCGAGTTAGTACAGTTCTCATCGAACATCGCACCTAATACCTCACACCTCGCATCTCGCGAAGGTCGCACCCCCATTGCCCGCGCTTCGGCAAAGTGCTGGCAGAGCACGTGGACACTCATTCGTCCCCACTTCGAACGCATCACAGGACAGTCGCTGAGTGTCGGTATGAAGGTCCTTCTGAAGGTCTATCCGCAGTTCCACGAAGCTTACGGATTCTCGTGGATCGTTACCGACATAGACCCGACATTCACCTTAGGCGATATGGCACGACGCCGTCAGGAGATAATCAGACAGTTGAAGGAAGAAGGTGTTTTCGACCTCCAGAAGTCACTCCAACTGCCCATTTTCTGTCAACGCATAGCGGTTATAAGCAGCGCTAACTCAGCGGGTTATGGCGACTTCATTAATCAACTTATTAACAACGACTTCGGCTTCCGTTTTGAAACTACTCTCTTCCCTGCTACCATGCAGGGTGACGACGTGGAGCCGAGCATCATCAACGCCCTCAACAAGGTAAACTCTTCACCCGATTTCGACTGCGTCGTCATCATTCGTGGAGGGGGAGCTACCACCGATCTCTCAGGCTTCGACACCCTAATGCTGGCAGAGAACGTGGCAAATTTCCCACTGCCAATAATTACGGGCATTGGACACGAGCGTGACGAGAGCGTACTCGACCTTGTTTCCCACACCAGCGTGAAGACTCCTACCGCTGTGGCTGCCTTCCTCATAGACCATCTGTGTCAGATAAACGACTTCCTGATAACAGCCCAGGAAACCATATCGCGACTTTTCTCGCTCTATGCCGTGCGTCAGGAGGCACGACTTGACAGCCTGTATTCACGACTTCAGCCAGCCATTAACAGCAAGATGCAACGCGAACTACACCGTCTGCAGCTTCTCGGGCAGCGCGCGACGAGTCTTGACCCCACACTCCTACTCCAGCGGGGTTACAGCATAACTCTCGTCAATGGTAAGGCACTACGCGACCCTGCCGACGTGAAGCCTGGCGACGAGATAACCACACGGCTCGAGAAAGGCACTATTAAGTCAAAAGTATTGTAAAACTGAAAAAACAATAATAAAAATGAAGTACGAAGAAGAAGTAAAGCGCCTTGAACAGATAGTACAACAAATGGAGCGCGGCGACCTCGACATTGACCAGTTAACAGAGCAACTTAAAGAGGCGCAGCGCATTATAAAGTCCTGTAAGGCAAAGCTTACCAAGACCGATGCTGAAATAAAACAGCTACTCGAGGGCTAACTCGCTTTATACAAGCGAGAAAGCCACCTCCATCATGTGTGTGAACGATGTCTGACGCTCCTCGGAAGACGTCACCTCACCAGTCAGGATGTTGTCCGAGATAGTGCAGATAACCAAAGCACGATTTCCTGAGCGCGCAGCATTCATGTAGAGCGACGGAGCTTCCATCTCTACCGCCAGCACTCCCATGTTCATCCACTTGTCGTTATGAGCGTTCTCTGTGTAGAACGTATCCGACGAGAACACGTTACCAACCTTATATTTATATCCGAACTTCTCGCAGGCATCGGCAGCACCGCGTACCAAGTCGAAATCAGCAATAGGAGCAAATGTTCCTGGCAACTCATACTGACAAGCGTAGTTGGAATTAGTGCACGAACCAAGCGCAATAACAAGGTCACCCACGCCAAGGTCCTTGTGTATAGAACCTGCAGAACCCACGCGGATGATGGTCTTAACACCGTAGAAGTTAAACAGCTCATAGGTATAAATACCGATGGAAGGAATACCCATTCCATGACCCATAACACTTACTCGCTTTCCTTTATATGTACCCGTGAATCCCAGCATATTTCTCACGCCATTAAACTTTACAGGGTTCTCAAGGAAGTTGTCTGCCATAAATTGCACTCTCAGCGGATCGCCCGCCATAATCACTGTCTCAGCAATCTCACCATACTGAGCCTCAATGTGTGGAGTTGGTACTTTACTCATAGTATATTTTTCATTAAAGTTATAAAATTCAGCGACAAAGATACAAAGAATTCTCCGATATCACCAAATTTTTAAGCAGCGAATGCAGAAAAAAATATATTTACTCTATTGAATCGAGAAGAAAGTTGCTAAACTTCTCCTCAACAATATTGCTGATATTCTGCCTAGCGACGTCAGGACGCATAGCATCCTCAAAGGATATGATTGGTGGGTTAATGCACTCCACACGGGCAAAGCCTGCCTTAAGGAGTTGTTCGTGGTCGCTAATTCTACCCGCTAAAAGACAGACGGGGACATTACGGGAATGTTTCAGGATTCCCATTGGTAACTTACCCATCAACGTTTGTCTGTCGGCAGAGCCTTCGCCAGTGATAACGAGGTCAGCATTCTTTACGATTTCGTCGAAGTTGATGGATTCAAGCAACAGTTCAATACCTGACCGACATTTAGCGTTGAGGTATTGTAGAAAAGCATAACCCAATCCTCCGGCAGCACCAGCACCTTCTTTCTCAGAACGGTCATAGCCGAAATGTTTGGCAGAGAGTTTGGCAAACTTCCTGGCTCGCTCATCAAGGTGTTGCACCATAGCGGATGTAGCACCTTTCTGCGGGGCAAAGACTCTGGCTGCGCCATTCTCGCCACACAAAGGATTTTTGACATCGGAGGCGATGGTGAAACGTACATCACGGAGTTCTTTGATATCATCAAATGTGCCCTGCTTTGTCCACGCATCGATAAGCGCCTTGAGCATTCCTGTGCCGGCATCGCTGGTAGCACTACCTCCAAGCCCCACGATGATATGTCTTGCTCCCCATTGAACAGCATCGACCACCAGCTGACCAACACCATAGCTCGTGGCCATCAGCGGATTTCGCTCTTCTTGCGTCAACAACGTCAGTCCGCAAGCCTGCGAACTTTCTATCACCGCCTCTTCGTCACGTAGCAGATACCGAGCTGTTACGGGACGCATCAACGGGTCGTAAACAATTATTTCACGTATCTTGCCACCTATTGCGGCATAAAAAGCGTCAACAAATCCTTCGCCGCCATCGCTGACAGGTACTTGCACAATCTCTGCGTCCGGACAAGTGCGTAACACGCCATCTGCCACTGCCCGATTAGTCTCAACAGACGTCAAGCAACCTTTAAAAGAATCTATCGCTAAAACAACTTTCCTTGGTCGCATTCCTTATCGTGTTACTCAACCCTGCACTCTACGATTTGTCGGTAGCCGTTTAGGAAGTCATGGGCTGCCATACGACGTTTGCCGCTTAATTGAATTTCAAGGAGTTGCAATTGTAGGTCTGTGGTGTTGACGTAGAGTGCACCGGAGTCTGTGACAATAGTGCCTGCCTCGTCGTTTGAGGGTCGTGTAGTCTTTGTGGTTTTATATACTTTCAGCTCTGTCACCTTGCCGTCGGGTGTCACGAGTGTTGTCCACGCTCCTGGGTAGGGACTTAATCCGCGAATGAAGTCGTTGATGCGTTTGGCGTTTTGTTGCCAGTTTATGCGACAGGTGTCTTTGAATATCTTCGGTGCTGTGGGCAGTTCTGTGTCGTCAGTCATCTGTTCCTGCGACATGCTCTCTACTCTACCGTCACCGCTGATGATAAGGTCTATAGTCTTCACGGCAATTTCTGCACCAAGTGTCATCAGTCCGTCATATACGTCTTCTACGTTATAGTCATCGGCTATTGGGAAGCGCTCTTGCATTATGACACGTCCCGTATCAATGTCGTGATCAAGGAAGAAGGTGGTGACGCCTGTTTCCTTCTCGCCGTTGATGATTGCCCAGTTTATTGGTGCTGCGCCACGATATTTCGGCAGTAGTGCTGCGTGGACATTGAAGGTGCCGTAGCGCGGCATTGCCCACACCACTTCGGGTAGCATACGGAAAGCGACAACGACTTGTAGGTCGGCACGATATTCGCGTAGCTGCTGGAGGAAAATTTCGTCCTTCATCTTCACTGGCTGCAGCACGGGGATATTGTTTTCCAAGGCATAGGTCTTTACCTGCGAGGGTTGTAGTGTCTCATGATGACGTCCTACGGGTTTGTCGGGTTGTGTTACTACTGCTACAACGTTATATCCTCCTTCTACAAGTCGGCTTAGTGTTCCCACCGCGAACTCGGGGGTTCCCATGAAGATTATTCTCAAGTCTTTCTTATCCATATTTATTATATTACTCTGCACTCATGTCTGCCACCATCTGACGATACTGCGAATAGAGTCGCGAATGCGTGATATATCCTACCAGTATGCCGTTGCTGTCTTCTACGGGCAGCATGGTGGCTTTTGTCTGTTCAAACTTATGCATGACCTCCTCGACGGAATCGTTAACACCGAGTTTCGCCTGTGGCTGACACATTAGCTGATACACCTCAAAGTGGTTGTATAGTTCTGTGCGGAACATTATGTTTCGTATGTTATTGATATGTACTTCGCCGAGCAGTCGTCCTACTGTGTCGAGTACGGGCAGCACAGGCATCTTACTGCGGCTTATGGCGTGAACGAGACGTTGGAGCGACATGTCTGGCTGTACGTAAGTAAACTCCGTATCAACGATGCTCTCAAGACTCATCAGCGTCAGTGCTGCGTGATCCGTATGGTGAGTTATCAGTTTTCCTTCACGAGCAAGACGCATGCCGTAGATGCTGTGCGGCTCGAAAATGTTTATGGTAAGGAAGGCGAAAATGCTTACCACCATAAGAGGTATGAACATAGCATAGCCTCCCGTGAGTTCCGCGATGAGGAATACTCCCGTTAGCGGGGCATGCATAACACCAGCCATCACCGCCGCCATTCCCAGCATAGCGAAGTTCTTCTCTGGAATGTAAATACCTATCTGTTCCATATTCCACACTCGGGCAAAGAAGAAACCTCCGACGGCACCGATGAACAGCGATGGTGCGAAAGTACCGCCGCAGCCACCGCCACCGTTTGTAGCCGACGTTGCGAACACCTTAGTGGCGAGGACGAAGAAGATGTAGAGCACCAGCCACCTGCCGTCACCGGCAAAGATAGAGTTGTTCATCACCTGAGCCCAGTCAGCCTCGGTCTTTCCATTAAGAAGGATGTTTATGCTGGAGTAGCCCTCGCCGTAGAGCGCAGGAAAAAGGAATATCAGCATGCTGAGGACTATGCCGCCCAGGAGCAGTCGCTGGTAAGAATGGCGCAGTCGCGAGAAGATGCCCTCGCAGAAGTTCATGGTGCGTATGAAGTACAAACTTATCAATCCACCAAAAACGCCCAACAGTATGTATGCCGGCACACGTTCTATCATCCACCCGTCGCTCATAGTGTATTGGAACAGCGAGTCGGAGCCGTTGAAGAGATAGTTAAAGAGTACCGCAGTGACGGCGCTGACGAGGATAGGTAGCAGCGACGCCATAGTAAGGTCAATCATTAGCACCTCGAGGGTGAACACCAATCCTGCTATCGGGGCCTTGAAGATGCCCGCAATGGCGGCGGCAGCACCACAGCCCACGAGGAGCATCAGTGTACGGTTGTCCATCTTGAACGCCTTACCCAAATTGCTGCCTATGGCGGAGCCGGTGAGCACGATAGGCGCCTCGGCACCCACAGAACCACCGAACCCGATAGTTATTGCCGATGCTATTACAGAACTCCACATATTGTGTGCTTTCAGTCGGCTACGTTTTGAGGATATGGCATAGAGGATGCGTGTAATACCGTGAGAAATGTTGTCCTTGACAATGTGTTTTATAAATAGCGATGTGAGATAGATACCTATGACTGGATAAACCAAATAGAGCCAGTTGACGTCGTTAGCAACAAAGCCCGACGTCAGGAGGAGCTGTATCTGACGTATTATCCAGTGGAGCACAAAGGCAGCAACGGCGGCGAAGAAACCCACAAAGACAGCTAGCAACAAGACGAACTGCTTGTCGCTGACGTGACTTTCGCGCCACTCTACTATTCTTCGTATAAAGGTTATCAAACTATTACTCTCTGATTATTGTTACTTCGCCATTTTTAGTGAGGCGTATTATACTTGACGGTTTATGAGGTTTATGTTCCTGACGACGCGACCAACACACATAATCTACGGCATCGATTATCTCCTGCGAGATATCGCAGTAGTTTTGTGCCGCAGGCTGTCCGCTGATGTTGGCACTCGTCGAGACCACAGGTTTCTGGAAGCGGTAGCACAGTTCCTTAGAGAATGGTTCGCGAGTGATGCGCATAGCTATGCTGCCGTCTTCGGCAACGAGGTTGTTGGCAAGATTCGTGGCGTTGTCGAGAATTACCGTAGTAGGTTTCACCGCCAGTTCCATAAGGTCCCACGCAACACCCGGCACGTCGCGGACATAGCGTTGCAGTCGTACGTCGCTGTCCACAAGACAAATCATAGCCTTTGAGTCGTCGCGCTGTTTTATCTTATATATACGTGCCACAGCCTCAGCATTTGTGGCATCGCATCCTATTCCCCAGACAGTATCGGTGGGGTAAAGAATCACCCCACCCTTACGCATTGTCTCTACTGCCTGTCTTATATCGTCTTCCTGTTTCATTATATTTCCCAACCAATAGCACTTGCACCAAGGACAGCGGCACTTGAGCCGTCGAGTCCAGAAACGAGGAACTGTGCCTTACCCTTGAAAATAGGCATTACGTGCTCGTCGTAGCTCTTCTTTATAGGCTCCATGATAAGGTCGCCTGCCTTTGTCATTCCACCGAAGAAGATGAATGCCTCGGGACTTGCGAAGGCAGCGAAGTCGGCACATGCCTCACCGAGCATCTTTCCTGTGAAGTCGTAGATTTTCTTTGCCAGAGCATCACCCTTGCTGGCGGCTATAGAAACGTCGAGAGAGGTTATCTTCTGTGGGTCGAGTTCGCGGAGTAGTGAAGGCTCTGTACTCTTCTCGAGGAACTCCACAGCAGAACGTGCCACACCCGTTGCCGAGCAGTATGCCTCAAGACAGCCCTTTCTGCCACATCCGCAGAGACGTCCGTTCTCACGACACATCGTTACGTGTCCCAGCTCGCCAGCGAAACCATCGCAGCCATATACCAGCTGTCCGTTGATGACGATGCCCGAGCCCACTCCAGTACCGAGGGTAAGGACGATGAAGTTCTTCATACCGCGTGCTACACCATAGGTCATCTCGCCCACAGCAGCAGCATTAGCGTCGTTGGTAAGTCCAACGGGAATGTTGTTGAGACGCTCGCTGAAGAGCTTTGCCAGAGGCACCACGCAGTCATGTGCCCACGGCAGATTCGGAGCATACTCTATTGTTCCGTTGTAGTAGTTTCCGTTAGGAGCACCAATACCCATAGCCTTGATAAGGTCTATGCCGCCAACCTCATCGATGATGACCTGAAGGGCATCAATACAGGCATCGACATAATCTTCTACCTTAGCGTAACCTTGTGTCTTAATGGCTGTAGTAGCCTTGATTTCACCGCGTGCGTCAACGATGCCAAACACTGAATTTGTACCTCCTAAGTCTAAACCTATAACGTAGGGCTTTGTTGTTGATTGAGTATTCATAATTGTACTTATTATTTTTGTTAAACTTTTTCTTGATGGGCAAAGTTAAGGATTTTATACAACATAAACAAAACTTTTAGGCTCATTTTTTGCGAGATAATAAAATAATTACTATTTTTGCAGACGATATGCCATTCCATGTACCAATAAACATCCTTGATTTTATATTCAAGGGAATACTCATCGGAATGATAGCATCAGCACCGATGGGGCCTGTTGGAGTTCTGTGTGTTCAGAGAACGCTCAACAAGGGCAGATGGTATGGTTTAGTAACAGGAATAGGAGCAGCAATAAGCGATATTTTCTATGCGGGAGTGACGGGCTTCGGAATGGCATTCGTCATGGATTTTATTAACGACGACCGCAACCGTTTCTACCTACAGATCATTGGTTCGCTGATGCTTCTGGGCTTCGGGTGGTTCACCTATAGGAGTGACCCCACGAAGAATATGCACAAGTCGGGACAGAAGAAGGGAACGCTGTTGCACAACTGCTTTACGGCCTTCCTCGTGACGTTCTCGAACCCACTTATTATCTTCCTTTTTATGGCGCTGTTCGCACAGTTTGCCTTCGTGCTGCCCAACCACCCTTTCGAGATGTTCGTTGGATTTTTGAGCATCGTGGCGGGAGCGTTAGCATGGTGGTACGGACTGACGTGGCTCGTGGATAAGATTAAGGTGAAGTTCGACGACTTAGGAATACGACTCATTAACCAAGTTATAGGTGTTATCGTCATATTCTGTTCCATAATCATGCTGCTCGGAACAGTAACAAACCTCTACAGATTCTAAAAGATGTACGTATCACAGCAACTCAGAAAGAACAACATAGCAGAGTTCCTGCTCTACATGTGGCAGGTGGAGGACATCATACGCGCCTATGACTGCTCACTAACACGCATCAGAAGAGAGTATATAAACCAGTTTGAATACACCGATGAACAGAAAGAAGAGATGACCGACTGGTATGGTAATCTGGTAAAGATGATGAACCAGGAAGGTGTGAGAGCCGGAGGCCATCTGCAGATAAACCGTATCGTACTACAACAGCTCGAGGAACTGCACAACCAACTGCTCGACAGCGGAAAGTTCCCTTTCTACAATAGCGAATACTACAGGGTGCTGCCCTACATCGTGGAGCTGAGAAACAAAGAAAAATCAGAACAGGAAAAGACATCGGAGATAGAGACGTGTTTCAATGCGCTCTATGGCACCATGATGCTGAAACTGCAGAAGAAAGAGATATCGCCAGACACACAACACGCTATAAAGGAAATATCCACGTTGCTCGGTATGTTGTCTGACTACTATAAAAAAGATAAAAACGGAGAACTTAAATTCGAATAGTACTATGAACATTTTAGTAACAGGCTGTAACGGTCAACTTGGAAATGAGATAAGACTGCTCGAGAATGAGCATAGTGAGTGGAAGTTTTTCAACACCGACGTTGAGGAGCTCGACATAACAAACCAACTCGCCGTAGAACAGTATGTGGCGCAAAACGCCATCGACGGCATAATAAACTGTGCCGCATATACCGCTGTTGACAAGGCTGAAGAGGACAAGGAGAAGGCTACGACGCTGAACATGGTAGCACCGGCATTCCTGGCAGCTGCCGTAGAGAAACGCGACGGATGGATAATACAGATATCCACAGACTACGTCTTCGATGGCAAGGCACACACTCCGTATAAAGAGGACGACACACCCTGTCCCGACTCTGTCTATGGTTCTACGAAGCTGGCAGGAGAACTCGGAGCACAGAAGTTCTGCAGAAAAGCTGTGATAATACGTACCGCATGGCTCTACTCGTCGTTTGGCAACAACTTCGTAAAGACAATGCAAAGGTTAGGTCGTGAGCGCGAGGAGCTGGGTGTCATTTTCGACCAGATAGGCACGCCGACATATGCAGCCGACTTGGCAAAGGCTATCCTTACTATTATAAAAGAAGGTATAAAGCCCGGCACATATCACTACTCTAACGAGGGGGTCTGCTCATGGTACGACTTCGCAATAGCCATCCACCGCATGAGTGGCATAAAGTGTAACGTGAAGCCCCTGCACACACAGGAGTACCCCACCCCTGCAAATCGTCCTGCGTACTCTGTTCTTGACAAGACAAAAATCAAACATACTTATAATATAGCTATTCCACATTGGGAAACATCACTAAAAGAGTGTATAGATAAAATCTAAAACAAATTAATTTATGAACAAACGAAGTTTTATTATGCTGGTATTCGCCATACTGATGGCTATAATACCAGCAACGGCACAAAATGTGAGTGCCCTGAAAAAGCTGCCTAAGGCTAACACTTCGACAAAGCAAGTTGCGACGCTGAAGGAGGCTAAGGGCACAACACAAAAGAAACTTTCTGCAACAGAACTGCAAAAGGGCGTCATCAAAGCCCTGCACGAAAAGAAGCAGAAAGCAGCACGTAAAAAGGTAAAGGCAGAAAAGATGCCTAAGAGAGTTGTTAAAGAAGCAGTATCAGCTACTCCTGTTTCTGTTCCTTACGAAGCAAATTTCCTGTACTCTTCAGAAGCGTTCGAGGAAGATTTCATCGTCATCAACAACAACGACGACTTATCGGACGGAGAGCCATGTACGTGGAAGTGGAGCGGAAGTGGCGGTGCTTACTACTCGTATAACATGGATGGAGAAACACCTGCCGATGACTACCTGGTATTGCCAGTAAGTCTGGAGGGCGGAGTAACCTACGAGGTTACTGTAAATGCCGCTACATGGAACTACCCAGAAGTGTTCGAGGTTGTAGCTGGTACAGAGTGTTCTGCAGCAGGACTTACCACGACAATTATCGGAAGCACTACTCCTGATGACGAGCCTGCCAACTATAGCGGCACCTTCACACCGGAGACAACTGGCACATATTATGTTGCTGTACACTGTACCTCTGAGGCTGACAAGAACATGCTCAGCATATATAAATTTGTTATCGACGTGGCTCCAGCACCCGGATCACCCGCTGCCATCACAGAGTTCTCTGTTGAACAGACTCCCGGCGAACTTAAAAACACTATAACGTTCACTGCTCCTACGCAGGATGTCAGCGGCAACGATTTGACAGGCGACATGACTGTTACCGTAATCCGTAACGGCGAGGTGGCTGGTACTGTAAGCGACGTACTTCCTGGTTCGGAAAAAAGTTTCGTCGATGAGGTTACTAAAACGGGAAGATACAACTATCTGCTGTATGCAACGAACACAGCCGGCAAGGGACGTACAAGCGAAGGAAAGTCGGTAATAGATGTCATGCCGAAGGACGTTCCGTACATCGTAAACTTCGAAGATGAAGATGAATTCAACGAGTTCACTATCATCGATAACAACGAAGACGATTACACTTGGGAATACTCCAGCTATGACAGCGCGGCAAAGTATCACTATTCTTGGGACTTTGATGGCGACGACTACCTCATATCAAATCCTCTTAACCTGGAGGCAGGAAAGAGCTACAATGTAACTATCCTCGCAGCTACCGAGGGAGAGTCATACACCGAGAAATTTGATATTGTGGCAGGTATGAGTCCTACAGTAGAAGGTCTTAACATCAGCGTTATCGGAGAGACAGAGGTTACATCACCGGAATACAGCGAATACACAGGAACATTTACTGCTGCAGAAACAGGAGTGTATTATGTTGCTGTACACGCCACTTCTGCTCCAAACAACTTCTATCTTAAGGTTTCTGAATTCAAGGTAGAAAAGGGTGCAGAACCTACTGCTCCTGCTGCTCCCGAGGTAGAAGCCGTCGCAGCCGAGATGGGTGAACTGAAAGCTTACATAACAGTTACAGCTCCTACAAAGACTGTTGAAGGCAACGAGCTTGCCTCTATCAGCAAGATGGAACTTTATCGCGACGATGTGCTTGTTTCTGAAACAAACAGTGTTACTCCTGGCGGAGTCATGAAATACGAGGATCAGACATTTGAGAATCCAGGTCTCTACAAATACCACGCTGTAGCATACAACGAAAGTGGTAATGGTCTTAAGAGCGAAAAGACAAATACATGGGTTGGTACCGACGAGCCTGCAGCTCCTGAAACAATGACTGCTGTTGACAACGGTACATCTATCGACTTCGTCTGGAGTCCTGTTACTAATGTAGGTATGCACGGAGGATACGTTAATCCGGACAATGTTACATACAACATCTGGAGTCTTTACGTTTCACCATATATGGTATTCTTCATGGACAAGTTGGGTAGCGTGGATGCACCACAGACATCTCTTAACGTGGAGATGAACACCGACGAAGGCGAACAGGGATACTCTTACTTCGCTGTTAAACCAACAAACGAAGCTACACAGGATGAGGATAAGTCTGACTGGAACGCTGTCGCAGTGTTTACAGGTAAACCTTACGAGAATGTAGCAGAAAGCTACACAGGTGGTGAGTTACACTACTTCTGGGAGACAAATGGTCTGCAGCTTATTACTTCATACGCAGCTGATATGGACAACGCTGCACTCGCACTCCTTACGAGAGAGACAGGAACGATTTCCCTCGTATCAGGTAAGATAGACACCAAGGATGCAAAATCGCCAATGCTGGTATTCAGCGCTCTAAGCCCTAACATCGACAAGCTCTATATTATGGACCGTGCCGACGGAAACGGTTCGTGGAATCTCATTGCTACGTTAAATCTCACTGACGATTACAACACATATCAGGTTGCTCTTCCTGATCTTATTGGTAGTAAACGTTACGGACAGATTGCTTTCGCAGCACAATATAATAATGCTGCTGTAATTGAAGATGGCGAAATAACTAATCCTGGTGACTTTATTTACTTAGACAACATCCGTATAGGAGACTTCGCAGATAACGACCTCAGAGTAAACGTTTCTGCTCCTGAGAAAGTATTTGCAGGACAGCCTATCAGCCTCTACATAAAGGTTGAGAACGCAGGTTTGAAAGATGCTTCAAGCTATACCCTTAAGGTTACAACTAAGGGCACAGATGTCATCAACGAGACAATAACAGAACCTCTGACTGCCTTCGACTATGCTCTGTTCAGAATAGACGTAATGACATCAGTTTATGACGAGGCTGGTGACCTGCCTATCACAGTATCTATAGAAAATGATGCAGAGCAGAGACCTGAGGACAACACCATAAGCGGTATCGTTGCCGTTATGGAACCTGACGTCGTAGCACCAACAAATCTCCTCGCCGAGAGCAAGGGTAAGGACGGCGTTGACCTCGCATGGACAGCTCCTGTAACAACAGCTATGGATGTTACCGAGGACTTCGAAAACGGTCCTGGATTCTTCACGCAGATTGACGGTAACAACGACGGCTTGGGATGGGATTATGTCTATGACGACGAGAATCAAGAGCTGCACTGTCATAGCGGTTACGGTGGCATGCAGTCGAACAGCTATATTAATGGTATAGGAGCTATACAAGTTGACAACTGGCTGGTAACTCCTAAGGCTATTCTCGACGGAACATTCAGCTTCTGGGCTGCTGGTCAGGACCCTAACTACCCACAAGAGCACTTCGCCGTATTTGTTTCTACAAATGGTAACAAAGACGTAGCCGACTTCACACAGGTTTCTGAGGAGTTCGAGGCTACCTCATACCCACAAGAGTACAGCGTTGACCTCAGCAGCTATGCAGGACAGGAGGGCTACATCGCTATTCGTCACTTCAACTGCTATGATATGTATGCACTTGTTCTTGACGACATCACTTACAAGCAGGCTCCATTAACTCCTGAGGCATACAATGTTTACTTCGAAAAGACCCTTATTGCTACTGTTGAGGGCGACAAAACTACCTACACCGCAGCAGCAAAGGATATTGAGGATGGCACACACACCTTTGGTGTAACCGCTGTTTATACAAACGACAAGGAGTCAAGACCAGCTACTGCTACTGTAGTAGTAACTGACGGTATCAGTAAGGTGATAACAGACGGCAATCCTGTTGACGTTTATACTATCGACGGTAAGATTGTTCGCCGTCAGACAACAAACCTTGAAGGACTCAAGGGTATATTCGTCGTTGGAGGACGCCTGATAATGTTCTAATAGGGTTATTCTCCTATCATGCTAAGGAACTCGTCTTCGCTAACTATGCGAATGGCGAGTTTCTTTGCTTTTTCAAGCTTCGATGGTCCCATGTTCTCGCCAGCAAGAATAAATGACGTGTTCTTGCTGATGCTGCTGACATTCTTTCCTCCATGTTGCTCAATAAGACTCTTGTACTCGTCACGACTATGACGGGCAAAGACGCCACTTATAACGATGGAATTACCTGCCAGACGGTCGCTGATATTGGATATCTGCTCCTCGCTGAGACTCATCTGCAAACCATAGGAACGAAGACGTTCTACAATAGCACGATTGCCTTCGTTGTGGAAATATTCTATGACACTCTTCGCCATAACCTCGCCGACACCGTCAACGTCGAGCAACTCCTGAAGGGTAGCTCCCATAAGTGCGTCGATATTCTTAAAACGGCGTGCAAGGAGTTTCGCAGAGGTCTCGCCGATAAAACGAATGCCGAGAGCAAAGACTACTCTCTCGAAAGGAACTGCCTTCGATGCCTCAATGCCCTTGACAACATTCTCTGCTGAAAGGCGACGGTTCTTGTTGCCACCGGTAATCTGCGCTACGGTAAGACTGTAAAGATCTGCCACATTGTGTACAAGACCACGACTCCAATACTCGTCAACCGTCTCGGGACCCAGCGACATTATGTTCATAGCCTTACGGGAAATGAAGTGCTCTATCCTACCCTTTATCTGCGGAGGACACCCTGCGTCGTTAGGACAGTAATGTACTGCCTCGCCCTCGTAGCGCACCAGCTCGGTGCCGCACTCCGGACAACGATGAATGAACTGCACGGGTTGTGAGATGATAGGACGCTGGTCTATATCGACACCGACAATCTTCGGAATTATCTCACCACCCTTTTCTACAAAAACGTAATCACCTATATGTAAATCAAAACTCTTTATGAAGTCTTCGTTGTTCAGCGTAGCGCGTTTTACCACCGTTCCCGCCAGCAATACTGGTTCCATGTTAGCAACAGGAGTTACAGCTCCTGTACGTCCCACCTGGTAGGTCACCTCGTTAAGTCGTGTACAGGCACGTTCTGCCTTGAACTTATAAGCTATAGCCCAACGGGGACTCTTAGCAGTAAATCCGAGGGCACGTTGCTGCTTTATGGAGTTCACCTTGAGCACTATGCCGTCGGTAGCCACAGGGAGGTTCTTGCGCTCCGTGTCCCAATAGTTTATGAAGTCTAATATCTCTTTTACCGTGCGTACCTTACGCATCCCCTCGGACACTTTGAAACCCCACGACTTTGCCATCATAAGGTTCTCGTAATGTCCCTCGCCTTCTATCTCGTCGCCAAGAAGATAATACAGATAGGCGTCAAGATGGCGCTGTGCCACCACGTTGGGGTCAAGACTCTTCAGCGTTCCGCTGGCAGCATTTCGGGGATTAGCAAAGAGTGGCTCTTCTGCTGCCTCGCGTTCCTTATTAATACGTTCGAACTCTTTCCACGGTAGCAAAATCTCTCCACGAATCTCAAACTCGTGAGGAAGGTTCTCCGTATTCTTCAACACCAAGGGTATGGAACGTATTGTACGTACATTCGTCGTCACGTCATCACCGTGAATACCGTCGCCTCTGGTTACAGCCTGGGTAAGTTTGCCGTCAACGTAAGTCAGCGAGATACTCAGTCCGTCGTACTTCATCTCGCAGCACACCTCGAAGGGTTCGCCACCCAAGCCTTTGCTGACACTGTTGTACCAGCTCTCCACATCACCCTCGTTGTAAGTGTTTGCCAGCGAGAGCATAGGGTAACGGTGAGCCACCTGGACGAACTCCGTATTAAGGTCTGAACCGACACGCTGCGTGGGAGAGTTGGCGTCGAAAAGCTCAGGGTGCTTTGCCTCCAAGTCCTGCAACTCGTGCATAAGGAAGTCAAAGTCCTGGTCACTTATCGTCGGTTGGTTCTCTACATAATATCTGTGATTGTGCTCGTGAAGTTCTTTACGTAACTCGAGAATACGTGTCTTTTCGTCCATAGTGTGTAAAAATTTAATGCAAAGATACACATTTTTTCCAATTTCTCTTTGTGGGAAAAAGAAAAATGCTTATTTTTGCGAAAAATCTAATAACCATGAAAACCATAAAGGATTTCAGTCAACTTTCCGAGGTGCTTATATCAAGCAAAAGGACCATACGTGTTGTTGCCGTTGAAGCTAACGACAGCCATTGTCATGAGGCGATAGAACGCGCCACAAAAGAGGGATGGGCCGAAGTGACAAACATTCATTTGGACACACCAGAAGAGTCTGCCCGAAGAGCCGTAGAGATGGTTCGCAGCGGGGATGCCGACGTTATTATGAAGGGAATAGTTACTTCCGACGTCCTGCTGCGTGCTATTATCAATAAGGAGACAGGCATCCTGCCACAAGGCAACGTCCTCTCCCACGTCAGCGTTATGCACATCCCCGGAATGGACAGACTGCTTTTTATGAGTGATGCCGCCGTCATTCCCTACCCGACTCTTACCCAGCGAATAGCTATGATAAACTACGCCATAATGCTTTGCGGTAAGTACGGCATAGACCATCCTCGCGTAGCACTAATCCACTGTAACGAGAAGGTGTCGGAGAAGTTTCCCGTCACCCTTGACTATAAGGAACTGAAGACGATGGATTTCGGAAATGCCGTCGTTGACGGTCCGCTCGACGTGATGTGTGCAATCAACGAAGAGGCGTTGAAGACAAAACATATCGTCAGTCCTCTTGAAGGAAAGGCCGACGTACTCATAATGCCCGACATAGAGGCAGGAAACGTATTCTACAAGACGCTGACAGCATTCACCAAGACACACCTTGCCGTGGGACTGTTCGGCGCACAATGTCCTGTGTCGCTGACATCACGAGGTGACACCAGCGAAACAAAGTATAACAGTCTTGCTATGGCATGTTTACAGGTAATAAAAAGGAAATAAAATGAGAATATTAGCTATAAATCCAGGAATGATATCTACCAAGGTGGGTATCTTTATCGACGAAGAAATTGTTATGCACGCATGCATAAACCACCCCTTTGAGGAGCTTTGTCGCTATCCAAATATCATGGATGAGTTCGACTACAGAAAAGAGAAACTCATTGAAGAAGTGAAACGACAAGGGTTCGGAATGGATTTCGACGTCGTAGTGGGTCGCGGAGGATTGCTGAAACCGATAGAAAGTGGTGTCTATGAACTTAACGACAAGGTTATCGAAGACACAAGACACCCGCGCTTGCATCATGCCTGTAACCTGGGCTCGCTGATAGCTCTCAGCATAGCAAAGGACATTCCGGGATGTAAGGCTTTCACCGTTGACCCGGGCGTTGTAGATGAACTGGACGACGTGGCACGCATAACGGGTATTCCTGAACTGCCACACGAAACGATATGGCACGCCCTGAACCAACGCGAGATAGCTAAACGATATTGTCACGAACATGGTGTGAGCTACGAGAGCCAGGACCTCATAGTGTGTCACTTGGGTAGCGGCATCTCGTTCGCTATGCACCATAACGGCAGAGCTATAGAATGTAGCAACGCCCTTGAAGGCGACGGACCGTTCACACCGTCAAGGGCTGGTGCACTACCGACGGTAGCTCTCGTAAAGATGTGTTTTAGCGGGAAATATACCTGCGACGAGATGATTCGTAAGATTAACGGACATAGCGGACTGACAGCCCACCTGGGCACCAACGACTGCAGGGAGGTGGAACAACGTATTGCCGAAGGTGACGAACACGCAAAGCTTGTACTCGACGCAATGATATACCAGACAGCACGGCACCTGTGTTCTCTGGCACCAGCGACAAACGGTAAGGTGGATGCTATAATACTTACCGGAGCAATGGCTAACAGCAAGTATATCACAGAGGGAATACGCAAACGCATAGAGTTCCTTGCACCC
This sequence comes from uncultured Prevotella sp., assembly GCA_900315775.1. GTDB lineage: Bacteria > Bacteroidota > Bacteroidia > Bacteroidales > Bacteroidaceae > Prevotella. The sequence goes on from ONAJ01000005.1 coordinate 36,138, forward strand.
GTATTTATATACGCAGGCGAGGACGAACTAACCGCCCTCGCCCACAATGCGTATCGCGCTATGACAGGAAAACAGGAAATAAAGATTTATTCCTAATCCTTCAGCGAGTATGTTACCGTCGTAACTACGCGTACCTTTTTAATATATGGTGTATTCTCGTCACGATTGTCTATAGAGAACTGTCCCTGGTCGGCAGAAACAATCTTGTTAAGAGTGCTGTGCGAGTTCTCGGCAAATTGCTGTGCCGTCTTCTCGGCATTCTCTATAGCCTCGGTCATCATCTTTGGCTTCATCTCCTTGAATGCCACAAACTCGTACTTTATAGGATTATCGTAACCTCCATCAACGATGGCTATTCCCTGCTGGAGCAGTTCGCCCTGCTTTGCCATTATAGCCCTTACAAGCTTGACATTCTGCGAAGTAACGATAATCGTTGAAGTAATATTGTAACGCTGTGGCACAGGCTGAGTATTGTAACGCTCAGCAGAGAGGTCTATAACCGTAGGAGCATTAACATTCATCTCGGAGTCCTTGATGCCGTTAGCCTTCAGGAACTTCTTCACGGCGTCGTTCGTAGCGTTGATTTTCTTATACAGCGCAGGCAGGTCGTTACCTATTTCCTTTGTCTGTATAGGCCAAATCACTTTGTCGGCATCCACTTCACGCTCCGCCAGACCCTTTACTGTCACTCGACGGTCCTTGTTGGTGAAATTGTCTATGCCCGCCTTAAGTGAGAAACCCAGGATAACAATACCCAAAGCTGTTATAGCAGCAGCAATAATTCTGTTTTCTTTCATGATAATAATAGTTTTAAATCACGATGCAAAGGTAATCAATAATTGGATTTAGCAATACAAAAATCAAAAAAAACAACCTTAAAGGTAAAAAAAAGTCATAGAATCCCGCATTTTTGAATTATTTTATTACTTTTGCATGCGTAATTATGAGAATAGACATTATAACAGTATTGCCGGAAATGATCGAGGGCTTCGTCCACGAGTCTATCCTGGCGCGTGCAGAGAAGAAGAATTTAGCACAGATTCGTTTGCATAATCTACGCGATTACACCTTGGACAAATGGCGTCGGGTGGACGACTATCCCTACGGTGGTTTCGCGGGGATGGTGATGCAGATAGAGCCTATCGACAGATGTATCTCTGCACTTAAAGAGGAACGCAACTACGACGAGGTAATCTTCGTCACACCCGATGGCGAGCAGTTCAACCAGCACATTGCCAACGAGCTGTCGCTGAAGGAGAATATCATCATCCTTTGCGGACATTATAAAGGTATAGACCAACGAGTACGCGACCACCTTATCACTCGCGAGATAAGCATTGGCGACTATGTACTAACGGGCGGAGAACTGGCTGCGGCAATAATGGCTGACGCCATAGTTCGCGTGGTGCCAGGAGTCATCGGCGACGAGCAGAGCGCACTCTCCGACTGCTTTCAGGACGACCTCCTCGCAGCACCTATATACACCCGTCCCGCAGACTATAAAGGATGGAAAGTGCCCGAGATTCTTCTCTCTGGCAACGAGGCAAAGATTAAAGAATGGGAAATGGAAAAAGCATTAGAACGAACACAATTGCTACGCCCTGACCTGTTAAAGAATAAAGAATAACTAAATTTTTAAGGTATGAAGAAAATTAATGCAGCTGTCGTTGGATACGGTAACATAGGAAAGTACACTATCCAGGCACTCGAGGCTTCTGACGATTTCGAGATTGTTGGTGTTGTACGTCGTGCAGGTTCTGAAAACAAACCTGCAGAACTTGCAAACTACAAAGTAGTGAAAGACATTAAAGAGCTGGGAAAGGTCGATGTTGCTATCCTCGCTACCCCAACCCGTTCTTGTGAAGAGTACGCCAAGCAGATTCTTCCTCTTGGAATAAATACCGTTGACTCTTTCGATATCCACACACAGATTCGCGGCTATCGTGAGCGTCTTATGGAGATAAACAAGTCAACAGGTACCGTAAGTGTTATTGCTGCAGGATGGGACCCTGGTTCCGACAGCATTGTACGCACCCTGATGCAGACACTTGCTCCTAAGGGCTTGTCTTACACCAACTTCGGTCCTGGAATGTCTATGGGTCACAGCGTTTGTGCACGTTCCAAGGAAGGTGTGAAGGATGCTCTTTCTATGACTATTCCTCTTGGCGAGGGAATCCATCGTCGTATGGTTTACGTGGAGTTGGAAGATGGTGCCAAGCTTGCTGACGTTACCGCTGCCATCAAGGCAGACCCGTACTTCGCCAGCGACGAGACTCACGTCTTTGCTGTTGACAGCGTTGACTCTGTTCGCGATATGGGTCACGGTGTTCACCTCGTTCGTAAGGGTGTCAGCGGCAAGACACAGAACCAGCGTTTCGAGTTCAACATGAGCATCAACAATCCTGCTCTTACTGCTCAGGTTCTTGTCAACGTGGCACGTGCCTCTATGCGTCAGCAGCCTGGCTGTTACACTATGGTAGAGTTGCCTGTCATCGACATGCTGCCTGGTGAGCGTGCCGACCTGATAGAGAAACTGGTATAAGGAAATTGTTTAAAAGAATATCTCCTGCCCGTCGAATGCTAACTGTATTTCTGCGGGCAGTTTTTTGTTTACTTCGGCGTGAAGTCCTATGTCGTGACACGAGTGTATCAGCCAGGTCTGCTCCGCTCCCACCCGCTTCGCAAATTCTACGGCGTCATCGACACTCTGGTGCGAGTGGTGCAAGGGGGTATAGCGAAGGGCATTTACAACCAGCGTTTTCGTACCACGCACAAACTCAAAGTCCTCGTCGTTTATGGTCTTCATATCCGTAATGTAGGTAAGGTCACCAATCCTGAAACCCGTTATCGGCAGTTTCCCGTGCATTACGGTAAAGGGAATTATCTCGAGTTCGTTGACGTGCAACGGTTTATGTTCCGTCAGTGTGTGCAGACTAATCTTCGGAGCGCCAGGATATCTGTTCTCTGCAAAACAGTAAGGTATCGTCTGCATCAGTCCGTCGCAGGTAATCTTGTCGGCATAGATATTCACCTCGCCAAACTGACAGAACGGGCGCAAGTCGTCAAGGCCTCCAACGTGGTCGTAGTGAATATGAGTAAGCAGTACGGCGTCAATCTTCTTGAATTCCAATGGCAACATTTGTTGACGGAAGTCCGGTCCCACGTCTATGAGCACTCGTGTTGTGGGGGTCTCTATCAACGCAGAACAGCGCAACCGTTTGTCGTGCTGGTCGCTGCTCCTGCACACCTCACACTGGCAGCCTATCGTAGGCACGCCAACAGAGGTTCCTGTTCCCAAGAAAGTCAGTTTATTCATTATATTATATTCACCTCCGGATGAATCTCAATATCAAAATGTTTCTTGACGTCGTCGCAGATGTTCCTGCATAGGTTCAGTATCTCCTCGCCCGAAGCCCCGCCGCGGTTTACCAGCACCAGCGCCTGTTTCTCATAAACCCCGGCTCTTCCCAAGCTCTTTCCTTTCCATCCGCATTTCTCTATGAGCCATCCTGCGGGAATCTTCTCGTGTTCCTCGTCAATAGTATAGTGCGGCATCTCGGGGTAGTTCGTTCTCAGCTCTTCGAACTTAGCACGTCCTACTATGGGGTTTATGAAGAAGCTACCACCGTTTCCTAACACTTTGGTGTCGGGGAGTTTCGAGTTACGAATCTCTATGATGGCGTTTCTGAGTTCCTGTGCTGTAGGGTTGTTTTTTCCGTGACTCTCAAGATAAGAGAGTATGTTTCCGTATTCCAGTTTCGGACGAAACACCTTCTCGAACCTGTATGTTACGTAGGTAATGAAATAGCGTCCTTTCCACTCGTTCTTGAACTTGCTCTGACGATAGCCGTATTCGCAGTCGCTATTCTCAAAAACCACCTTCTCGCCAGTCTTCAAGTCTATAGCCTCAACGGTAGTAATAAGGTCTTTCACCTCTACACCATAGGCTCCTATGTTCTGTACGGCACTCGCTCCCACCTCACCGGGAATTATCGAGAGGTTTTCACTACCGTAGAGTCCGTTCTCTACGGCGTACGACACCACGCTGTCCCACTCCACTCCGCTACCGAAACGTAATAAGTTGCCGTCACGATGGACATCCTTTATTGCGGAATGAAGTATTGTTCCGTTGAAATCTTTAGTAAAGAGAATGTTTGCTCCTCCTCCGAGTACAAAGAAAGGCTCTGTGAGTTCACCGCCTGTAATGAACTTTACCACCTCTTCTTCGTGGGCGAACTCCACAAACCTACTGCATTTAGCGTCTATGCCAAAGGTGTTGTGCTGCTTAAGACTATAGTTCCTGAGGTCTTTCATTCAACAAGACGTATTAGTTTCCATGCTCCTCCCTTGCGTTGGAATGTCATCTCCAGTTCCTGTCCGTTGGCTATTCCGCGCAACAGGAAGACCTTGTAGTTATTCTGCACGTACTTCTGACCATATATTATGTTATATATGGTTCCCGAGGGCAGGTCGGTAGGACCTAAGACGTCCCACTGTTCGGGGAATATCTCTCCCTGCAGCTCACTAAAGTCGTCGTCGGGGTCAGGACCCGAGAAGTCTATCGTCTCGTTCAAACTCTTATACTGGAAAGCGCTGTCGGTAGCGAAGCGCTGGTAGAACTGCAGGAACGAGGAGTTGGAGTTCTTCTGCAAAGCATGACTGTTGATGCTGGTGAGCATCCACTCGCCGCGAATCCTGTTGAAGTTATACTGCTTAACATAGTTCTTGCGGAGGAATATCTTCTCCACAGTAACGTTGTTGATGTTGGTATCCTTCGTCAGATTAAGTTGTTTTCTGGAGTCCAGGATAAGCGTGTAGTAACCCTGGCGCATGAAGAAATGCTCTATCTGCCAGTTCTGCTTCTTTATGAAACTTGTATCTCCGTTGTTCACGTTCAGCAACGGGAACTTTATTCTTGCCTGTTGCAGTTTGTTGTTGCCTGCGAAGTTAAAGATGAAGTCGTCGAACAACTCGTCGGCAGCCTTAGGCATAGGTTGCGACTCCAAGAGTGCATCCAGCGAGTCAACCTTTGCTGTGTCAACGCTATCGGTAGATAGTGAGTCCGCTCTCGATTGTGCCTTGTTGGTACAACCTGCTGTCCAGAACATCATCGTCACAAGGATAAGAATAACGAAGATAGCACACTTTCTCATTTTCTTTTTTCTTTATCGGGCGCAAAGGTAATGAAAATTAACATAAAGAAGAAAAGAAATGAAAAAAATTTTGTATTACCCCTATTTATTCGTACCTTTGCCGTCAAATTTTTAAATACGATTATGATTTTAGAAAGAATAGAACAACTTCTTAAGGAAGTTAACGAATTACACGCATCAAATGCAGAAGAGATAGAGGCACTACGTTTGAAATACCTTAGCAAGAAGGGTGAGATTAACGCCCTGATGGCTGATTTCCGTAATGTCGCAGCAGAACAGAAGAAGGAAGTGGGTATCAAAATCAACGAGCTCAAACAGGCTGCCTTTGACAATATCAACGCCCTGCGCGACAAGTTGGCAACAAGTGACGACAGCAGTTCGGAACTCGACCTCACACGTTCTCCCTACCCTATAGAACTGGGAACACGCCACCCGCTGACCATTGTGCGCAACGAGATTATCGACATCTTCCAGCGCATGGGCTTTGTACTTGCCGACGGTCCCGAGGTTGAGGACGACCTGCACGTATTCACAAAGATGAACTTCGCTGCCGACCACCCTGCTCGCGATATGCAAGACACCTTCTTCGTGGAGCAGAATCCTAACGACGTCACAAAGAACATCCTTCTTCGTAGTCACACCTCATCGGTTCAGGCTCGCGTTATGGAGCACTCACAGCCACCTATCCGCATCATCTGCCCGGGACGTGTATATCGTAACGAGGCTATCACCTCGCGTGCACACTGTTTCTTCCACCAGATAGAAGGTCTTTACATCGACAAGAACGTATCGTTCACCGACCTCAAGCAGGTTCTTCTCACCTTTGCCCGCGAGCTCTTCGGTCCCGATACAAAGATTCGTCTGCGTCCTTCTTACTTCCCGTTCACAGAGCCTTCTGCCGAGATGGACATTTCTTGTCATATCTGTGGCGGCGTAGGTTGCGGCTTCTGTAAGCACACTGGATGGGTAGAGATTTTAGGTTGCGGAATGGTTGACCCCAACGTTCTCGAGGCTTGCGGCATCGACAGTAAGGTATATAGCGGCTACGCTTTCGGTCTTGGTGTTGAACGTATTACCAACCTCAAGTACCAGGTTAGCGATCTCCGTCTGTTCTCCGAGAACGACACCCGCTTCCTCAAGGAGTTCGAATCAGCTCATTAACGCTTCCGCCTATGATTGAACTGTTGTTTTTCGTCATCGGAGCAGCCATAGGAGCGGCTTGCCTTTGGATGTTTATCAATCCAAAGCTGGTCTCTTCTGAAACGGAGTTGCGAATGGAGAAAGAACGTAACGCCGCCATCAAGGAGGACTCCGAGAAAATGCTCCGACAACAGATGGAGCTCTCCGAAAAGCAACTCCAGGCACAGACGGCGGCACTACAGGAAAAAATAACAAACATCACCAACGAGCTCCTAAAAAACCGTTCTAAAGACCTCGAGGAGCAGAATGCACGACAGATGAAACCTCTCGAGGAACAACTCGAAAGACTTCAGAAACTTATGAACGAGACACGTGTCAGCAACGCCAAGGATACCGAGAGCGTGAAGACACAGATTGCCGACATGATGCGTCGCTCTAAGGAGATGAGCGACGAGACATCGCGCCTTGCCAACGCCCTCACCCACCGTTCTAAGTTCCAGGGCGACCTCGGCGAGAGCATCCTCGACAATGTCCTCACCAATGCTGGACTGCGCGAGGGACGCGACTACGAAATACAGGAATTCATCCGCGACGATGCCGGAAATACCGTCGTCGATCAGGAGTCAGGACGTAAGATGCAGCCCGACGTCATACTGCACTTCCCCGACAACAAAGATGCAATCATCGACTCGAAAGTCTCGCTCACGGCATACACCAAGTATGTCAATGCCGAGACAGAACAGGAAAAAGAAATCTACTTAAAACAACATCTCGACAGCGTCCGCAAACACGTCAAGGAACTTGCACGCAAGGACTATAGCAAGTTCATTGAGAAGCCACGCGCCACCTTCGACTTCGTCATTATGTTCATGCCTTTCGAGGGTGCCTTCCAGTCGGCAATAAATGCTGACCCGCAGCTGTGGTCGGATGCTTTTAACATGGGAGTTTGTATTGCTGGCGAACTGAACATCTCCGTAATCCTCAGGATGATAAAGATGTCGTGGACGCAGTACGAACAGACACAGAACCAACAACAGGTGTTCAAGGTGGCAAGCGACCTGGTACAACGTATCGGACTACTCCGCGAGAGGATGCTCGTCGCCAAGAAAACTCTCGAATCGACAAACGTTAAGTTCGAGGAGGTAATGACCTCCGTAGAGGGACGTCTCGGTGTGCTTAACAGCGCACAGAACATCATTAAACTTGGTGCTAAGTCTGACAAACGCATTCCCAACGACGAACAAGTATGAAACTATCCGAACTAAAGACAGGAGAAAAGGCTGTTATCGTAAAGGTCTCTGGACACGGAGGCTTTCGTAAACGTATCATAGAGATGGGCTTCGTAAAGGGAAAGACCGTCGAAGTGCTTCTCAACGCACCTCTTCATGACCCCGTGAAATATCGCATCATGGGCTACGAAGTTTCGCTGCGCCATAGCGAGGCAGAACGTATTGAGGTTGTTGCCGAACAGACCGTCAGAGAAGACAATGCCAACGAGAACGAGGAACTCACCTTGAACATTCCCGAGACAAAACTCTATTCCGAAGCTCTCAAGAAACGTCGTACCATAAACGTTGCACTCGTCGGCAACCCTAACTGCGGAAAGACGTCACTCTTTAACTTCGTCAGCGGAGCCCACGAACGCGTAGGCAACTACAGCGGTGTTACCGTCGATGCAAAGGAGGGTACTGCCAACTTCAAGGGCTACACCTTCAACATTGTAGATCTCCCCGGAACATATAGTCTCTCGGCATACTCTCCCGAGGAACTCTATGTGCGTCAGCACATCATCGACAACACCCCCGATATTATTATAAATGTCATCGACTCCAGCAATCTGGAGCGCAACCTCTACCTCACCACACAGCTCATCGACATGAACCTCCGCATCGTGGGAGCACTAAACATGTACGACGAACTTCAAGGACGAGGCGACAAGTTGGACATCCGTAACCTTGGCGAACTGCTGGGCTTCCCTCTCGTGCCTACCGTCTTCAGGGACGGACGCGGAGTGGACGACCTCTTCACCACTATTATTCAGGTTTACGAGGGGACATACAAGAAGCACCCGCTGCGACATATCCACATAAACTACGGACACGAGATAGAGAACGGCATTAGCGACATGCAGGAACACCTGAAGAGCTATAGCGACATCCGCGAACGTTTCTCTACCCGCTATCTCGCCATAAAACTCCTGGAACACGATCAGGACATCGAGAAAACGCTGTCGTCGCTACCCGACTACAACGAGATAATTCTCCACCGTAACGACGCAGCACGACGTATCGAGGAAGAGCTGAAGACCGACTCCGAGACCGCCATCATGGATGCCAAATACGGATTCATTCGTGGTGCGCTGCAGGAGACGGGCTATAAGGAGGGCAACGAGAAAGACACCTACGAGACGACGCACCGTCTGGACAGAATAATAACCCACAAGTGGCTCGGCTTCCCGCTGTTCTTCGTCTTCCTGTTCGTAATGTTCGAAGCTACCTTCGCCCTCGGACAATACCCTATGGACCTCATAGACTATGGTGTGGAGTTGCTTTCCGAATGGCTTAACACCATACTCCCCGACGGACCCATAAAGGCGATGATTGTCGATGGAGCAATAGCTGGCGTGGGAGCCGTCATCGTCTTCCTGCCCCAGATACTCATCCTCTACACCTTCATCTCGTTTATGGAGGACACGGGCTACATGGCACGTGCTGCCTTCATCATGGACAAGCTGATGCACCGCATGGGTATTCACGGCAAGTCGTTCATCCCCCTCATCATGGGTTTCGGATGTAACGTCCCCGCTGTTATGGCTACGCGAACCATCGAGAGCAAACGCTCCCGACTAATCACTATGCTTGTGCTGCCGCTGATGAGCTGCTCCGCGCGCATGCCTATATATATAATGATTATAGGAACGTTCTTTGCGGCACGCTATCAGTCGCTCATCATGATTTCCCTCTATGCTATCGGCATCATCCTGGCAGTCATCCTGAGTCGCGTGTTTAGCAAGTTCGTCGTCAAGGGCGAGGACACTCCCTTCGTTATGGAGCTGCCACCCTACCGCCTGCCCACAGCGAAGGCTATACTTCGTCACACATGGGAGAAGGGCAAACAGTACCTCAAGAAGATGGGAGGCATCATACTCGTGGCAAGTATCATAGTGTGGGCATTGGGCTACTTCCCCCACGACGACAGCCTCACCGAACAGCAACAGCAGGAGCAGAGCTACATAGGCATCATGGGAAAAGCCATAGAGCCTATCTTCGCGGCTCAGGGCTTCGACTGGCGTCTCGACGTGTCGCTGATAGCCGGTGTCGGAGCAAAGGAAATCGTCGCCTCTACCATCGGCGTGCTCTATCCTAACAACGACGAACTGGCAAACAGCATCACCCCGCTCATAGCCTTCTCGTACCTACTCTTCGTACTCATCTACTTCCCCTGCATAGCAACGATAGCAGCAATAAAATCCGAAACGGGCTCGTGGCGCTGGGCACTCTTTGCCGCCATCTATACCACCTGTCTCGCGTGGGTTGTCTCTGCACTCGTTTACAGAATAGGAATTATGCTTTAACAAAACTATAAACACAATGGTAAAGATTACAAAAGAAGCAGCATTGGAATACCACGAGAGTGGGAAACCTGGCAAAATTGAAGTAAAGCCTACCAAGGCGTATCGTACCCAAACCGACCTAAGCTTGGCTTATTCTCCAGGCGTCGCTTATCCTTGTCTTGAGATTCAGGATAACCCCGACAATGCCTACCGTTATACCGACAAAGGTAATCTTGTTGCCGTCATAAGCAACGGTACCGCTGTACTCGGTCTTGGCGACATCGGAGCTATGAGTGGTAAACCCGTTATGGAAGGTAAAGGACTGCTGTTCAAGATATATGGTGGCATCGACGTCTTCGACATCGAAGTAGCCGAGAAAGACCCCGAGAAGTTCTGCGAGGCAGTAGAAAAGATTGCCCCAACCTTCGGAGGTATCAACCTCGAGGACATCAAAGCCCCCGAATGCTTCTACATCGAGGAACGTCTGAAACGAACACTCGACATCCCCGTGATGCACGACGACCAGCACGGCACTGCCATCATCTCTGCCGCAGGACTGAAAAACGCCCTCGAGGTAGCTGGTAAGGACATCAAGAAGGTACGCATCGTAGTAAATGGTGCCGGCGCTGCTGCCATCTCTTGTACAAAACTGTATATGGCTCTCGGTGCCAGGAAAGAGAATATCCTCATGCTCGACTCAAAGGGTGTTATCTCCATGGAGCGCACCGACCTCAACGAGCAGAAGAAGTTCTTCGCCACATCACGTACCGACGTACACACTCTCGAAGAGGCTATCAACGGTGCCGACGTCTTCGTAGGACTCTCCAAGGGTAACGTCCTCTCGCAGGACATGGTACGTTCTATGGCGAAAGACCCTATCATTTTTGCCCTTGCTAACCCTACTCCCGAAATCACCTACGAGGAGGCTATGGAGGCACGTCCCGACGTACTTATGTCAACAGGACGCACCGACTATCCTAACCAGATAAACAACGTCATCGGCTTCCCCTACATCTTCCGTGGAGCCCTCGACGTTCACGCTACGGCTATCAACGAGGAGATGAAGATGGCAGCGGTCCACGCTATTGCCGACCTCGCCAAGCAGCCTGTTCCCGATGTTGTCAACGACGTTTATAAGGTTAACAACCTGCGCTTCGGACGCAACTACTTCATTCCGAAACCCGTTGACCCACGACTCATCTCCGAGGTCAGCGCCGCCGTTGCTAAGGCAGCCATAAAGAGTGGCGTAGCACGTCGTACCATAAGCAACTGGGACGAGTACAAACACTCACTGAGCGTCCTCCTCGGTCAGGAGACAAAACTCACACAGAAACTCTACGCCACAGCAAGTGCTCACCCACAGCGCATCGTCTTCGCCGAAGGCATGAACCCCACAATGCTACGCGCCGCAGTACAGGCAAAGTCGGAGGGCATCTGCGAGCCTATCCTCCTCGGCAACGACGAACGCATAAAGAAACTCGCCAAGGAACTCGACCTCTCGCTGAAAGGCATCAAGGTGGTTAACCTGCGTAGCGACAAGGAGAGCAGCCGTCGCGAGAAGTACGCACGAATCCTCACCGAGAAACGCCAGCGTGACGGCTACACCTTCGAGGAGGCCAACGACAAGATGTTCGAGCGTAACTACTTCGGAATGATGATGGTTGAGACGGGCGATGCCGACGCCTTCATCACTGGTCTCTACACCAAGTACTCCAACACCATCAAGGTAGCCAAGGAGGTTATCGGTATCCGCGACGAGCTGAAACACTTCGGCACCATGCACATCATCAACTCGCCAAAGGGAATCCTCTACATCGGCGATACCCTTATCAACCAGAACCCCGACACTTCCACCCTCGTCGATATAGCTCAGCTCTGCAGCACCACCGTTCGCTGGTTCAACGAGAAGCCCCGCATAGCAATGATAAGTCACTCGAACTTCGGTTCCGACACCTCCGAGGGCTCTCAGAAAGTACGCGACGCCGTGAAGATACTCCAGAAGAACTATCCCGACATGATTGTCGATGGCGAGATGCAGATTAGCTTTGCACTCAACAAACAGCTGCGCGACGAGAAGTACCCCTTCACACGTCTCTATGGCGAGAACGTCAACACCCTGGTGTTCCCTAACCTCACCAGCGCACGCTCAAGCTACAAGATGCTCCAGGCACTCGATACCGACGTGGAAATCATCGGTCCTATCCAGATGGGACTCAACAAAGCCATCCACTTCGTTGACTTCGGCAGCAACGTGCGCGACATCGTCAACATCGCCGCCATCGCCGGCATCGACGCCTACGTCTGGAAGATTCAACATAGAATAAAGAAATAACCACAAAAAAGAAGCGGAGCCCTAAAGCTCCGCTTCTTTTCTTCTTACTTCATCCTTCCTACTTGCCCTTTAGTAAGCCCCTCCCTTTGGAGGGGTTGGGGGAGGCTTTTAAGGCTCCTCCGGCTCCGGATTCGCCAGGTCAGCATCCTCATGACTGTCATCCGTCGTCTTGTAGATCGCGGCAACACAGTAATACTGGAAAATCCGCCTCAAGGGGTGTAAGGGTGTTAAAGTCCGATAAATAAAGGTTTTAAGCGCAACACCCCAGGGTGTGAGGGTGTGGTGAGGGTGTTGTGCTGTCGGGAAATTCTCTAGAGAATTTCCCGACAAACCAACCCCCTAATCCGACAAAAAACACGCTTTCACAACAAATTCTCTAGAGAATTTTCCACCAAACCACCGCTTTAGTAAAGCCCCACCCTACTTGGGGAGGGGTTGGGGAGAGGCTTCCACCACACCCTTACCACACCCTTACACCCTGGGGTGTGCACCTCAAACCCCGATAAACACTGGGGTTTAACACCCTTACACCCTTAAACGTCAAAATTACAAGTACAGTAAAATCGCCATAATACACAACCAACAACGGTTCTTTTCTCTTTTCTTTGCTTGTTCACCCGCACTCGTATTGGTTAACCCTTGCGTGCAGGGCGTAAGGATGAGCAGGGAACCCTGTCACACGTGAAGGCACTAAAGTTTATGCTATTACCCCAGAGTGTAGCTGCTCTATTGGAAATCTTATCTTTTTTCCCTTAAAGTAAATATCAACCTTAAGGGAAAAGAAAGTTTAGTTTGTATTGCGTATATATAGCAAAGAGACGTACAAAACTCATTATATTTATATTATTCTTGGTAAAAGCATTGTCGATTCAGAAAAATATCGTAACTTTGCACATGAAAAGTGCGAGTACGGTTTGCACCGTCCTTGCGCCAAGAACAAGAATAGGAGATACAACAATGGCATTAGCAATCAAAGCAATTCCCACACTCTACGGTGACGAAGCTCGTCGTTTCCGTGAGATGGCAGACGAAACGGAACGCAAGTATGACATGTGTCCGAAGCGAGATCTGAAGGCAGATCCTCGCTATCAAGCTATGCGCACGATTCTTGAGAGGTCGAACATCAACTACTGATTCCACAATGGCATTTCTCGAAGAAAACTGCGTACTCAACATACTGACTGATGACATTCTTGAAGAGTGTCATCCTTTTGTGTGTGGCGATGACGATATGGATGAGTTCTTCCGAAAGGATGCGCTGGACTATACCCGTTACCGTATGGGAAAGTCATATTGCTTCCGTATGAATGATGCCAAGAATGAACCTGACGTGTTACGCTTCTATGAACATAATGGTTTCAAGCCCCTTTTCCCTCGTGAGATAGACGAAGATTTCTACACGAAGCCACCTAAGGATGATGAGGAACGTGAAGAGCGAATGAAGAATCCTCGAAAGCTCAGGACTCGATTGATGTTTAGTGACTTACTTGATGAATAACAGAGGTATACGGGGAAAAGTATGGCAGCCTGATCACCTGCAACTTGTCCGCATAGACAGAAAGTACGAACCTCTATAAAAACCCCGTCCTAATACGAACAGGACTTGCATTCTTGATGTGCAAGTCCTGTTTATTAGTAAGCGGGAGAATTGGCAGTGACTTTTAACCTTGATGTCAGGGGACTGTCCCCTGGTCACACGTTGTAATTCTTGCCATCGGCGGCAGTAGTTAAATATTGTTTGACAACTGAATCTGCGTACAAATCTCTTTCTTTCAGTATGTTAGATATGTGCATACTGATGTTTAACTTCGAGGTGGCAAAAAGTTCTGCCATCTGTTGCTGGTTCAGTCATATCTTACTACCCCAAGCCCCCATTCTTCGACTAGCGAAGCGAATTCATCGATTACCCGAGCAAGGCTCGCCACCCCGTAGCATTCCCCTAAAAGGAGGGGTTTTCCTATAAAAAATAGGGGAAATTCTTTTGCTTTATTCATATTTGTTGATATATTTGCAGCGTGAATCAGAAAAAAAATAAACCTAAAACCGATGATTATGAAAAGAATAATGACAATGATCGTTTCAATGTTGCTGTGTATGGCAACATTTGCACAGACCTCCCAACCTTCGTTTGATCAACAGCTGACGAAAGCCCGTATTCGCGGTGATGTTGAGGCCATGTACAATGTCGGATTAAGATATTACAATGGTGACGGTGTGGCTAAGAACGAACGCGAGTCATTCATCTGGATGCTGAGGGCGGCTCTGAAAGGCCATGTGGATGCGATGGAACAGGTTGCCTATGATTATATGAACGGCATCGGTGTTGAAAAAGACCTTGTCATAGGATTCGAATGGATGCAGGCTGCCGCTGAAGCGGGTCAAGTAGATGCAATGGAAAACGTTGCCATTAACAAATATCTCGATGGGAATTATTGGGATGCCTATAAATGGTGTTCAAAGGCTGCTGCGAAAGGAAGCAAGACGGCTGCGGAATGGCTGAAGGATTTGGATGAACAACTATATAATGACCAGGACACTACTCGGTAAGAGTTGTATTCACTGCTTAACGTGAAAGAACAAATTGTGACAAGGGACGTCCCAATCAGGACGTCCCTTCTTATTCCCCTTCCTTAGAAAGTAAAGGCTACGGGTAGATCTCTAATCAATCACACCATCATCTGACTAACTCAAAATGTACTTCTCGGCATTCAGGTGGAAGAGTTTTTCTTTTTCCTCTTCCGTCAGATCGAGCGTTTTCACGAATTTCATCATGTTTGCCAGACACTCGTAGGGGTAGTCTGAGGCGAAGATGATGCTGTCGATGCCGAAAGCCTGTTTGGTACACTCAAAGGTGATTTTAGACATAATGCCGCTGGTGGTCATCACCACATTCTTGTTCTTGAAGTAGTAAGCAACGGTGTGCTTCATCTTCACCTCGTCGTCCTTGATCCATGCAAAACGGTTGTCAACCCTGTCGATGATGAACGGGAAGTATTCACCACAATGGCCGAGAATCATTCTCAGCTTGGGGAACTTGTCGAAGGTGCCGTTGAGAATCAGTCGCAACGACGTCTTCATGGCATCCAGTCCGAATCCAAGACCTGGCGAAGAATACACATAACCCATATCCTTCATATCCTTGTCGTCGGAAGCCTGCGGATGAACGTAAACGGCACAACCCAACTCTTCTGCCTTTGCCAGCAAGGGAAGGTATTTCTCATCATACAGATGCTCATGCATGTAGTTGGAATGTGTGTGCCAGTATTTGAATCCCAGTTCTTTGACGCAACGCTCCAACTCTTTGATGGCCTCATCGACGTATGGTGTTGGCAACACGGCAGCACCATAGAAGCGACCGGGGAATTTCTTGATGAGTTCTGCAACAGCGTCATTGGATTTCTTAGCGAAATACACGCACTCCTTCTCGGGCAATTCCTCCAACGCAGGCGAACTGGACATCACAGCGGCGTCAATGCCGCAACGGTCCATTTCCGCCACGCGCTCCGCTCCGAAATTCATCAACTCGTCAATAACTGGGTAGGTGTTCGTCACGCCACTGAAATGGGCATAGATCTTATCCCTCACTTCCAGAACTTTTGTTTCCGGATAATACCTCATGGCCTGATCTCTCGTAGCGAGATAGTCCATCAACTCAGGTAAATAATAATGAAATTCGCAATCAATGATTTTCATGTCGTAATATTTATTTAGTATCAGATTCCATATAACATAGCTTTGTCTTGCAAAGTTATAAAATAATGTAATCTTTTTGTTGGTTTGGCATTACCTCTCCCTATTTTTAACGCAGTTTAACTGTTTGCAGGTCGTGGGGACAGTTTTAATTAGGTTCAAAATAAAACTGCTTTTATTTGCATAAAAAAGGAATATTGTGTACATTTGCAACCCTAAAAAAGGAATTATCAAACTAATTAATTTATTAAGATATGATCAAAAAACTAAGATTATTGCTGCTTACGGTGCTTTTTACGGTATGTGGGACAGCTTTTGCAGACGGATGGTCGGAGGATTTCTCAGGACTGTCACTGGTTAATGACAATGGAGACCCTGTTGGCACTTATCAATTTGGCACTGGACTCTCTAATGGTTGGAAGGTTGTTGGTGGTACTATTTATAGAGGAGAAGGTTCTACCAACTATGGTTATATTTCTACTGGCGGTCACACCAGCAACAACGGTTACCTGGAGGCTTCGTATGGCGCCTCAAACAGCGCGTCTGTCTGGGTTTCAGCAGCTATGCCTGGCGACGAACTGACGTTCTGGATAAAGTGTACCAGCGGAAGTAGCTCAACAACGGGATACTACAAAATCTACGAGGCTAATGCTGACGGAAGCATAACGGCTACGGTATTAGGCGAAGGTAGTCTGAAGGGTGGTAGCGCCTGGACACAGAAGACTGTTGAGGGTGTTAACGGCAAGTATATAGCCATAAACCTCATCCGTATGCAAATAGACGATATGGAGTGTAATACAGCTGTTGTTGAGCAGAAGGCTGACCTGAACATCTTGCAAAAGAATATTATGAGTCCTGTAGCTCTTGACGAGACGAGCAACCAGGTATGGATTCAGTACGAGAACAAGGGTAATGCCGCAGCTAAAAATGCTGTTGCTACTCTCTATGTTAACAATGTTGCCAACGCGACAAAGGAGATTGGCACTATTGATGTAAACGGCAACGGATATGCTTATCTGACTTATGACAAGACAACTATCAGCGCTGGAACATATCCTGTTTATATCAGTATTACAGCAGACAACGACGACACGGAGAGCACTTCGACAAAGCAGTCGGAGGCTGTGGATGTTACCTTCGAAGTGCCTGTTGTCGAGGTTAAGGACCTTGCTATTTCTCAGGTTTCATGCAACGACATTGACCTGGCTGAACAGAGTCACTTCGTTACTGTTGTTGTGGTGAACAACGGAAATGTGGATATAGAGAATGCTCCTGTCAGCATAAAGGCTACCATCGGTGGCGAGGAGAAGGTTATCGGTACTGACGTCATCAGCGCGAAGGCTGGCACCGAGGGCAACACGGGTAGCGTTAATGTAAGCATCAATACAGAGGGCATGACGGTAGGTTCGCTTACAATGACTATCAGCGTTGAGGTTGAGGGCGACGCCACTCCTGACGACAACACGATGCCTACAGAGGTTAACGTGGTGGACAACACTGACGGCATAGCAACTGTAAATGCTGAAATGAAGAAGGACGCTCAGATTTACACCATCGGCGGCACAAAGGTCGGTAAGGTAAACGAAGGTGGTATTTACATCGTTAACGGCAGAAAGGTCGTGGTGAAGTAAACGGTTTTTTTGTTATCTTACTCGTAGCAGGTCGCCAGCTTGTATCTGGTAGTCGGGCGACATGTGATTGAGTTTGTAGAGGCTCTTCAGGCGAATGCCGTAATGCTGAGCGATGTCGTACATACTCTCGCCGGCACGAACGCGGTGGGGATGTCCCTTGAACTGTTTCTCGGCGCGCGACTGTTTCTTCTTGAGGAAGATGTAGTCGCCAGGATACAGCTGGTCGTGCTTGTTGAGCTCGTTGTAGCGAACCAGTTTACGCCACGAGATGTTGAGCTCTTTGCCGAGCGACTTAAAGGTGTCGCCGCTGCGTACTACGACGTAATAGTTCTTGTTGAGCTGATATATCTGGTGGAGATTGCCTCCAGCAGCGTTGGAAGGTCTGTCTAATCCGTTATGCTTCGCAAGGAACTTGTCGTACTTGGTGGCTCTGTCATACTGGTCGAGATTATATACTTCAATGATTCCGATGAGTTGCTCGGCATAAGTCGGCGAGGTGGCATAACCACAGCGTTTCAGTCCCTTTGCCCATCCTTTGTAGTCGGTGGTGCTGAGGGAGAAGAGCACACTGTAGCGCTGCGATGTGGTGAGGAACTTACAATGGTCCTCGTAGCTTTCGTAGGCATTGTCGTAAGCACGAAAACACTCGCCGCGTTCGTCGTCATCGTGATAGGCGGTGCGTCCCGTCCATCCGTGACATTTTATTCCGAAGTGGTTGTTTGCCTTCTGCGTCAGCTCGCTATACCCCGCCCCACTCTCAAGGAGTCCCTGGGCAAGTGTGATGCTGGCGGGAATGCGGTATTTCAGCATTTCCTCGATGGCAAGGTCTTTATACTTGTCGATATACGACTGATAACGCTGATTCCATTTGGGCTGTGCCATTGTAGTCAGCACAGCCCAAAAGGTTAAGAGGATTATAGATAATATTCTATTCATACTAATTATTTGCGGAGCCTCCGACAATGTCGAGCAACTCGTTAGTAATAGCTGCCTGACGACCCTTGTTGTACTGGAGGTTTAGCTCGCGTAACAACTCGTCGGCGTTGTCGGTAGCCGTCTGCATAGCAACCATACGGGCAGCATGCTCTGAGGCTATGCTGTCGAGGAGAGCCGTGTACAACATAAGGTGGGCAAGTTTAGGAATGAGCGTCGTGAGGACGGTCTGCATGTCGGGCTCAACGATGAAGTTATCGTTGAGGGGCTTTGCAGCCACCTGCTGACGCTTCTCTGCCTGTTCCTTGTCGCGCTGACGCAGATACTCCACAGCCTCGCGTGTAGCAACGTTTGAGGTGAGGTCGCGCTCCTTGTCGGCATTAAGCTCGCTCTCGATGTCTATTGGCAGGAAGGTTTTGCGTGTCAGAATCTGACTGCCGGCACTCTTGAAGTGGTGGTAAATCATCTCGACGCGGTCTATCTCGCCGGAGAGGAACTTCTCACCAAGTTCTTGTGCCAGACTGATGCAGGTCTGAACGTTGGGCTTGTCTGCCAGCGCCACAAAGTCACCGCCTGAGGGCAGTCCGAGTTTATTGACTTTCTCTGCCACCTTGCGTCCGATAGGATAAACAACAACGTTTCCCTTGCCCAGGTGGGCGTACTCATCGACGACGTGCTGCATCATCTTTATGACATTGCCGTTGAAACCTCCGCAGAGCGAAGAGTTGCTGCTGTAAACGATGAGGGCGATGCGCTTTACAGGACGTGCCTCGGAGAGGACGGTCTGGGCATCAGCCTCGCTCGCTAAGAATGTCTTTAAGATGTGCTCAAGCATCGACTCATAGGGAAGCATGTTCTCAATCATTACCTGTGCATGGTGGAGCTTACTCGAGGCTACCATCTTCATGGCACTCGTAATCTTACGGGTGCTGTTGACTGATGCTATGCGACCTTTTATTTCTTTCAGACTTGGCATAACTTCTTCCTTTTACTTATACTGTCCTGCGATATCAGCCATTACAGCCTCAATCTTCTTCGTGCAGTCGTCGTCAATCTTTCCGCTGCCGAGAGTTTCAATAACATCGGGATTGGAAGAACGGAGCTTGTCGAGGAACGCATCCTGACACTCACGAATCTTATCGACGGGAACAGAGTGCATCAATCCGTGAACACCACAGTAGAGGATAGCTATCTGCTCGCCAACGGGCATTGGGCTATACTGTGGCTGGATGAGCAACTGTGTGTTCTTACGACCACGGTCGAGGGTCATCGCTGTTACGGCATCCATGTCGCTTGAGAACTTCGAGAATGCCTCGAGCTCACGATACTGAGCCTGGTCAATCTTCAAAGTACCGGCAACTTTCTTCATTGACTTAACCTGAGCAGAACCACCGACACGACTCACGGAGATACCTACGTTGATAGCCGGACGGAAACCCTGGTTGAAGAGGTCGCTCTCCAGATATATCTGACCGTCGGTAATTGAGATTACGTTGGTTGGGATGTACGCAGAAACGTCGCCTGCCTGGGTCTCGATGATTGGTAATGCCGTGAGAGAACCACCTCCACGAACGTGACCCTTCATACACTCCGGAAGGTCGTTCATCTGCTCTGCTACCTCCTGCTGCTCGTTGATCTTTGCGGCACGCTCCAACAGACGGCTGTGCAGGTAGAACACGTCACCAGGATAAGCCTCACGTCCTGAAGGACGACGAAGAATAAGTGACACCTCACGGTAAGCAACAGCCTGCTTTGACAGGTCGTCATAAACGACGAGGGCTGGAAGACCGCGGTCACGGAAATACTCTCCGATGGCAGCACCGGCGAAAGGTGCGTAGTACTGCATAGCTGCTGGGTCGGCAGCAGTAGCACTTACAATGATAGTGTAAGGCATTGCTCCGTGCTCCTTGAGGGTAGCAACGAGAGATGCTACTGTAGATGCTTTCTGACCGATAGCAACGTAGATACAATAAACAGGCTTGCCTGCATCATAGAAACTCTTCTGGTTGATGATGGTATCAACGGCAATAGCTGTCTTACCGGTCTGACGGTCGCCGATAATCAGCTCGCGCTGACCACGACCGATAGGTATCATTGAATCGACAGCCTTAAGACCCGTCTGTAGCGGTTCCTTCACTGGCTGACGATAGATAACACCAGGAGCCTTGCGGTCGAGTGGCATCTCGAAAGAATCGGTGAGGTCAATGTCGCCCTTACCGTCGATAGCCTGTCCAAGAGGATTGATAACACGACCCAGCATATTATCGTTGACGCGGATAGAAGCAATGCGCTTTGTACGCTTAACAACCATTCCCTCCTTTACACCAGAGGTGGTACCGAGAAGCACACAACCGACATTGTCTTCCTCCAAGTTCATCACAATAGCCATAGTGCCGTTCTCAAACTCAAGAAGTTCGCTGGCTTCCGCATTGCGAAGACCATAGATACGTGCCACACCATCGCTGACGGTGAGGACGGTACCTACTTCGTTGAAGTCTTCGCTGTTTGAAATGCCCTGCAACTGTTTGAGCAGCACTTCACTGACTTCGCTTGGTTTTATTTTATCACTCATTTGTTTTAATTTTATTTGGTAGTTAACGGGAGTTAGCGGGAGTTAGCGGGAGTTAACGGGAGTTAACGGGAGTTAGCGGACATTAGTCTTCTACTCCACTATTATTTTTTATACCCTTACAATAGGCATTGAGGAACCAACTTACCTTTTCAATCTTTTCATTTAGAGAATTATGAGTTTCTGTTGTAAAATAATCTAAATCTTTCGATAAAAGAATATAATAGCGACATTCCTCCACACTCCCTTGAGAAATATTCATGAAACGCAATTTTTCCTGTTTACTCAGCCTCTTATAGCCTTCTGCTATGTTTGCAGGAATAGACACTGCAGCACGGAGGAACTGCGAAGACAATGCAAAGCGTTCCTCTGCAGGAAACTGCCTTACTGCCTTATATACATCAAGAACGAACTGATGCGCGTATTGCCATGCCTTTATGTCTTTAAAGCTATTTGTCATTTTCTCGCCAATTAGAGTATTGTCCGTTTACTCCACCGACAAAGTCGGTTAACTTCTGATAAATACTGTTAACTACTATAAATTACTATTTCTTTAGTGTTTGTAGAATATTGTTGAGTTTCGACTTAACACTGGCATCCATGCGATAAGTGTCGTATTCAAGGATAAAGCCACCGACGATGTCGGGATTTACCTCCGTCTGGAACTCCACATTTCCGTTAGTTCTGCTCTCCACCATCTTGCGCATCTTCTGCTCGGTAGCAGCGTTGACGGCGGTGGCGGTGATGAGTCGTCCGCGGATGATGTTCTTCTGTTGCCTGTACAGCGTGATGTACGAGTTAGCCATGAACTGCGCTATAGCCTCACGACCTTCTTTAACGACGAGTTGTATGAACTTCTTGCTCAGCTCTGTGGGCTTGCTGCCGAGCGCTGTAAGAAGGAGGTCTTCCTTCTTCTGCGCGGCGAGCATAGGGTTGTTTACTGTCGTCCTCAGCTGTGGCACCTGGACATAGCTCTCGGCGAGCGTCTGCATGTCCTTATAGACTGCATCCTCTTGTTTCTGCTCTGTGGCACTCTTCAAGAGCGCACGGGCATAACGTACCGATATTACTCCTATATCCATGGTTAATTATTTTTTGGCGGTCACATCATCCAGCAGTCTTTCAATGAGCTTCATCTGCTCGGCATCAGAGGAAAGTTTCTCGCGGAGAACCTTTCCGGCAATCTCTACGGAGAGTTCAGCCACCTGCGCACGGATGTCGCTGATAGCCTGCTGCTTCTCACTCTCTATCTCGGCCTTAGCCTCGGAGAGCAGTCGAGCACCTTCCGTCTTTGCCTTTTCCTGTGCCTTCTCAACGATGTCGTCGCGAGTCTGGGCAGCCTCTTTGAGTATCTGAGCCTGCTTTTCGCGAGCCTCCTGAAGCATGGCCTCTCCTTCCTGGCGAATGTTCTCAAGACGCTCTGAAGCCTCGTGAGCCTTCTGAAGGCTCTCGTCGATGTAGCGCTTACGCTCCGACACCATATTGACTATGGCGGGGAAGCCGAACTTCGCTAACACGAAGAAGACTACCAGAAACGCCAGAAGCATCCAGAACAAGAGTCCGAGATCAGGCGTGAGGATTGCTGGCAATTTTGTGAAATCCATTAGTTACAGAATTACTTACTTATTTAATCAAGAATGCACAAGCAGCGATTGCGAAGAGGGCACAACCCTCAACGAATGCAGATGTCAGAATCATGTTTGTCTGAATCTTACCTGTTGCCTCGGGCTGACGAGCAATAGCGTCCATAGCGCTACCACCAATTTTACCAATACCCAAACCTGCACCAATTGTTGCAATACCTGCTCCGATACCGCAGCCCAGCTGTGCCAGACCTTCAGCGGCTAATAACATAGATGTAATCATAGTTTTAAAATTTTTATTAGTTAATATTATTAATGTTTGTTTATACCTTAATTATAATATATAAGATTATTCTTCGTGCTCTTTGTGTGCCAAACCGATGAAGACAGCACTAAGCATTGTAAATACGTAAGCCTGCACAAACGCTACCAGCACCTCAAGCATGTTCATAAACAGAAGCATGATGATGCTGAAGGCGTTAAGACCAAGACCGAAGCCTACTCCCATTGACCAACCGAGGAAGATGACGCAGGTGAAACTCAGTATCACCGCGTGACCTGCCATCATGTTGGCAAAGAGACGGATCATAAGTGCGAAAGGCTTTGTGAATACTCCGAAAAGCTCTATCACAGGCATGATAGGCACGGGATAAGCCTTAAGGAAGAGAGGAACTTCGGGCCAGAAGATATCTTTCCAGTACTCCTTGTTGCCAAAGAGGTTTATGGCAAGCATGGTGCACAGAGCCAGGAAGAACGTGATGTTGATGTTTCCCGTTACGTTGGCTCCGCCAGGGAAGATAGGTATCAGTCCGATGATATTCGTTGTGAAGATAAAGAAGAATACTGTCAGCAGGTAAGGAGCATAGGGTTTATAATGCTTCTCGCCAATAGACGACTTTATGAGATCGTCGTGAATCATCATGACAAACATCTCCATAAATCCCACAAAGCCACCTGGTGCCTCGCTCTTCTCGTCGTGTTTCTTGTACCACTGGGCACAAGAGAGGAACACCACAATAAGGACGATTACCACAATCCATATCTGCGCTACCGACTTCGTAATACTCAGGTCGAGTGGACGTACTGCTGTGCCGTCGGGCATCTTCTCATATATCTTTCCGTGATGCTCCTGGTCGAAGTAGAAGCTCTCGGGAA
Organism: uncultured Prevotella sp.; assembly: GCA_900315775.1. Taxonomy (GTDB): domain Bacteria; phylum Bacteroidota; class Bacteroidia; order Bacteroidales; family Bacteroidaceae; genus Prevotella. Next base: position 59,877 of record ONAJ01000005.1, read on the forward strand.
GACTGTGAGCCGTACAGAAATGCCACTCCCCGGTATTCTCGCTGCGGACAATGATGGGCAGAGGAATACTTAGGTGTTTCCCCTGATATGACGCGATATGCCACTCGTAAGCGTCTGCCAGGTGTTCAAGGACTATCTCAGGGATGTCGAGTTCCTTGCTCTCCTCTTCGGCAGCGATGCTCTGCAGCGGCACTATAGCCATCAGCATCAGAAGGAATATGGACTTTAGTTTTCTCATTTTTTCTCGTTGTTTTTTAAGAACGATTAGTAAGACGTGCAAAGAATATCGTGTGGTGAGCAAGGCATATCATGTAGAATGCCATAAACACCAGGACGAACACCAGCATCGTGCCGCGACCCGGGATGAGGTAATACACTCCCATCGTCATTAGGGCGAGGAGCATACGGAATCCTGAGGTTGCCGAATAGAACGTCGTGAGGTTGTCGGGCGACTTCGTAGCCACCACGCTCCACAACTTTCCATACACGCCGCTGACGACTAACATAAAGACAGCACTCACTACGACGGGCACCAGAATAGTGTCAAGGTGCCACACCTGCATAACGAGGAGTCCTACAAGCGACAGCGCAACAACTATCTGCAGCTGCTGACGAATGTATCGGAAACTCTGTCTTTTAATGTCGTCCATCTTTGCTATACTTACTTTAGTTAAGTTCCACACAGAGACTCACCTGATTCTTCTGAACCTCAACGAAACCACCCTTTATGGGGAGCTGTTTCTTCTCTGAGGCGGTAGCATACTCTACGATGCCGCTGTCAAGTGAGGAAATGATTGGCGCGTGGTCGTTGAGAATCTCGAAACTGCCGGAAGAACCCGGTACAGTAACGCTAACGACTTCGCCGTCATATTCTATTCTCTCTGGAGACACTATCTTTAATTTAAGCATAATTGTCAACTTTCAATTGTCAATTTCAATTACCCTTTAGCTGCTTCCATGAGTTTCTTACCCTTGGCAATAGCATCCTCAATAGTACCTACGTTGAGGAATGCCTGCTCTGGCAGGTCGTCAACCTCACCGTCGATAATCATATTGAAGCCCTTGATAGTATCCTCAATGCTTACCATCACGCCTGGCAGACCGGTAAACTGTTCTGCAACGGTAAACGGCTGCGACAGGAAGCGCTGTACACGACGTGCACGGTTCACGGTGAGCTTGTCCTCGTCAGAGAGCTCGTCCATACCGAGGATGGCAATGATATCCTGGAGCTCGTTGTACTTCTGGAGAATCTGCTTTACTCGCTGTGCACAGTCATAGTGCTCCTTGCCCACAATCAGCGGATCAAGAATACGTGATGTACTTCCCAGTGGGTCCACAGCAGGATAGATACCAAGCTCGGCAATCTTACGGCTAAGCACCGTAGTAGCGTCGAGGTGGGTAAACGTTGTTGCTGGAGCAGGGTCGGTCAAGTCGTCGGCAGGCACATAGACAGCCTGTACTGATGTGATAGAACCCTTCTTCGTAGAAGTAATACGCTCCTGCATAGTACCCATCTCCGATGCCAGCGTTGGCTGGTAACCTACGGCAGAAGGCATACGACCGAGAAGTGCGGATACCTCAGAACCTGCCTGTGTGAAACGGAAGATGTTGTCGATGAAGAAAAGGATATCGGCAGAAGCACCGTCCTTACCGCCACCATCACGGAAACCCTCGGCAACGGTAAGTCCTGAGAGGGCTACTGAAGCACGGGCACCTGGAGGCTCGTTCATCTGTCCATAGACAAGTGTTGCCTGACTCTTCTTGAGCTCCTCGGGGTCAACGAGAGACAAATCCCATTTGCCCTCCTCCATTGCCTTCTTGAACTTCTCGCCGTAGCGTACAACGCCTGACTCAATCATCTCACGGATAAGGTCGTTACCCTCACGGGTACGCTCTCCTACTCCGGCAAACACTGAGAAACCGTTGTGTCCCTTGGCAATGTTGTTGATGAGCTCCATGATGAGCACCGTCTTTCCCACACCGGCACCACCGAAGAGTCCAATCTTACCACCCTTGAGGTAAGGCTCCAGCAGGTCAATGACTTTGATACCTGTGGCAAGAGTCTCCTTGCGGGTTGACAACTCCTCGAAAGCAGGTGCCTCGCGATGGATAGGATATGCGCCCTGCATGTCAAGCTGTTTCATACCGTCGATAGGCTGACCTATAACGTTCAGCATACGACCTTTAATCTGGTCTCCTGAGGGCATAAGAATTGGCGTGCCCTGAGGAACAACCTCCAATCCACGCTGCAAACCGTCGGTATTATCCATAGCGACACAACGAACAGTATCCTCGCCAATGTGCTGCTGCACCTCAGCGATAAGAGCACTTCCGTCTTCGCGGATAACCTTAAGAGCGTCATGAATCTTCGGTAGCACTTTCTCAGCATCAAGACCTTCTGTGTCGAAATACACGTCGATTACAGGACCGATAATCTGAGAAATGCGTCCTTTAATTTGTGACATAAGCTTTTATAGTTTTTATAGTTTTAAGATTAGTATAATCAAAATGTTGTCGCAAAGATAGTAACTTTTTTCTTTCCGACAAACTTTTTCCTCATAAAATTGGTTATTTTTCTTCTTTACGCCACAATTAGCGCCATTCCGAGCACCCACGCAACAAGCGATACCCAGCCCACATTTTTAAAGAACCACGCTATGGAGATGCGCTCCATCTTCATGATTACTATACCGCTGACGCTGCTGAAAAGAAGAATGTTGCCGCCCATAGCTGTACTGTAGGAGACGAGTTTCCAGTAGATGTCGTTCTGGGGAGCGTCGGGATACAGCGAGAAGAAGCTCAGTGCCGACGCAAACGAGTCGAGCACCATACTGAGGAGTCCCGACAACGCCGCCATAACCCACACATTACCTATGTGAGCATCGCAAAGGTCTGCCAGCCACGCCACAGCTCCCGTCTCTATCGTAACACCTATGGCAAGCATTATTCCCATAACGAAGAGTATGCGTTGAATGACGGCATACTGCATTGTCCTCGGGGTGCGACGATGTATCATCTTATCTACATCGACAAGCTTTCTGTTCATCACCTCGTTGACAATCCACAATACCGACAGTACGCACAGCGCTCCGAGGAACGGACTAAGCTGGGTAATGTCGTGGAACGTAGGTATGAACCACAGTCCGCCGATGCCTACGAAGAGCATCACGAGTCGTTGCCATTTCTTCAGATTAGTATCGTCGCCGCGATAAGGCATCGTGCTCCACTGGGAGTCTATATTTTCGGGCAACTGACGCGACAGCCACCATGTGGGCAACAGCCACGAAAGCATACAAGGTAGCGCCAGCGACATCGAGAAATTCGTTGCCGTAACGTGTCCGTTAGTCCAAAGTACCAGTCCTATAGGGTCACCAATAACGGTAAGTGCACCGCCACAGGCTACGGCTATGACTATAGCTGCTCCGTATATCTGTCGGTGTTTTCGTCCTGGCACTATGCTGTTCATCATCACCGCCATCATCATCGCCGTAGTGATGTTGTCCAGATTGGCAGAGAGCACGAAAGTAACTACTGATATTATCCACAGCAGCCGTTTGCTGCGACGCGTGCGCATCATCTGTTTAAGGAAGTCGAAACAGCCGTTGTTCTCAAGTATCTCCACTATTGTCATCGTAGCCAACAGGAACAGGGCTATCTCGGCACCGTGTCCCACGTACTTCAGGTATATGTTCTGGGCTATGTACTGCTTTACCGCCAGACTTGTGGCGCTGGCGCCGCTGAGCCAGTCGAAATACTCGCGGGAGTGCATCATCATTACGAAGTCTGCTCCGTAGCATATATACAGCACCCATCCTACCGTTCCCGCAAAGACGGCAACGGCGGCTTTGTTTATCTTCGTCAGCTCTGATGTGGCTATCAGAACATAACCTAAAAGCAATATGGTAACAATTACAAGTGTCATTTCAAGCTACAAAGATACTAACTTTTGACTTTCTCCCAAACGTTTTTACATTTTTTTAGTGTGAAATACATCTCTTCCTGGAGTCTGAAGAGCACCCAAGGGCGCAAAGGCGCGTATCCGAACTTACGGGTGGTGTGCCTGTCGAGCCTGTCTGTCTCCACCTCGCGCCAAGCTGTTTTTATCTCTTCCAAACCAAAGCGGAGGTCGTCCCCGGAAAGCTCTCCACGATGGGTGTAATAGAAGAAGTATGAGTCTATGGTCTTTAGCCAAATGACATTTTCCAGACTATCTATAACTTCCTTATCGCCAGTCATTTGCACTACGTCGTTCTTTAAATTCTTCAAGGCTCTCATCACCAGAAAACGTCGTGCTCCCACAGCATGAGTCATCGATGAAGAGTGTTGCAAATAGAAGTACTTTCCGCTACAGAAACGCACCTCTCGGGAGAAGAAGAAATGTATGCGTGTGGTATTGTCGTCGCTATACAACATCGACGTTTCGTCGTAGGGATAACGACGGTGCAACTCCGTACGAATCATATATACTCCGTGAATACCGTCCCACTCAAGACTCTTGCGAAAAGCCTCCTTTCCTGATAGCACGGAAGGTCCTGTAAGTTTGAAGCGTTCCTCATTCTTCGTAGCCTCATCAACAAGGATAAGGTCGAACAGCACGCTGTCGGTATCAGCATTAGCCTCAAAGACCTCCACCGCCGACGCAAGGGCATCGTCAGACATCCAGTCGTCGCAGTCCAGCATACAGACATATTCTCCGCGTGCCTTCTCCAGTCCACGATTGCGTGCATGGGCCTGTCCCTTGTTTTCGTCGAGGTGCATCACCACTACCCTCTCGTCCTTCTCTGCATATTCTCGCAGAATCCCAAGACTACCATCGGTGGAAGCATCGTCGATACATATCACCTCTATGTCACGTAGCGTCTGGCGCAGTAGCGAGTCCAGGCACTTCCTAAGGAAGCGTTCTCCGTTATATACAGCAACGAGCACCGACACCTTTACTTGTCTTTCCTGAACCTCGACGTTAGTTTGTTCCATAACGATGTCTTTTGTTTTAGAATGATAAACGAGAATGCCATACTGGTTATCATGAGGAGTATTCCCGACATCCAGTATGCTACGCCCTGCAGACTTAGTGTCATCAGGTACGCCATTATTCCTATTGGTATCTGTGCGACGGAATAGCTTACCACCTCACGCGAAATAACGTAACCGTAGCGAATGTAGTTAAAGACGAAGATAATGATAGCCTCCACAATTCCTATTCCCACAATAGCGATACCTGTACCAATGAGTCCCCAGGCGTTGAAACACAATATCACGGCAGGGACTATCATTACAGCGTAAGTAGCCTCGAGCAACATATAAGCGAAGGAGTCGCCCTTGGAGATGGTAAGATAGGAAACGGGCAGTTTTATAGCACGAAAATAGAGCGCCAGCATCATAAGCTGTATCAGTCCTACTACCGGCAGGAACTTGTCGCTGAAAAGCAACGGTATTATTATCGGAAGAAAAATAATTATCGCCACGAGCATCGGCGACACTATGAGCAGCGACACCTCTATCTGGCGGTTTATGGTGAGGTTACACGCCTCTCTGTCTTTATTCACTGCCGACAGTCGGGGGAAGAAATCGGTCTCCATAGCCGTGAATATCATTCCTCCGTAGATTATCGTCATCATGTAGCCGCTATTGTAGAAACCCACCATATCAAGACCCGCCACATTATTTATATATGAGCGGATGATGAAGTCGGCACCGCTACCGAATATTCCTGCTACCACGAAGGCTATTCCGAGCCACACTATTCCCAGACCTTCACGAAGCACGCTGCTACGGAACGAGAAACTCAGCGGGAAGTGACGATAGGAATAGCTCACCGTTGCCACCATCTGCGCAAACGTCGTCAATACTAAGGTGGGCACAATACCCTTCATGCCGAAGAAGAAGTATATTGGTACTGCGATGAACAGCGACGAGAGCATCGTGTACATCGTTATTACGGCTATGTTACGCAACTTCCCCGTACTCTTCAGTATAGCCATTTCCACACCGGTTATCGCCATCATGGCAACAACGGGCGAAAGGAAGATATAATGAAGGGTGTGGTTTCCCCAGCTGAAGGTCTGACTGCTGAGCAGCGGACCCGCCACCATCAACAGGAACATTCCGAGAAGGGCTGTCAACAGTCCCCAGGAACGCACAATAAGCATCAACCGCTGAAGCTCTTCCTCGTCGCCTTTCTCGTAGGCTTCGGAGAGGTTCTTTATGGCACTTACGGAGATTCCGAAACTGGTGGAGTCGGAAACAAACTTTATCGATGAGTTGAAAAGGGAGATAAGTCCCATACCGTCAGGACCAAGGAGTACGGCAACAAGTTTGTTGCGCAGCAAGGAAATAGCAATACCCATTCCCTGTATGCCACCAAAGAGTCCCATGTATTTCAGGACATGTTCGTAACTTCCGCGCTTTTTCTTGTTTTGTTCCATGATTGATTGTTGACGTCACCTTGTGACTTTCAACCTGCAAAGGTAAACATTTTTCACGAAGCAAAGAACAAAAAAGAAGATATCTTTTGGTTTTACATTATTATTTTTGTACTTTTGTCCCAAATTATGAAACTCACTATTATCATACCTGTCTATAAAACGGAGAAAACACTCGACCGCTGCGTTGAGAGTATTCTCTCGCAGGATTATAGTGATTACGAAATAATCCTCGTCGATGACGGCTCGCCCGACCTGTGTCCTGAGAAGTGCGACGCGTGGGCAGAACACGATAGCCGCATCCGGGTTATCCACAAGAAGAACGGCGGACTCAGCGAGGCACGTAATGCCGGCATCAATGTGGCACAGGGCGACTTCCTCACCTTTGTCGATAGCGACGACATGATAGCGCCAAACACTCTCGCCGCACTGATGAACAAGATAGCGCACGACGAGAGAATACAAATCCTGGAATATCCCGTTTCCATCAAGGGGAAGAATATGTTTATTCCGCACAACCTGCATTACGACAACATACAGAAGTACTGGACGGAGTGCGAGGGCTATCGTCACACCTACGTGTGGAACAAGATTTTCAGGCGCCCTCTCTTCGACGACATCCGCTTCCCTGTAGGCAAAGTCTTCGAGGATGCGTGGATCTACCCCCTACTCCTTCAGAAAGCGCAGTCGGTAACGACAACGTCCGAGGGCTGCTATGTCTATACCGACAATCCGCAAGGCATAACGGCGAAGGCTGGTGCCGACGACCTCATCATGCTTCTCGAGTCGAACATAGACCGAGGGATGACCGTTGACGACGCGTACTATCTTTATATCCTGAACATCCAGCTTGACGTTTACCGCCTGTCGGGAAAGATTCTTCTTCAGGAGCGCAAGGACATATCAATATCCAACATCCGTTCGCTCTCTGACAAAATAAAAGTTATAACCTTAAAACTCTTTGGAATAAAAGGACTATGCAGAATTCACAAAGCACTAAGACACCTCTTGTAAGTTTTATCGTCACCTATCACAACGAGGAAATCGATATGTTGAAAGAATGTCTTGAAAGCATTCTGACCCTTAGTACTCCCAACGAGGAACGTGAGGTTATTGTTATTGATGATGGTTCTGATAAGAGTCCTCTTGATGCGCTGTTAAGTTACGGCGACAACGTAATTTACCTACGAAAGAACAATGAGGGTATCAGCACAGCCCGCAATCTGGGACTACGCACCGCCACAGGCACATTCGTTCAGTTTATAGACGGGGACGACACACTCATTTCTTCCACTTACGAGCACTGTCTCGATATAGCGATACACGGTAATGCCGATGTTGTAGCATTCGACTTCACACGCCGGAAGGAGACCGACCTGAACTTCAAAGACTCCGAACCACAGAGCGGGTGTAACCTGATGCGGCAAAGCAACATTCAGGGAGCCTCGTGGCTCTATCTCTTCCGCCGCTCCATCTTAGGCAATCTCACCTTTACTCCCGGCATCAGCTATGGTGAGGACGAAGAGTTTACACCTCAACTGCTGCTTAGGGCTGAAAAAGTAGTGTGTACCTCAGCGAAGGCATATTTTTACAGGCAACATGAAAATTCCGCCATTACAGACAAGTCGCAAAAGGGTATCACCAAACGACTTGACGACAATCTCATTGTCATCAAGAGTCTGAAGCAGAAGGCTGACACCTTACCCGTTGCAGAACGCTCTGCCCTTATGCGCCGTGTTGCTCAACTTGCTATGGACCATATATATAATGTAATAACGCTAAGTCGTTCCGACAGCAGGTTGAAAGAATGCCTGAAAGAACTCCAGCGTTGTGGACTCTTCCCTCTGCCCCGTCGTAACTACACCCTAAAGTACAATCTGTTCCGTCGCATGACGAACAGTCCTGTAGGCAGAAAGGCGCTGCTGCATACACTTCCTTACCTAAAACGCGAAAGATGAAAGTACTTCTAATAGGCGAATACAGCACCCTCCATACTAACCTCGCTCTTGGTCTGAGGACCTTAGGTCACAAGGTTACAGTAGTGTCTAACGGTAATGTATGGCGCAACTACCCGCGTGACATCGACCTTCGCAGAGAAGGCACCGGAAAATGGGCCGCCGTAAAATATGTGGCAAAGCTGCTCACCATACTGCCCCGACTCAGGGGCTACGACGTCGTACAGCTTATAAACCCCGACTTCCTGGAACTTAAGGCGGAACGCGAATTTGCCATCTTCCGCTACCTTCGTCGCAACAACAGGAGCATCTTCGTCGGTGCCTACGGGTGCGACTGGTACTGGGTTCACTCGGGAATAACGATGAAACTGTTCCGATATGGCGACTTCTATATCGGCGACAAGATGCGCGACGACATCTTCACCCGTCGCTATATCAACGAGTTTATAGGCACAGCAAAGGGTGAGCTCTCACAATATATCGACTCCAACTGCGACGGAATACCTACGTGTCTCTATGAATATCAGAAGTGCTACGAACAGTTCTTCCCCCACAAGACTCGTTTTATTCCTCTCCCCATACAAATTCCCGAGGGCGACTTCTCCACAGAACTTAAAGAGCCGGGAAAGGTACGTTTCTTCATCGGTATGGACAGCGAACGCGACGTTTACAAAGGTACCGACGTAATGAACGAGGCTCTAAAGGTTGTAGAGCGGAAATACCCCGACCGCTGTGTGGTGGTACGTACCAGCCGCGTGCCTTTTGCTCAGTACAAGACTATGATGGACGGCTGCGACTGCATCTTGGACCAGCTGTACTCTTACACCCCTGCCGTCAACGCCCTGCAAGCTATGGCCAAGGGTATCGTGTGCATCGGTGGCGGCGAGCCCGAGAACTACGAGATTATCAACGAAACGGAACTGCGACCCATAATAAATGTTCTTCCCTCGAAGGAGGATGTCGCTAAGGAACTGGAAAAGATCATTCTTCACCCCGAACAGCTCAAGGAACTGAAACGCCAGAGCATAGAGTATGTGCGTCGTCATCACGACAACGTCAAGGTGGCTCAGCAGTACGTTGACTTCTGGACGGAGTTTATGAAAAAATAAGAGAGAATCTTAATAGACTCTCTCTCCGAATATCTTACTTCCCACACGAACCATAGTGCTGTTACACTCGCAGGCTATCGGGTAGTCGTGACTCATTCCCCAGCTGCGTTCACAGAAACTGTCGTCGTCAGCGAAATAGTCGCGCTTCACCTCGTCGAAGAAGTCCGACGCCGTCATCATCTCCCGCCGTATCTGTTCCGCGTCGTCGGTGTATGACGCCATCATCATCAGTCCGCAGATGCGCACATTCTCCAGCGTCTTCCACTCTCCTGCCGCAAGCAACTCACGACAGTCGTCAACACTCAGTCCGTACTTCGTCTCCTCCTCGGCAATGTGCAACTCCAACAATACTTTTATCGTCCTGTTGTTACGCTGCGCCTGACGGTTTATCTCGCTGAGGAGCTTCATGGAATCTACCGCCTCCACCATAGATATATAAGGTGCTATGTACTTCACCTTATTTGTCTGCAGATGCCCTATGAAGTGCCACTCTATGTCCTTCGGGAGCTCCTCTACTTTCCTTCGCAGCTCCTGCTCATGACTCTCGCCGAAAATCCGCTGCCCCTCCTCGTATGCCGCACGGATATACTCCGAGGGGTGGAACTTACTCACCGCCACAAGTCTTACGCCCTGCGGCAGGTCGTCGAGCACTTCGTGTAGATTCTTTTTTACGTCGTACATCTTACTCCTCGTATTCTGGTTTGCTGTCCTTTGCTGGTGCGTTAGCCTCGAAGACGTCCATGATAGCTGTCTCTGTAATACTTGCTATTACATAGTCTATCATCGTTCCGCCCATCACCTCTTTTATGTTTGCTACTGCCTGCTGAAAGTTGGCGGCGTGCACCAGGTAAAAGACGTTGGAACGCTTCTCCTTCTCGGTCTTCTCGTCAATGGTTATAAACTGTAGCTTTGCCTTGTACCAGCGGTCTGCACTTGCGTCTTCACTGAAGAATATCTCCTTGTACGTTGCCTTCCTAATGTCAACGACGTCGAAGGCTCCGCTGATGTACGACGACATCTCCTCGCATATACGTTTCTCTGCCTCGGTAAAACTCAGCGCGTCAACGACATACAATTCTTTAACCCTTTTAGGCATACCGTCTTCCATAGTCTTCTCGTAGCCTATCTTGGTTTCAAACCACTCTGTTACTCTACTTCTCATATATACTATTTATTTAATCTTTCAAAAAATCCTTGCAAAAGTAAACATAATATCGTACATTTGCAAATAATTTTCAAACGAATTGAATGGAAAATAACGTTAGTCTTGACCTTATGGAATTTGTGGAGCGCGAGATTCTCCCGCAGTACTCCGCCTTCGACAGGGCTCACAACATGAGTCACGTGACGGGTGTGATACGTCGTAGCATAGCTATCGCCAGGAAGGCTGGCGCCGACCTCAATATGGCGTACATCATCGCGGCATATCACGACCTCGGACTTAGCGGTCCGCGTGCCATTCATCACATCACCAGCGGAAAGATTCTTGTCGCCGATGCTCGTTTGAAGAAGTGGTTCTCTGCCGACCAGCTGAAGATTATGAAGGAAGCCGTCGAGGACCATCGCGCTTCAGCAAGTCACGCCCCACGAAGCATCTACGGAAAAATCGTTGCTGAGGCTGACCGCGACCTCGACCCCGATACGGTGTTCCGTCGCACCATACAGTACGGACTCTCCAACTACCCCGAGAAGAGCGACGTAGAACAGTGGGAGAGATTTGTGGAACACATGCACAACAAATACTCGGAACACGGATATATCCGTCTGTGGATGCAGGGATCACCAAACGAGGAGAACCTGCGCAAAATACGTAACCTCATTCATAACGAGAAGGAGCTACGAAAAATCTTCAACACCATATACGAAGAAGAAAACGCCAGCAAGTAACTACTTGGCGAAATATAGGAAATAGATAGCCACAAGTGCTGCCGCAATGACGAACAACAGGATACTCTTCAGGAAGCATCCCGCTATCTTCTTCACTATCAGGAACGCCACTACCACAGCAACTATAAGGAAAATATAATAATAGAATTGAGACATCTTTTTTATTTACTATTTGACTATTTACTATCTACTATTTATTTACTATTTAACTATTCTCGCACCCACGCACCCACGCACCCACGCACCCACGCACCCACGAAAAACTACACCCCAAACGGCACCTTCGTCGAGAACTCCATTCTCTCTCCCGTTACAGGATGCGTAAAACACAACACATAAGCATGAAGACACAGTCGCCCTAAGGGATTGTCACCATTACCGTACTTCACGTCGCCACATACGGGGTGCCCCATATCGGCAGAGTGAACACGTATCTGGTTCTTCCTGCCCGTCTCCAACTTGAACTCCACCAGCGAATAGCCGTTCCTCACCGCCATAGTGCGGAAGTGGGTTACGGCATACTTCCCGCCGTTGTCCACAGGACTGCTGTAGGTAACGTAAGCCTTGTTGTCGCGCAACCAGTTGGCTATGGTACCGCTTTCCTGCTCCATCTCGCCCGACAGCAGAGCCACGTAGCGACGGTCATATACTATGTCGTGCCACGAGTGTTCCAACCGCTGCTCCGTATCCATATCTTTGGCATATATCATCAGTCCGCTGGTGTCGCGGTCCAGCCTGTGCACCACGTGTGCCGTACACTGTTGTCTCGACTTCCTGAAATAGTCGTCGAGCAGCGTCTTCACGTTGAGCGACGAGTGTCCCGCCGCCATCGACAGTATGCCGGGCTTCTTCTCTACTACCACCAGCCAGCGGTCCTCATAGACTATCTTCAGATAACGACTTTTCAGCGTGTCGTTGTTGCGCTTCGTCTTGCTGACGGCAACAACCATTCCGGGCTTCAGGGGGAAGTCAAACTGCGTGACGACCTTCCTGTCAACCATGATGCCGCGACCCTGCAGAGTAGCCTTCACCTTAGTACGACTCTTCTCTACGTGCTGCATGAGAAAGGCCAGCAGCTGCGACTCCTCCTGCACCTTGTATTCGGCGAATTCTCGTTGTTTGTCGTTATAGATATATTTCATACTGACTGCAAAAGTACAAATATTTTTGGAAAATATGCAATCCGATATAATAAAACGTATATTTATTTCGTTATACAAGTGTAATTTAATCCATTTTTGCCTATGACATATTTTACACCTGAAGAATTGAATCCCTCTGAGCAAGTTCTCAACACCATCCGTCAAATTGCTTATTCCTATCAGGCATATAAGTCAGGCGGCGAGGAAGCAGAGCTATTGTTAAACTAAATTCATTACGAAACAGTTTATGAGCATATTAGTATCTCCGTCATTGTTGTCGGCAGACTTCCTGCACTTAGAGAGGGATATCGAGATGATCAACAACAGCGATGCCGACTGGCTTCATCTTGATATCATGGACGGCGTCTTCGTTCCTAACATCTCGTTCGGCTTCCCCGTTATGGAAGCGGTAGCAAAGGTTTGTAAGAAACCTCTCGACGTACACTTTATGATTGTTCACCCCGAACAGTACATAGAACGTACAGCACGTCTTGGCGCTATGCTTATGAATGTGCATCTCGAGGCGTGCACCCATCTGCACCGTACCATTCAGGAAATTCACCAGGCAGGCATGAAGGCTGGCGTCACGCTGAACCCTTCCACCCCTGTCAGCGCCCTCGAAGACATCATTGGCGACGTGGAGTTAGTACTGCTGATGAGTGTTAACCCGGGCTTCGGCGGTCAGAAGTTTATTGCCAACACCATAAAGAAGGTCCAGGAACTTCGTGAGCTCATAGCCCGTAGCGGCAGCAAGGCACTTATCGAAGTTGACGGCGGCGTACAAAACGAGACGGCACCTCGTCTTGTTAAGGCTGGTGCCGACGTATTGGTAAGTGGCAGCTATATCTTCGGAGCCGAGAACCCCACAGAGGTCATCAAGTCGCTGAAGAACACAGCTCTTTAGTCCATCATCTCGAGCGAAAGCTTATTGTCGCGTGCCATCCTTCTCATGTTAAGAAGGGCGTAGCGCATACGACCTAAAGAGGTATTTATGCTTACTCCCGTCACCTCGGCTATCTCCTTGAAAGCCATGTTCTGGTAGTAGCGCATAAAGACTACCTCACGCTGTGCTGTGGGCAGCATATTCATCATCTTCTTCACGTCGCTCAACACCTGGGTGTTCACATACTCGCTCTCTATGTTCGAGTCCAAAAGACTTTCCGAAGAGATGTTCGACAGGTCGTTGTCGCCAGCAACGTCAACGGTACCCTTTGAGCGGTTCTCGCGATAGTTGTCCATAATAACATTATGGGCTATGCGCATCAGCCACGCCAGGAACTTTCCCGATGTGGTGTATCTTCCTTCATGGAGCTTTGCTATAGCCTTAACAAATGTTTCCTGGAACACGTCGTCAGCCCTGTCGCGGTCACGAACCACGAAAAGGATGTACGAGAATAGTTTCGACTGTGTACGCGAGAGTAACAAATCGAAAGCCTTGTTATTGCCGTTTACATAAGATAATGCCAACTCTTCGTCGGTCATTCCTTGCAATTTATCCATTTTTACGTCTTTTTGGTTATAAGAGTAATAATGTTTCGATAGGCTTTCTTTTTAGTTTATTGGTTACAAATTTTTAAAATATCGGCGACAAAGGTATGCAAAATATTTTTATCTTCCAAATTTTTCTTTACTTTGTTTACTTTTTTGCTCGTATTTGTTACATTTTATGGTCTGCAAACCCTTATTCCGGTCATCGTTTTGTGCTTGCCGAGGTACTGTCGCAACGTCATCGGCTCCTCCACAACTTTCTTGTGAATACTCGATGCGTTGAGCAGGTGCAGACCGTCTTTGTGCCACACGGCAAATCCTATGTGCTGCGTGTCCAGTCCCTTTATGTTTGTCAGTATGCTTATTATGTCGCCGTCGTGCACACATTGTCGCAGCAGCTTGGTGTTCTTTATCTGCGACTTGGGAATATATCGGTATTTCTTTCCGTTTATCTTCTGCTCTAACGCTCTTATCGCGGGCTTCCACGCGGGGTGTGCCTTCAGCATCTTATAGCTGTTCACGTGGGTCGTCATGTAATCTACGTTGACCTTCTGCACGGCGGTATATGGCGGGTTCGGCGTACTCACGTGCTTCACCACACCCATCGCCTCGTTGTCGTCCATCCACAGCGTGAAGTAGTGCAGCCGCTTGCGGTAGTCGGGCGCTGCCCCACCCTCGTATCTTATCTTCTGCAGCTCCTTGCAGTAGTCGTCGAAGGTCTTCTGCTTCGCCTCTATGCAACGCTTCAGCGCAAGCACGGTCTCCACGAATGTGGTGCAGTCCAGCTCGTGGAGGTTCACCACCAGCTGCTCCTCTTTGTTCACCTCTAACGTGTGCGCCACGTAGGGCACCTTGAGGAACCTGCGTGCTATGCTCAGCGTCGAGGCGTCGCTGCTACGTAGTATATCTACTACGGCGGCGGAGTCCTGACGGGTGTACGTCACCTGGGCTATCGCCATCACACTTGTCAGCAGCATACAGCCCGCTGCTATCAGTCTCTTAAAGCTCCTGCTACTCATCGTCATTTTTTAGAATTTTCCAAGTATCTTGTCCAATACCCAGTTTACAGGCGTAGCGCTGACACTCGTGGCATTACATACCGACAGCCCCTGAAGGTCCTCTATCACGGAACGTATTATCGGCAGCTGTACGTACGGCGGATTGGGAACATCCATCTTCGTCGTTCCCTCACTCGTTATCAACTCTATCGGTGCGTAGTCGAATACCGAGAACGACAACATTCCCTTCTCGCCTACAACTTCTATGCGGTCCTTCGTAGCCGACTTATGTCCTACGAAACACCACGAGCCGCTACCCGTCAGCCCGTTCTCAAACTGGAAACAGGCACTCACACTGTCCTCTGCCTTGTAAAGACCGGCTCTGTTGGCGGCAATACCCTCGGCCTTCGTTATCACTCCGAAGATGTCCTGCAGCGTGTCCAACTGGTGCGGAGCAAGGTCGTAGAAGTAACCGCCGCCCGCAATCTCGGGCTGCAGACGCCAAGGGAGCTTCTCGGGCGAATAGTCCATCTCGCGCGGAGGCACCGAGAAGTGCACCTGCACATCGACTATCGTTCCCAACTGACCACTCTGTATTATCTTCTTCACCTTCTCGAAATACGGAAGATACCTGCGGTAATACGCCACAAAACAGGGAACTCCCGTCTGCTGACTAACGTAGTTTATGCGGGCACAGTCGTCGTAGTTCGACGCCAGAGGCTTCTCCACATAAACGGGCTTACCTGCCTTCATCGCCATAATGGCAAAGGTGGCGTGCGACGACGGCGGCGTAGCCACATAGATAGCATTAACATCGGGGTCGTTGATAATCTTCTGCGGGTCTGTGTACCACTTTGGTACATGATGTCGCTCGGCATACGAACGCGCATTCTCCTCACGACGACTCATCACGGCAACAATACGAGAGCCTGGCACCTCGTTAAAGGCAGGTCCCGACTTAATCTCCGTAACCTCCCCACATCCTATAAATCCCCAGTTAATCTGTTTCATAGGTGCAAAAATAATAATAATGTGGCAATCCGCAAAATTTTATAAAAAAAACCTCATCCCTCTCTCCTCTCTCCTCTCTCCTCTCTCCTCTCTCCTCCCACCTCGAAAAATAAGCGGAGCCGAAGCCCCGCTGTTTTGTGCGCTTACGAGCTCCCTTCCCTTTTGGGGAGGGCTGGGGAGAGGCTTTTTCCCTTCACTCACCTGTTCCTGTGGCATCTATCACTAGTGTTCAATAACTTGTTTTAATTCAATATCGTAGTTTGAAGATGATGATAAATAAAGAATACGGATTTTCTCCCTCCTGTTAGTCTCTCCATTAACTATTGAATCAATGGAGTATTTCCATTGCTTAAAATTAGTACCTTGAGTGAAATCAATAAACAAAGAATCATTTCGCACACTCCAATTTAAATCAAATTCTCCCAACGGTTCAAAACTATTACCTGTACCATTTTCGTTTAATGTATATTTCGACGTCATTGCATCATACCAAGTTCCAACAAGATCACTTTTACTAAATCCTCTTTCTTTATTTTGGCATGAACATAATAAAGACAGGAAAACTAAAACTATAATAATATTCTTTTTCATATGTTTTAAATTTGTTAATTCTCTTGTTTTTGATTGTGACGGGGACTGGTACCTGTCAAAATAATCTGTATTGTCTGGCATATAAACAATTATTCAATTTCTGCTGCAAAGATAAAAAAATTCCCGATACGTTGTATTCCTACAGGGAAATTTTATTTCTATTCTTTCATTCTCTCCACCACTTCCAAGTCTGCTGGCAGCCACTTAACGCTTCGGAGTTCGGCTTTTGAGAGCCACCTTGCTGCCTCGTGTTCGTTCAGGTGCATAGCTTCGTCGAGTAATGTGCAGAGGTAGCAATGCATAGTGAGGTGGAAGGCTGGATAGTCGTACTCTACGGTGGTGAGGAATTCTTCCACGCTGATGTCGGCAGAGAGCTCTTCCTTTATCTCTCGTTTGAGGGCTTCTTCAGGGGTCTCGCCTGGTTCCATCTTACCGCCAGGAAACTCCCACCAGTCCTTCCAGTCGCCATATCCTCGCTGTGTGGCGAATATCTTATCTTCCTTGCGGATTATCGCTGCTACTACTTCTATGTGTTTCATTAGATTTCTTCCAATCCTAACGATTTCAGATAGTTATATTTGCCAACCTTACAACTCATAAGTTCAGAGAGTTTGACAGCTACTGCCCCCTTATCGTGTCCGGCATTATCCTTGCCATATCGGTTAATCAGGGCTTCTACCTTATTCTTGTCAAATTCTATCTCGGCAAGGGCTCCCTCCTTTACTTGTTCCTCCGAGGAATCTTCCCATCGAATCAATCCTGTTACCCAAAGCAAACCTATCAAAAGTGCAATACACAGAAGTACAATATACATCTTTGTATTTCCACTTTTTCTTTCATCCATAAATTCTTTCATAAAACTACGTTTTTAATTATATTTCACTCCAATGTTTACTAAATGCTGTTTCACTAACATCATCTAGGTACTCTTGCAGAAACTTGAAAGGGAACGGATATGTCATCATTTCGTTCCATCGTCCAAATCCAAACCTCAACATATCCATAATCTCATAAATATCCTTCTCCACATTAGCTTCATTTTCTTTATGAAGAATGAAAATACACCGTACTCTTGGCATACGGTCCATCTTGGTGCTCTTCATTATTTGCATATTTTCACTATTGGTTCCTGAGAGATAAGCATATGCACCATCAGGTTCTCCATTTAATCCTTCAGTTTTCCATAAATGCAGCCCAATATAACCTCTCAAATATTTATGCGATTCAGCTTTCCTCTTAAATAAAGACAATGGTCTTCCTTCATTCACAATATCACTGTAAGCCTCATCTATAAGACTTACATCCAATATTGGAATTTCGTCTGTATCAATTATTAGATAGACATTATTATTCTTTTTCAGTGCCATATAGTCTCTTGCTCCACGAATAATATCAGGTTTGTTATAGTTTAAATGACTATAAGCAAATTCGTCGAAAAACACAGGCAACTGCTCTGAAGAGAAACCGAATTCTGCAATGTTCATCTTTCCGCCATCTGTCATCTTTAGTGAAGCGCCAATGACACATCCATCATGAATCTTATATCTGTAAAACTCCCATTTCTCAGAAAGATTGCATAATTGTTGCGGCATTTGCCTGTTTATCAAACAGTCTTTCACTAACAGCTCTATCAGAATTCTACGAGCTTCATGAATAGAAAGTTTATCCTCTTTCTCACTATTGTAGAAAATCTTATGTTGCAATGCTGTACTAGAATGTGCCAACCTATACAACGATTTCGTGTAATATGTTTGAAGAAGCAACTCATCTTTAGGCTCACATAATTTAATTATCAAATCATTTGCTGTTCTCTTTCGGTTGAATATGAGGGAGCCTTGCATGATTTCCTGGAATTGCACTTCAATCTGAGAAATCAAACCATTTGCAGATTCGCCAAAAGGATTATCAATATAAATAGACTTTCCATTAAGATACTCCGTAATAAATTTAAGCATGTCCCTACTAGGCTTATACTCATCATAATATAGAACAGCAGAGTCAACAAATTGGATGGACAACTGTCCTCTATACTTCTCATTTACAGAAGCTATTACCTGATATATAGCAAACAATCTACCATGAGAGTAATCTTCTGGATTATATGGCCAATATGGTACGATGTTATGCTTGTCAGGGAATCTTTTCTTTTGAACGTAAAAACTTTCAAGTTCTGGCTTAATCCCTCTCATCTTCCTTAACACAACAGGTTTTACCGCTAAGCCAGACCACCACTGCCCATAAATATCCTTGCTAACTTGGAATACACAAGTTTGTTTCTTTCTAAGTTCATCAATACTCTTCGGATTTGAGAATGATGTTGTTTTTGCTGTTAGGTTCATGTATTCGTTTACTTCAACCTTCAAACAAACCAACTCTTTCCGACTATGAGGAATCAAAAAGTTCTTATCATCACACAGCAACAGGACTCCATTATTATACATCATCCTATCAGGCTTCGTTTTGCCAAGAGAATTGATTGCGAGGGATGCGATGATTCGTTGCTGCAATTTATAATCATAGTCTGTCAAATCATCAATACGAGCTCTAATTTGCTCATAGTCCCTGAGGCTCTTCAAGACATCTTGAAGTTCCTCCTTCTTCATCATTATGAAAAAGCGAACACATGGATATTGAACATCATGCCATTTTGCTCTTATGCCACATACGGATATAAATGGAACATCTGCTAATTGTTCGTAAGCTAAGTTCTTGTATTCTTTATCGAGGCTGTAGTAAGAGACAATTGCATATTGAGAGAAAAATGTTTCTCTATCATATTTCACCTCAATTTTGTTGGTTGTAAGTGGCCAAGCTTTTATTTCTTCCAAGTTCAACTTCATCTTCCTTACTGTACATTTACTAGTTTCCGTAATGTTTCAATCCCTTTGGGAATAATGACACCATTCTCATCAATCAGTCCGCCAATTTCATTAATCTCATCCATAAGTGGATCATTGATTTGAAGGATGTTCACCGTTATTAATCTACAATTAAGTCGAGCTATTTTCCTTTGACGTTTTTCTTTTGTTTGCATATCATTGGGATTGTCATTGTGAGCTACTTTAGGATTCATATTTTTTACATCGAAGGCAATTTTATAACTTCCGTCAGGATTACAAACAACAAAGTCGGCTAATTCATAATCTTTACCTTCTAAATGTTTAAAGTCTTTCTCTTTACATTCTGTATATTCAAATAGCAATGCCTTAAATGCCTCTTCTCCTATTTCACCAGCATAATCGGAACGTAATATCTGTGGATGTAGAATCAATCCATCTCCTTTCCAATTTGTAGCAAAACCATTTTTCTCAAAATGATTTCTTATCACTTCATTCTTCATCAACACATCTAGACGCACATCGGATGGAGATACATAGTAGGGATTAATCCCATTTCTGATAGGACAAATCTTATTCTTCTCATAAAAGAAATAATAGCCTCCTTTTTCGTCACGTTGCCAATTGCCATAACACTTAGTTATGAACGTAAGGTTTCGGTCCTCTTCGTCCAAATCATCCCATCCTGATATTACAGGCTTCGTAATAATAGCACGCTTATAACTTTGATTCATCCTTTGACTTGCCAAAATATTATATGGAATATCTCCATTATTATCTTCATCTTCAAAGTCTTCATCTAAATCTTCCTTGTGAGGTGTGAAATAAAGAGCTTGTCTACGCATACTGTCAAGCATATATTGAGCTTGATTAGCTGTATTGCAAAGAATTGTTTCTTCTGTGGATGCTATTGTATCATTGTTTGTAAGGTGTTCTAAGATATGGTTCACTAATTCTCGATATTCTTTTGTGAGAGATTTCTGATAAATCGAAGGTTCAAAAAAGGGAGCCATAGACTCGTCGTACAGCAAATATGTTGTATGCGGCTTATTTCGGGTGCGACATAAACGTCCAACAGCTTGTTCTATAATTGTTTGAGCCCATGCTGCCTTATCCTTTGCAATACCAGGATCTCTTTTTTCACTAAAATAAAAAGTATTTGTTAATGCTTGATAAAGCCATCTAGCGACATCATTTCTTGAAAGGCATCCTCTTTCAAATAACATCATCAAAACTAACATGGCATTATAGAAACTCTTTTCAAATGTAGATTCATAGCCATCCTCGTTCATCATAAGATAGTTGGTGGGAGATTGAAGATATA
Organism: uncultured Prevotella sp.; assembly: GCA_900315775.1. GTDB lineage: Bacteria > Bacteroidota > Bacteroidia > Bacteroidales > Bacteroidaceae > Prevotella. The sequence continues at coordinate 80,641 of ONAJ01000005.1, forward strand.
ATGCATCCCAGTCTTTCTTTAATTTCTTGCCATCTTCTACCCAATTATCACCTGAGATATAGTCAAGTCCTTCTGGAATTTCATATTGCATATTCGTTCCGGCTTTGAAACTTCCATATGCGGAAACTAACATAATCTTGGCATCTTTGTCTTGACTTAACTCTACCAATATATTGTTTTCCACTTCCTCTAGCTCTTTGGTAATTCTTATATGGTTATTTTCCCAATCTGTTGGAATTTCACCATCAAGTTTAGATGGCATTTCTTCATATGTGCCATCAATTAGACAACTTAGTGTCATTATTTGATCACTATCCTTTTCTCCTGTACGATTTTGGAAGAATATCATACTTCGAATACCATCATGAGTGATGAACCAATAATATGCTTCTATGAATTGGAAAAGCCTGTATAAATGGAAAAAGGTGTTTTTTATTTCCTTATCATATTTCCTTAGATTACGTACAGTAATACGGAACCATTCTTCATCAAGACCTTCTTCTTTGGCTTTTGAAGAAAACATCTCTTTGTATTTTTGTGGCAATACAAGATGGTTTTCACGTTTATCCTTGTATTCGTAATGTTCAACAGGAATAACTTCAATTTTATGTTCTTGGGGATATGTCGCTGCAACTAAATCATCAAATTTGATTTTGTCTTCAGTCGATAATATATGAAATCTATCACCCAATATTTCCTTTAGATAGACGAGGTCAAAGTTACTTACTACAGATTTATTTGAAGCAGTTGCTGAACATAAAACAACAGTATTATCATCAAAATGGGTTAGATTAAGTAATATCTTCTCTGGTGTGTTTGATATTTCACGACTTGATAATCTCACTCTATGTTGATTGTCTCTTTCGTCAATTTCTTCTTGGAAGAATTGAACTCCTTGTGAGTAAACAGAATAGTCTGGGAGTTTTATCGGATTGGCATCTTTGGTGACAATATGGTTTTTCCGGTTTGTCATAAACTCCGTTTGTTGTTGCTCGAAATGGAATTCGGACGCAGACTCAAACCTTGAAAAGAACGTGTGTATTTCTCGCTCTAATGTGGGGTATCCGAGAAATGTCTTTTCTCCATTGTTGTTTATTTGGCGTATTTCCTCATCAAACTTAATACGACTATCTTCTAATGCTTCTTTAATAACACTTCTAAATTGGGATTTTACGGAGGTAATATTCCTTGTAATAAGAGTTAGGAACTCATCCAAAGGTACAACAACAGAGTAATCTGAGATTAATGAGTCTTTGTCATTGCTGTGTACCAAACTAAGGTGCCTATTCCCTTTCTTATAACAAACAAAAGAATTTGTCTTATCGTCACGTTGTGAGATACTCAACTTTACTGGACCAGAGAAAAAGACACCTCTTCTAAATTCTTCTATTTCTTCAGGTGTATCTAAAAAAATACTATTAAAGGATTTTGTTTCTCCAAATACTTTCTCCCAATTAGTATTTATAATCGACTTTGCTTTATGGACACAGTCTTCCAAACGAGTTCCATAATACGAATTAGAAGTATATTCTGGACTTTCAAGCAAGGATTTGTACTGCAAGAAACCATTATAACCTTTTGCAAATCTCTTATTTCCAAAGGTAGTATCTATAGCTTGATCTATGATAGCGTTTCTCATGGCAATAGCAGCCTGATCCGACTCATCAAATAGGATAAGAGTCTTTTTCCCCTTTTTTGAAAAGTCTGAAATGCTAAATTTCTCATCTATGATAGGATCTATACCATACATCGCCTTATGAACAGTCATAAGAAGTACTTTCTTATTTTTATAGTCAACTTGAGGGTATACTTCTCTTAGATGTGGGAAAAGTATATTTAATCTTGAAACAGATACATGCTTATATTGTTTTGTGCTTTCCAAGTGTTTTTTAAAGTTCTCAAAAAACACGCGTACTGCTTTACGCAAATTGGCTTCGTTTTCATCTATCTGCTGACGAAGATATTCATTGTTATTAGACTCATACGTCTTAACTAACCCTGATAAACCCTCATATGTCTTCTTTACCCAATTAAAACTATATCTTAAATCCGTTACCTTTGTATCTTTTCTTTTTTGGTCATCGATCTGCAATTCCATTTCTTCAAGCAAAGAAGAAAAACTTGAGTTCTTGATTGCTTTCATGATAACCTCAGGATTATTCTCTATTACCAACTTGTCCTTTGGTTTTATCTTGCTTTCAGGAGTTGATATAAACCTTTCTATTTCACGGTCCATCCCATTCACAAGTTTGTTTTGTACACATAGAATGATAATCCTATCAAAATGGAGTGGATAATACTCACACGTTAGTTTTCCAATAGTATATGATTTTCCACCACCAGTTGCTATATCACAGATATGAAGACCTGGAGTCACATAATTCTTGAAAATTTTTTCAACGTGAGCACTTAATTTCTCTTTATTCCCTAATTCCATAAGACCATTATAGATTCCTATATCTCTTTAATCCCTAACGATTTCAGATAGTTATACGTGCCATCATAGAACTCGGGCAGACGTGTGGGGTCTTCAGGGAAGCCTTCTTGGGTAAGGCGGTTGTTGCCCTTGGGGATACATATGATTATTCCCTGACGGGCACGAGTGAGTAGTACTCGATAGGCGTTGAGCATGTACTTTCTATTTTCCTTGTTGTTTTCCGGATTCCACTTGTTCTTGCCGTTGAATTTATAGAAGTTCCATGTACCATTTTCGTAACGCATATCTGCATCCCAGAGTACACAAGCATAGTCGAGTTCGAGTCCTTGGACTTGTATTTCTGTGGCGGCGTCCTCAAGATAGTTTGATGAGCGAATGTCGGTCTTGTCTTCAAGGAACCAATGGACGGCGTTATCTTCATCTTGTGCAAGAATATGAACTGCTAAGGGCTTAAAGCGAGCAGCCACTTTGGTTACGAGGACTCCTGTTTGCTGGGTACCACGAGCCTGCTTCCTTAACCAGGCTCGTGCCGTATCCATGTCGCGTGTCAACATTATTGGGTAGTTTCTGCTTGCTACGTCTTTGTAAAGTTCTGCAGCGTCGGAACGGAATGCGAGCATAGACTGCACAAATGCCGAGAGGGTTTCTGCACGGAAGGAACGTAGGCTAACGGCAAGGTGAAGATCTTCTGCGAAGGTCACCTTGTTGTTGTCTTTAAGTAACTCGTTTACACGTCCTTCTGCATATTCGGCATCGGTAAGTTTATCGGAGATATAGACGTCCCAATGTTTGAACATTGAGTTTAAGGCTTTTATCCATTCTGTGATTCCTGCCTCGCCGGTATTTATTTCCTGACCTCCTCCGACAAGACAAACTATTACTGCCCAATCTTCACGCTGGTCGAGTGACCAAATGAGGAATTCTGCTTCTGACAAGGGGAAGTTTGGCACTTTTAGTTTGTTGCCGTAAGTACCGCCTCGCTTCAAATAATTAGCTATACGGTCGTGCGTCCAACTGCGTTGTGCTTCGTCGAAGATAGCTACGTGTTCTACTTCGCCGTAACCAGTATGTTCCAAATGAATGGCTTTTTCGGGGTCTATCTCTACTACTCCATTCTCAACTGGGTTCTTTATCTTTGCCAGCATATTGTCACGATAGCGATGGATAATTTGAATGAATTCGCTAACTTCACGACGTGAATCGGAGAGATTTTTTCGTTCTCCTCTGGCTGCACATTTCTTCTGGTTGTCGCGTGCCAAAGCTTCTGTCAATACGGCTACGAGTGGTCCATTTCCAGACAGATAAACGGCGCCGTTTTCTTTGTCCATTTCGCCATCTCGATAGGTCTGCTTGATAGCTACATCAAGTCCTACCAACGTCTTACCAGCTCCAGGAACTCCTGTCACGAAACATATACTTTTCTTCTTCTCCTTCTTACTCTTATCTATAACTTGAAGAATGTAGTTGATGGTTCTATCTGTTGAAACCTTATCGGCCTCATGACGTGTAATGTCTTCAACAGAATGATTCTCGTAGAGGGCACGTGCTGCCTCAATAATGGTTGGCGTCGGTGTGTAGGGGCTGATAGTCCAATTATCTATAGTTCCTTCGCTTGTTGCTTTCGCATGATTTAAGACACTCGATATCACCTCCTGCAGACGTTCTTCGCCGGCAATCAACGGATTATATATCTGGTCTTCGTAAACCGACGGCTTGAATTCTGTTGTTGCCGTAGAGTGATGTGTGGGCACCAAAATGGGCACAATCACTCTATCATGACTAAAGCGGTGAAAGTTCTTCAGGTCGAGTGCATAGTCCATCACCTGCTCTACATCGGACTGAAGGGCATCCTTCTGCCCTACCTTGAATTCAAGGCAAAAAATTATTCCACGAAGTAGCAATACAACATCTATTCGCTTGCCTAAACGTGGGATGTCGTACTCAAAAATGATCTGAGCATTTTCCTCCTTCCAGGGTTGCAATACCTGCTGTAAGATGTCTATTTCTCCCTTCCACGCTTCATCCGTAGTAGTGAGGGCATCACCATGATAGTTATTATGGAGAGTGCCGAGCACCTCAAGGGGCTTCTGTTGCAGGAACTCCTTGAATGTTGCTATGTAAAGACATCTGTTCGCCATTATTTTCCAGTAGTATTCTATTCAAGGGAACAAAATTACAAAAAAATCTCTAAAGTAAATAACTTTAGAGAAAAAATCTTGGGAATTGTCAACGATTTCAGGAAATAAAGCCTACCCCCACCCCATTCCATAAAGGAAGGGAGATTCAATCTATATCAGGTTTAAGGGCAATTCATTCAACTTTTTCAGGGTGTCTTACCCTGAAAAACGTTGAATAAAAAACAGCGTTTTAAGATGGAGACAAAAGAATGCCTTACTTGGAATTGTACTACAGTGCGTCAATGTGAATAAGTGGGCTACTTACACGCAGTAAGTAGGCTACTTACACGTCTGAAGAAGCAGGTTGAAAAAAGTTTTTAGTGCAGGGTATCAGAATTATACAAGTATGGGATTTTATTAGTAAATTTGCAATAGATTTCTCGAGCGCGAGAAATCTTAGAGGAGAGAGGAGTGAGGAGAGAGGAGAGAGATTTGTAATATGGCGCCAATACCATTCTCTAACCCCTAACCACTAACCACTAACCTCTAAAAAGTAAAAAGATTGTTTAACATTAAAAAAAAAGGGTAACATTATGAAACTTAACACATTGAAGACATCAGCAGCAAGCAACGGCGGAAGCATCCGCTATCGTCTGTACAAGAACAACAACTCGAG